>CAZJQS010000038.1:0-56125 GCA_964548175.1 uncultured Saprospiraceae bacterium
CACAAAGTAGGACAGAAAAGATCAAACGAACTAGGTATTTATGATATGAGCGGCAATGTATGGGAATGGTGTCAGGATTGGTACGGTGATTATAGCAGCAGTGCCCAGCGAAATCCTACTGGTCCGTCTAGGGGTTCGTCCCGTGTCAGCCGCGGCGGCAGCTGGAACTACGGCGCCAGGCACTGCCGGGTGTCCGATCGCGGCTGGAGCTATCCCGTGGGCCGCTACAGCTACCTGGGGTTCCGGGTCATCCTTCCCTAGTCAGTTGGTAGTTATGGCATATACCTTTGAGCTCCATTTTGGAAGCACTAGCAGGCTGCGATCAACGTGAAGCGGAGCGAAACGGGAGAGCAGACGGTTAGTGCTTCCAAAATCAAAATTTTTTAAAAGATGCAGATCAAACTTTTTACTATACCCATTAGCGATTCAGGAGAACTTGAAGAGGAGATGAATCGCTTTTTGCGGGGGAATAAAATATTAGAAATCGAGAATAGGCTGGTCAATAACGAAAGAGGAGCGAGTTGGTGTTTTTGTGTAAAATATGTCAAAAAAAATCAGGCGTTTTCCAAGAGTAAAAAAGGCAAAGTTGATTATCGCCAGGAATTGGATGATGAGACATTTAAAGTTTTTTCAAAATTGAGGTCGATCCGAAAACAAATAGCGAGTGAAGAAGGTCTGCCGGCCTATGTGATTTTTACAGATGAAGAATTAGCAAACATTGCTAAGTTAGATGAAATAACTCCTTCAAAGATGCTAAAGGTGAAAGGAGTAGGAGAGAAAAAGGTGGAAAACTATGCCCAAAATATTATTGATGGATTAAAGTCATTATCATGAAACGGGTTGGTTTTTTGTTTGAAAAAATAGCCGATATAGAAAATTTAAGATTGGCGTTCTGGAAAGCAAGAAGGGGTAAAGATGACAGAAAAGATGTCATTCTGTATCGAAGGAACTTGAATGAAAATCTATTTCGCTTGCAAGAGAAAATTATTACGGGAAATGTAGAAGTAGGACATTATCATTTTTTCACCATATATGATCCTAAAGAGAGGCAAATCTGTGCAGCCCCGTTTGAGCAGCGAGTCTTGCATCATGCTATTATGAATATTTGTGATCCTTATTTTGAAAAATATCAGATCTATGACAGTTATGCGACTCGAAAAGGAAAGGGGACATATGCAGCTTTGGACAGAGCCAAATATTTCACCAGAAAAAATAGGTGGTTTTTAAAAATGGATGTCAGGCATCATTTTGAGAATATCAATCACCATATTTTAAAGGATCAATTAGCCCGCCAGTTTAAAGATCCTCATTTGCTGTCTTTATTCCATCAGATAATTGAGAATTATGCCTTGGAAAAAAATCGGGGGTTACCCATCGGGAATTTGACCAGTCAGTACTTTGCTAATCATTTCCTGGCTGTAGCTGATCATTATATAAAAGGCACACTAAGGTGCAAGGCTTATGTGCGATACATGGATGATATGGTCGTCTGGCATGAAAATAAAAAGGAGTTGTTGCAAGTAGGAAAAAAAATAGAGAAATTTATCTCTGAAAAGCTGGATTTATCATTAAAGCCTTTTTGTTTAAACCGGTCATCCTATGGTTTGCCTTTTTTAGGTTATTTGATTTTTCCTGATAAGGTCAGACTGGCGGGGAGAAGCAAAAGACGATTTTTGTCTAAGCTGAATAAATATGAAAAAAGGCTGGAAAGCGGTTTTTGGTCTCAAGAAGAATATCAGGCTCACATGCTCCCGCTGGTGGCTTTTACAAAGCATGCTGGAGCGGTAAACTTTAGAAAAGAAGCCTTAGCAAAGATTAAGGGTGGCAATTAAGGGTTCGAACCGTGTCAACCGCGGCGGCAGCTGGAACAACAACGCCAGGAACTGCCGGGTGACCAATCGCAACAGGAACAATCCCGAGAACCGCAACAACAACCTGGGGTTCCGGGTCATCCTTCCCTAGCTCAAAGGTATGGCCAGATAGCTACCTCTGAACAAATTGTCGACCTGCTCCTTTTTAAGGACGAATAAACAGGCAAGACCAGGCTTAGTAGCTTGTGGGTTGAACCGTCTGGTTTGCCAAAATTCGGAGAGTGGGATTTATCCCGGGTAAAAAATGGAAATACTGAGGACTTTTTCTGTCAAATTATCACTAAAGCTATAAACAATGTTAGGCAGTCGGAGACTGCCACGAACAGGCACGAACAGTTGTGTAAGTCCGTAGACTGCTACCAACAGATAAGGCCCGTAAGGAGCATCAAACGGTAACAATTTGCAAGCATTAATGTAAAAAATAAAAAATAAGTCATCATGAGACACCTCTATCTACTCCTGTTATGCCTAATGATCGGCCTGACCCTCCAGGCCCAGAAAACAATAGAATCTACCAGCTCCACTTACAGCTTCAGCATCACCAAAGAAATTAAGCCCCCCATCCTGACCATGGTTCCCAACAGCCTGCGCTTCACCGACAGCAATGGCAACAACGCCATCGATGCCGATGAACGCTGCCAAATTGAGTTTGAGATGACTAATGTAGGGATTGGAGATGGTTTTGGATTGGTGCTGAAAACGGAGGCCGGCGGCAGCTCGGAAGGACTTTTCTTTGAGCAGACGAAAAAGCTGGAGGTGTTAAAAGTTAAAGAGCAAATGAAGGTGGTGCTGCCTATTTCAGCCAAAAAAAATACTACGGATGGAAAGGTGCTTTTTACATTCAAGGTAGAAGAGCCCAATGGTTTTGGTTCAGAAAAGTTTCAAATTGAGGTAACGACCAATGCTTTTGTTGAACCATTGGTCCGAGTAGTAGATTATTCCATCACCAGCGAAAGGTCAGGAACGCTGCAGCGCCGGTTTCCTTTTGACTTACAGGTATTAATTCAAAATACGAAATATGGCCTGGCGGAAGAAGTTAATGTAAGTCTTAGTTTACCATCTAATGTTTTTCCATTGACTAATAATATGAGTGTGAAGTTTGACCAACTGGAAGCTGGGCAAACCAGAGAAATGGTCTACTCCCTTATTGTCAATGATCGCTATGATCAGGAGGAAATTCCAGTAAAGGTGAACTTGAAAGAAAAATACGGCCAATACGCCGAATCCAAAACCATCACCCTGCAGCTCAACCAAAATATGGCCTCCAACAAGATCGTCGTGGATGCCCGAAAAGAGGAACGGAAAGGAGACATCGAAATCGCTTCCCTGCGATCGGATGTGGATAAAGGCATTCCTCAGGTGGCCCAACCGAACCCCCATCGCTATGCTCTTATCATTGGTAATGAAGATTACAGTTCTTACCAAAGCGGTCTTTCTACGGAAGTCAATGTCGATTATGCCGTAAACGATGCCGCCGTTTTCAAAGAATATGCAGTCAATACCTTGGGCGTGCCCGAGCGGCAGGTTCGCCTGCTGACCGATGCCACGACCGGGCAGATCAACCAGGGCCTGGCCTGGCTGGCGAATCTGGCAAAACAAGAGCGCGGACAGGCCGAGCTGATCTTCTACTATTCCGGCCATGGTCTGCCTAGGGAGAATACCAATGAAGCTTATCTCATTCCAGTGGACGTCAGTGGCGTCAACATCGATCAGGCGGTTCCCTTGAAGCGGGTGTATGATCAATTAACTCAGCATCCGTCCCAAAAGGTGACGGTCTTCCTGGATGCCTGTTTCAGCGGCGGCGCCCGCAATAAGCCGCTCCTGACTACGAAAGTCATTCGGATACGCCCAAAGGAGGAGGCCTTGAAAGGGAATACAGTGGTGTTTTCTTCCAGCTCCGGAGAGGAAGCTTCCAGCGTGTATCGCGAGAAGCAGCATGGTTTTTTTACCTATTTCCTCTTGAAAAAGCTGAAAGAAAGCAAGGGAGAGGTGACTTATGAGGAGTTGTTTGATTACGTCCAGCAGTCGGTCGGCAAGGAATCTGGCCTGATCAGCAAGCCCCAAACGCCGGATGTGCAGGTGAGTGAAGCGGTGAAGGATAGCTGGCAGGATTGGAGGGTTAATTAAGGCGGGAAACAGGGTAAACCCTGTTTTCCGAACAGCGTGAACGCTGTGGTCCGAGTGTGAACGCTGTGGTCCGCTGTGGTCCGTGGTTAATTGGGAAACAAACCCGCATCCAGCCCCGGAATTACTTTCAATGCATTCTTATAATACATCTTCTTCAACACCTCATCCTCCAGATCAATCCCATACATGCGCCAAAATGCATGATAGCGCTTGTAATATGGAAAATACTCATCCGCCGTTTCCAGGACGCGGAAGTAAGTATAGTACTCCTCCGGATTATAGGCATCCTTGCCGAACAAGATCCGGTCCTGGTATTTGGTCAGGAACTTTTTGGCGTTTCGGGGCTGTCGCCCTAGCTCTGCAATGATGGCGCCGCATTCCACATACATATTCGGCATCTGTTCCAACAGCTCGCCCAGTTTAGCCAGATTATTAGGAAACCAACCGAAGTGGGCTGCAATGAATTTGGTGTTAGGATGTTTTTTGAACATATCATGCTGTTCGGCAATGATCGTCTCCCAGGGCGCCGGATCGTCGGAGCTGCGCTTACGGCGAGGGTGAGTCTTGAGTTCGAGCCAGCGCTCGTTGTTTTCATCCATAGGGTCCCAGAACGACTTAGGATCGGCCGAGTGGATCAGGACCGGGATCCCCAGTTCGCCACATTTTGCCCAGACCGGATCGATGCGGGGATCATTGATCCTGATGCGATTGCCGTTTTTGTCCGTGTTGGTCATGCCCTGACTTTTGAAGATCTTCAGGCCGCGGGCGCCGTTGGCCACGTCGTATTCCAGCTGCTTGCAGGTTTCCTCCGCCCAGTCGGGCTCGTCGATGCTCTGGAGGTTGATGTTGGAAAAAACGACGATGCGGTTCTCACAGCCTTCTTCTTTGATGTGGTCGGTCATTTCTTTAAGGGCTTTACTATTGCGGCCGCTTAGGTTGACGATGATGCCCATGTTGAGGGAGTCCATTTCGCGGATGAGTTTATCGAGGTCCTGCGTGGCCATTCGCCAGTGGTGGCTGTGTACGTCGATGAAGGGGAATTTTGCCCTTTTAACAGGATTTTCCGGTGCGACCAGGGTAGAGGGGGGATCGTATTTTTCGAAGTCCATTTTGAGTTCCTCTTTTTCTTCTTGTGCGCTTAAGCTGATAGCCAGAAAGGTAAAGGCCAAAAAAAATGTTATTCGTTTCATTATCCTTCGATTTTATTTTCAATTTTCTTCTCTGCCAAATTTTTCAATTGTGAAAATACATCCGGCGACACCGTTTTAGCGGGGATCAGTACGTTCATGTGCCGGCGTTTGGGGTCGATCGAGCTGAAGTAAAGGTAATCCTTATGCCGGATCATGTAATCGTATACGTACCAGGGCGAACGGTAACATTCCTGATCCATCCAAAGGGCGACTGTCTGATCGTCGAATTCCAGGAAAAACTGTTTATAGGCATTCAGCCGCTCGATTTGTTCCTCCACATCGGCCAGGAAATATTTTCCTTTTTTTATAAACAAAGACCGCTGGTGGACATATTGCACACCCATGATCAGACTAACCACAACGCCCAATGCAGCCACAGGAATAAAAGCCGAATGCAGGAAAGCCAGAAAACCAATAACGATCGAGCCGCCCACCCACCAATACATGGTATGGAGAGTAGTTAGCAGCTTTTTTTGATGGTATTCCTCTTTATTTTGCCAAAGTTGCCGGTAAAGACTTCGGAAAATATCCGGATGGTATGTTAAAGGAGTCCTGACCATAGATGGGCGCGGTAAAACATAAGAATGAATAAAACGACCGTTAGTAGTATGCCGATGTAAAAAATGAGCTGTCCCATCCGCCGGGTGTTTTCTTCAAAGGTATAAAAAGCCTGGCCTTTCATATCCCGGCTTTTGTCCTGCCAATAGTAAAAGCCCATGCCGACCCCGGCGATCATAAAGAAAGGGTGAAGAAAGATCACTCCGAAGATAATACAAAGCCCGTAGAAGAACAGCCATTGCAACTGAGCTTTTTTTCCCTCTTTTAATTCACTGAATCGCTGCTGTTGTAGTTCCTGGAGGTGTTCGTTGGTAACTTCAAAGCCACGATTGATAAGGATCTTTTTGGCAGTGGTCACGTCTTCAATGGTCCAATTATCCGGCTTTTTTAGAACGTCGAAAAGCTCCAGGTCGGAAAATTCCAACAGGTAATGCTCTTCCGGAATACTTTGCGATTCTACGATATGGGCCAGAATGGCGTTGACCCGCTCAAAATCTCTTGGAAGAATTTTCAGGATCACCTCCGGCAGAATAGTTCGCCCAACAATGGCCTCATCGATGAGCACCTGGGGTTTTTCAAGTTTATAGAGGATATTGTGCTGTTCTAAAATGGCAGCCATGTCCTTAGCCTGCTCTATGTTGAGAAACTCCCGGAAGTACTCAAATTCCCCCGCTGTGTATTCGTGATCTAATATGTCGTCCATTTAATGCTGGTTCTTCAGGGAAAATACACATTTTTCATTTTTTTGGAGACTTAATTCCATAAAATAAAAGTTGGGGCGCTTGAAAAGCGCCCCAACTTTTATTTTATTAACATTACCGTTCCGGCGTCTAATCTGGTCCCATTCCCATCATCGTATTCCAAAAACCAGGTATACGCCTCCTGCGGCAGTTCCTGATTGTTATACCGTCCGTTCCAGGAGCGATCCGGATCGTTGGATTCGAACAGGAGGCTTCCCCAGCGGTCGAATATCCTCATGCGATAGCTGACCAGGCTGCAATTAGTCAACGGCTGAAAGGAGTCGTTAATGCCGTCGCCATTCGGACTGAAGACATTCGGCACAAAAACAGGGCAGCAGTCCTTATCGCTGACCTGGATCTCATCGCTGTCTTCAAAGCACTCATTGCTGATCGTGACCTGGTAAATGCCGGGAGTGGTGACGGTCAGAGCAGGGCTTTCGCTTCCTGTATTCCAGAGATATGTGGTGGCGTCCGGATTGGTGGCGTCCAGCACTACTGAATCTCCTGCACAGATGCCGAGGTCATTGCCCAGGTCGACGAAAACGGAGCTGCCTCTTAGGCTGATCACAATGCTATCCATCCCTACACCGCAGTCGTTAATAGCTTCCACCACATATAAGCCCTCGGAAACGACCGCGAGTAAAGGCTCGGTGCTGCCGTCCTGCCAGCGATAGGATTCCGCCAGATCGGTCGTAGCGTCGATCACGATGGATTCGCCCTGGCAGAGGCCGTCGTCCGGACCCAGGCTGGGAGAGGGCGTTTCCAGGGTTTGTACGTTGATGCTGTCGCGTTGGGGGCAGCCGTCGTTGGTCAATTCTACCCAGTACGTTCCCCGACGGAAAACGGTGATGCTGGAGGCGGTGCTTCCGGTAGACCACAGGTAGGTTGCATTGGGCGTTTGGGCATTCAGTTCAAGGCTTTCTCCGTCGCAAATGAGGGTGTCGGCGCCCAGGATATCCAAAGTATTCGGAATGATGGTAACCGTTTGGATGAAGGTGTCTTTTAGGAAGTCATTACCCAGGATGTGAATGATCTGATAGATGCCGGGGTTGGGAAAACAGATGCTTTGGGGGCGTTGTGAGCTGCCCTGCCCCAGTTCGCCACCGGGAAAGATCCAGCGGGCGCTGGTATTGCAGAGCTCAGATGAAGATTCGTCTGTGATCTGAACGCAATCCCCCTGGCAGAGTAAGTCGCCGGAGATGGAAAAATTAGCATTGACGGTATTTTGGGTGCGAGTGGGACTGGGGCTTCGAAACAATCGATTGATTTCGTCCTGGCTGAGTATTTGGTCAAAAAAGGCCAGATCGTCGATGACCCCAATAAAAGAATTGAAAAAGCAAAGGTCGCCATTACTATTTAAGGGCGTGCCCAGGCTTAAGTGTGCTGTTGAATTTTGAATATCGCCGGCCTGACCGGTTAGGGAGGGCGAAAATTGTGTTTCATTTTTCCGGCCGTCCACATAGATCTCTATTCTGTCCAGTCCATTATTGTCGTCGATGCTGCCGTCGTAATTGACTACGATGTGATGCCAGCAACTGTCGGCGATGATGTCATCGCCTTCGATGCCGTGGAAGACATTGGTGTTTAGGCTGCTGTAAAAAAGAAATTCGATCTTGTTGTCATCATTGATGCGGACGAAAAACTCCCGTTGATCCTCTGCGCAGTTATCATTGCCGTATTTGGATAGAAAAAGGACGTTGGTCGTATTTAGGTCCTTGTTTTTGATCCAGACAGAAAAGCTGAATTGTGCGTCGAGGGTAGAGAAAAGGTCGAAATTATCCCCAAAAGAAACGGCGGAAGCATCTCCAAAAGCAAGAGCATATCCTGGGTTGCCAAAGCGATCAGCAATAGGGCTGACCGGCCCTGTGATGGCGCCGTTCACCATTCCTGAATTATCATTTGCCGTGCCGTCGTTGAAAGAGTAGCTTGCAAAGGGAAGAGGCTGGGCAAAGCTGTAAAAAGACCAGAACAGCAATAAAAAGAGGGAAGGGCAATGTTTTTTCATAAGCATCCGACCGGGTTTGGCTGCAAAAATATAAAAAGGCTTTTACTGCCACGTCAAGCAAAGAGCTCGAAAGGCTTATAAAACTAATTTTAAAATGAAATTTGAAGGGATTTATTTTACGCTCCGTATTTTTTTAAAAAATAACTTCCATTCCATCGCGGGCGATCCGGCTTCGAGGGAAGCGTTTTTGACATTGAGCTTCCATATGTAAGAGAAAGTCATCATTATGATCCGGATCGTGATGAGTGAGGTAAAGATCTTTGACGCCGGCCCGTTGGGCGACTTCTACTGCCTGTTCCCAACTGCTGTGCCCCCATCCTCTGCGTTCCAGAAGTTCTTCTTCAGTATACTGTGCGTCGTGGATGAGCACATCGGCTTCTTTGGCTAATTCTACGATTTGCGGGCTGATCGACTGGCCATGTTCAATGTCGGTGCAAAAAACGAACGATTTTCCGTTTTCCAGGTCAAACCGGAAGCTGTACGCGTCCCCCGGGTGGCGGTGTTTTGCTACTTTGACCTGCTTTCCTTTCCAGGTCAGCTCTTCTTCTTTCATGTATTCAAAACTAAAGCGAGCGCCCATTTTCTCCAGAGGAACAGGGAAATAGGAAGATTGCATTTGGGTGCGAAACAGGGAGGGAATGTCCTGACTTTGCCGTTCTTTGCCCATGGAGTAGATGATGATGTGAAAGTCAGGGTCGTAGGCCGGCCGGAAAAAAGGGAAGCCCTGAATGTGATCCCAATGGAAGTGGGTGAAGGCAATGATGATCTCCTTTTTTTGAAGCAGCGCTTTTCTCTCCATTAACATTTTACCGATCTCGCGGATGCCGGTGCCGGCGTCACAGATCAGCATCTGTCCATCGTCAAATTCAAACAGCGTGCTGGAAGTGTTGCCGCCAAACTGGATAAAGGATGGATCGCAAACCGGAATAGAGCCTCGGGTTCCATAGAATGTTATCTTCATTAAAAGAGCTTCTGTTGTCTGGAAGATTATGAAACGACATGCGGCCAGGTGGCGAGAACATTGAAAATTAGCATTGCCTGTTTACCTGGTTTTCAATGTTCGGGCCTGGAGGCAGCATGTCGTTTCAAAGTATTTTTTAGCCGATCTTTTTCTTCGGACAATTTTTACACTGTTTTCCTTTCTTGTATTTTTTACAGCATTTCTTCTTCACTTTTTTATCTGTCTTTCCCATTATGCTAACCTCCCTCTTCTTCTGATATTTCCGCCTGATTAATGGCTTCAATTTCTTTGTCAATATAATACAAACTCAGCGGTCCATCACCGATCAATCTGATCTTATCGAGAATGGTGCGCATCAGGTTTTCTTCTTCTCTTTGCTCTTCAATATACCATTGTAAAAAGCTGATAGTAGAATAATCATTTTCCAAGGTGGCCTGAGCAACCAGTTCATTGATAGACTTGGTTACCTTTTGTTCGTGCTGATAGACTTGTTGGAATAGCTCTTGTATGGAACTGAATTCGTGTGGAGGCTGTTCAATTGCGGGAGTAATGGCGTGCTGATCCACTTCACTAAGATAGCCAAAGATCTTCAGCATGTGTTCCCGTTCTTCATCTGACTGGCGGTGAAGGAATTCTGCACAGCCTTCCAGCCCCTCTTTATCGCACCATGAAGACATGGACAAATATAAAAAAGAGGCATATCCTTCAAGCATTATCTGTTCGTTTAAGGCAGCAGCCATTTTTTCTGAAATCATGTGAGCAAATTTTTTGTTCGGTTATTTGTCAAAGTAGTAATATTAACAATTTTTTGGAAATCTGGGTCAGCTATTTGTAGTTTTACTTTTCAGGTATTTTCTTTCATAACTTATTCTGATGAAAACAATATTATTCCTTCTGTTTTTTACTCCACTTCTATGTATCGCCCAAAGGGATAAAGATATTGCCTCGGTTGAAGCTTTATTGATGGAACAACAAAAGGCCTGGAATAATGCCGATATCGAAATGTTCATGGAAACCTACTGGAAGTCTCCTGATCTTCAGTTTGCGGGTAGTAATGGCGTAATCTACGGTTGGCAAAATACCCTGGAACGCTACAAGCGTAATTATCCTGATGTAGAGGCCATGGGAAAACTGACCTTCGAGATCATCAAGGCCCGAAAGATCAGTCCAAAGATCATCCTCCTCAACGGTAAATTCACGCTACAACGAAAGAATGATCAGCCCAGCGGCTATTTTACCCTGATCTGGAAAAAGATAAAAGGAAGCTGGGTGATCATTGCGGATCATACGAGCTAAAAAAATAAAAAGGCAGGCGGTCGTCGACCGCCTGCCTTTTTATTTTTCATGTACTATTTTCCCTCCCACAACCGTCAAATCAAACTCCGCAGTCAACCACTCTCCGGGCTCCGTTTCAAAAAGGTCGGTATCAATAACCGCCACATCGGCCAGCATACCTTCCCTGATCATTCCACGGTCGCGTTCCTGGAAGGCGCCATAGGCGGATCCCCAGGTGTAGGCTTTAAGAGCTTCTTCCAGGGTAATGCGTTGCTCGGGAAACCAGCCCTCTTCCGGTTCGCCGTTTACGGTTTGTCTGGTAACGGCGGCATACAAGCCCATGAGCGGATTGATCGGATAATAAGAGGCGTTCGTTCCCGGCCAGTCGGAGCCGAAAGACAAGATGCAGTCGTTATCGCGTAAGGTCGCAAAGGCATAGGCGCCCTTACACCGCTCGTAGCCAATGCGTTCTTCCATCCAGCGCATATCATCGGTAACGTGATAAGGTTGTACCTCTGCGACTATATTCCTTCCTTTAAACCGGGTAAAGTCTTCCGGGCTGATCACCTGTGCATGAACGATGCGAAAGCGGCGATCCTTTACGCCGTTGTAGTAATCCATGGTATCCAGAATATCCAGCAAAATAGAATTGGCCTGGTCACCGATGGCGTGGATGCGCATCTGAATGCCGGCGCTGTCGGCAGCGACGATCATGTCTTTAAAGGAACCCAGGTCTTTGGAAAACTCTCTCCAGCCGCCCCGCCAGTTGGCGTTCTCCAGAATATTGTCGCTATATGGCTGGAAAAAACGGGCAGAACGGGCGCCCATAATGCCGTCAATGTGCGTTTTGAGGGTGCCGAACCCGATCCAGTCGTCACCGGCTGAAAGCGGACCACCTTCCGCATCCCAATCGATGACCCAGCCTTTTTCGATCATATCCAGATACTCGATCAGGCGGGAAGGACTGAAAGTCACCCGGCAGGTGAGCTCTCCTTTTTCCCTCAGGTGTTGGTAAACTTGCAGTTGCATGGCGTCTGACATGTCCTGTACTGTAGTAACTCCATATTTCCGGCATTCCGCCAGGGCCCTTCGGGATTCGGCAACTCTTCTTTCAAAAGACTTTTCCGGTACTTTTTTCAAGGCTTCTAATAATTCTGCTCCGGTAAGCAGGCCGGTTTCTGATTCCATTCCCAGTTCTCTGAGCGCCAAAGCATTAGCCAACCCTTCGGTGCGATCATAGCGGGTGACGAGCACGGGATGATCAGGAGTAATGTCATCGATCATATTGCGATGTGGGCTGAAGGCCATTTCTTTAGTGTCGCCGCCTTCAGAACCCATTCCCCAGGCCTCGTAAGCGCCCCAGTCGCCCCGGGTGATCCAGCTGCCCTTAGGCAATCGCCCGGTCGTCTCTTGAATGCGTTCCCGGAATTTTTCAGCCTCGTTGACATCCAGCAAATTGATACCGAGCAATAATGCTCCTGCTGAGCCAAAATGCACATGCGAGTCATTGAAGCCCGGCACGGCAAGTTGACCTTCCAGGTCCCTGGTTGCAGTCGCTGCCGAAACTTTGTCGCTCTCAAGGCCTACCCGGACGATCCGTCCGTCTTTTATAGCGATCCAGGATGCCCAAGGACGATCGTCATCCCCAGTCCAGATCTTACCGTTGGTCAGTAAAAGGTCAATGTCCTCAGTTGAAGTTTTTTCTTGCTGACAACTCCACATGTTGAAGAGCATGACGAAAAACAAAAGATAAAAGAAGCGTTGATTCATATGCGATTTGTTGTTTAAGGTAGAAGGCAGAAGGTCTGAAACCCCATAACACACAAGGAAAGTACGTGAATTCGGTTTTATTGCCAAATGAAATTATTTAAGTAAGCAAACCATTTCAAATATAATTTGCGGCCCCCTGCGCGGCAAATTATATTTAAATATTTTTGTGTAAGCTCTTAATTGAATGAAAAGATAGGATAATATTTGTCGAGTTTTTATTTTGATGTCATTAGCTAATGGATTAAGCAATAAAAACAGATTAGTATGAGAAAAAATAATGTTCTCCTTTTGGGGCTGATCCTGCTGGTGGGCGCCTGTCAAAGCCCGGAAAAAGCAGAAGTCTATGATGTGCTTATCAACAATGCGACGATCTATGACGGCTCAGGAGAGGCGCCTCAGCAAGGCGCCATTGGAATCAATGCCGATACGATTGCAGCGGTAGGTGATCTAGGCGGAGCAAGCGGTGTGATGGAGGTTGATGCGAAAGGTAAAGCGGTTTCACCAGGATTCATCAATATGCTCAGCTGGGCTACGGTCAGCCTGATTGCTGACCCGAGGGGGATGAGCGATGTCAAGCAAGGGGTTACGCTCGAAGTCATGGGAGAGGGCTCTTCCATGGGCCCGTTAAATGAGCAGATGAAAAGAGCGCTGATGACCGGTCAGGGCGACATCAAGTTTGACGTCAGCTGGACTACGCTGGGAGAATACCTCTCGCATCTGGAAGACCGTGGAGTGGGGGTGAATGTCGCTTCCTTTGTGGGCGCTACTAGTCTGCGGATTCACGAGATCGGGTACGAAGACCGTCCGCCTACTGCAGAAGAACTGAACCGGATGAAAGCTCTGGTGCGCCAGGCCATGGAAGAAGGCGCCCTGGGCATCGGCTCGTCGCTGATCTATGCTCCTGCTTTTTATGCAAAAACGGAAGAACTGATCGAGCTGTGCAAGGTGGCGGCCGAATATGACGGCATGTATATTACTCACATGCGTAGTGAGGGCAATAATATTCTTCAGGCGGTAGATGAGGTAATCCGGATTGCTGAGGAAGCAGGCCTTCCTGCTGAAATTTACCATCTTAAAGCAGCCGGGCAGGGCAACTGGCCCAAGATGGACCTCGTCATTGCCAAGATCGACAGTGCTCGTGAAGCTGGTATGGAGTTGACTGCCGATATGTACAATTACGTGGCTGGTGCGACCGGTCTGGATGCTGCCATGCCGCCCTGGGTGCAGGAGGGCGGCTATCCGGAATGGTCCCGGCGATTGCAGGATCCGTCCATCCGGGCCAGGGTAGCGGCTGAGATGAAGACTGATGCTTTAGAATGGGAAAACCTTTATTATTCCGCAGGCTCGGCCGATAATCTGCTTCTGGTAGGCTTTAAAACCGATAGCCTGAAGAAATACACCGGAAAAACCCTGGCCGAAGTAGCGGAAATTCGCAGGACTACGCCTGAAGAAACGGCTATGGATCTGGTGATCCAGGACGGCAGCAGGGTAGGGACGGTCTACTTTTTAATGTCGGAAGATAATGTCAAAAAACAAATAAAATTGCCTTATATGAGTTTTGGTTCTGACGCAGGCGCCTTAGCCGCGGAGGGCAGTTTTCTGAAATCCAGCACTCATCCCAGGGCTTACGGCAATTTTGCCCGCCTCCTTGGTAAATACGTGCGCGATGAAAAGGTCATTCCCCTTGAAGAGGCCATCTACAAACTAACGCATCTGTCTGCTCAGAAACTCAAAATTCAAAAAAGAGGCTTACTTAAGCCGGGCTATTATGCAGATGTGGTGCTGTTTGATCCCGGAGCGATCCAGGATCACGCTACTTTTGAAGAGCCGCATCAGTACAGTACAGGAGTTGACCACGTTTGGGTGAACGGTGTGCAGGTGCTTAAAAATGGGGAGCATACCGGAAATTTTCCAGGTCGCTTCGTTAAAGGGCCCGGAGCGAAAAAATAAATTTATCTGCCAGAACCGATTTTGTTTTTATAGAAATATAATTATTTTTAGAAAAATTGACGTTCGTCGATGGAAAGCGATGGTTCGTCGAGGATAAAGGCAAAAGGGATCTGTAACAATGCCATAGGAATCACCCACAAAACAGACCGGTATCATGAAATTTTCCCTTTTTGCATTGATCTTTTTCTTTATGGGCGTGGCTACTCTTCAAGCCCAGTCATTAGTAGGTGTCTGGCACTGCCAGAATAAAAAAGAATGTATTGATCTGACGGTTGATGGTCGCTTCAAGATATTTAGTGATCAGTATGTGAGGTATGGTCGATATAAAATTGAGAACAACCGCATTTACTTGAAGGAAATCGGTTTAGAGGAAGCCCTATCTTTTGAACTGATATCCTACAGCAACGATCATTTTGTATTATCGGATGGAGAGCATAAGCGTAAATTCGTCTTTTTTGACCAAACCAAAATGAGCCATAAGGAGTTCCAAAAAGCCATTGCTATTTATTATCACCGGGATCAGTATCAGAAAAGACTGGTTTCGAATTATGAATAATCAAATATCGTTTTAAACGGGATGATCTTTCAACGCATTGATATGAAAAAGTTCTTCTTTTTCTTTTTTTTCCTTTTTCCTTTTACCATAAATGCTCAGACTGGTACGAAAGCACTCGTCGGCGGCACCTTGATCGACGGGTACGGCGGGAAGCCGCTGCAAAATAGTGTGATCATCATTGAGGGCGAGAAGATCCAGGCTATTGGACAGGTTGGACAAATAGAGATCCCGGAAAGTGCGGAAGTCATATCCACAGAAGGCATGAGCGTCATGCCAGGCTTATGGGATATGCACGTCCACCTGATGATCAACGGCCACAGTGATTACACCCATTGGGATTCCACCTATTTGAAAGACTTCGGACCAGTCATTATGCCGGCTTCTGCTCATCAGTTGTTGTTAGCCGGGGTAACCAGCGCAAGAGATCTCGGCGGGCCACTGGAGGAAAGTCTGAGTATACGAGATCGAATAAACAAAGGAGTGCTTCCCGGCCCTACCATGTATATGTCAGGCCCCTTCTTACAATACAAACCCTATCCCGGCACGGAAGCTTTTCGCTGGGGCATTGACGGGGTTACGGATGCCCGGGCAAAGGTAAAGAAACTGGCCGATGCCGGGGTAGATTGCATCAAGCTCATTGATCACGATCAGATGCAAATGGAGGAAGTGGAGGCCATCGTTGATGAAGCGCATCAGCATGGTCTTACAGTAGTAGCTCATGCTCACCGGCCGGAAGAGATCAGAAGGGGACTGGAAGCAGGAGTGGATTGTTTCGAGCATACCGGTTTGTCTTCGGCGCCGGAATATCCGGAAGACATCATGGATATGCTCGAAGAACGGACGGCACAGATGAACAAGGGACCTTTGTTTTGGACGCCCACCGTGGAAGTCTTGTACAATTATCTCTACGTCAGGGATAATCCGGAGGTGTTGGACAATGATTGCTGGCATCTGGACTTGCCGGATCACATAATCAAAGACATCAAACAGTCCATTGCTAAGCCCGGCGAATTGCCGTATTTCCAGCTAACCCCTTCCCGCAAGCCGACTTTAAAAAGAAAGATCGAGCAGTTGCTGGAAGCCGGCGTGGTATTGCTGATCGGCACCGATAGCGGGGTGCCCTTGAAATTCCACTGTCAGTCTACCTGGAATGAGCTTGATGTTTGGGTCAATGAAATGGGTATCGATCCCATGTACGCCATTAAAGCCGCTACTTACTGGCCTTCGGTATTAATGGGCGTCAGCGAAGAGGTCGGTACCGTTTCGGTGGGGAAATATGCGGATATTATTGCGGTGAAGGGTGATGTGTTGAGGTATATTACTTTGCTGCAGGATGTGGATATGGTAATCAAGCATGGAAAGAGATATAAATAATGTTAAAAACAAATAAAGGAGGGGGGCCGCCTGCAGGCGGCCCCCCTCCTTTATTTAGTACATTTAATACTTGCCAGCAAAAACTTTGGCCTGCTGAATATGAGCCAGGTGGTGGCTCCCGTGCCAGGCATAAAGGCCCAGATTAACGTCCAAGGTGAAAGTCTTTTGATGTTCGGGATGGAAAAAAGTTTTTTTAAAATCCTCAGGCGACATTTTTTTCAATAAAGCTAACCAGCGGGTGTGGATGCCTTCAATGATCATTTGTGAATAGGAGATGGGTACTTCTTGCACATCAGCCAATTGAGCCCAGGCGTTTTCATTGTAAGGCCTGATGGTAGGGTTATCTTCGGTCAGCGCCAGTTTGAAGCGAAAAAAAGCATTTGTATGGCTATCGGCGCAGTGATGGATGATTTGCTGAATGGTCCAGCCATCGGGTCGGTATTTCCACTGCAGTTTTTCCATATTGAGGAACTGAGTCATTTCTTTAAGGCGGGAGGGGAAGGTCTCGATTTCGTGGATCCACTTTTCCAGATGTTTGGTTTCTATTGTTTTTGCAGGCTGGAAAGGACCGATGGGATATTTGAGTTGTTGGAGGTCTTGATTTGTCATAATCTTGGTTATTTGGTTGGAGTGATCAGGTTATGGATTAAGAAATTGGATAGGTTAAGTAAACCTGTCCTGGCGCTTATTGGTATAAATTTAAAAAAAGGTTTGGCAGAGTTCAAGTCCATACCAAACCTTTTTAAAGTCTAGCCAAGTGGCAGCTTAAGTTAAAAAATAATTGGAACTCTCACCATGGTATCGTCCCACGCCATCAGCATATGAGCGCCGTCATCGACTCCCTGGAACATAATGGCAAAGGCCTCGACGGTTTCCTGAGTTTTTTCGGTGGGTACGGTGATTTTAGCCACTGTGCTTTCTTCCGGGTTGAAGGAATAGCTTCCCCAGCGATCCAGGTCATTGGAAAAGTGTACTTCCCATTCTTTTTCATTAGGTACCAGGTGGATAGTGTAACGACCAGCTTTCAATTTGGCGCCGCCGATCTTCACGTCTTTGTAGAACATGATCTCAGTGGATTCATTAGCCCCGGCGCGCCAAACCTCGCCGTATTTCACTAATTCGCCAAAGATTTGACGATCGTTTTTCAAAGGGCGGGAATAAATAACTCGAATGACCGGTTCGGCCTTTTTTTCCTCTTCGGTTTTAGCGAACCCCCGAAAAGCGATCCTTGCAGGATAGTAAGACATATCCATGACGCTTTTATCCACTCCGGGCCAGTTGATTGCTTCCTGAGCCTTAAGAGAGGTGCTGAACGCCATAGCAAATAACAACAGACAGGTAAAGGTTAAGATTTTTTTCATAAATGCATTTAATTTTTGTGGTAAAATACTGGTTGAGTCAGCAGTGAATTGTCAGTTGAAAGACAACCATCACGACCTTAAACAAATTTTAACCCTTTAGGTTGAAGCGGGATGGAGGGAGGTGGTCCGGTTTTTTTTTACTTAGACCTCAGAGGTCTTTAAGACCTCTGAGGTTGGAAATTCCGAGTTTTCCACATTTTTGCAAAATTAGCCTTGTAGTAATTTGACTTTGAGTTTTTTATATAGTGTTAAAAAAATCACAGACCTCGTAAACATGTCCGGTTTTGTCCTGTGGAAAAAATTGAAGGACCTCAGAGGTCTTTAAGACCTCTGAGGTCTATAAAAAGGTCAAAAAAAATGAGCCATTCCGAAACTACGGAATGGCTCAAAAACTTACTTTTTTTTCAATGGTAGTCCAAATCAAAATTTCTTATTGCTTGACCACCTTGATCGAGTTGGCCTGGCCATCGATCGTTACGAAGAAGGAGTATACTCCCTGTGGAAGCTGCTCACCATCGATTTGAAAGGTGTATTCCCCAGCAGTTTGTCTGCCGCTTGCAATCGTCTGTAATGATCTGCCCTGGATATCCATCAATGCAATGTTTACATCGCTGGTCTGTGGCAAATTGTAAGTCAAAATTGTGTGATCTCCAAATGGAACCGGACCGACCTTGAAGTCGTAAGCTGTCAGGTTCAGATCGTTAGAAGATACAGGCTCATCAGGAATAGTATTTACAGCAAATACAGATACCGTACCGCTCACCTCGTTGGAGGTTACGACCAAAGGAGCATTCACGGGTGACTGCTCGAGTGGAATGAAAATGATGTCTTCTACCCCCAGGTCGCCGGCTTGCGGAGATTCGGCGTCTGCAGTGAAGTCTCTGTTGTTCACATAGTTAACGAACTCCGGAGCGGTTGGATCAGTAATGTCATAGATCATAATACCTCCGATTCTTTCCAGGCCGATTAGGGCAAAAATGCTGCCGTCTAACCTGACGAGTTCTACGGCTTCGGGCTCAGGACCTTTATCGTCAGAACGACTCTTTCTAGAGTCGTTATCGTCATTGTTAGAATTGAAGTGTTCAGGAACTAGCTCAGCTAATTTCTGCTCAAAGTGATCGCCACTGTCGAAGATCAACGCACTTTCTACATCAGGAGCAAATGGATTCCAGATAGAGAAGGAGCGTGCTCCGTATGCATAGATTTGGTCAATATCTCCGTCGCCATCAATGTCGCCTGTAGCCAAGGTAGAATTCAGCCGCCCGAGCAAGGTATCTAATTGAAGCTCTGCGGCGTTTGGATAAGCAGTCGGATCCAGGGTCAGTCCACCTACCCGCTCTTCTTCAGAGAAACCGTCGTAGTCTCTGGCGTCTCCTTCGTTGGCGGTTACTACATAGTCAACACCGCCGATATTGATGGACTTAGCTGCATCTGGCTGATACATACCCAGAACAGGCCAGTTTCTGATGTTTATGTTAGAAGACCTATTGCTGGCGTCGAATCCATTACCCGGCAGGTTGTGGTTTTTATACCCTAATGGCGCAATCCCCAGAATAGTAGCTGAATTGATGTCTATGCCAATAACGGCATTGTTCTCTTGCAAACTAACAAAAGCAAATAAGCCGTCCTCCGTTACGGCAATGTATTCAGGTTCAAAGTCCTGAGCTGCAGAAGCACCAGGGCCAAAAATGCGTACGCCTTGTGAGCGTAAAATAGCTTCCTGGCCGTTAAACAGAGTGAAAGGAATATTAACAACCTGCGCATTTTCAGGGCCGTTCGCTACATTAATGATCGATACCGAACCTTCCGGATCAACAGTGTAATCGTCATTTGGCTCTCCTTCATTCGCCACAAGGATCTTAGTTCCATCAGGAGTGAAAATCAACATGTCAGGAAGTGGACCTACTTCAACATCATTTATGTAGTTCCCAAGGGTGTCGAAGAATACTACCTTACCGTTTGCGTCCGCTGCTTCTGCTTCAGAAGCAACGGCCACCAGACCATCGTAAACAGCCACGCTATTAACGCCGTCTCCATAAGCAGACATGTCAATGCTGTCAATCAGGGTAGGTTGGAAAGGATTGACGATGCTGATGATGGATACCGTGTTGGCATTGGCATTTACTGAAAACAGGCGTTTTGAGGCAGGATCGTAGGTTACGATTTCAGAAGCACCCTCGTCAAAGACGCCGGTAGCGTATGTACCCAGGAAGAACAGGTCAAATTGTTTATCGCTTTCAGGGACCATTTTCGGTACATAAGGCGTCATCATAGTAGTGATTCTGCCTTCGCCGGCTTCCGGATAATCAGCAGCAGTGATGGTTCCGTTAATCGGACCGTTGACGAGGAATTCAAATAGTGCACGCTGGTAAGAAAACCCAAGCTGGGTTGTCCCCAGTGCGGCAAATTCGGGATAATCGTCTCCACCTGAAGCCGTGAAGCTGTTGGTGACAATGTATACGTCAGGAGCGCCGGCTACTACTTCGCCGTTCTCTACAATAGGCGTGCCGTCGTCCAGAGTAATCGATTTGATTCTGTTAGCATCAGAAACAGCACTTGGATCATAGACAATGCTGAACCCGGCGATCTGCATAAAGCGGCCGGAAACATTTTCCACCTGGGAAACGGAGTTTTCCATAGCCGCCTTCAGGGAATCCGGAGAGATGGGATCCAATACTACTACGCTGTTGTCAAAAGGCAACATGTCAAAGGTCTTCCTTTCAGAGATATCACTACCTGCAGGGATGATCTCATTGTTGCGGATGCCTCCGCCGTTTTGCATGGCGATGATCGGGATGTTTGGATCGAGGCCCTGAGCAGCCGCCTGCTCGTTTCCTAACCAAAGGAAGGCGTCGGCGATCAGGTTGCCCTGGTTGGTCTCTCTGGTCCTTACGCCGGGACGAGTGCCGTCAAGCGCTACTTCAGTAGTAGCGATGATGTTCATATCCAGGTTTTCAGCATAGGCTCTGACGGAATCGACGACATTAGCAGTCAGGTCAGCATCCGGAGCAAAGCCTTTGATCAACACCACATCGCTTTCGTCAGCAATGTTAGTGACGTTTCCTTCGCTGTCAAAGTCAACGACAAGATTACCGACAAATCGGTATTCACCGGGAGTGGTGACCACATAAACGGTGTCTCCTGAGGCATCGGTTGTCTTAAGAG
This sequence comes from uncultured Saprospiraceae bacterium, assembly GCA_964548175.1. GTDB lineage: Bacteria > Bacteroidota > Bacteroidia > Chitinophagales > Saprospiraceae > JANQPA01. Next base: position 20,904 of record CAZJQS010000038.1, read on the forward strand.
GATATTCGGCGAATACATCCAAACCGTCAATGGCATTGTCCGGATCATTTGTCAGAAGTTCATCGCCACCGCCGGCAATAACGACGTCCACGCCGTTGAGCTGTCCGATGAGATCCAATTCGTTATTGATCGACTGCAGGTGAGTGATGAGGATGATCTTGTTAATGCCTTCTGCTTCAAGGGCGGCGATCTGTGCCTGAGCAATACCTACGAGGTCAGGATTTACTGTTACGTTTCTCAGACTGGTAATGGTGGCTACGTCTTCGTAGATAAGTCCGATCACACCGATCTGCTCACCGTTAACGTCAATGATGGTTCTTGGAGCGATTCTGCCGGCGTCGACAAGGGCTTGCAGGCCCGGCTCAGCGGAGAAGTCGAGGTTGGCGCTCAGGTATGGCGTTCCGGAAGCTTGATCGGTGATCATTTTTTCCAGTACGTCCGGACCGAAGTCGAAGTCGTGGTTGCCGATGGCAATGGCGTCATAGCCGATGGCGTCCAGTACTTCTGCATCGTAGTAAGGCAGCCCTGGAACTCTGTTCAGACTTGCGTTGAAGGTAATGCCAGCCAGGAAGTTGTCGCCGGAAGAGAGCATGATGCTGGGCAATCCGGCGGCTTTGAGGCTGTCAACAGCTGTTTTGAATTCGGCGGCGCCGCCGATCAGCATTCCTCCGATGTCCTCAGGTTCCAGTTTGGATTCACCGTCGTTGTTGTGGAGGATACGAAGAGACAAGGCAGTAGTGATTCTGCCTTCGCCGGCTTCCGGATAATCAGCAGCAGTGATGGTTCCGTTAATCGGACCGTTGACGAGGAATTCAAATAGTGCACGCTGGTAAGAAAACCCAAGCTGGGTTGTCCCCAGTGCGGCAAATTCGGGATAATCGTCTCCACCTGAAGCCGTGAAGCTGTTGGTGACAATGTATACGTCAGGAGCGCCGGCTACTACTTCGCCGTTCTCTACAATAGGCGTGCCGTCGTCCAGAGTAATCGATTTGATTCTGTTAGCATCAGAAACAGCACTTGGATCATAGACAATGCTGAACCCGGCGATCTGCATAAAGCGGCCGGAAACATTTTCCACCTGGGAAACGGAGTTTTCCATAGCCGCCTTCAGGGAATCCGGAGAGATGGGATCCAATACTACTACGCTGTTGTCAAAAGGCAACATGTCAAAGGTCTTCCTTTCAGAGATATCACTACCTGCAGGGATGATCTCATTGTTGCGGATGCCTCCGCCGTTTTGCATGGCGATGATCGGGATGTTTGGATCGAGGCCCTGAGCAGCCGCCTGCTCGTTTCCTAACCAAAGGAAGGCGTCGGCGATCAGGTTGCCCTGGTTGGTCTCTCTGGTCCTTACGCCGGGACGAGTGCCGTCAAGCGCTACTTCAGTAGTAGCGATGATGTTCATATCCAGGTTTTCAGCATAGGCTCTGACGGAATCGACGACATTAGCAGTCAGGTCAGCATCCGGAGCAAAGCCTTTGATCAACACCACATCGCTTTCGTCAGCAATGTTAGTGACGTTTCCTTCGCTGTCAAAGTCAACGACAAGATTACCGACAAATCGGTATTCACCGGGAGTGGTGACCACATAAACGGTGTCTCCTGAGGCATCGGTTGTCTTAAGAGGATATTCGGCGAATACATCCAAACCGTCAATGGCATTGTCCGGATCATTTGTCAGAAGTTCATCGCCACCGCCGGCAATAACGACGTCCACGCCGTTGAGCTGTCCGATGAGATCCAATTCGTTATTGATCGACTGCAGGTGAGTGATGAGGATGATCTTGTTAATGCCTTCTGCTTCAAGGGCGGCGATCTGTGCCTGAGCAATACCTACGAGGTCAGGATTTACTGTTACGTTTCTCAGACTGGTAATGGTGGCTACGTCTTCGTAGATAAGTCCGATCACACCGATCTGCTCACCGTTAACGTCAATGATGGTTCTTGGAGCGATTCTGCCGGCGTCGACAAGGGCTTGCAGGCCCGGCTCAGCGGAGAAGTCGAGGTTGGCGCTCAGGTATGGCGTTCCGGAAGCTTGATCGGTGATCATTTTTTCCAGTACGTCCGGACCGAAGTCGAAGTCGTGGTTGCCGATGGCAATGGCGTCATAGCCGATGGCGTCCAGTACTTCTGCATCGTAGTAAGGCAGCCCTGGAACTCTGTTCAGACTTGCGTTGAAGGTAATGCCAGCCAGGAAGTTGTCGCCGGAAGAGAGCATGATGCTGGGCAATCCGGCGGCTTTGAGGCTGTCAACAGTTGTTTTGAATTCGGCGGCGCCGCCGATCGGCCCATTGGGCTCTAATTTTGACTCTCCGTCATTGTTATGCAGAATGCGAAGAGTAATGGGGGCTTGCAGTGTTTCGTTCAGTTCAGCAGTTTCTTTTTGTTGCTTTTCTGCCGGTTCTTCTTGTATTACCCTTGCGAGTGACTCGTTAATGGATATACCCATAATGCTTCGGGTATTCGCCAGGATAAAGGCGACCATGAGCGTGAAAATGGAAAATAGATAAATCTTCTTCATAGATAATTTTGGTTTTTGATCCAATGAAGAAAATTATTCGCCCCGAACTATGGAAAAAAATGAGATTATCCTTTTATGAAAAAAATGTTAACTCGACCATTATTTTTATTCTAAGTAAAAAAAAGTAAATTATTTGAAAAAAATAATGGATAAAATTAAATATAAGTAAATCTTGTGCGTGTGTTTAAGTTAATTGCTTGTTAATTTTATGTAAAAAAAATAATACAGCTTTAACGGGGTTAAGCAATTGATGCCATTTATTAACCTTGATTTAATAATACCTGGCGAAATCCTGCTGGAATATTGATTTGGGTTAATTATTTATGTCTTGAAGGTTAAAAATTAGCGAAAAATCGTATTCAGATGAACTGCGCGCCCTGCTGAGAAAAATTACATTTTCCGTATTTTGTCAAAAATTACCAACCCCATGACCACTATCCACCCTACTGTCTTATTTCATCAAATAATCAATCGCTAAATTGCTGTACACCTTCACTCCCGTGATCATGCCTGAGTCGTCAATATAAAAGTCCGGCGTATGGTGTGGTGCGGCTTCTGTTGCTGACATCCCCTTGGGCATGCCACCAACGAAAACAAAGAAGCTGGGGACTTTCAAGGCAAAATAGGAGAAATCTTCCGCTCCCGTACTGGCAGGAACCAGTTTTACATTTTCTTCTCCTGCTGCTTTAAATAGACTGGGCAGCATTTGCTGGGTGAGTTCAGGATCATTGTAAGTGACCGGCACGCCTTTTTGTATATCCACCTCGGCAGTAGCGCCGGATGCTTCGGCTATATTTACGGCCGTGCGCTCAATGCGCTCAAAGATGTCTTTTTTCATTTCTTCATCCAGGGTGCGGATTGTGCCGATCATTTCCACTTCTTCCGGAATGATGTTGTTTCGTACGCCTCCTTGTATCCTGCCTACGCTGATGACTGCCGCCTCTTTGGTAAGTTCCGTCTGTCGGCTGACGATGTGTTGCAGGCCTTGAATGATCTGGGCGGAAACGGTAATAGGGTCAATACCACCCCAGGGCTGCGACCCATGGGTCTGCTTCCCTTTTACCTTGATCACATACCGGTTGGCCGCCGCCATGGCGCCGCCAGGCTTGTATTTGACCTGTCCGACTTCCGTCTGTGAATTGATGTGAATGCCGAACATGGCGTCGATCCCCATTTCTTCGATGAGGCCTTCCTTGACCATTAGCTCGGCGCCACCTTCTTCACCCGGAGGCGCCCCTTCCTCGGCAGGTTGAAAAACGAAAATGACGGTTCCTTTGAGTTGGTCCTTCATGCCGGTAAGGATCTCGGCGGCGCCCATTAGCATGGCAACGTGCGTGTCATGCCCGCAGGCGTGCATGACGCCAACCTCATTGCCGAGGTAGGTGGTGCGAACTTCGGATTTAAAGGGCACATCTACCCGTTCGGTGACCGGCAGGGCGTCCATGTCTGCTCGAAGGCCTACAACGGGCCCAGGCTTTCCGGTTTTTAATATGCCTACAACCCCGGTTTTGGCAACGCCGGTTTTCACTTCCAGTCCAAGTGCTCTCAAATGCTTCGCAATGTATTCTCCTGTTTTGAATTCCCGGTTGCTCAGTTCCGGATTCTGATGAATGTGATGTCGCCATTCAATGACCTTGGGATTGACCTTTTCGGCTTGTTCTGCTACCTGTTCGGCCATGCCGTTTTGAGAAAATAGAGTGATCGGCAAAAGGGCGGCCAATAGTGTAATTAAGCATAATGTTTTTTTCATACCATTTTTATGATTAGCGTAATGATTAAAACCCATCTAACTTACTTCTTTCTTTTTGGATTTCAAAAATTCCGACGGCGTCTGCCGGGTAAATTGCTTAAACGCCCGGTTAAAGGTGGCCTTGCTGTTGAAGCCGCTCTCAAAGGCAATGCCCAGGATAGATAAATGGCTGTAGGCTGGATCCACCAGACGCTCTTTAACCGTTTGTATCCGGTAGCTGTTGATCAATTCATTGAAGTTTTTTCCGGTTTCTTTATTGATCAGGGCGGAAAGATGACTGGCGGAGTAGCCCATTTGCCGGGCCAGTTCGGGTAAGCTGAGCTCCGGATTGAGATAAGGCTGCTGTTTTTCGAGAAAGTTCAACAGGTCATTTTTAATTTGATTGTCCGGGGAGACGTCTTCATCGGCTTTTATGGCTTTTTTCCCGGGAATGAATCGCAATTTATAGAAGGCTGATTGGTCTATGTTGAAGCCATTAATGCTTAAATAGTAAATAATGACTCCCCACAGAAAGAAGGAATACCATTTGTCGATATAGGATAAAGGTTCAGGCGTGAGCAGGTTGGCGATTGCAAAAGCTGCCCAGATGATCTGACCTATGATGACGGCGTATAGAAAGTATTTTAGCCAGTTGAAAGAAATTTGATCGGTTTTGGAAAAATTTTGGAGGAGATATTGACGATAAGCCCGGTACTGTTGTACAGTGAGCAGGAAATAATAAAAAATGTAAAGTTGAGCCGTATAGACCAAAACGTCATTTACCACCGGAATACCTTGTCCTAGTTTACCTTTGGTACCGTAATGAAGTGGAAAGAGTTGCCCCAGCCACCAGTGTTTGATGATGACATCGATAAAAAACAATATAAAAACATAGACGAGCATTATTATCCCCGGTAAAAAATGCCAAAAGTCTGATCGGCTAAACCTGAACCGGCTGTCGGTCAGGCTCCTGAAATAAAAATAAACGAGTGGTCCTATAAAAAACCAATGGTCGAACGGAAAATAAAACATAAAGGTGGAGTATGTATTATGTGCATCATACCATCCGGCAAATCCCAGCATCCAATAGCTTACCCTCAAGGTGTAAACCAGGATCAGCCACGCCAGGAGTTGATCGTGCAGCTTGCTTTGCCTGATACCCCGGATTAATAGCAGTACAAAAAACAACAGGCCTTGTATAAAGGCGGGTAACAATAAACTACTGTATCGTCCGAATTCAAATAGCATCAACAATTATTTTAAAGCTTTCCCGGATTAGGATACTTTTCATTTTCCGGGAAAATTATTTTGTTATTTTTATTTTTAAAAAATTGGACAGACTTAAAATTTAAATCTTCACCAGTATGATTAAACGACACCATCTCTTAACGCTTTCCTGCTTTTTTCCTTTTTCCTCTTTTCTATCTACGCAACAGCACAGGAAAAGGATCAGGAAAAACAAGACACCACCAAAACAGAAAAGAAAAAAGAAGGCCTTCTGCTGGAAGTAGCCCGCACCATTCCGCTAAAAACCGATGAGGGCACCTGGATCTCTGTTGACGTCAGCCCGGATGGCCAAACCATCGCCTTCGACCTGATGGGCGACCTTTACCTCATGTCTTCATCCGGTGGTAAAGCCGAAAGACTGACTTCCGGCCTGGCTTATGACACCCACCCTAAATTCAGCCCGGATGGCCAAACCATCGCCTTTACTTCTGACGGAGACGGGGCCGAAAACATCTGGCTGATCGACCTGGACTCCAAAGAAAAGACTCAACTGACCAGGGACAAAACCGATAACTATCAATCCGCCGAGTGGAGCCCGGATGGGGATTACCTGGTAGCCGCCAAAGGAGTGCGCAATCTGAAATTGTTCATGTACCATAAAGACGGCGGCAAGGGCATACAGTTGATTAAAAAACCGGACAACATCAAAACCATCGAACCGGTTTTTTCTCCGGACGGCAAACACATCTGGTTTTCCCGACGTACCAGCGACTGGCAGTATAATGCTCAGCTTCCTCAGTACCAGCTGGCTACCTATAATCGGGAAACTGGTGAGGTGGATGTCAAAACCAGCCGTTACGGCTCTGCTTTTTCCCCCACTATTTCTCCAAATGGGAAATGGCTGGTTTATGGCAGCCGCTATAACGATCAAACAGGCCTGATCAAACGTAATCTGGAAACCGGCGAAGAAGCCTGGCTGGCTTATCCCGTTCAGCGCGATGAGCAGGAGTCCCGGGCCCGTTTGGGTGTCTACCCGGCCATGAGCTTTACACCAGACAACCAATTCCTGATTGCTTTTTACGGTGGAAAAATCAACAAAATACCTATGGATGGAGGGGATGTACAAATCATTCCTTTCGAAGTAGACGAAGAGATCGAACTGGGCCCGGAAGTCCGCTTCGATTTTCCCATTTCCGACGAGGAAAATATGATCGTTACTCAGATCAGAGATGCAAAAGTTTCTCCTGACGGAAAAAAGCTGGCTTTTACGGCCCTGAACCGTCTTTACGTAATGGACTATCCAAATGGAGCACCCAGACGAGTAACCGACAATGAATTTACTGAGGCCATGCCGGTTTGGTCGCCCGACAGCAAAAGCATCGTCTTCTGTACCTGGGAAGGAGAGGAAGGGTTCCTCTACAAAGTGAGTGCTACCGGAGGCGCCCCGACCAAGGTGGTCGCTACCCCTGGTATTTTTTCTGATCTGGCCTGGGATGAAAAGTCAGATCGCATCGTTTTTGTGTATGGCGCTGCCGCTTCTTATCAGACGGCCATTGGTCCTCGTGCTTTCGGTGCGACTGATTTTCTGGGGTGGGTGGATGCCGGAGGCGGCGATATCAACCGGATCGCGGAGGCCAGCGGCCGTCATTCTCCTCATTTTGTGAATAAGTATGATCGCATATATTTGTACGATGGCTCGAAGGGTTTACTATCCATCCGCTGGGACGGCACTGATGAAAAAACACATTTGAAGGTGACCGGCATTACAACTTACCCGGCTTTGTTTTATGAAAGCTGTATGATGGTGGAATCAGAAACAGAGCCGGAGCGCCGGCCTTCTAATGCTGAGGTCATTCATATGGCGCCTGAGGGAGATCGTGCATTGGCAAAGATCAATAATGAAATCTATGTAGTGACGGTGCCTATGGTGGGTGGCGAAACCCCTGTCATTTCTGTAGCCAGTGTTGAGTCGGCACAGTTCCCCAGCTGGAAGCTGACCAAACTGGGCGGTGAATTCCCCCAGTGGTCCGAAGATGGTAATTCCGTTTACTGGTCTTTGGGGAATGCTCATTTTGCTTATGATTTGGAAGAGGCCGAAAGAGTGGAGGAAGAGATGAAGGCTAAAAAAGAGAAAGAAAAGGAGAATGAGGAAAATGAGGAAAAAGAAGAAGGCTATCAGCCGGAGGAGATTCGGGTGAAAGTGGAGGTAAAAAGAGACATTCCTGAAGGGAGTGTTTTGTTAAAGGGTGCTCGCATCATAACCATGAATAGCGATGAGGTCATAGAGAGAGGAGATGTTTATGTCGTCAACAACCGGATCAAGGCCGTTGGTAGAAGCGGCAGTTTGAACGTACCCAAAGGTGTCAGGGTCATTGACATGCGTGGGAAAACCATCATTCCCGGCTTTGTGGACACCCATGCGCATATGTGGCCCAACTGGAACATCCACAAAAATCAGGTTTGGCTGTACGCGGCTAATCTGGCGTATGGAGTGACCACCACCCGGGATCCGCAGACTTCCACCACCGATGTGCTGACCTACGAAGACATGGTCGAGGCCGGACAGATATTCGGTCCCCGGATTTATTCCACCGGTCCTGGGGTGGGCTACTGGGCTTATAACATCAAGAGCATGGATCATGCCCGGGACGTACTCAGGCAATATTCCGAATATTACGATACCAAGACCATCAAGATGTACCTGACCGGGAACCGTCAGCACCGCCAATGGATCATCAAGGCGGCTAAAGAGCAGGGGCTGATGCCTACTACAGAAGGCGGATTGGATTTTAAACTGAATATGACGCAAATGCTGGACGGTTATCCCGGTCACGAACATGCTTATCCTGTGCATCCGATCTATAAAGATGTGATCACTCTGACGGCCAAAACCAGGATGGCTTATACGCCTACTTTACTGGTGGCTTATGGTGGTCCGTGGGCGGAGAATTATTTCTTTGCAACAGAAGACGTACAGGGAGATAAGAAGCTGAATCATTTTACACCTAAAGAAGAACTGGATGAAAAGTCACGCCGTCGTCCGGGTTGGTTCATGGAAGAAGAGCATGTCTTCCAGAAGCATGCCGAATTCGTTAAAGACCTGGTGGAAGCCGGAGGTATTTCCGGGGTAGGGTCTCACGGCCAGTTGCAGGGACTGGGCTATCACTGGGAACTGTGGGCTATGGCGGCCGGGGGCATTTCCAATCTGGATGCTTTGAAAACGGCTACCATTCTTGGAGCCGAGGCGATTGGTCTGGGTAAGGATCTGGGCTCCATTGAAGAAGGCAAGATCGCGGATTTGGTTATCCTAAATGAAAATCCGCTGGAGAATATCCGGAATACCAATACCGTCCATCAGGTCATGAAAAATGGCCGATTGTACGATGGTGATACTCTGGACGAGGTGTATCCTCGTCAGCGAAAAGCACCGGAATTTTATTGGAACAAAATTTCAAGTATGCCGGCCGGTTTGCCGGGTATGAGCGGGAATTAGAATAAAAGTAAAAGAAATCGGCAAGGCCGATTTCTTTTACTTTTATAACCTTTACATCGCCTGCAGAATATCGTACTGCGTCAAAATATGCATCTTCCCGGCTTTATCTTTAACCAGGATGGCATTCACCTTTTTATCAATATACATGCGAAGCTGACTTAATCTGATGTCTTCGCTGACCAATGGAAAATGTTCACCCATGATCTTATCTACGGTGGCCTGTCCGTTCTCGCTGGGATTGTCAAGCAGGTAATTCAGCAAATTGTTCTCGGTAACTGAACCCACTATTTCCTCCTCATGAAGGACCGGCATTTGAGAGATATCGTGTTTTCTCATCATATCTAGTGCTTCCTCGACCTTTTGGTGGCGATGGATGGCAATAAAATCCTGCTTTCCTTTTTTGCGCAACACATCCTTGACGGTCAGCTCTTCTTCCAGGAACCCTCTTTCTCTCATCCAGTCGTCATTGTAGATTTTCCCCACATAGCGACTGCCGTGATCATGGATGACCACGACTACTACGTCGTCCTTTGTGAGCTTATCCTTTAGCTGTTGCAAGCCGGCCAGGGCCGAGCCTGCGGAATATCCCAGCAGGATACCTTCTTCCCGGGCCAGCCGACGCGCCATCAGAGCGCCGTCTTTATCCGTAACTTTTTCAAACAAGTCGATGATGTCAAAGTCGACGTTTTTGGGCAGGATGTCTTCGCCTATGCCTTCGGTAATGTAGGGATAGATCTCTTTTTCATCGAAGATCCCTGTTTCGTGGTATTTTTTGAAAACGGAGCCGTAGGTATCGATTCCCCAGACTTTAATGCCTGGATTTTGTTCTTTCAGGTATTTGCCGGTGCCGGAAATGGTGCCTCCGGTACCCACGCCAACGACCAGGTGAGTGACTTTTCCTTCCGTTTGTTGCCAGATCTCCGGGCCGGTGGATTCGTAGTGCGCCTGTCGGTTGGAGAGGTTGTCGTATTGATTGAACCAAAAGGAATTGGGGATTTCCGTACTCAGGCGGCGAGCGACTGAATAATAAGACTTGGGATCATCCGGAGCCACGTTGGTAGGACATACGATGACCTCGGCGCCAACGGCTTTCAGCAAGTCTATCTTTTCCTTGGACTGCTTGTCGCTGGTTGTGAAAATACATTTGTAGCCCCGCACTGCTCCGGCGATGGCCAGCCCCATACCGGTATTGCCGGAGGTGCATTCGATAATAGTACCGCCGGGTTTCAGCCGGCCGTCGGCTTCGGCATCCAGCAGCATTTTCAGGGCCATCCGGTCTTTGATGGAATGACCGGGATTGAAGGTTTCGACTTTCATCAAAACCAGGGCTGGAATGTCCTCCACTACCCGGTTGAGTTTGACGAGGGGAGTGTTTCCAATGGTTTCCAGAATGTTGTTGTAATACATAGATGGTGATTTAATCATTAGGAAGCCTGGATGGTGTCAAAGAGGAGTCATCGCTAATTTTCACACAACTCCAACCATTTAATAAAAGTAGGAAAATCAAACGATTAAGTTAGCCTTAAAAATTTAAGGATATTTCCTGTTTGACACTACGCAAGCTTCATTTTTGGTATCTTATTTTAACAAAAAAACGTTGATCTTTAGCTCCCAGGAGGTTGGCGACCACTGAAGAGACGATCACTTTTACATCATCCGTATAAGCGGTATCGGGTATGCGGCCAGCCACCTTGGCGTATATCACTCTGTTTTTCATAGGGTTGGTTATTTCGATAATGGAATTGACGGGAGCATGCCGGTGCAGGGCATAGAAGTCGGAGCTTTCTCCGCTGCTTTTTTTCCAAAAAGCAGCGCCGCTATCGCTGATAAGGGGTTTTTCAGCGGTATTTCTGGCGAATACTTTTTGCAGTGCATTATTTCTCCTGCTGATCGGGCTGCCTCCGCCGCTTCTGAAATCTTCCGGGACTCCGTCGAGGCTTATCCAGCCGACCTGCAATGCCTGGCCGACTTTTAGGTCGGTGTTTAGCATTCCATTCCGCTGCATGATGATCTCTTTGGGCATTTCGTAATAATATCTGCTGATGCGGAACATGGTTTCTCCTTTTTGTACTACATGATATACCTGAACATAGTTCGATTCCATAAAGTTATTAATACGGTATCTGACAATGGCTCTGTTTGGGATAGGAATGTGGATCTTTTGACCTACTTTTAGGCTTTGCGCCTCCAGCCCAGGATTGTAGAAGTAAAGTTCCTCTACCGATAAACCATAAAATTTGGCCAGGCTAAAAAGCGTTTGTTTCTTTTCAAGGGTATGCACGAACATCTTTTCCCCTGAAGCTGAGGCATACAAAAAGACGGTATCCTGGGGCGTCAAATACCTGGTGCTGTCACCAGTAGCTTTTACATAACCGGGGATGCTAAGCAGCAGGCCTAGCATGATGAAGTTTAATCTCATAGATAGATTGGTTTTTATCAGTTCAGTAATCGATACAACAAAAATATGAAAACCTTAGGTATCATACCTGCAAGATATGGTTCTACCCGGCTTCCTGGCAAGCCCCTTTTTGAAATTGGTGGAAAAAGTATTATCCAAAGGGTATACGAGCAAGCCCGAAAGGCCCGCTTACTTGACGATGTGATCGTCGCCACCGATGATGAGCGCATTTTTCAGCATGTCTTACTTTTTGGAGGAGCCGTGCAAATGACCGCGGAATCGCACCAGAGTGGTACGGACCGCTGCGCTGAGATCGCTGCTGAGCTGACCAGTTACGACCTGGTGGTTAATATCCAGGGCGATGAACCGTTCATCCAGCCCGAACAGATCGATCTGGTCATCCAGCCGCTGCTCGACTCCGGGCAGCTAGATATTGCTACCCTGGTCAGAGTGATCAGGGAACAAGAGGATTTATTCAATCCCAATATTGTAAAAGTCGTTCTGGATAAAAATAACCATGCGCTCTATTTCAGCCGTAGCCCCATTCCTCATCTAAGAAATATTCCTGAATCGGTATGGATAGAGAATGGCCTTTTTTTCAAACACATCGGTTTGTATGCCTTTCGATTGGATGTCCTGCAACAAGTGGCCGCCTTGCCTGTTTCTTTTCTTGAAAAAAGCGAATCTCTGGAACAACTGCGCTGGCTGGAGAACGGATTTTCAATAATCGTGAACAAAACTGAACAGGAAACCATTGGTATTGACACGATCAATGACCTGGAAAAAGCCAGAAAGCTAATCAAGGAAAATGAAAAATAAACATTACAAAAGATGGATGATACAGGCCCCGCTGGGACTGGTGCTGGTAGGTTTCGGCGCCTGCCTGATCGCTGAGGCCGCCATGGATAAATACGATGGCGTCCCCCTTTGGCATTGGGTATCCTACGGCACTCTTTCGCTCGTAGTCTTCAATTCGGGACTTTGTATTTTTGGCGACGCCATCCTTCACCGGGTTCGCTACGAGCGACAACTGGAACGAGAACAAACATAAGCGTATGAATTTCTGTAGCCATTGTGGTTCTGCTAACCTGACTTTTAAAGTGCCGGAAGGCGATAATCGTTCTCGTCACATTTGCACGAATTGTGAGACGATCCATTATTCCAATCCCAAAATTGTATCCGGCTGCCTGCCGGTTTGGGAGGATAAGGTCTTGCTTTGCAAAAGATCCATCGAACCGCGTTACGGTTACTGGAATATCCCCAGCGGTTACCTGGAAAATGGAGAAAGCGTGGAAGAAGGCGCTGTTCGGGAGGTCTATGAAGAAGCGCTGGCAACCGTTTCTGATCTAAAACTCAAGTCCATTTACAGCTTACCGCACATCAACCAGGTGTATATCCATTTTGTCGGTCAGTTGGAAAACGGCCAGTATGCCATAGGGGAGGAGTCGCTCGATGTAAAGCTTTTTGACGAAACAGAGATCCCCTGGCAGGAAATGGCCTTTACTTCTTCCATATTCACTTTAAAGAAGTTTTTCGAAGATCGAAAAAATAGCTACCAGAAAGTCCACCTGGGAAAATACCTCAAGGCCAGGTAAACTCAGGACAAAGGGTCTTTATTCAGTATCCAGATGTCTTGCTCCCTATCTTCTTTTCCAGGAACATGATCGACAACGGTGAAATATTTCTCAAAAAAGGACCGCATGAAAGACGGCGGATGAAAGGCACCGAATATTTTGTGCCCCTCTTTAACCTGGTCTCTGATGATCAACTGCCCCTCGTTAAATTTTTTCAGCTCTTTTGTAGAAAGCAAATGCTTAAAGGATTCGCCATGAGTTGTAAACATCAAAAGGGCTCCCTTTTTAGCTACTCTCCTCAATTCCCGGGCCCAGTCCGCGTGAGAACGTTCTGAAAGATGGGTGAAAATAGATATGCCGTAGATTACGTCAAAATGGTCCTCTTCAAAATTTAGCGGCGGGTTGATCCGATTCAAGGAGAAGCGGACCTTCGGAATATGCTCGCTGCACCATTTGATCGAATTAGGGTTATAGTCGGTGCCGAAAATCCCACAGGAAGAAGCAAGCAAAGCCGGCAGGTGCCTGATGATCCGCCCGGGCCCGCATCCCCAGTCCAGTATCCTAACGTTTTCGAGCCGGGTATATTGGCTTAATAAATTGATCAGCCATTTGGCTGTATCCTCCCCGTCGAGATAATATTTGGCATAATCCAGGTGAAAAGATTCATAGATCAGATAGTCGGGAGGAAGCTTTACTTCGGGATGCTTCTTTTTAAATGCATCGTTTCTCTTTTTCCTTGACATTTTTTGGAAATAATACCTCATTTGCGACAGAAAAAAGAGGATCCTGAGTCGACGAAATACGGCAAAAATATCAGCCTTGTTCATGTAAGAAAAATTAGCCTTTTTATTCGATAATGTGCAGCCCTAAAAGTACATAATTTACGGTTCCTTATTTTGAAAAGACAAAACCAAAGGGCAGCAGGGCTTTACAGTTCGTTAGCTCAAGGATCTCGCCTGATTTACCCTCAAAAAAAAGCCGAATGGGATGTCCTTGTCGATCTTCCGTTTCGGCCAGCACTTGACGGCAGGCGCCGCATGGGGATAAAAACTCAGCCTGCATTTTATCCAGATTTCCTCCGGCGATGACAAAATATTCCAGGTGATCGTCCTGCGGCATATGAACGGCATTTGAAAGCGCCACTCGTTCTGCGCACAGACACATAGAAAAAGCGCCGTTTTCCTGATTGGCGCCCGTAAAAACCCTTCCTTTTTGAGACCTGGTCGCAGCAGCTACTCTAAACTCAGAATAAGGAGCATAGGCCTTATCCAGGGTTTGCCTGGCCAGCTTAAACAATTCCCGCACCTCCGCCCTGAGGGTTCCCTCATCAGCATGTATGCGATAGGGGATGCTATGTGATGAAAACGTCATAAATAAAGCTTTAGCCAAAAGCAATTAACGAAAAAATCTTTGAAATGTTCCCTTTGTATTAAATTTGAGATTTGGGACTACAAAGGATTAGCGAAAAACCAAAAATGAAACACCGTATGAACCAGATCCTAATCATTGGAGCAGGCCGTTCTTCCGCTAGCCTGATCAGTTACATACTCGATCAGGCCCGTCAAAGAGGCTGGTATGTCACAGTAGCAGACGCCCAGCCGGAAATGGCCCGGGAAAAAATCGGGGACCACCCCAATGGACGCGCCGTATGGCTGGACGTCACCAAAAACAACGACCGCAAGGATCTCATCAGCCGGGTGGACGTAGTCGTGTCGTTGCTTCCCGCTCATCTGCATATCGAGGTAGCTCATGATTGCATTAAGCTGAATAAACATTTGATCACCGCTTCCTACGTTTCGCATGAACTTTATCGCCTGGGTGATGAGGCCCGGAACCGGGAACTGATCTTTATGGGGGAAATGGGCCTGGATCCCGGCATCGACCATATGTCTGCCATGCAAACCATCGATCGAATTAAAAGGGAAGGCGGTAAAATTATCTCTTTTTTGTCTTATACCGGCGGACTGATCGCTCCCGAATCTGATGATAACCCCTGGCACTACAAATTTACCTGGAATCCGAGAAATGTGATCCTGGCCGGTCAGGGAACAGCGCAGTACCTCGAGAACGGCAAGCTCAGATTCATTCCCTACAATCGCCTTTTCAGAGACCCCATCCCTTTAGAGATCCCCGGCATAGGCGAGTATGAAGCTTATCCCAATCGGGATTCTTTGTTGTACACGGATATTTACGGCCTTGAAGGTATCCCTAATATTCTCAGAGCAACCATCCGGGGAAAAGGCTTCTGTAAAGCATGGGATGCACTGATCAGGATAGGACTGACTGACGGCGCATATCCTATCCTGAATTCAGGGGACATCACTTATCACGAACTAATGGATGCCTATACCTTGCCTCAACATAATAACGGCGCCTCCGTTAAAGACCGGATCGCTCAACTTATCGGAGAAGAATCTGGTTCTGAGGTGATGAAGAAACTGGAATGGCTGGGTCTGTTCCGCAAAAAGAAAATAAATATTCCTAATGCTACGCCGGCCCTGATCCTGGAAAACCTGCTCATGGATAAATGGGCCCTGAAGAAGAGCGACAAGGATATGATCCTGATGTATCATGTTTTTGAGTATGAACTTAAGGGGGAGAAGAGAAAACTGACCTCTACACTCATCATGAAAGGAGAAGACATCAGGAACACGGCCATGGCTAAACTGGTGGGCCTGCCTATGGGGATCTTTACCAAACTGGTCATGGAAGGAAAGATCAAATCAAAAGGCGTAAATATACCCGTGATGCCGGAAGTCTATCATCCGGTGTTAGCTGAATTAGAGGAATTTGGAGTTAAGTTTGAAGAAAAAGAAACGGTGTTGGAATAGAAGCCTTATCTGAGTGTTCAATCAAGAAATTACACAAATCAACAATTGGATGAACCCCGGCCGCGCCTTTCAGGTGTTCCAGGTGCTTCGACAGGGTTCGTCCATTCTGATTGCCATTTTACTGGCCAAGAGCGTACTGAGTAGCACCGAGATCGGTAATTACGAGCAGCTGGGGTATGTGGGCAATACCCTGAGCTTATTCTGGGTATCCGGCCTGATACAAGGCTTGCTTACTTATTTTCCAGGCCTGGAAAAAAAAGAGCAAAAAGGCTTTTTTTTCGATTCTTACCTCACCTTCGTCCTGATCAGTGGCCTGATCTGTTCCTTGCTGTTGATCTTTGAACGGCCTATTACCCGCTTTTTTGCGGGTCAGGATCAGCTGGATTATTTCCGCTTGTTCATTGCTTTTGTGTTTCTCAACTGGCCGACCTATCTGCTGGAGAATTATTATCTTTTGCATAAAAGGGCCTGGCCGATCATTCATTTTGCCGTGCTGGCCTTTTCCGGACAGGTTGCCGCCGTGGCCCTGCCTTTGTTCCTGAGCTTTGATTTCATTGTGAGCTTCTACGTCCTCATCGTGCTGGCTTTCGTCAAGCACGTCTGGCTGCTGATCTACCTGTTTCAGGTCTCTGTATGGAAATTTCAATGGATAAAAATAAGAACCTGGGTTGTCCTTTCCTTTCCTTTGGTGTTGTATGCTTTATTAGGCGGGCTGAATACCGCCTTTGACAACTGGCTGGTGAACTGGTTCTACGAAGGCGATCAGGAAAAATTTGCCATCTTCCGTTACGGAGCAAGGGAATTGCCACTGGCGCTGGCCATGGCCAGTGCATTTTCCACCGCCATGCTCCCTGAAGTTGCAGCGAATACGGAACAATCCCTTCAAGCCATAAAACGACGTTCGCTGACCTTGTTCCATCTGCTTTTTCCACTTTCCATTTTACTGTTGCTGACGAGTTCGTGGTTTTTTCCCATCGTTTTCAGCCCGGAGTTTGAAGGCTCCGTCGTTGTTTTCAATACTTATTTGCTCATCATTATTAGCCGGCTCATTTTCTCCAGGACTATTCTGATGGGCTTGAAGGACAATAATATGGTGCTCCTCATTTCCATTCTCGAGCTGGCGATTAACGTTGTTCTGAGCATCATTTTCATCCCCATTTGGGGGCTGGGCGGCCTTGCTATGGCCACGGTCATCGCTTATGCGGCGGAGAAGCTACTGATTAGCTGGTATTTGCAAGGGAAGTACGGAATTAGGTTGAGTCAGTATACGGACCTGAAATGGTATTTTGGATATTCCATATTGTTAATATTAAGTTTTGTATGGGTAGAGGTGTTTGCTCGAATCTAACAACCAACAACTAATCCAGGCACCCAATCTGTCTTTGGAAAAAATCAATATTAAATACCTCATATTCTTCATAACCGCTGCTCCAGGTGACGATGATGCTGTCCACTTCCATATTCTTTAAGCTGTTGAGCAGGGGAGGAGAAATGAGATAATTCACTTCATAAGTCAGTAATTCCGTTTTTGTATCATACTGTCCGTTATCCATTTTTCCGGAGCGGAGTTGGATGAATCCCCCGTTGAGCAGTTTGATGATTAGCATACTGCCTTTTTCGATAAAGCCGTAGGCTTCCCGCGCATTAGGATAAGCAAAGGTAAATTCGAGGGAAAGAAATTTATAGTTGTTTCCCAGGTCGGTCATGAAGGCATCGCACTGCAGGTATTCTTTATCTTTCAGGTATAAGCGCAGACGTTCATCCGTGAAGGTAAAAAGCGTTTCTTTTTGAAGGTCTTTTCGATGGCGGCCGTTCAGCGGATCTTTGCCTTCGAAATCAAAAACGCATTCCCATTCAGGTCTTTGCTGAAGTTGATGGTTAAAAGGAGAACTGCTTGAGCTAAGGTCTATGAGTGGTAATTGTTGGTAAAACTGATCGCCTGAGGCCAGGCTGCTGGCCAGAAGCTCTTCTGTTCCGTTTCTGGCTTGCAGGGAATTTTGGAATTCCCCGGTATAGTCGCCGGATTCGATGAGGGTTTCGGCATCCATTTGTTCTTTTTGGGCCAGGACGGCTTCTTTTTGCGTGCGCAACTCGGTTAGTCTGGCGGCGTCGATCTGCTGTTCGAGTCGTTGTATCTCTTCCTGGCTCAGGGCGCCGGCCTGTTTATTGCGGTCCAGGTAATCCTCGAGTTTTTTTCTATTGTAGCGGGCATCCTCCGCTCTTTGCAGGGCGATGGTGGCAGCCTCTTTAGCCAGCTGCGCATGGCGGGTGGCCATCTTGCGGGCGTCCTCCATAGTCAGTTGTATGGGATGATCAAGGGGCGCTATTTCTCCGGTAAAGGTGGGATAATTGAAAGGGTCTTCCTGATTGGCATGTGGATTGGTTCTTTTAGATTGATCAAAATATTCCCACCGGCCGTCGGGGTAAACAATGATCCGTTCTCCTTTAGCGTTTTTTCTGAGTTCCTGCCCTTGCAAGTTGACGGAGAAAAAGCCCAGGCACAATAAACTTAAATACAGAATTTTTCTAAATTGCATGTTAAGCTAGAATTAACCGGTTCTGGAATGTTCTTACAATGATATTACGAAAAAACTGGAAAAATGTTGAAGCCCCTGAAAATTGAATGGTTTATTTTTTTGATAATTCTGACCATAATGGCGTGTGAAACGGATACCGGTCAGACTTTCGATCCCATAATAGTGGAATATCCTCCGGGCGTGCGGGACACCAGTTACCAGGATAGCTATTTCGGGATGCAAGTTAGTGACCCCTATCATTGGATGGAAGATCCTGATTCCATGCTTACCCGGCAGTGGATACAGAGCCAAAGAGCACTGACGTTATCCTACCTCAGCCAGATTCCCTTCCGCCAGGCTATTGCCGACAGGCTTGAGCAGCTCTGGGATTATACGAATGCTTCAGCTCCTTTTCCGCTGGGCGACAGCGCTGCTCAGTGGATCCAGCTGGATTACCGGCTTCAACCCGTTCTCTATGGAATGGGCAAAGATAATAACCGCAACGCCGTACTGTTTGATCCTAATCAGATGCCGGAATTTCAGGACGCTATGTTGTCCAAATGGTCTTTTTCTAAGGACGGTCGTTACCTGGCCATGGTCGCAGAAGAAGCCGGCGGGCAGTTACAGTCCATCGCGGTCGTTGATCTGGAAAACGGTTCCTCCCTCGTCGATGAAATCCTGAACGTAAAAGATACCCGCATCGCATGGTATCGAAACGGCTTTTTTTATAGTAAATATGAAGCACCGGTAGAAGGAGGAGGGAGCCTGGAAGCGGATTATTTTCATCAGGTGTATTACCACGAATTGGGGAGGTCGCCCGCCAATGACGAGCTGATATTCGCAGACCGGTCGGCGCCTATGCAGCTAGCTTTACCCATAGTGGATCAGAATGAAAGCTATTTAATACTGACCCTCAAAGATACTTCCAAAGGCAGCCGGCTGTTGATCAAAGATCTGAAGAACCGCACCGCCAATTTTCAAATACTCATCGACGATCTGGAGGACGATTATGAATACGTCGGCGCCGTTAATGATCAAGTATTATTACTGACCAATGACGGAGCGCCGAATAATGAACTGGTCAAAGTACGCATTGCCCGTTCAGGCGGAGGAGAGCGCGAGGTGGTCATTCCCGAATCGGGCATGGTACTGCAGGATGTTTATTTTTACGGGAAAAACCTGCTGGCTATTTACAATGAAGAAGGTGCTCCTGTAGTTATGATTTTTGATTCCAAAGGCAATAACCCGAAAAGGGTTGATCTTCCCCAACCCGGTATGGTTACTGAAGTTGTTTTGGATTCGCGTAAGGAGCAGGCATTTTTGATTTTTTCTTCCTTTTTGGAAGCGCCAAAGATCTATGTTGTGGATTTGGTCTCCGGCGGGCTGGATGAGTTCATGTCTACTTTTACTGCTTTTAATCCTAACGATTATCAGGTAAGGAAACTCAATTACCGGGCGTTTGGAGGGGACAACATTCCCATGTATCTCATACACAAACGGGGTATGGAGATATCACCCAACACGCCGGCTTTGTTGGTTGGCAACGGAAGTAAACACTATACGCTGGGACCCCGGTACAATCTGACGGGTCTTCAGTTGATCCCCTTTTTCCTGGAAAGCAATGGACTGGTAGCCATTCCCTTGATTCGGGGGACTCCCAATATGGGGAAATTCTGGTATACGATGGGGGTCGGAACGGAACGGCAAAAATCCCTGGATGATTTTCAGGCGGCGGCCTCGTTCCTGATCGAACAAGGTTATACCTCCACGGAAAAACTGGCGGCCTATGGACAGGGACCGGTGGGAGGGTTATTGGTGACGGCCTGTTTGATCCAACGGCCGGATCTGTTTAATACCGTTATTGCCCGGGAGGGCATTTATGACCTGCTGAAATATCAGAACTTTACAACGGCCTGGAAGTATGCCGATGAATTAGGTATTACGGAGAATAAAGCAGATTTTGACCCGCTCTGGGCCATCGATCCCCGGCGGAACGCCATCACAACGGAGTATCCGGCAACCTTGCTTGTCGCTTCCACTGCTAATGCGGAGATCGTCCCTTTACATACATACAAGCTGACGGCGGAATTACAGGCCCGCCAAAAGGCCGACCGGCCCGTGTTAATGCGACTGGGCAGTAATTTCTTTGACCGGGGGCTGCGGCCTCATCCACAGGCAATGGAAGAGGGAACGGATATATTGTCCTTCCTTTTCTATCAGTTGAGGCACGATCCTTTTGAAGCGGAACAGTTGGCACAGTAAGTAAAAATTTGAAGGTTACATTTATGATGTTTAAAATAGGGTTCCTGCCGGTAAGAATCTGGGATATTCTGGATATTCTGATCGTAGGATATCTGATGTATCAGATCTATCGATTACTGCGCGGGAATATTGCATTTAATATTTTTGTAGGAGTATTGACCCTGTATGTGGTCTGGTGGTTGGTAGACCAATTGAACATGGATCTTTTGGGCGCCGTGCTGGACCAATTTGTCAAAGTAGGGGTGATCATTCTGATCATTATTTTTCAGCCCGAGGTCCGGCGATTTTTACTGTTTTTAGGCAGTACTACCTTGCGTCAGCGATCTAATTTTTTGGGGCGGATCATTGATCGGAATTTTGAAGGCGGCGAGCAACGGGAAGGACTGGTGCAGGCCCTTAAAAAAGCCATGCTCAGGATGAGCCGCTCCAAGACAGGGGCGCTTATCGTTTTTTCCAAAAGTCTCAATCTGGAAGGGTTGATCAGCTCCGGGATTGTGATCGACGCACAGATTAGCGAACCACTGATAGAAAGCATTTTCAATAAATCAAGCCCTCTGCATGACGGTGCGGTCATCATTGAAAATGGGAAAATAAAGCAGGCGAGTAGTATCTTGCCTATTTCCGAAAGCCATGAGCTTCCATCCAGTGCAGGACTTCGGCACCGGGCAGCTGTTGGCATAACAGAGCGAGCTAACGTGGCCGCATTTGTCGTTTCGGAGGAAACCGGCGCCATTTCTTTTGCCTATCAGGGTAAGTTGAAAAGGCACTTGACAGAGGATGATGTCGTCGGACTGCTCAGCGAACATCTGGCTTATTAAAAATGGAAACAGTGACCCAAAAATGTTCATTCAACGATTAGAGGAATATAAAATCCCAATAGCGGTGCATAGCCAGATCAGCCTGCTGTTAACAGAAGCTTTTTCTGGCTATCCGAAAGGACAAACCTACTACAAGCAGTTGCCTGATTTCCGCTATTTGATCTGGGAAGAGGAACGATTGATTGGTCACATGGGAGTAGAACATCGACTGATGAATAATGACGGCCAAACCATCAAGGTGTTCGGCGTGGCTGACTTGTGCATCGCCCAGTCGCACCAGCATAAAAAACTGGCTACCGGCTTGTTAACGGAATTAGAAAGACTCGGTAGGAAATACGGTATCGATTTTATTATCTTAATGGCTAAAGAACATCAGCTGTACCTGTCCAATGGTTTTGATTTGGTGAAAAATGAATGCCGATGGCTGCTTATTCAGAATAATAATTGCCTGGGAATCATCCATCGAAGAATTGATCAGGCGCTGATGGTGAAACCCCTTGCCAATATTCCCTGGAAAAATGGGGTGGTTGATTTTTTGGGCCCTGTTTTCTGATCTTTGAATTACCGGAGCACTATACTTTCGGAAACATGAGTCATTCCGAAATTTTGAGACCAATAACAACTTTCTAAATAAAAACCATTTTTAAATGCTTGAAAAAATACAGTCTTATATTCAAGACAACAAAGATCGTTATCTGGAGGAGTTGAAGGAACTGCTCCGGATACCTTCCATCAGCGCCGATCCCGCTTATAAGGAGGACATTCAACGAATGGCGGATGCCGTTGCGGACCACCTGAAAAAGGTGGGTCTGGATACGGTAGAAGTACATCCAACGAATGGCCACCCCATTGTGTATGGCGAAAAAATAATGGGAGCCGACCGACCCACTATTCTGGTGTACGGCCACTACGATGTTCAACCTCCGGATCCACTAAACCTTTGGGAATCAGGTCCCTTCGAGCCTGTGGTGAAAAAAACGGAACTTCATCCGCAGGGCGCCGTTTTTGCGAGAGGAGCATGCGACGACAAAGGCCAGGTGTTTATGCACATCAAAGCCGTGGAAGCAATGCTTCATTTCGATGCCCTGCCTTGTAACGTCAAATTCATGATCGAGGGAGAAGAGGAAGTAGGATCCAATAATCTGGAAATTTTTTGCAGAGAAAATCAGGAGAAATTAGCTTCTGACGTCATCCTGGTTTCCGATACCAGCATTATCGGCAATGATACTCCCTCCATCACCGTCGGCCTGCGCGGACTAAGCTATGTGGAAGTAGAAGTGACCGGCCCCAACCGCGATCTGCATTCCGGGGTTTACGGCGGCGCCGTGGCGAACCCCATCAATGTTTTGACCAAAATGATCGCTTCGCTGATAGATGAAAACAACCACATCACCATACCCGGATTTTATGATGATGTCGTGGAAGTCAGCAAAGAAGAGAGAGTAGCTATGAACAAAGCACCTTTTGACCTGGATTACTACAAGAAAGATCTGAACGTCGGTGATGTTCAGGGGGAGACTGGTTACACCACTCTGGAAAGGACCTCCATCAGACCCACACTGGATGTTAACGGTATCTGGGGAGGATATACCGGTGAAGGCGCCAAAACGGTTCTGCCTTCCCACGCATTCGCCAAGATCAGTATGCGACTGGTGCCCAAACAGGATTCTCATAAGATTACCGAACTGTTCAAAGCGCACTTTAAGAAAATCGCGCCGCCTTCTGTGAAAGTCGAAGTAAGGCCCCATCACGGCGGTGAACCGGTAGTGACTCCCACCAATACCCCCGAATATAAGGCCGCCCATCAGGCTATGGCCACTACTTTCGGAAAAGAGCCTATTCCACAGAGAAGCGGAGGCAGCATTCCCATCGTCGCCCTTTTTGAAGATGTACTGGGCGTCAAAACCGTCCTGATGGGATTCGGTCTGGATTCTGACGCCATACATTCTCCCAACGAGCATTTCGGTTTGTTTAACTTTTATAAGGGTATCGAAACCATCCCTTATTATTATTTTAACTACGCTCAGATGAAAAAGTAACAGCTGACGGCAATGCCGGCGCCTGCCGGCATTGCCGATAAAGGTTTTTTTGTTTAACTTTGTTAAATAGTTATTTCATATTCGAACATTTTATATTCGTTAGCGTACATTACCCTGGATCAAGTTTTGTTTAAGCTGTTTTGGATGTTGCCCACCCCCCTGAGCTTGAAAAACCTCCTTTCAATCGCTTATTTATGTAGTTTATTAACTGATCTTTCGCAGTGCGTAGCTCCCCCCCGCAAGGTCAGTCGCTCAACCAATAGAATCCCGACATGGGTTGCCTATGGTAGAATGAGTTATTGAAAGTAAATGGAGCCTTGTAAAAAAGACTTCATCCTTTTTTATACAACTTCATATAGTAAACCATTAAACCACCGACCATGAACAAACAATTTACATTTCTGGTAATTGTCCTGCTCATCTGGGCATGTACGAGGGATCAGGTGACGAGTCCGCTCGATGCAGAACTTCAAAGGCGGCTGATACAGTTGTCTCCGGATGAGAATCTAGCCTATTTTCAGCTTCCCATGGAGGACGATTATGCCCACATTCCTCAAGAGCCCGCCAATCCCCTGACCGCTGAAAAAGTAAGATTGGGACAACTGTTGTTCTTTGAAACCGGACTGGCCAATAAGCCCGTTTACAGCGAAGGGCGGGAAGCTTATTCCTGCGCTACTTGTCACGTGCCTTCCGCCGGATTTATGCCCGGAGCCGCCCAAGGTATAGCCGACGGCGGAAAAGGGTTCGGCCTGAACGGAGAAGGGCGGCTTATCCAAGGTAACTATAAAGAGGAAGAACTGGATGCTCAGGGCGCCCGGCCGTTGAGTTTGCTCAACGTTGCCTTTGTGACCAATACCACCTGGTCCGGAAAATTCGGCTCATTTGACGCCAATAAAGGAACGGAAGATCTCTGGGGAACTTCCGACCCCCTTACCGAGGTCAATCATCTGGGGATGCAAGGTATTGAAAGTCAGAATATCGAAGGACTGGACCTGCACCGCATGGAAGTCAACAATTATGTGTTGGATACCCTGGGATACAGGGCCTATTTTGATGCCGCTTTTTCTGATTTCCCTGAAGAGGCGCGTTACTCAAAGCTGACGACCAGCTTTGCCATATCCGCTTACATCAGGACGCTGCTGCCGACACAAGCTCCTTTTCAGCGTTGGGTCAGAGGTGAGCTGGAAGCCATGAATGAGCTGGAAAAGCTGGGGGCCACCGTTTTTTACGGCAAAGCAGGTTGTTTTCGATGCCATAAAGGAAGTGCGCTGAGCTCGGTGGAATTCCACGCATTAGGGGTGAAGGATCTCTATGAAGCCGGTGGGCTCAAGACAGATGAAAACGATTTGCGCAACCTGGGAAGAGGCGGCTTTACCGAAAAACCAGAGGATCTGTATAAATTTAAGGTTCCGCAAATCTATAATATGGGCGATTCTCCTTTTTACTTTCATGGCAGCAGCAAGCGTTCGCTTGCGGAAGTGGTCGATTATTTTAATGAAGCCATTCCTGAAAATGACAGGGTTCCTGAAGAACAACTTTCCCCGTTTTTCCATCCCCTAAATCTGAATGAGGAAGAAGTTCGTGCACTGGTGGCTTTTTTGGAAAATGGTCTGCGTGATCCGGACTTAGTGCGATACGTGCCGGAGCGGGTGCTTTCCGGTAACTGCTTTCCGAATAACGACCCTCTTTCACAGCAGGAGTTGAATTGCAAGTAGAAATCGGGATGGCCAAGTCTGCCGGCTTAAAAAATATTTTTTCGTTTCTTTTTTCGTTAAATGATCATCAAATTTCACCATTTTATGAAAAAAGTTACCATCTTATTATTGTTATGCTGGCTGGGAGCTCAAAGTTTATGTGCACAATACTACGAAACAGCTGTCGGCATTCGTGCGGGGACTTTCAACGGAATTACCGCGAAACATTTTCTTCATGATAACCGGGCTGTGGAAGGGATTTTAAGCTTCCGTTGGGAGGGATTCAACATTACCGGCTTGTACGAAGTACACAATGACGCTTTTGAAGTCAACGGACTGGAGTGGTACTATGGTTTCGGCGCCCATCTGGGGTTCTGGAACGGGAGGAACGTCCGCTGGGCAGATGATGAAGGAAGCTATATGGTCATTGGGATAGACGGGATAATCGGCATCGAATACAATTTTGCCGCTATTCCCATTAACCTCAGCCTGGATTGGAAGCCGGTCATCAACCTGATCGGCTATACCGGATTTTGGGGAGATGGCGCAGCTTTGTCTATTCGATATCTATTCTGATACCCGGTACTTTTTTACCAAACAATGCAAACAACATGAAAAAGATCATCGCTCCATCCGCTCCTAAAGCCATCGGACCGTACGCAGCCGCCGTACGCTCGGGGAATTTTATCTTTTGTTCGGGACAAACACCACTGAATCCAGAGACTATGGAAATTGAAGGCAACACCATAGAAAAACAAACCATTCGGGCGCTCAATAACCTGGAGATCGTATTACAAACAGAAGGGGGCTCCCGTAAGGATATCGTCAAAACCACGGTTTTTTTGAAAAACTTCGCCGATTTTCCCAAAATGAACGCTACTTATGCTGAATTTTTCGGCGATCATACGCCTGCCCGCACGACCGTCGAAGTTTCCCGCCTGCCTTTGGATGCATTGGTGGAGATCGAATGCATTGCCGAAGTTTCTTAGCCTACCAATCGAACATGAGGGCGGATTATTTTTTTATAGAAAAGTGCCAGGACATATTTAAGTTAACGTTTGATGCCGCCCGGCGGGCGGCATCAAACGTTAACTTAACCTACCCCCGCGACGTGGGGGTAGGTTAAGTTAGTTTTGTCCTATCGCTTAGTTTTTTAAAATAAAAAATAATCTGCCATGCCTCAAAACGCCACTGAAAAACTCATCAGCGATCATTTGTTGTCCGGAGAAATGACGCCCGGAACGGAGATTGGCCTTCGCATCGACCATGTTCTTCAGCAGGATGCCACCGGTACTTTAGTTATGCTGGAGCTGGAAGCTTTCGATATGGAAAAGAACAAAGCGGAAGTGGCTGTTCAGTATGTTGATCATAATCTGCTTCAAACAGACTATAAAAACATGGACGATCACATTTTCCTACAATCAGCTGCTGATCGTTTTGGCTATTGGTTTAGTCGTTCGGGAAACGGCATCAGCCACGTGGTTCACATGGAGCGCTTTGGTAAGCCCGGCAAAACGCTCGTCGGTTCCGACAGCCACAGTTGTTCAGCCGGGGCACTTGGTATGCTTGCTATCGGCACCGGAGGCCTGGATGTAGCTTTGGCCGCCGAGGGAGAGCCCTATTATGTGAAAATGCCGAAAGTAATGGGCATTAAACTGAGCGGTAAGCTACCCGATTGGGTGAGTGCCAAGGATGTGATCTTAGAAATGCTGCGCCGCTACGATGTAGATGGCGGAATCGGATATGTTCTGGAATATTATGGCCCGGGGCTTCAGCAACTGAGTGCCTGGGATCGGCATGTGATCGCCAATATGGGCACCGAACTGGGCGCCACTACCTCCGTTTTTCCTTCAGATGAGACCACCAGGTTTTTTTTGGAAAAAGAGGGTAGAGGGGAAGATTGGAGTGAGTTGAAAGCCGATGAGGGGGCGTCCTATGACCACTATGAAGAGATCAATTTATCTGAGTTGGAACCCTTAATTGCTTTACCCAGCAGCCCGGGTAATGTGGTTCCCGTCAGAGAGGTTAGCGGAAGACCGGTCGCTCAGGTGGTGATCGGATCCTCTGCTAATCCGGGGCTTCGAGATTTCTGGATCGTTGCTCAGATCGTTAAGGGACAATTTGCTGCTCCAAAAGTGTCTTTCGACGTGAATCCATCCTCCCGGCAGGTATTGCAAAACCTGACTGCAATGAGCGGAATGCAGGACCTGATCGATGCCGGCGCCCGCATACACCAGTCGGGCTGTATGGGTTGTATCGGAATGGGGCAGGCGCCCGCAAGCAATACCATTTCATTGCGAACCATGCCGAGAAATTTTCCGGCCCGATCGGGCACAGAAGACGATAAAGTGTATCTGTGTAGTCCCGAAACGGCCGCCGCTGCTGCGCTAACCGGGGAAATTACCGATCCTCGGGACCTGGAGAAAAAACTTAACATTTCTTATCCTCAGTGGAAAGAACCCCAAAAAATAAAAACCAACGAGCAGATGCTCATTTCTCCAAACGGACAGAATAGGGAACTCATCAAGGGGCCGAATATTAAATCTTTGCCGGAATTTGACTCCCTACCTGACCATCTGGAGGTCCCGATACTACTGAAGATGGAGGATAATATCTCCACCGACGAAATTCTGAAAGCTGGTGCAGAAGTGCTTCCGCTGCGTTCTAATATTCCGGAGATCAGCAAGTATACCTACCATGTAATTGATCACTCCTTTTATGATCGGGCTATGGAAAACCAGCAGGAATATGAAGGTTTTTGTGTGATCGCCGGAAATAACTACGGCCAGGGCTCCAGCCGGGAGCATGCCGCACTCGCGCCAAGATACCTGGGGCAGAAGTTCGCGATCGCCAAATCTTACGCGAGGATCGCCTGGCAAAACCTGATCAATTTTGGAATGATACCCTTCGAATTTAAAAATCCGGAAGACTACGATCAACTCGAACAAGGAGACATTCTGAAAATATGGGGACTCCGGAAAGCCATTAAAAACAAAGAATCCATTACAGCCACGGTGATCGGAAAGAATATTTCCATCCCCTTAACGTATCAGATCAGTGACCGGCAGGTGGAGATGTTGCTCAAAGGCGGGGCCATCAATTTTGTAAAAGAAAAGGTATAACATAAAAAAACAGAGGCTGTCCTAAAAGGGACAGCTTCTATTTTCTAACAGGATAGAAGCTCATGGGCTCACTACCTACTACTCTTTCAACTAGCGATTATCCCAATTGATCTCGCTTGTTGGACGGGCTACGGAGGTGATCAATCCACCCTGATCGCGTAAGTCCACGTAATTTTCATTCAAGCGATTGGTTCTTCTCAGGTCGATCCAGCGATGACCGCCTTCACACCAGAGGGAGTATCTTCTTTCATTTAGGATAGCATCGATCAATTCATCCTGCGAGGTGCCGCCGCTGTAATCAGATAATCCCCAGGTATTGCGCACAATGTTGATCGCTCTAATGGCCTCGTCAGCATTTCCCTGGCGGGCATTCACTTCAGCATAGATCAGGATCAGCTCCTCATTACGGATAAACGGAATATCCACGGTTTGGTCAGCATATCTGACATCCTGATATTCCCCAACCAGCAGGTCGCCGTTGGCGTCTCTCAATCCCGAGTTGGTCTGAAGGTTTTCCACGAGTCTTCTTACTTTGTTCAGACGCAAATCACCTTCCTCGGCGTCTTCGATCCAGGCAGGATGGCAAATCAGGATACGCGCGGTAGGTGCATCAAAAGGCTGGAAAAGAGGGTTAGTGGCATCAGGAGGATTACCATAAACGTGAACCGGTCCGATGAACATTTTATCTGAAGAAGTAGCATCTACATCCAGGTCAAGGAAGGAGCCGTTCAGTGCAGCGGAGGCTGCTGAATAATCTTCGGCATAAAGTGCTACGCGGGCGGCAATGGCGCGGTTCACCTGTGCAAATTCAGCCGGCGTTCCGAATTCATCAAAGGCGGAAGTAAAGCTGAAAGGAAAAGAAGCGCCGGCTGCGTTCAGGTCATTTAGACCATTGTTTAAAATAGCCAGTATCTCAGCAAATGCAGCCTGTGGGTTGCCATCGCCGATGCGAGGGCCTGGACTCAAAGGTTGAGCAACATCTATACGGATGCCGTTATTCCATTGCTGCAACAAAGGCCAGGTCAGTTGAAACGCCTTGATGGTTTTAGCCACACCAAGAGCGCCGGAAGCTTGCTGAGCAGTCAGTTGAGAACTATTCTGCGCCGCTTCTATAAGAACGTTGGCTTGCTTTACCGTGCGGTAGGGCGTGCTGTAAGTTCCACCCGACCCAAAAAAGTCACTATAGGTAGAACCGCTCAGCCAGTCTCCCAGGAAACGAGGGTCAGAAGCAAAATAGGGCCATACTTCACGTCCGAACGTACCGAACATCTGAGAAGCATTAGCATAGTAACTTCTGTTACCGCCTTCCAGACCAGTGATCAGAAATTGAATTTCTACTAGAGAAGCATTATTTGTGGCGCTTTGCACTGAAGGGTTGTTAGGATCGGTTACCTGTTCGATCTCGCAGGAAGAGAAAGAAAGGAAACAGAGCAATAAGATCCCTTTTGATATATAGATTAATTTATTTCTCATTGTCAATAATATTTTTTGTTGAGTGAAAGATTCAATTAAAAGTCCGCTTTCAGGTGGAAGAAAAATCTGCGTGAACTTGGATAAGGCGTTACTTCCACACTACCTGAAATTGGCTGAGCACCGAAGTTGGATACCTCAGGATCATAGCTGCCGTAGTTAGTCCACAACAGAACATTGTTGGCGGAAACTCCTAATTTAAGGCGCTCCAGGAAGCCAATACCGTTTACTACAGATTGTGGGAAGGTGTAATATAAACCCACTTCTCTGAGTTTCAGATAGCTGGTTGGTTCGATCCATACACCGGTATTGCCTTCTCCAAAAGCGGCGTTGCTTCTTTCATTTCCATTGAACACGCCGTCTCCGTCGTCATCGCCGTCCCAGTCAGGTGTGGTTCCACCGTCATCCCATAAGAAGGCAGACAAGTTGATGGCTTCACCGCCGCTTTGGCCATGCAGTACGAAGCTAAAATCAAAGTTTTTCGCAAAGTTGATCTGGCTAAGGAAAGAGTACTGGAAGTCCGGCTGGCGGTCGCCATATAGTGTCTTACCTACAGGACCGTCTTCAGTATCTGGGTTACCAATGATGGCAGTTGGAGAAAAGCCTTCAGCAATGGCATAACTACCGAGCGCAAAACCAAAGCCACCGGTATTGAATTCGGGTACGTCAAGCCTGGTGATCTCGGAAACGTTTCTCCAGAACAAGATCTTGGAGTACCAGTTCAGGTTGTCCGTCCTGACCGGATTGATGCCTAAGCCAAGTTCAAATCCTCTGTTTTCCAGATCGGCAGCGTTGGTTTGAATGGAGCCGATACCGGTAGAGGAAGCGGGAACCAGAGGAAGGATCAGG
The DNA here is from genome assembly GCA_964548175.1 of uncultured Saprospiraceae bacterium. Lineage (GTDB taxonomy): Bacteria > Bacteroidota > Bacteroidia > Chitinophagales > Saprospiraceae > JANQPA01. The sequence goes on from CAZJQS010000038.1 coordinate 51,447, forward strand.
TCATTTACCCGCTTGTTATAAACGGTAGCTTCCAGAGTTACGCGGTTGTCCCACAAACCAAGGTCGGCGCCGAATTCCAATTCGGCGGCTGTTTCAGGCACCAGGTCAGGGTCTACGCCCTGTGCACCTACGAACCCGCCCAGGGAGCCGTCGATCTGTACGGAGTTTAGCGGCTCAAAGGTTGCGCCAAAGCGCGGCAAGCCACCCGTTTCACCGTAAGCAGCACGCAGTTTTACCTGGCTCAGCAAACTGGAATTAAAGAAGTCGAAATTGTGCAGGTTCACTGCCAACGAAGCCTTAGGGAAAGCGTAGAACTTGTCCTGGTCGGCATTCAGTGTCGATTTGTCAAAACGGACACCCACAGAAGCAATGATGCGGTCCTGCCAGTTCAGGTCCTCTTGGGCTACAATACCTACATCTGTAACGGTTTCCAAAGATTGCGCCTGCACCGTTTGTACGGCGGCCCAGTTCAGGTTGTTCTGTCCGGCAGCCAAACCACGGCCACGATTGGCCAGGAACTCAACATCCTGATCGAGACGAACAATACCCACCGAAGTATTCGAGTTGATGGATCCTACATTGGCATTAAAGATGGCAAAAGCCTGAATGTTGGTGTTCAGGTTAGCTGAATTACCCCATACTACATCACCAGGGTTGGCCTGCGTTCTCTGGTACTGCATGGTTTCCGGGAAATAAACCAATGACTGGCTGGATACGTAATCGGCGCCACCGTTGATCTTGACCTTGAAGAAGTACTCCGGCTTGGTGATCAGGTTCAGGTCGATCGCTGCAGCAGAGATGAAGCGGTTGACTGTGAAGTCATTGACCCCTACATCCCTTACTTCTACCGGGTTGCCGCCAAAGAACGGATGGTTGGGATAGCGGCCGGATTCATCCGGGAACTGGTCGATGTAAGAAGGCAGGTAAGCGATCGCATAACCGATACTACCACCGGTGTTGTTCTGGTTACCGGTAAAACCGCGCTGTGTTTCGGTACGAATAAAGTTATTGTTAAACTTAATAGACAGGATATCGCTAAAGGTGTGGTCGACGTTCACACGGAAAGAATAGCGGTCATAACCCGTATTTTTGATGATTCCGTCTTCTGTCTGGAAGTTACCGGAAGCGTAGAATTGGGTCTTTTGGTTACCGCCGCTGGCGCTAACAGTGGTATTGGAAAGAAGAGGTGTTTCGCCGTAGAAGAAATCTTCCCAGTCGATGATCCGGTCTTCCGCCTGTGCTTGTCTGAAAAGTTCCAGCTGGGCCTCGGCATTGCTTCCGAAGTAGTTCCTGATCTTTTGCTCGTCCCAGTCGTCGAAGCCTATGAAATTCTGTCCGCGGGCAAAGCCGATGTCCTGGCTGAAAGAAACTTTGGATTTACCAGCGGCTCCTTTTTTGGTGGTGATGATGATCACCCCGGCGTTGGCGCGCGTACCATAGATGGCGGCGGCGGAAGGTCCTTTCAATACTTCGATCTTTTCGATCTCATCAGGGTTGATGTCGGAAACACGGCTTGAGACGTTGTCCTGGTTGTTGGAGGAGCTACCGCCTCCGGCGCCGCTGACGAAGCTGCGGAAGTTACGGGCAGCTGTATTGTCCATATACACCCCGTCGATGATGTACAGGGGCTGGGAAGAGCCGGCGCCAAGGGTAGACACCCCTCTGAGCTGCACGTTGATTCCCCCGCCCGGAGCACCTCCATTGGAAGTCATCTGTACGCCCGGGATCTTACCGTACAAGGCGTTATCCAGGGTTTGAGGGTTGGTCTGATCACTCAGCTCGTCCCCTTCAATAGAAGTGATCGCATTACCGGAATTGGAACGTTTAACGCCGGAAGCCAGACCTGTTACCACTACTTCTTCCAAATTAGCGATGTCTTCTTCCATAGTGATGTTCAGGGTTCCTGTACTTGAGGTGACTTCACGTTCGGTGGTTTTGAAACCGGTATAGGAGATCATCAGCGTGGCTTGATCGCCGGACCGGATGTCCAGGGTATAATCGCCGTTAAAGTCGGTTACTGTTCCGGTGGTTGTTCCTTTGATCAGGATCGACACACCGATAAGTGGCTCCCCGCTATTGTCGGTGATGGTTCCCGAGACGGTGAACTGAGCCATAGCTGCTGCGGATAGCATCATAAAAGCTAGAAGCAACAAAGAAGCTTTTCCATACAAATACTTCATGTTTTAGTGAGTTTAAATGAAAAAATATGGATTTTCGTATCCAATTGGTTTACAACCCTTTGGTTAGGTTTGTGTTTGAAAAAGACAAATTCGAAACATAAATAAATTAAATGCTTGAAAGCATGTGTTTAAAATCTGCCGGATACTTTAATCCACAGAGAATTAATAATAATGATCAAACTTTCACAGATTTAGGCCTGCGCTTTACGCATAACGTTTTTAGTTATGATTGCGCGGCTAATTACCGAAAAAAAATGATAAATTGTTGTTGAACAAAGGCTATTACAGTATTTTATTGCTTTTCCGGGTAGTTGGATGATATAGGAGCGATGCGAGAACTATTTTTTCAATATTTTATCAAACTCGAAAAATTAAAAATTGTTTATCGGCTAATGTAGGATTTTTTTTTATATCGGAAGAGAGGAATATAATTTAAGCAGGAAATCGTACTAAAAAATCAGTAATTTTTCCCTTTCACCAGGCTGGAATCGATTAGGGCTTTCTTTTTTTCTTCGCGTTCTTTTAGCTTTCTGACTTCTATGGCTTCGACTTGTTCTTTGATGTTGAGCGGTTTTTTATTAAGGTAGCGGTGGTAGGTACGGATCAGGACGTTGGCCATATCGTCGGGATGGTGAATACCCAGTTGTTTTAGTGAATGAGATAAGCGGGAGCCGTCATAAAACTGCCAGTTGTAGATCATCCAGCGACCGAAGCTGAAGTGCAGCTTTCGCACGGCTTCTTCTTCTTGGGCGGCTTTGAATTTAGCTTTGGAAGAGCTGTCGATCAGTTTGTCGAGTTGCAAAAAGGCTTCGCCCATATCTTCGGGGATGTAAACGCCGAAGAGGTATTCCTGCTGAATGCGTTCTTCGTATTCTTTTTTCCATTTTTCATAGGCAGCCGTATTTTTCTGTGCCTGAGCGGAAGGTAGTGAACCAAGCATGAATCCTAAGATCAGTATCCCTAAGGTTTTTTGCATAAAAAGCACTTTTGAGACAGCTTTAATAAAACAATTAAAGAGGTTTTGAATAGAACCAAGGAGAGCATAAGAATATTGTTGAGAAGAATAAAAAAGACCTCGGAGAAGCCTTTTTTATTCTAGCCGGGGTTTACCAGCGCAGCAGGGCTGATCCCCAGGTGAAGCCGCTGCCGAAAGCCGCCAGGCAGACCAGGTCGCCTTCTTTGACAGCCCCCTTCTCTATGGCTTCGGCTAAAGCGATGGGAATGGAAGCGGCCGTGGTGTTGCCGTATTTTTGTATGTTGTTCCAGATCTGATCGTCTCTCAATCCCATTCTTTTCTGTACAAACTGGCTGATGCGCAGATTAGCCTGATGAGGCACCAGCATATCTATGTCAGAGGGCTTCAGTCCGGCTTCGTTCAGCGCCTCCATGATCACTTCAGGAAATTTCTGGACGGCCATTTTGAAGACGAACTGTCCCTCCATGTCAGGAAAAAGTTGTCCGTTTTCCAGCATATGTTCATTGACGAACATTTCGCCGAATTCTGCATCGGAGAAGCCGTAGTCGATTTCTTGCCCCATTTTTTTGAGGTGATAACCGCCATGACCACCTGGGCTGAGGAAGGCCAGTTTTTCGGCATAAGTGCCGTCGGAGTGGAGCTTGGTGGTCAGGATGCCTTTATTTTCTTCTTCGGTTGGTTGGATGACCACAGCGCCTGCTCCATCGCCGAAGATGACGGTTACATTGCGTCCTCTGGTGGTAAAGTCCAGCCCCATAGAATGTAGTTCGGCACCCACCAGGAGCACATTTTTATACATGCCGGTTTTGACAAACTGATCTGCAACGGAAAGACCATAAACGAAGCCGGAGCATTGATTTCGGATGTCCAGCGCTCCGATTTCTGTTTTGGTAATGCCCATTTCCCGCTGCAGTAAGACGCCGCAGCCGGGGAAATAGTAATCCGGGCTGAGCGTGGCAAAAATAATGAAGTCAATGTCTTCCTTTTCAATACCAGCCATTTGGATGGCCTTTTCAGCGGCCTGCACCCCCATAGTAGTGGTGGTTTCTTCATACTTTTTGCCGTACCGGCGTTCTTTTATTCCTGTGCGTTCTTGTATCCATTCATCAGAAGTATCCATGAAACGGGTAAGCTCATCATTGGTAACTACTTTTTCAGGTACATAGTAGCCGATACCGGCAATCTTTGATTTAAGCATTGTAATGAAATTTTGAATCGGAAAATTGATTAGGGATCTTTAAAAATTGAAGTGAAAATACGTCTAACTCTAATTTTATCAAAATACTTTCGGTTCTGAACCTTTCCAGATGTCAAAATAATATCAGGCAGAGTGCCTAAAATGCCCATACGACTTTTTTAAGACAGCTTTTTCTTTATTGGCAAATGTTACTTACTTTTAATATCGGCTGGCAGGTTTGCTCGGCTTAAATAATTCTATTTTTCAAATTTTTTGCCGAAGAAAATCACAGATTTTCTTCGGCAAAAAATTTGAAAAGAATTTTATTAGCTGCGCCCGCTCGGCA
>CAZJQS010000039.1:0-55237 GCA_964548175.1 uncultured Saprospiraceae bacterium
GCACTTTTAGGTTGGAGGGTATAGAAAGTTGGTAGGTACCATCTTCCCGACTCACAGTAACTGTTTTATTCTGGTGCAAATACACATTAACACCTGCTAGTGGTTTTCCATCTTGACCACTCACTTTACCTTTCAAAAGGCTTTGGGCAGAAGTACTGCTAACTAGCATTAGCAAAAAAATCAGCAGCGAAAACTGGTTAGACATATTTCTCATTTTTTTGGTTTTAAATGTTGCTGCTTTGAGGAATAAGATATTCCGAATGCAACACTGTTGCAAAAATAAAAAGAGATGCACCTGTGTAACATGACATTTGTCACATAACACAAAATTTTTTGTTATGGATAGTTGATTAGGCAGGAAAATGCCAGGTCTTCTGAAAAGTGTATCCAGGATCACTCTTTGAAAGCAATGATTCTCCCGGATAGGCCAGTTGTTTTTTACAGCTAATGAAGGAAGCACCTCATTGGTGAGGTAGAGATTATTAGCCTGAACAACTTCCTAAAAAAATGAATTTTAGTAGATTCCCAGGCTAATAAAAACATCCATTCAATTTTTTTGGCACCTTTGCACAGTCAAAATCATCCAATTTATGAAGCGACTTGTTGTAGCGATACTTTGCTTTTTTTTCACCTTGACCTTCCTGAATAAGGCATTCGCCCAAAACACCTATTTCTCTGATCGCACTCGCATCAGCCTGCTGATCTCCTCGCCGGGGGAAGAATTATACACGGCCTTTGGACACAGCGCTATACGGGTCACCGACACCCTCCGAAACCTCGATTGGGTGTTCAACTACGGCGTCTTCGATTTTAATACCCCTAATTTTTATGCCAAATTCGTGCGCGGAAAGTTATTGTATCAACTGGCTATCCAGGAATTTCCCAGCTACTGGAGAAGTTACACCGGTTCGCAGCAACGAGTAACGGAGCAGGTACTCCTGCTTACCCCCGCCCAAAAACGAGAATTCCTTCGCCTGCTGATGGAAAATTACCAGCCGGAAAACCGCTATTACCTATACGATTTTTTCTACGACAACTGCGCCACGCGCATCCGGGATATCATTGAAGAAATTGCGGAAGAAAAACTGATTATTCCTGAGGCAAAGGGAACCAACACCACCTTTCGGGATCTCCTTCACTATTATGTAGGCGATCGATACTGGACCTCATTTGGCATTGATATCATTCTGGGGCTGGAAGCCGACAAAAAAGCGGGGTTAAGAGAACAGATGTTCCTACCCGAATTTCTGGGCAAAAACCTGGCGGAATACCAGTTCAGGCAAAATGGTGCAGCCAGGTTCATCCTAAGTGAAGAAATCGTACTCATGAAAGAAGGCCCGAAAAAGCCCCTGCTCTCCTTTTTTCTCCGTCCGGTTTTTGTACTCAGCCTGATCAGTCTGCTGCTAGTGCTGCTAAGTTTGTTTTTTCGGAAAAAAAAGCAAGCCCTTTTGATAGATCGGCTTTTATTTATCCTTCTGGGCTTGTGTGGTCTTTTTCTGTTGTTCATGTGGTTTGGCACAGACCATATCGCTACGGAACGCAATTTGAATATCCTCTGGCTCAATCCTTTATATTTGTTGTATGCCGTCTATCTTAACCGGCCGATGCATATTGTTCATCGTTTGGCTAAATGGCTGTTAATACTTTGCAACCTGGCCATATTAATCAATTTTTTGTGGTGGCCGCAGTTTATCCATCCTGCGTTTTTGCCGGTGATCGGATTGGTCGTGTTCAGGCTTGTGGCCGGGTCAGCTTACCCAGATTCAGGCGCTCCGTAAAACGGTTGCTGAAGGTGCCGTTGGGATTGAGTTCGTTAAAAACCTTTTCCCATTTATGGAGATTGGGAAATCTATTTCGTATAAGGTCCGGTTGATTGACGCCATCCAGCCGGTCGTTGATCTTTCCCCAATGCGGAAAGCCTCCCATTAGGAGCACCAGGTCCTGATGCTCCTGCAGGATGCGTTTCCTTCCCGGAGACTTGGTCAAAAGCGGAACGTCTATGTAGCAAACGGGAGATTGGTTTTCCAGAGCCAGGAAAGCCGGTGATTGTTGTACAAACCGCAGGCTGAGCGGTGAAGTTTGATACAAACCTTCGCGGGCAAGCGCCGCCGCCTTTTTTATGATCTGATCCACGACATCCACATAATCCGGATCCTGAGCGTAGAAGTCCACCGCAAATTCGGCGCTAAGCGCCTTCGATTTGGTCAGCTCAATACCCTGATGCAGGACCTTGTGACTAACGTTGATGTATTTCTTATCTTTGATGGATTTCAGGGCGCTGTCCAGGAGTTTCGGCATTTTCTCGGGCTTTTCATAAAGGGTTTGGAAAGCAATGAGGATGCCGATGGGTAATATCCCGCCGATGTGCCCCAACAAATTCGGCAGGGACTCTCCCAGCGTCCGGCGATCCGGTTTAGGAATTTCGCGATGTCTCACGACCAGGCAAAGGTGATCCTTGGTTTCTTCGTTAAGATACGGATTGACCAACACGGAAATGCCGCGATACACCTGCCGCCCGTCCGCATCTCTTTCAAAAAGGGAGCGATCTTTCAGCAAGGGCTTAACTTCTGACCAGCGGCTCAATGTTTTCGTTTCCTCCAGCCAATATTCTTTTCTTACTGCAATGATGAAGGAATAGATCACTCCCATGCTCCCCAGGCTCAGTAGCACGCTGTTAAAGTAATCATCATCCTGTTTGAGCTCGATATTGGGATTATCGTATTTATCGCGATCGGTAATGCCGTCGGTGGGCTCGATACGGATGACCTTCCCGCCATGGGTTACCAGCACAATTTGCCGGACCATGCCCTGAACGGCTGGGAGGTCGAGCCCGGTTCCATGAGTCCCTGTAGAAATGGCTCCCGAAATGGTTTGATTATCGACGGCGCCCATATTGATGAGGCCAAGCTTCCTTTCCTCCAATAACTTGTTCAGTTGCTGAAGGGAAATGCCTGCCTGAACATGCAGCAGTTGCAGGTCCTGTTGAGGGTCTAAAAAGGCAGGTTTGATCCATTCTTCCTTTATGGGCAGTATCTTGTCCAGCCTGCGCATATCGATCATCAAATGATCCGGGACGGCGACCTCGGAATAGGAATGGCCTGAGCCGACTACTTTTACTTTTTTGCCTTCCTGCTCGGCTTTTCGAATGATATCGCTCAGATCGTGAAGGTGCTCCGGGAAAAAACAGTTTTCAACGCGCAGGTCAAAATCCTTGGTCACGTTTTTCCAGCGGTGGTTCCTTTTAACTTTCATAGGGTTTCATCTTTAGGCGTTTAAAAGAAAAACAATTTATAAATTTTCTTATAAAGAAACACACTTTTGGAATACCGGGCGAGGAGGAGAACCAAATTTTTAAAACTTACTTACTATATTTGGCAAGCAACTCATTTTACATCACATAAATCCTCCATTATGAAGGCTAACATTATCTTATTATTGTCCAGCTTATTCCTGTGCTGGGCAGTTTGGTTAACCGCACAGGAATCCATGAGCTATCAAAAGCCACCGAAAGAGATTGCTGACCTGGTGGATGCTCCGCAACCGCCGATTGTCAGCATCAACAGTTCCAAAGATTGGATGCTATTGATGCATCGCCCCGGTCTTCCTTCTATCGAAGAACTGGCACAGCCGGAGCTCCGCCTCGGAGGCATGCGCATGAACCCCAGAACGAACGGCAGCAGCCGAAGCAGCAGCTATAAGGGCCTTACGCTGAAAAGCATGGCCGGCAAGAAAGATTTCGAAGTCAAAGGCCTGCCAGAAAACCCTCAGATTGAGAACGTCGGCTGGTCGCCTGACGGTCAACAGATCGCTTTTACCCTTACCCGCAACAATGCCATAGAACTGTGGCTGCTTAGCGTGGAAACCAAAGAAGCCAAACAGCTGACCGAAGGCATCATCAACGATGTCCTGGGCTCCCCGTATGAATGGATGCCCGACAGCAAGCACCTGATCGTCAAAACCGTCCTGGAAAATCGAGGGGCAGTGCCCGAACAACCCGATATTCCATCCGGACCGGTCATCCAGCAATCTTCCGGAAAAGAAACGACCTTGCGAACTTATCAGGACCTGCTTAAGAATCCTTATGACGAGTCTGTATTCGAATACTATACCAGCGCTCAGCTGCATATGCTGAACATCGAAACCGGCGAAACGAAGAAGTTCGGTCAGCCGGGCATCATCAGAAGCTTCGACCCCTCTCCCGACGGCAATTATGTAATGGTGGCTACCATTAGGAAGCCTTTTTCTTACCTTGTCCCGTACTATAATTTTCCAACTACTTACGATGTGTTGAATAAAAACGGCCAGGCCGTCAAAAGGATCGCCGACCTCCCATTGATCGATCAGCTTCCTAAGGGGTTCGGGGCGGTACAATCCGGTCCAAGAAGCATCGCATGGCGCAGCGATGAGCCCGCAACGGTTTACTGGGTGGAAGCTCAGGACGGCGGCGATCCCAGTGTGGAAACCGAAGTAAGAGATCGCCTCTTTTACCTGAAAGCGCCTTTTGCCGGGGAGAAAATAGCCGGTATTCCCTTCAAGTTGAGATTCGGAGGAATCAGCTGGGTTAACCAGGAGATGGCCTTCGCCTATGAGTACTGGTGGAGCACCCGTATGCGCATTACCAGCAAGTTCGTCCCCGGACAGGCGGAATCCAAAGAAGTCCTTTTCGAGTACTCTACCGAAGACCGCTACAATGACCCCGGAGATTTTGTCACCACCCGTAACCGGTTTGGCCGATCCGTGCTTTTGACCGGCGAAGACGGCAATAAGCTATACTTAACCGGGCAAGGCGCCTCTTCAGAGGGAGACCGCCCCTTCTTGCGCGAATTTGACCTGGCTTCCAAAGAAACCAAAGAGCTTTGGCGCTCCGAAGCACCTTATTACGAGTACCCTGTTGACATTCTGGATGCCGACAAATCCACCGTCATCACCCGGCGGGAATCCCGCACGGAAAATCCGAATTACTACATCCGAAACTGGAAAAACGACAAACTCGATGCGCTAACCGACTTTGAACATCCCTATCCAAGCCTGAAGGGTATAGAAAAACAGGCAGTGACTTACAAAAGAGATGATGGTGTTGACCTGCAGGGCGACCTGTATTTGCCCCAAGGCTACAGACCCGGGCAGGACGAGCCGCTTCCAGTGCTGATGTGGGCTTACCCGAGAGAATACAAAAGCGCCGACGATGCATCGCAGGTCTCCGGCTCTCCCTACACCTTTCTACGCTTCAGCTGGGGCAGTCCGATCTATTGGGTAACACGTGGTTATGCAGTCTTTGACCGCGCTTCTATGCCGGTCATTGGAGAAGGCGATAAAGAGCCGAACGACTCTTTCCGCAAGCAGTTGGTCGCCAATGCCAAAGCCGCCATAGACAAACTTGTGGAGATGGAGGTGGCCGATCCTAAAAAAATAGCTGTCGGCGGTCACTCTTACGGCGCTTTCATGACAGCCAACCTGCTTGCCCATTCCGACTTGTTTGCCGCCGGCATCGCCCGCAGTGGGGCTTACAACCGGACGTTGACGCCCTTTGGGTTCCAGCGGGAAGAAAGAACTTATTGGGATGCTCCTGAGATATACTACGACATGTCTCCGTTCATGCATGCCGACAAGATCAACGAGCCAATGCTTATGATCCATGGGGAAGCCGACAATAACAGCGGTACTTTCCCCTTGCAAAGTAAACGCATGTATGCGGCCATAAACGGATTGGGTGGTAATGCTCGCCTGGTCATGTTGCCGCATGAGAGCCATGGCTATCGCGCCAGGGAATCCGTTTTGCATATGTTTTGGGAAATGGATCAGTGGCTGGAGACGTATGTGAAGAATAGAAAGGTGATGCCGTAGTTGGGTTTTGGGTTTTGAGTTTTTTAGTATTTGATGCCGCCCGGTGGGGCGGCATTAAATACTAGATGAGGGGATTAACGAGTTACGGTTTCATTTTCATCAGGCTCATATTCTTTTGGATCAGCTCAATCCTTTGAGTAGTAGACGTGCGGGTATCCCTGCCATCCGGAGGAGTATTGATCAGGTAATCCATGAGTTTTTCGAGGGTGGTGGAAGCGACGTGAACGCGGGTATCCGAAGAGCTGTAATAGATCAGCAGGGAGCCGTTTTCGCGGGCGACCCAACCATTGGAAAAAACTTTATTCCCTTCATCTCCCGTTCTTTCTTTTCCTTCAGGAGCCAGCAAGTAGCCGCCTGGTTCGTAAATTATTTTCAGAGGGTCATTCAGGTCGGTCAGAAAGGTATAGAGAACGGAACGCAGGCCGGCGTCTGTGTAACGGGTGCCGTAAGCCAGGTGGATCCAGCCATGAGGTGTTTTGATGGGTGGTGCGCCGGGGCCTGTGCCGGATTCGTTGATGGTAAAAAAGCGGCGGCGGTTGATGGGGCGGATGTATTCCACTACCGGATTTTCAATTCTTTTCACCTTTGCCAGCCGGATGCCTGGTGAAGTATCCATTGTTAAGGGCTTTACGGACGACTGTATGTAAAAAGCGTAATAGCCGTCCACCAGTTCGGGATGCAGGATACAATCGCAGGGAGTGTTGTCAGGCATCTGGAGGTTAGGCAGGCGTTCCCAGTGGATAAAATCCTTGGTACGCATGATGGCGCATTTGACCTTAATGGCGGAAAGGTCTTTCGGCCTGCTTTCGTCCTTGATCTCAGTATCAAAAGAAGCGTAGATCCAGCCATCTTCATGGCGTGTAAGGCGCATATCTGCATAATTGACTTCTACGGCGTCCTCCATAGGAGGAATATCCATAGGCATATCGCGAAAGACAAAGTTGTCGATGCCGTTCTCGCTCTCGGCGATGGCAAAGAAGGATTTTTTATCATACCCTTCAACTCGGGCTACCAGGATCACTTTTCCTTCATACTCGATTGCCGCTGGATTGAATACCGAGTTGATGCCCATTCGGGCCATAAAAAAAGGATTGGTTTCCGGATCAAGATCATAGATCCATTGCGGTGGGATGTGATCGGATGTCAGCACAGGATTTTTATACCTGGAGAAAATCCCGTTGCCAATGCCTTTTCGCTTATTCCTTTTTCTCAGCAGATTGTAATAATCGTCAAATACCTGCAGTTTTCTCGACTCAAAAAAATCTGACATAACAGAAATTGATAGGATAAGAAATTTTTGTCGAAGTTACTTAAATACAAGAGCATGTGCAAAAGTATTTTGCACATGTTCTACAATGGAGTATTATGTGGATGAAAAAAGAATCAGTCCAACAACACCAAGGTCACCTCTGCATTTTTAAATCTCGGCATACACATACCGACATCCGCGCCAATGTAAGTCGGATCGCAGATCACAAACCGCTTTCCTTCATATTCCAGAAAATCGCCTTCAACGTTCTCATTAAAGCGGACAGCGGTAGCCAGGTGATTTGGGAAGATCAGGCCGATCACTTCCAGTCCGAGGATATTGCGCACCAGGGTACTGAACAAAGCTGAGCGGTCCTCACAATCGGAATAAGGATAGTGGATCAGTTCCTCCGGGTAAAAGTAGCGTTCCACGCCGAACTGCTCCTGATCGGTTTTATACTCGAAAGCCTTTTGCACGAAGCGCAGCAGCACGTTAACCTGATCGCGTTCCGACTTACCTTCCAGCAAAGGACGCAGAGCCGTGTAGATCGACTGATAGGCCGATTCGCTCAAGGGAGAGGAAAGGGTCACCTCGAAATCCACATGCGGCATATCTTCATAGAACTCAATGAGTGTGGGATTGTAGCGGACGTCTACATTGTAGACCTGGTAATTGTATTCAAAGCTGAGTGTTTTATTGCGTTGCAGGTTGTTTAACCTTAGGGGTTTTTTAAAAGTAAAATCGATCAGGCGGGTGCTGTTGCCGTATTGCCCTTTATAGGTGACGATCGACTGGTTGCGGTCCAGCGTTCTGCCGAAAGGAAAAACATAGAAGTAATTCCCCTCTATGGTCAGGTAAGGTTTTTCATAAACCTGCTGATAGCTGGGCAGGAGCAAGAAAACAGACTCATTGGTATAGCCCATTTTCACCTGGTACCCACTTTTATTCATGACGAAGCAGGTGAAGATCACCTGTTGGTCCCGGTTATTGGGAAAGAGCCTTTCGGCTACGGATCTGATCAGTTGGATATATCCCCAATCGTTCAGTTGTTTGCTATCGGCAATGATGTTGATCTCGCGGTAAAGCTGGTTGAAATGCCGAGCTGAGGCCAGTTGTTCCCAGGCTTTGGGAATGCCTTCACTAAACGGCCGGGTCAGCTGATACTGATAAGCAGGATCGTAGGAAAAATTAAAATCCGTGGTATAAAAAGAACCCGACATAGTTTGCGGACGATTCAGCAAATCATCCAGCTGTTCGTCCTTGGTCCGTTCTTCTTCGGGGAGTTCTTTTTTACGTTCCGGCAAAGGAGGCAATTCGGGTTCGGGATCGATCCTTTCAGGATTATTGCCGATCTGTTCGGAATTATCGTCTTTGGCATTTTCGGGGGCGGTGGGTTGTTCAACAGGCTTATCCGGCAACAGAGGCGAATCTTTCCCTTCAAAGACTTCAAATTTTTCCCAGCTATCCCGGATAAAGCGGACGAACTCAGCGTCTATGCTATCGCGGAAAGCTTTGAAATCACCTTCGATCTGGCGCCGAAAGTCGTCAAATTTTTTCCGCATATCGGTATCCGGATCCTGTGCCTGCAGTGGATTGGACCATGCACTCATAAGCAGGATCAGTAATCCGAGAAAGCTTACTTTTTTAAGGTAATGGATAGTTTTCATTGGTAAAAAGTTATTAACCTCTGGTTATAATTTCACTTAGCTAATGGTCACGATTATATTTTTCACTTCCAGTTCTTCGTATGCAGCCCTCTGGCGGCCCAGCCATTTCTGGAATTCTTCTATGGACAGTTCTTTAGGCAGCTCGTAGTGGTCGCTGGTTGGCTTCCCTTTATTGAGAATTGGCTTGGAAAAGTCGTAAGGAGAGAAGATCACGATAAGCAGATTGGCTTCTATTTTTTTATCCGTAAACATAAAATAGTCCGGAGCGCCTTTTTCGCTGAAAAGCAAATATTCTTTATCGGCTTCCACATGCTTGGAACTTCCTTCCATACCGTCATAAGGCAGTAGGCACTGTACTTTATCTTCCATCATAAAATACGCCGCCACGTACCCGTTTACCGGGCTGCGAAAATAGAGATAAAAGTCTTCATCATTAAGGAAGGCGGCGGTTTTGCATCTTTTTTCGGGGCAGTCGAGGGGTTCGGCAATGAAATAAACCGGCGGTTTGGTCAGCGCTTTGGCCCGGCCTTCCACAGAGCAGCGCATCCAGATGTTGTTGCTTCTGGGGTCCACGATTTTCTCACAAGATTCCGACTTGGTGCTTACCCAGGAGCCTTTGACGTAAGATTCGGAGACAGAAGTCAGCTCACCTGAACGCTCATCAATATTCATGACGTTACCCTGGTAAATATCGCGTCCGAAGGCTTCTTCCAGGGCTTTCTCGCGCGCTTTGATCAAGGTCAGGTATTTGGCTTCTTCGATTGTCATGCCATCTTCGATTTCTATTTGCTCGGTAGCGGCCACCTTTACCGTTTTGACATTCTGAGCTGAGGAAAACTGAGCGATCAGGGTCAACAATAAAACCGGCAAGGCATAGGTTATTTTTCTCATAAGTAGTTGTTTTTAAGTATGCAAACCAATTCAAATATAGGTTTTGGAGTTGTGTGAAAAGGTTCGGGAATAGGGCTGCCCGTCATACGGCCGGCGACCCTATTCCACAAAAAAAAGAACACTTATTCTCCGCTTTTTTTGTCCAGGTTCAGAAGGTTGTCCAACTTTTTGTGGAGGTCTTCTGATTTCTTTCTCAATTCGTCCCGGATGGTCTCTTTGGTCATTTCCAGGGCCATGTCCTGATTGTAAGCGATGCGGACTAAGGCTTCAACGTTCTTGCCCATGTCCTTGTAAGCTTCGAACAAAATGATGACTCTGCCCAGCTTTTGGGTGATGATATTTTTGGCGGCGGTCACCGTTTCGGTGATAGAAGCAGCCTCTTCCTGAGTCAGCTGTTCATTGGCGATACTCTGCTCGGTCAGGGCTGCGATGTTGGATTCGATCTTACCGGCCAGTTCCAGCTTAGCGGCTTCCATGGCCTGGTTTTTAGCCGCGATCTTAGTACCACCGATAGCAGCAGCTTCACCGGTAATGTACTTATCCACACCATAATCATCCCTTTCGGATTGGCGCAGGTAGGCCTGTTCCAATTTAGTAGCCAGCGGCAGAGACCCGGGAGGAACATAATAACCTCTTTTTTCAAGGTCTTTGGCTTCTTGCTTGGCTTGCTTGGCCAGTTTCTTTTGTGTTTTCTTGGTCAATTGGGCATGACAATCGGTAACAAAACCAACGGACAACAGCAATACCAAGAAAGAGAATGACTTCAATAACATTTTTGTGTTCATAACTGAAAAATTTAATGCAAATGAATTAACGAATCATTTAGTTTATTGGAATGAAACAAGTACGCCATCTTTATTGCCTCCCTGCATTGCCGGTTCCTGGTCGACCCCGTGTAGGCGACGCGCGGCATAAGGCACTTCATTGTTGATGTATTCAAAGATCTCACTGTAAGTCAGCTGGCGGTTTCCGTCTTTATCAGAATTTTCCTTATCATGGATAGCCTTCAGGAAAAAGTAGGTAAACAATCCGTGTTGCTTGGCATTGTACCAGGTGGACAATTGTGTCCCTTCTGAAGAGGATAAGACCACTGTATTTTCATCATTCGTACTAGACGGGCGTATCCTGATGCCTATAGGCGAAACATTGTTCAACAACTCCGCTCCCGAGAAACAGGCATCGATAATGACCGTTTTGGATCGCGCAGGTATCTTGTTCAGGTTTTTATAGAATAAATTTAAGGAATATCCCCCCAATTCTACATTATTAGGATCACATTCTATCGGAACGAAGTAACCTTCTTTATCGTTCAGGCCGGGGGCGCCGTGTCCGGAGTAGAAAACGAACACGTCAGACTGGCCAGGTTTGACATAGCTGAATAATTTTCCTTTATGGTTAGTGGAAGTACCGAAAAAAGTATCGAAATCTCCTTTTTTCGCATTCCGTAGCATCAGCACATTTTCAGGGCGAAAGCCCAGCACTTCGACCAGGTATTGCTGCATACGGAGCGCATCGCGAATGGCGAAGTCTACTTTTTTGGTCCGCTCGTAATTCCGGTTGCCGATCACTACAGCAATGGCATCCGGGTTAACCATACCAGTAGCCGGCAGGCTTTTACTGATGTCGTATTCGTCATCAAGATCCTGGAAGGCCCGGTTCGCAAAATCAGCATAGGGGCTATCCAGTGTACTTCCATCGCTATTCGGCAATCGAATGTTCAGATCATCCATTTCCACCAGGAAGTCATCCTGGGGGTTATAGCCGATACGGTTTTTAATGTCAAAAGCATACTCATAGGAGCCGCTTGCTACTTTCAGATAGCTCAATACCCATGAATTATCGCGGATAACAAAATCCGGCTCGTAAAATTCCAGCTTTTTCCTCAGAGCCAGGTCTTTAAATTCCGGTGCTTCTGAGCGGGGGACACGAATGATCACATCCCCGATCCGGTTGAGGGTGATCTTGAAGGTTTCGCGATCCGCATCGTAATCGGAAATGAAGTACTTGCTAAAATCGATCTTCCTGATGTGCTCCTGCATAAAATGATCGATGGCTTCCTGGGTGAACGTTTTTACCTGCTCATCTCTTTTGGATACTCTTTCCATGTATTCCGCGGTTTTCTCAAATTCTCCCCTGACTAACCACTCGCTCATTTTTTCTTTGACGCGCTGCGTGATCAACCCCTCCAAGTTGATGAAGAAGATCTTCTCCGGGTCCTTTACTACCTGCGCCTGTAAGGGCATCAGCACCGGCAGCAATAAAAGGCTGACTAAAAGGTGTAGGATAAAAGCTCTCATGGTAAAGGTTCGTTTAGTTTTATAAATTTTTGTTGATGGTTTGATAGTTGGCCGGGCATAGCGAATTGTTGAATTAAAGCGTTTCAATACTCAATACCGAATACTATTAAATCTGGTTTTTTGGAGCTCTCATCATTTGGTGTCAAAAACGGGGTAAAAGTCTCCGGCTTATGTTTTTTTAAGTTTTTATTCACATTATAATCGCAAGCCTATTCTCAGGTATCCGAATCCTAGCCGGACTTCAGAGTTTTCAATGGGATATATTGCTCCCCACGAATCGGAAGTTCTGAAAGTATCGTATTCCGGATTGAGCAGATTAGCCAGGCTCAGGTCAAAACCTACTCCGAGAATAAAGCTGCTCTTGGTGGGTGTTTCGAGTCCGATGGTTAATCCATAATCGATTTTAGAAAAAGGCGTAGCGCCGTCATTATCCTCGTTTTCTTTACCCACATAATCCGACTCAAAATTAGCTGCCTTAAACTGATCAAAGGTGCCGTCCTGATAAAAGATCTCATATTCCAGCTCTCCGCTCCTCATGGCGCTTTGGGTAAGTGCGAAATACCCCCCTAACTGGATATAGCCTGAAAACTTCACCTTCGCATAGGCCCGGTAATCAACGAGCCTGACTTTAGCTTTTTCGATATCCCAGTAGACTTGGTTGAGGTAAAAATACTCCGTATTGTCACCGGTATTGGAAAAACCCAGGTCTCTTGTCATATAAGCGCCTTCGATCTGAAGATAAGTGCCTTCTTCCAGCCGGAACTCCAGCTGGGCCCCGGCTCCGTATCCTATGCCTAGCCTGGATTCCAGGTCGGGGTCAGTGCCTTCAAATATGCTGTAGGTCCCCCCTCCAAATCCCACGATCCCGAAGGTAAAGGGTTTGTTATTGCGTCTTTCTCTTTTTCTTTCCAGCTGGGCTGCTCTTGCCTGCTTGGCCTGTTCTTCCTTGATCCGCTGTTCTTCTATTTTATCTGCTACCCTTTGAGATTCCTGGGTATATTCCAAAGCGATCCTGGCTACTTCAGGTGCTTCCAGCTGAAACACATCTTCAAATACATCCCAAACGATCCTGTACGCTTCACCGCTTTGCAGGTTTTCGCGGTCGCCGGAATAGGACTTAACTTCCACATTTTTCCCGCCCGCGATCACGGTGACCGAATTGATGTTGTAGCTGAGCGTTGTCGTTTGATAAGGAATATCAAAAGAAATGATGAGCTGCGAGCCGTTCTGCTCAAAATCTGAGGTTTCGATGGTTTGAACCACCTGGGCGCTTACTGCCTGCAAACCGAAACACAGCAAGGCGATTAACTGCAAGGTAGATTGTTTCTTCATCGTGACTAAAGTGTTTGTTGGTTTTACACTATCAAATTTATGGTGAATATGGAATAAATGCCGGTTTTGTAATCTGGCTTTGCGTTAAATTTGGATTAAATCACAATAAATAATTTTTAAAATATGATCATCTTTATTAAAAACCGTTAAAAAATGAATTTCATCTGTTTATCGATACTGGACAAAAAAGGTCATCAGTTGTTCTGATTTTTTTCTTATTTGTTATATGGAAGTTGCAAACGGGATGAAGAGAGACGGATTTGAGGCTGTCAAAAAGACAACCTCATCATCCATCGCGTGTAAATCTGGTTTTTTGGAGTTAATCTGTAGTGTTTTTTGCTGCAAAAAAAGTAAGGAGCATGCTTATTTTTTTTACATTTTTTCATCCAGTTTGAGCAGCTTATCCAGTTTATCGTGCAGGTCTTCAGATTTTTTCTTCAAATCTTTTTTGATCTCCTCAATGGCCACCTGCTGAGCTGTATCTTTATCATAGGCGATTCGGACCAGTGATTCTACGTTTTCGTCGCCTACAGGCCGGTAAGCTTCTACGATGACGTCAATTCTGCCAAGGCGTTGAGTGATGATGTTTTTGGCGGCGGTAACGGTTTGGGTGACTGAGGCGGCCTCTTCCTGGGTCAGCTGTTCATTGGCGATGCTTTGTTCGACCATGGCGATGATCTCCGATTGGATCTTGCCGGCCAATTCGAGCTTGGCGGCTTCCATGGCCTGGTTTTTAGCGGCGATCTTTGTTCCGGCTATGGAGGAAGCCTCTCCGATGATGTATTTGGGATAACCTTGCTCATCGACTTCCATTTGAATCTGGTAGGATTCGTTCATCTGCGTACTCAGGGGCAGGGCGCCGGGCGCCTCGCGATAGCCCTTCTCTTCTGCATCTTTCACGGCCTGTTTGGCCTCCTTAGCCAGCTTTTTGGCTTGTTTCTTGGTCATCTGCGCCTGAGCCGGAACAATTGCGAGCATCAGCACCAGGCATCCCAGCCAAGCGATTTGTATCATACGATGGATCGTCATGACGTTTGATTTTTATGGAAAAAATTTGATTGATTTCACTGATTAGTGTCGAGTGTTAAAATTTGGTACCCAGGAAATAAAAAAAAGGGCGTTGCCCTTACCAGGCGACACCCTTTATTTTTTGGAAGAATTGAATTATCAACTCAATCGTTGTTTCACTTCGATGATCTCATAGCCTTCGACTACATCGCCGGCTTTGATGTCGTTATAATTTTTGATGGTCAGACCACATTCCAGGCCTGATTTAATTTCCTTAACATCATCTTTAAAACGTTTGAGGGAAGCCAGTTCGCCATGTTGGCCTTCTTTGGTGGGGTAGATCACAATGCCGTTTCGAATCAACCGGATATGTGTGTTTCTTGTGATCTTACCTTCCTGCACGAAACAACCGGCTACGGTGCCCACTTTACTGATCTTATAGACCTCGCGGACTTCCACCTGAGCCACGATCTGTTCTTCTTTATCCGGTTCCAGCATGCCCTCCATCGCTTTCTTGATCTGTTCGATGGCTTCATAGATGATGGAATAGGTTTTGATCTCGACGCCTTCCCTTTCGGCCAGTTTACGGGCGCCCAAAGAAGGACGGACCTGGAAGCCGATGATGATAGCGTCAGAGGCGGAAGCCAGCAATACGTCAGATTCGATGATCTGTCCTACTGCTTTATGGATGACGTTTACCTGGATAGATTCGATGGACAGTTTGATCAAGGAGTCGGAAAGAGCCTCTACGGAGCCGTCCACGTCACCCTTCACGATCAGGTTAAGCTCTTTGAAGTTACCGAGTGCCAGACGGCGGCCGATCTCATCAAGGCTAATGCGTTTGGTGGCCCGGTTAGCCTGTTCACGGGCAATTTGAGCTCTGCGAGAGGCGATCTGGCGGGCTTCCTGGTCGGAATCGACTTCTTTGAATCGTTCGCCAGCCTGTGGAGCGCCGTCCAATCCGAGCACCAGGACAGGAGTAGAGGGTCCGGCTGCTTTGATTCTTTTGCCTCTTTCGTTGAGCATAGCCCGGACTTTACCGGAGTGTTCTCCTGCGACCACGGGGTCTCCCACGTGCAGGGTACCCGCCTGCACCAGCATTTTGGTGACATAGCCGCGGCCTTTATCCAGGGAAGCTTCGATCACGGTACCGATGGATTTGCGGTCTGGATTAGCTTTTAGTTCCAGCATTTCTGCTTCCAGCAGTATTTTTTCCAGCAAGTCATCGACGCCCAATCCTGTTTTTGCGGAAATATCCTGAGACTGGTAGGAGCCGCCCCATTCTTCAATAAGCAGGTTCATGGAAGCCAGTTCCTGTTTGATCCGGTCGGGTTGTGCTCCATCCTTATCGATTTTATTAATCGCAAAGATGATCGGAACGCCGGCGGCCTGAGCGTGGCTGATCGCCTCTTTAGTTTGCGGCATGATGTTATCGTCTGCTGCAATGATGATGATGGCGATATCGGTCACTTTAGCACCACGTGCGCGCATGGCGGTAAAGGCCTCGTGTCCCGGGGTATCCAGGAAGGTGATCTTTTTCCTGTCCGGTCCGATTTTTACTTCATAGGCGCCGATATGTTGGGTAATCCCTCCGGCTTCACCTTCGGCGACTTTCGCTTTACGGACATAATCGAGTAAAGAAGTTTTACCGTGGTCAACGTGTCCCATAACAGTTACGATGGGAGCTCGCGGCCTGAGGTCTTCAGGGTCGTCGATAATTTCCTCTTCCTCCTCGAGTTCTTCTTCTGCGCTGATGAATTCCACTTCGTGACCAAACTCTTCGGCCACCAGTTCGATGATTTCGGCGTCCAGGCGCTGGTTAATGGAAACGATAACGCCCAGATTCATACAAGTGGTAATTACATCGGTAACGGGAACATCCATGAGGTTAGCCAATTCCTGTACAGAGATAAACTCCGTTACCTGCAACTTGCCCGTTTTAGTCTCCTGTTCTTTTTGTTCCTGCTTCTCGCGCATCCGTTCTCTTTTATCTCTTTGCAGGCGTTGTCTTTTCTTTTTACCGCCGCCAGAGATTCTGGCCATGGTAGCCTTGATCTTTTCTTCGATCTCTTTTTGGGAGATTTCCTGCGCATCGTCGCCGTCTTTTTTACCGCCGGTCTGGCCTTTTTTGCGGTTTCTGTCACCACGTGAAGATCTTCCGCTGCTTTCCTGAGTTTTATCGACGGTAATTTTCTTGCGGGTGCGTTTGCGCTTTCTACGATCCTGGCTGTCCTCTCTTCTATCTCCGGTTTCGGGTGATTTTCCTTTTGAGCGATCGTCCTCAGGGCGTCCACCTTCTTTAGTGGGACGTTTGGCATCTTTTCTTTCTTCTTCCGGGCGTTCCGGGCGTTCCGGGCGGCCGTCCCTTCCTTTTTTCCTGCGATCGTCCTCAGTTTTACCCAGAGGTTTGCGTTTATCCTTAGAAGCGTCTTTGGTATCTTTTTTCTTCTTTGCGGGGCGTTTGAACTTATCGATGTTGATCTTGCCCTGTATTTTGAGGCCACGCAATTCAGGCGCTTCGATTCGCACGACCTCGTCACCGGCTGCGTCGGTACTCCTGGATTCTCTTTCTTCGGCCGGCGGTGTTTTCTTTTTGGTTTCGGTCTCTTTTTGATGTTTATGATCATCCTGCTCTTTGGTGGTATCGGTGGATGATTTTTCCAAGGTGGCGTTGTCTTCTTTCAATTGATCTGTTTTGTTAAGCGATTCTTTATCCTTAGCAGTTTCTTTAGAAGTCTCTTCTTTTTTTGCTTCCACCTCTTGAGCAGGCTGTTTCTCTTCTTTTTTGACTTCCTCTTTAGAAGGGGGTGCTTCCTTTTCCTTTTGCTGAGGGGTGATATCTTCTGCAGGTTTTTGCACAGTTTCTTCAGGAAACTGCTGTTTTTCTTCGGTTTTACCTTGTTGTTTCTTCTGAGCGGCTTTTGACCTCAGCCGGCTTCCGAGGTCTATTCTACCTACGACTTTAACTTTATTTTCGATCTTCGGTTTAACCTCTTCCTGCGGAGGTTGTTCCTCACTTTGCTTTGCAGCCGGGGCTTCTTCATTAGTAGGCTCGGCTTTGGGTGTCGGAACCTCTTTTTTGGCTGGTGTAGACGTTTGAGAAGAAGGGGTATTCCCTTCTGCTTTTCCAGAGGGGCGGGCGCCAATTACCAGTTTGCTCGCTTCTTCTTTGATAGCAATAGACTTCTGGAACTCCTTAAGGAGTACGCCGTACATTTCCTCTGTTATCTTTGCTGTAGGTTTGTTTTCAATAGAAAAACCACTCTTGTTGAGGTAATCGACAATAGTGGTGGTGCCTACGTTCAACTCTTTTGCTATCTTTACTAAGCGTTTCGTCATGCTTAAATTTTAGTCCTTTGATAAGTTTGCTAACAGGCAATTTTTGTTAATGATAACCCAGCGAATGAATGCCTGCTTCTTCAGGTCCATGGGTTATTTCGATTGTTTTTTTGCCTTGATGTGTTGTTATTTTTTGTTGGATTAATAAAACAAATTCAATAAAAAACAGGGATTTTCTATAGTTGAAAAACCAATTTTGCGCACAAAAGTTTCTTAATATCAACTTTTTCCGGCACAAAGATAATAGTTAAACCCGCTATTTCAATAGATAGAGATAAAAATCCCTGATGTCAATACTTTTCCTAACCTGGTGGTATGGAGGAGTTGAATAAAAAGCTGCTTGAGGCTGTCTCAAAAGCAACCTGCAGGCTTGTGCAGCCTGATTAGCTTTCTTTTCCGGAGAACTTTTTTGAAGAAAAACGGCATTTTTCCACAAAAAAGTTCTCCGGAAAAGAAAATTATTTAAGCGGCGCAAACGAGCACGATAAAGGCTTTTATTCTTCGTCAAACTCTGAAGCGAAAATCTTTAGTACGTCATCTATGGTTTCCTCCTCCAGGTCGGTTCTGCGGAGTAATTCTTTTTTGGTAAGATTCAGTACGCTTCGAGCGGTATCGCAGCCAATGTTCTTCAGGGTGTCGATTACCCATCCTTCGATTTCATCAGCGAATTCATCAAGGTCGACGTCATCGATTTCTACCTCTTGAGTATTTCGGTAGACGTCAATTTCGTACTCGGTCAGCTGACTCGCCAATTTGATATTGGACCCTCCTTTTCCGATGGCCAGAGAAACCTGGTCGGGTTCAAGAAACACATCCGCATGGCGGCGCTCCTCATCCAACTCAATGTTGGTGACTTTGGCCGGCGTCAACGAACGCTGAATGAACAGCTTGGTGTTGTTCGTATAATTGACAATATCTATATTTTCATTACGCAGTTCCCGAACGATGCCGTGAATACGCGAACCCTTCATCCCCACACAAGCGCCTACCGGATCGATGCGGTCATCATAGGATTCCACAGCTACCTTAGCGCGCTCACCAGGGATGCGCTTAATGGCTTTGATGGTGATCAGGCCGTCCTCTATCTCAGGCACTTCCTGCTCCAGTAATTTAGCCAGAAAATGAGGATCCGTACGCGACATAATGACCACGGGATTGTTGTTTTTCATCTCTACCCGGCGGATCACCCCTTTTACCATATCACCCTTGCGGTAGAAATCGCCCTTGATCATTTCCGAACGGGGCATCACCAGTTCGTTCTGAGTAGCATCGTCAATAACCAGGATTTCCTTCTTGAGGATCTGATGAACCTCGCCGACGATGATATCGCCCACTCTCTCATGATACCGGCGAAAGATCTCATCCTTCTCCAATTCCATGATGCGGGAGATCAGTGTCTGACGAGCAGCCATGATGGCGCGCCGACCGAACTCCTCGAGTTCCAGCTGCTCATAACACTCTTCTCCGATCTCGTAGTCTTCGTCAATAGACAAAGCTTCGGAAATGGATATCTGGCTTCTGTCATCCGTCACCTCCCCGTCGGGAACGATCTCTCGCACCCGCCACAATTCAAGGTCACCCTTTGTGGTGTTAACGATGACATCAAAATTTTCATCAGAACCGTATTTTTTGCGGATCAGTGTGCGGAATACATCCTCCAACACCCGAACCATCGTGGGGCGATCGATGTTCTTACCCGCTTTAAATTCTGAAAAGGTATCTACGAGATTCATAACTTATTTTTTGCTTAAAAAGATACTTTAACGACGGCCTTCGTGATCTGATCAAATGGGATCACCGTCTTAATGATTTCTGTCTTTTTTTTCTTTCCTTCCTTGATCTTTACTTTTTCTTCCAGCACAATGGACTTTTCGTCAACCGCCGCCAGTATTCCTGTCTTGGACTGGCCTTCATACATGCTCACCTCCATTTTCCGTCCGATATTAAGCTGGTACTGACGTGGTAATTGCAGGGGACGTCCCACTCCCGGGGAAGAAACTTCCAATACATATTTTTCACCCAGCCATCCTTCAGCATCCAGGTAGCCCTCCAGGTATCTGCTGATCTGTCGACATCTCTCAAAAGTAACTCCGGTATCGCACTCAAGGAAAACTTCGAGCTTGTTGTTGGCGTGGTGTTTGACTTCAATCAGAAAACAATCTGCGTATTCTTCTTCCTGAAATTTCGATTGTAGTAAAGATTCTATTTTTTGTTCTATCACAATATCCATTAAATTAAAAAGAGGGAACGTAAGGTTCCCTCTCCTTTTATTCTGATACTTTCGCAAAAATACGAAATTTATTTCATCTTTGCTACCTGTAAACGCTCCATCGGTCAAATTAGTTTACTTTTTTTCGAGTGCCCTAAAAATCTTAAATTCCTATGCTTTACGACCAGATCCAGGAGGCCCTGGCCTTTATAAGAGAAAAAACAGATTTTGCGCCCCAATTCGGCATCATCCTGGGCACCGGCCTGGGTAATTTATCTGAAGAAATGGAGGCTATTGCAGAAATCCCCTACGAGGACATTCCGCACTTTCCGGTATCCACCGTAAAATCCCATAAGGGCAAGCTCGTCTTTGGCCATCTGGCCGGCAAAAAAGTCGTAGCCATGGCCGGTCGGTTCCATTATTACGAAGGATATGACATGAAACAGGTCACCTTTCCGGTGCGGGTATTAAAATTGCTGGGCATCGATTGCCTCTTCATCTCTAACGCCGCCGGCAGCACCAACCAGCACATCCTGGCAGGCGATATTGTCTTTATCAAGGATCACATAAACCTGCATGCTGAAAATCCGCTGAGAGGCGCCAATGACGAACGCCTCGGGCCCCGCTTCCCGGATATGCTGCACACCTACAACAGAACGTGGAACGCCCTTGCGCTGAAAATCGCCGCCGGCCATAACATCCGTGCGCATGAAGGCGTCTACGTGGGCCTTCAGGGCCCCAACCTCGAAACGCCCGCCGAATACCAGTTTGTTCACAGAATAGGAGGCGACGTTGTCGGTATGTCCACCATACCGGAGGTCTTGGTCGCCCGTCATATGGAACTGCCTGTTTTTGTGATTTCCGTAGCCACTAATAAGTGTTATCCGCTGGAAGATATTCGACCGACCACAGGAGAAGATGTGATCGAGGTAGCCCAGTCTGTTGAGCCTAAAATGACCTTAATTGTCAAAGAAATGATGCAGCGGCTCCAACAAGGGGCAGAGAACGGCTTTAAAGCTTAACGCTGCCTCCGGCAAGTAAGATTCCGGGCTTCGACGCCAGGCCCCTTGAAAGTATCTGAGCTGCAGAAAAGAAAATCTTTATCTATTTTTGCCTTTTTTCAACACCTTGCTCTGTTATGGCGTTAGGGTATAGGTGTAAAGATAAAAGGACGCATGGCAGATAAAAAGAACAATGGGCATCTTACCCAGAGTGAATCGGATCACATCGAAGTGATCGGGGCGCGGGAACACAACCTCAAGAACATCGATGTCCGGATTCCGAGGAACAAACTGGTGGTCATTACCGGCATCAGTGGCAGCGGCAAGTCTTCGCTGGCTTTTGACACCATCTATGCAGAGGGGCAACGCCGCTATATGGAGACCTTCTCGGCCTACGCCCGCCAGTTTATCGGCGAGATGGAACGCCCGGAAGTGGAAAAGATCGACGGCCTCAGCCCGGTCATCTCTATCGAGCAAAAGACCACGGGCAGAAATCCACGCTCAACCGTAGGCACCATCACGGAGGTTTATGACTTTCTGCGCCTCATGTACGCCCGCATCGGAGAAGCGTATTCCCATGTGACGGGCCGCCCCATGGTCAAATACAGTGAGGAGCAAATGTTCGACCGCCTGACGGAACAATACCTGAACCGGGGTATCGTCATGCTCGCCCCGCTAGTGCGGGGCCGAAAAGGACACTACCGCGAGCTGTTCGAACAAATTCGCAAACAAGGCTACACCAAAATCAGGGTCGACAAGGTCATGCTAGATATCGAACCGGGTATGCAGCTGGACCGTTACAAAGTCCATGATATTGAAGTGGTGATCGACCGCATCAAAGTGACGCAAGATCGACACGACCGCATCAGGAACTCCCTGGCCACCGCTTTGAAAATGGGCAACGGTTCTATGCTGATCATGGATCATGAGTCCGGTGAGATCAGCGGCTTCAGCAAACATCTCATGGATCCTGAATCCGGCATTTCCTATGAAGAACCTTCTCCGAACACCTTTTCCTTCAACTCCCCTTACGGCGCTTGTGAAGAATGTAACGGCCTCGGGATGGTAAACAAGGTGGATATGGATAAAGTAATCCCCGATTACAACAAAAGCATCAACGAAATCGGGATTGCTCCTTTTGGTGAGGTCAGAGATAATATGACTTTCAAGCAGCTCCGTGCTATTGCTAAAAAATACAACTTCACCTTTGCTACTCCGATCAATGAGATACCGCAAAAAGCGTTGGAGGTGATCCTCCACGGCGGGGACGGGAAGCTGCCGATCAAGTCGAAATCAGGAGGGGGGCAGGAATACACCTACAATCTTGCCTATGAAGGTCTGGTTGGCATGCTGGAGCGTTGGTATGAGACCTCCACCTCGGAAAAGATCCGCAAATGGGCCGAAGAGTTCATGACTGTCGATCAGTGTCCGACCTGTGCGGGATTCCGTTTAAAGAAGGAGTCGCTGCATTTTAAACTTCACGACCGGCACATCGGGCATCTTGCTGAGATGGACATTTCCAGCTTAAAGGAATGGATGGATGATCTGCCTGATCACTTAACCGAGCGGCAGTTGCTCATCGGAACGGAGATCATGAAGGAGATCAAGCTCAGGCTGGGCTTTCTGCTGCACGTAGGATTGAACTACCTGAGCCTGAACCGCCCGGCCCGCACCTTATCCGGTGGAGAATCCCAGCGCATTCGCCTGGCTACTCAGATCGGTTCTCAGCTCACAGGCATCACTTACATTTTAGATGAACCCAGCATAGGACTGCACCAACGCGATAATCACCGGTTGATCGAAGCCCTCAAGGAGTTATCCGCTATTGGCAATACGGTTTTGGTAGTCGAGCACGACAAAGACATCATGCTGGCCTCCGATTACCTGATCGATCTGGGGCCCGGCGCCGGCAAACACGGTGGCCGTTTGGTGGGAGAAGGCCCTCCGCAAACATTTCTGGATCAGCACACCCTGACTGCGGAATACCTTAAGGATCAGCGCCGTATCGAAGTGCCGGCTCAGCGCCGCAAGGGGAATGGGCATTTTCTCGAACTCAAGGGCGCCGGCGGTAACAATCTTAAATCAATAGACGTTCGCATTCCTTTGGGTGTCTTCGTTTGTATTACAGGCGTATCCGGGAGCGGTAAATCGACCCTGATCAACGAAACGCTGTACCCTATTTTGCGCCAGCACTTTTATAAAAGTGTCAAAAAGCCGCTGCCCTATGAGGAGATCAGCGGACTTGAACATATTGACAAGGTCATTGAGATCGATCAAAGTCCGATCGGGCGGACCCCGAGATCCAATCCTGCTACGTATACCGGTGTGTTTACCGACATCAGAAAAATATTCTCGGAATTACCGGAATCCAAGATACGAGGCTATAAGCCGGGGCGTTTCTCCTTCAATGTAAAAGGAGGCAGATGTGAAATATGCAAAGGATCGGGGATGCGCGTTATTGAGATGAACTTCCTGCCCGATGTGTATGTAGAATGCGAAAAATGCATGGGACGCCGCTACAATCGCGAAACGCTGGAGATCATATACAAAGGCAAAAGCATCAGCGATGTTCTGGACATGACGGTCAGCGAAGCCGCCGAGTTTTTTGAGCCCATTCCAAACATTTACCGGAAGCTCAATACCCTGAACGAAGTTGGGCTGGGATACATTACCCTTGGCCAGCAAGCTACTACTCTTTCCGGCGGAGAAGCTCAACGGGTCAAACTGGCGGAAGAATTATCTAAAAGAGATACCGGGAACACCTTATATATATTGGACGAACCTACCACCGGATTGCATTTTGAGGACATCCGCCACCTGCTGGAAGTACTGAATCAACTCATCGATAAAGGCAACACCATAATCGTGATCGAACACAACATGGATGTCATTAAACTAGCCGATCACATCATCGACATTGGTCCTGAAGGAGGACAGGGTGGAGGCAGGGTAGTAGCCACCGGCACACCTGAGGAAATCGCCCAGCGCCCGGACAGCCATACCGGAAAGTTTCTACACCTGGAATTAGGTGAAAAGGCAGTTTGAAAAGGGCCTTTTTGTTTTGGCCGGCAGGCCGTTAATTTTTACTATATTTGATTAATTAACAGAGTTGTGCAAAAAGAACAACCGGCTTTTCACACAACTTTTGGATACAGTTGAAGGTAGAGTGCCCAGTTGTAGATACGACAAAAGGCAACATTTTAGGGCATTGTTCCTATTACTATCTATGTTCCGGTTTATACAGGAGGCTGTCTGACCTACCTTTGAAAATGATCTTAAACAACACTTCCGGCCCGGAGGCCCGGCAGAGCTGTTAACAAGAAATCAAGCTGTGATCACTTATGAAGAAATGGGTAAATAACACGGTTCGCTGGTTTTATGGATATCGATACAAGAATATTCAGCGATTTATGGATCAACCTGAGTTTATTCAGCGATCCTGGCTAAAAACACTGGTGCAGACCGCCGGAAATACAGAGTGGGGCAAGCTCCATCATTTTGCTGGTATCCGCAATGCTGAAGATTTTTCCCGCCAGATTCCCATTCAGAGTTATGAAAGCCTATATCCCTATATTGAGCGCATGATGTACGGCGAGAAAGACGTACTCTGGGACGGGCGTGTGAATTGGTATTCAAAGTCGGCCGGAACGACCAGCGGGCGGAGTAAATTCATTCCTGTTTCTCAGCAGAATCTCAAGTACTGTCATATTCGAGGCACATGGGACACCATGACGATCTTTTATCAAAACCGCAAGGATGCCCGCCAGTTTGAGCTGAAAAGCATGCTCATGGGCGGCAGCCTTTATAATTTCGATCCTTATCCCAAGACCAGCTATGGAGACATTTCCGCAATCATGATCAAGCACATGCCCTGGCTGGGACGCCCCTTTTTCACGCCCGATTTTGAAACCGCCCTGCTTGAAGATTGGGAGACCAAACTGGAGCTGCTGGCTCTGGAGGGAAGCAGGAACCCTGATATCGTAATGATCGGAGGTGTGCCTACCTGGACGGTCGTACTCTTCAGGAGAATACTCGAAATCACGGGTAAAAGTCATATGCTGGAAGTATGGCCACACTTCCAGGTTTATATCCATGGGGGGGTAAGCTTTACTCCTTACCGCAAGCAATTCGAAGCATTTTTCCCCTCCGAACAAGTGAGCTACCTGGAAATTTACAACGCTTCCGAGGGGTACTTTGCCGTTCAAAATGACCTTACTCAAGATGACTTATTATTACTTCTTAATAATGGCATGTATTTCGAATTCCTGCCAATAGATCAATGGGACAGGGAACGTCCGGAGGCCATTCCGCTATGGAAAGTCGAGCAAGACAAAAACTACGCGCTGGTGGTCAGCACTAACGGAGGTCTTTGGAGATACCAACCGGGCGACACCGTTATGTTCACTTCCACCAACCCTTATAAAATCAGAATAACGGGGCGGACCAAACAATTCGTCAATGCTTTTGGTGAGGAAGTCATTGTCGAAAATACCGATAAAGCACTGGCCGATACCTGCAGAACAATGTCTGCCATCGTCAGGGAGTACACCGTGGCTCCTATCTATTTCGAAGGCAATGGAAAAGGAGGACACGATTGGCTGATCGAGTTTGAAAAACAACCGGCCGATATGCAAAAATTCAGAGAACTCCTGGATCAGAATCTTCAAAAAGTAAATGCCGATTACAAAGCAAAAAGATATAAAGACATTGCCCTGCAAAAACTTCAGGTGCGTTCCGTTCCTTCCGGTATATTCCACAACTGGCTGCGATCTAAAGGAAAATTTGGAGGACAGAATAAGGTGCCTCGCCTGGCTAATCACCGGGAATACATCGATGAGATCCTGCAGTTTATCGGCCAGAAAGTCTGAAGCTATGGAAACAGATAACCACAATGCCCAAACCCAGAGGATCAACCGGTTCGACACATTCAAATTTGACGATGCCTTGACAATGAAACTGAGCCAATTTCCGGTCTTGTGCGTTTACATATCACTTTAAACATCAAAGGATGTTTTGGATTTTATGCTAAAAACTGAATTAGTCTTTCATCCGAAAGCAGGTTGAGTAAAAGCAGGAAGGGCAGTCGGGCAACAGCAACGGAAAGGAATCCAACCACTTGAAATTAGGGATATATTTTTCCAGGCGGCGCCCAATACACCCTTATCAGTAAAATTGGAATTAAGGTGACATTTTTTCGGAACTATTCAACAAACCTTTTACTTCAAGTGACGTTTATGATAGAAAATAGGTATTTTTTTTATTATTTTCGCTTCTTAAAGATGAGGCGTTTTGATAATAATAGATAAATAACTAAATTGCCCATTAGGCTGTAACACTCAAATTCAAGCTTAAAATACAACAGCGTTTTTTAGTAATATAGACAGGCAATCATTGACATCGCGTTAAATCAGGAAAATTACAGAGATTGTTTCTAGAACCACAGTCTTGGACTTTATTCCTACCCTCCCCAACCTCCGATAATAATTCGGTCTAAGGGTTTGATTTTGGTAGGAATGTAATAAATTTTTGCGGACAATCTTTTCAAGAATAAACGTATTGTTACATGATGAAGCTTAGGACAATTCTTTGTGGTTAAGTTTTTTCATGATATCAATGGGTTAGTTAATAGGGTTTTAGGTGTTTTTCGAAGGTCGGTACGCATTTTATGCTACTGGCCTTTTTTTATTTCCCCCATTAGCATTTTGGAATTAAAGCAGCCCGGACGAACCGGGCTACCAATTACCAACTTCAAAGGGGGGTATATCTTGAAGCAAAAGCTATTTTTTATTTAAAAAAGGTAAATTATTTCAATGGGATAAGGGCGCTCGTTAAGACAGGAGCCCATACAGAAGAGAGACAAGTAGATAGATGTACAAAAATACGGTTTATTAAGTTACCATTCAAGTCTTCCCCTTAAGATGCCATGTTAACATCTCTAAAGGTGGGCCAGGATTAAAAAATCGACATCCGGGCAATTGTACAGAAATTCCATACCAGTTATTAAAACAGCTATTTTAATGCCGTCAGGAATTCGGCGGCGGCCTCCAGCTCTTTGTAAAAATCCTCACCATATTTTCTGATGATCGCCTCTTTGACAAATTTAAAGATGGGCATTTTTTGTTGTTTACCCAGGCTACAGGCTGCAGAGCAAATATCCCAGCGATCATAGTTGAGCGCCTCAAAACCAAGTTTTGGATTATCTGACACCCGAACAGGATAAAGGTGGCAGGACACCGGTTTTTTGAAATCGGTAGCGCCGTCCCGGTAAGCCTCTTCAATTCCGCACCTCGCAATTCCCTCTTTATCATAGGTCATGTAAACGCAAGCGCCGTTTTTCTGCAGAGGCGTTCCATACTCTTTATTTTCTTTGTAATACGTATAGAGTCCTTCCCTTTCGATCACTTCTATCCCTTCCGGGATCAGGTAAGGTTTGATCTTTTCGTAGATTTTTTCCAGTGTGTGCAATTCGGCGGTATCCAATGGGGCGCCGAAGTCCCCTTCCCAGCAACAAGCACCTTTGCAGGCATCCAGCTGACACATAAATTGTTCCTTAACAATATCTTCACTGACCAGCACGCCTTGAATGACGATCATAACTCCTTTGATTTTAAAAAGATTTATTTTACTGTTGTAGAACTCACATATGCTGAAAATGTTTGTAATAAAGGATTATCGCTTACAAAATTATCCCTTCAGTATTCCAGGCATATTGTAACAAAAATGAGCAAAAATTGTATTTTCGCAAAATATGATCAAAAAAGCTGGCATCATGAAAAACATTTTCACTTTTTTCCTACTGCTGACTCCCTTTATGCTTCACAGTCAAGCCGACCAGAATCAGCTGAAGGTTCCCCAATTGCTAGAAGAACATCAGCGGCTGTTTCAGTTTGATGCCCAACAGCAAAAGCAAGTTTTGGAGCTTCAGCAGGAGTTTCTGGAGAAAGAAGCGCAGCTTGCGGCTTTGAAGAACGGCGATTATGAACGCTACCTGCACAAGTTGTTCAGTTTAAGGAACACCATGGAGGGTTCGCTGTACCGATTGTTGAATCAACAGCAGCGAAAAACTTTTGAAGGCAAACAAAAGGAGCGCGCTGAAAAGGAAAGCCGGCTGAGGAGCAAACTTCAAAAGCAAGGAGCCGATGCGGTGGCCATTAAGGAAGCCCTGCTCAGATTGGAGTAGTGACCCCGGGTAACACAATGAACCAATTTTCAAACAATTATAAAACCACATAAATTTAATGGATCCCCTAAAACAGAAATTTCATGAGACAGCCAATGCCCTTAAGGCAGAGATCAAGGAATTGTTGAAAGAGCATGGCGATAAAAAAATCGACGAAGTAGTCATTAAGCAAGTTTACGGCGGGGCGCGAGGAATTAAAATGATGATCTGGGAAACTTCTCAGCTTGACCCCATTGAAGGCATCCGTTTCCGCGGATATTCCATCCCACAATTAAAAGAAAAACTCCCAAAGGGGCCAGACGGTAAAGAGCCCCGTCCGGAAGGTCTTTTCTGGCTGATGCTGGTGGGCGAGATCCCCACGGATGAGCAGGTTGGCTGGCTTACTCAGCAATGGACGACGCGCAGCAATGTGCCCGAGCACACCTTCCGCGTACTGGACAACCTGCCGGTAACGACCCATCCTATGACACAGCTGACTTCCGCCATCATGGCTATGCAGACCGACAGCTGCTTCATGCGCCGTTACGCAGAAGGCATGAGCAAATCCGAATACTGGGACGCCGCCTATGAAGACACCATGAACCTCATCGCTCGCCTGCCGAGGGTAGCAGCCTACATTTACAGGCGAACATACTTCAATGGAGACCACATTTCGCCTGACATTTCTCAGGACTGGGCAGGCAACTTCGCTCACATGCTGGGTATTGAAGGAGCCGATTTCAAAAACCTGATGCGCCTGTATTTGACGATACACGCCGATCATGAAGGCGGTAACGCTTCTGCTCACACTACCCATCTCGTAGGCTCCACGCTTAGTGATCCTTATCTTTCTCTGGCGGCAGGCATGAACGCACTGGCCGGCCCCTTGCACGGATTAGCCAACCAGGAAGTCATCGGGTGGATCAACAAAATGCTGGATGCTCTGGGTACCGACGACCCCACTACCGCTCAGATAGAAGACTATGTCAACAGTACGCTGGCTGCAGGCAAGGTGATCCCCGGCTACGGGCATGCCGTTTTACGCCGTCCTGATCCCCGTTTTATGGCACAGAAAGCCTTTGCAGAAGAGTACATTCCCGACAGTGAGATCGTAAAGGTCGTCTGGAAAATTTTTAATGTCGTTCCCGACATTCTCAAGGGGCTTGGCAAGGTCAAAAACCCATGGCCGAATGTGGATGCCCATTCCGGCTCCCTGCTCGTGCACTACGGCCTGGATCAGCACAGCTTTTATACTGTGCTTTTCGGCGTATCACGCGCTCTGGGCGTGTTATCCGCTCTTTGCTGGTCTAGAGCTCTGGGATTGCCGCTGGAAAGGCCGAAGTCGCTGACTACAGAAGCTGTTAAGGAAATTTTGAATACAGCAAAAGAAGCATAATATATTTTTGTAGATTTTAAAAATCGATTAATTTTAGGCGCAATTCTTCTGGAAGGGCGTCTGAATGTCATTTTACATATCAAATAACAAAAAAAAACATATGGAGCTTCCATCGAATTTAAAGTATACCAAGGACCATGAATGGCTTCGCCTGGAAGAAGACAATGTTGCATATGTGGGGATCACCGATTTTGCTCAGGGTGAACTAGGGGACATTGTCTATGTCGAAGTAGAAACAGAAGGAGAAACGATCGAAATGGGTGAAGTATTTGGAACGGTAGAAGCTGTAAAAACTACAGCGGATCTGTTCATGCCCGTATCCGGTGAAATTTTAGCGTTCAATGCCAAGCTAAGTGCGGATGGAGACGACGAACCGGCGTTGGTCAATTCTGATCCTTACGGAGAAGGATGGATCATTAAGATCAAGATCACTGCAGCGGAGGAATTGGAAGAATTAATGGATGCTTCTGCTTACGAAGAAGAAATTTCATAATTTTTTCTCTTCCATACACCAAAAGCATTTTTCTGCGCATCTACTTAAAATGTAGATTAAATTGAAATACTTTATTCCGGCTATTGTATTGATCCTCATTGTAGGCATCGCTTCAGTAGCTCCTAAAATGCCGCTTCCGGAAGAGGGAGTAGAATTTTCTGATAAAATAGCTCACTTTTTGGCTTATTTTTTATTAGCTTTTGCTCTGGCCTGGGGCTATTTTAAAAGGAATAAGAAAATCGGCAAGCGACGCTGGGGGTTTATTCTGGCATTTGGCCTGATCTATGGGTTTATGCTGGAAATGATCCAGTGGACAATGCCCTACAGGCAGTTTGACGGCTTGGACCTGTTGGCGAATGTCGCCGGCGTTCTTGCAAGTATGTTTGTATTTAAACGATTTATAGCATAATAAAAAACCTTTGTCAGTATGGATATTTCAGTAACCGGCACGCAACTCGCGATCGCTTTTACCGGTATCATCCTTCTCGTGATCGGCATTATCGTCGGCATGAGGATGAGGTACAGCAAAAAAGCGGAAACGGGATTTGCATCCAGCGGTGCTGCCAATACCATTAAAGGAAGGAACAAATACCCTGAAGCTAATCCATTTAGCCTCAGCGGCACTTTCTTTAACCTGGGATTGGCGCTTGCGCTCGGTATTGTGGCCCTGGCATTCGGTTGGACTCAGTATGAAAAAGAGGTATTTATCCCGGATGATGCTCTTGAAATAGAAGAGGACATCGAGATCGAACCGCCTCGTACTGCTGAGCCGCCACCGCCGCCACCACCACCGCCACCGCCCGTAATCGAAGAGGTTCCAGAAGAAGAGATCCTCGAAGAAGAAGAACCAGAATTCGTCGACATGAGTGTGGACGAGGAAACATTTGTGGAAGCGCCCGTTGTGGAAGAAAAAGCGCCACCGCCGCCGCCACCGCCACCACCACCACCACCAGAGCCTAAAGTAGAAGAAATCTTCAAGGTGGTTGAGCAAATGCCTCGCTTCCCAGGATGTGAGAACATTTCAGGAGGAGACGCCGAAAAGAAAAAGTGTGCAGATCAAAAAATGCTTGAGTTTATTTATAAAAACATCAAGTATCCAGCGATCGCCCGCGAAAACGGTGTTGAAGGCACTGTGGTCATTCAGTTCGTTGTAGACAAAGACGGTTCCATTAACGATGCCCGTGTTGTCCGCGATATTGGAGCCGGCTGCGGAGAAGAAGCCCTTCGAGTGGTAGGCCTGATGAACCAGCAGGGTATAAAATGGACACCTGGCAAGCAGCGTGGCCGTCCTGTAAAAGTTCAGTTCAACCTGCCTGTTAAATTCCGCCTTGAATAGGCCTTTAGCGGCCTTTTCCATAAAAAATGGCTGCCGTGTACACGGCAGCCATTTTTTTTTCTTAATTATTTTTTAACATCCCGGCGACAAACAACTTATGCCCGAATCTTATGTTTTTTACAAAGAATTATATTATTATTGAAGGGCTTGTATAAACAGGAACCATCCCAAACTTTAACGGCTTGTGGCCTCCTGGAATTAGGAGTGATTCCCGTTTACACGACCCCTAATTAACAAAAAACGATTTTAGGATGAGGGGATTTATTACAGGATTGTGCTTTTTTCTCACCATTGGAGTTAATCTTCAGGCTCAGAACTCTCGCCTGGCGCAACAATATTACAGAGACGGAGAGTTTGAAAAGGCAGCTTTTCTTTATGAAGAACTATTCAATAACAATCCAACGAACATCTTTTTCTTTGAAAGGCATATAGAGTGTCTTTTTAACCTGGAGGATTATGACAAGGCGGAAAGAGAGATCAAAAAGCAACTGCGCAGAGATGAGCAGAACGCCAAACTCTACGTGCTTTATGGCAATTTACTTGAGCGTAAGTTCAAAGACGAAGAAGCCATGGTTCAATTCGAAAAGGCGATAGAAGAATTGCCCAGAGACCGATACGCCGTCATCCGGCTCGCCAATGATTTTTCTGCCCTCACCAAGTACGATCTGGCTATCCGCACTTATGAGCGGGGCAGCAAACTGCTGAAAGACGACCAGATCTTCGCTTACTATCTGGGGGATCTTTACCGCAGGATAGGGGATGTGCCCAAAATGATCGAATATTATCTGAACAGTGTAGAAGCCAATCCTCGCCGGCTGGAGAGCCTCAAGGCGATGTTCCAGCGCTATTTACTCCCTGAAGATTACCGGGAATTACAAAAGCAGCTTTATGCCCGCATACAGGAAGATCGCGAATCCCTTTATTATCCCGAACTCCTTACCTGGGTTTTTATCCAAAGCAAAGATTACCGCAGTGCGCTCCGCCAGGTCAAAGCCATGGACAGGCGCCTGAATGAAAACGGCGGCCGCATTTTTGAATTGGCGGAAATCGCAGCCAACGATGAAGCCTATGATGCTGCTATCGAAGCCTATGAGTACATTGTGGAAAATAAGGGAAGAGTATCGACCTATTATCTTGAAGCCAAAAAACAAGCCTTGCTCTGCAGGCGCCAGAAACTAGTGGAAGGATATGACTATACTCAGGAAGACCTCACTAAGCTGGAAGCCCTGTACGAGAGCTTCCTCGATGAATTCGGCCGCTCAAAAATCACAGCAGGCATCATCCTGGAGCTGGCCAAACTGGAGGCTTTCTACCTGAATGACCTGGATAAGGCCACCCTACTGCTCAACGACATGATCAGTTTTCCCGGAGTGGACCCCCGTGTCCAGGCAGAAGGCAAACTTAACCTGGCCGACTACTATCTGATGCGGGGAGAACGCTGGGAAGCCACCTTGCTCTATTCGCAGGTCGACAAGGATTTCAAAGAAGATCAACTCGGCAACGAAGCCCGCTACAGAAATGCTAAACTATCGTATTACATGGGCGATTTCGAATGGGCTCAATCTCAATTCGACATTCTCAAGGCATCCACCTCCAAACTAATCGCTAATGACGCCCTGGACCTAAGTGTATTCATCATGGATAATCTGGGGCTGGATACTGTCGAAACGGCCCTGAAAATGTATAGCGAAGCTGACCTCCTCGTTTTCCAGAACCGCTTTGACGAAGCTTTTGCCAAGATCGATTCGCTGATCACTGAATTCCCGGATCATGCGCTGAAAGACGATATCCTTTACCTCAAGGCAAAGATTCATCAAAAAAAGAGGGAATACGAAAAAGCGGCTTCGAATTTCGAAGCAATCATCGCTAATCACAAAGATGAAATCCGCGCCGACAATGCGCTGTATGAGCTGGCTCAACTGTATGAAACTCATCTTAACGATAAAGAAAAGGCCCAAAGCCTTTATGAAACGCTCTTCATAGATTTTTCCAGCAGCACTTTTGCCGTAGATGCCCGAAAGCGATACAGGATATTACGAGGAGATAATATTCAGTAAAAAAAGCGATCTGAAAAGCTCCGGAGCTTTTCAGATCGCTTTTTTCCAAAAGAATTAATTCGAGGGCGCTTTGTCGCCACCCTCTATTCTTTATTTACTTCGTTCTCATTCCGGTAGAGACACTCAGGCTAGCTCTGCCTTTGGCTCTGCGACGAGCGAGCAATTTGCGGCCGTTCTTCGTCTTCATGCGCGATCTGAAGCCATGCTTGTTGACTCGTTTCCTTCTTGAGGGTTGGTATGTTCTTTTCATGTCTACTTTACTTTATCTGTCTCTAAAAAAGTGGCACAAAGGTAAGGCGAAATCTACAATTTGGCAAATGCTTAACAAATTTGCTGAAAAAAATGCTGCAATAATTACTAGACCATCATAATGTCTTTTTCCTTGACCTCGATCATTTCATCGATCTTTTTGACGTGGTTGTCGGTCATCTCCTGGATCTCTTTTTCACGCGTTTTACCCAGATCTTCGGGATAGCCGTCCTTAACAGCTTTTTTGATCATATCCATAGCGTCCCGGCGTGCACTGCGGATGCCAACCTTAGAATCCTCTCCCAGTGCTTTGGCTCGTTTGACGAGCTCTTTACGACGATCTTCAGTAAGAGGCGGGATGCTTAAGCGGATGACCTCGCCATCGTTCTGAGGAGTGATCCCGATATTGGCTTCCATAATGGCTTTTTCGATAGGGGGGATCATATTGGCTTCCCAGGGCTTAATGACGATGGTGCGAGAGTCGGAAGTAGTAACGGTAGCCACCTGTGAGAGAGGGGTGGGTGTACCGTAGTAAGGGACCAGAATGCTCTGTAACATGGCGGGAGAAGCCTTACCAGTTCTTACTTGCACCAGTTCCTTGGAGAGATGATCGATAGATTTGTCCATCATCGCTTTAGCCTCATCCATGATCATATCAATTTCTTCTTGTTCCATAACATTAATGTTTTTATTCTTGATCAGGTAATGTAATGTTTTTTGGGGGGGGTCAGGCCCCGTCAGTCATCATTTGTTAACGCAAGATAACGCAATAAAAAGAAAATCAGTAATGCGAGGGCATTCAAAGCTGCGGCCACATAAGTCATGGCAGCCCACTTAAGGGCGTCTCTGGCGCCTGAATATTCGCGCCCCTGCGCGATGCCGGTATTGTTCAGCCAGGCCAATGCTCTTTTACTTGCATCAAACTCTACCGGCAAGGTGACCAGGGAGAACAAAGCAGTAACCCCGAAAACGATGACAGTCAGGAATAAAATGGTAGAATTATTACCCAGGCCAAACAACCCCAGCCCGGCCATCAACAGGAACTGCTGTGCCCTTGCGGCTATGTTTACTACCGGAATAATAGCCGAGCGCAACTGTAGCCAGGTATAGGCATTCGCGTGCTGAACAGCATGTCCGCATTCGTGAGCAGCCACGGCGGCGGCTGACACGTTCCGGCCGTTGTACACGTCAGGACTTAAACTCACCGTTTTGCTTATCGGATTGTAGTGATCCGTCAATGTGCCCCGGCCTTCCTCGATCTTGACATCATGGATGCCGTAATGGCGCAGCATAGCCTCCGCCACCTCCCGGCCGCTCATCCCGTTGCCCAGGCTGAATTGTTGATAATGATGAAATTTTCTGCGCAAAGTATTGCTCAGATACATTCCTACCCCTGAAAAGATCAGGGTGATGACAATATATCCCAAGTAGGCTCCCGAAAACATGGTTCAATTTTTTTGTTCTAAATAATCTAAACCAAAAAACAAGGATTTTGATTTCAGGAAATAAAAATTTTCTCTTTCCTACTCAACAGCATGACCATTTATTCAATACGTCCAAAGCCGGTATATGCCTGCAGTACCTTCGGAATACGGATGCCATCCCCATCCTGGTTGTTTTCAAGTAAGGCCGCAACAATACGAGCCAAAGCCAAAGCGCTGCCGTTAAGGGTATGAACAAGCCGGGTCTTTTTCGATTCACTCTTAAAGCGAAGCTTCATCCGGTTACTCTGATAGGTTTCAAAATTAGACACAGAGCTCACCTCCAGCCAGCGCTGCTGAGCGGCAGAATACACCTCAAAGTCAAAGGTCAGCGCAGAGGTAAAGCCCAGGTCGCCGGCACAAAGCCGCAGAATGCGGAACGGCAGTTCCAGTTTGTTCAAAAGACCGGCAACATGCTCCAGCATTTCCTCCAGCGCCTGATAGGAGCGGTCCGGGTGTTCAATACGAACGATTTCAACTTTGTTGAACTGGTGCACGCGATTGAGGCCCCGGACGTGGGCGCCATAAGACCCCGCCTCCCTGCGAAAGCAAGGTGTGTAGCCCATTAGTTTTAAAGGAAGGTCCTCTTCCTCAAGGATGTCTTCCCGGAAGATATTGGTAATCGGAACTTCCGCCGTAGGGATCAGATAAAGGTTATCCCGCTCCACATAATACATCTGCCCCTCTTTATCAGGGAGTTGCCCGGTGGCTCTGGCCGTATCTTCATTGACCAGAATAGGAGGCATGATCTCCTCGTAGCCGGCTTTTTGCCCTTCATCCAGGAAAAAGTTGATCAGAGCACGTTCCAGACGAGCGCCCTTGCCTCTGTAAAGGGGAAAGCCCGAACCGGTAATCTTGGTGCCTAGCTTCAGGTCGAACAAGCTGTATTTCTCAGCCAGTTCCCAGTGAGGCAGCGCCCCCTTAGAAAGCTCCGGCAGCGGTTGATCCCAGGCTCTGTACACCTCATTGTTTTCCTCAGTAGCGCCGGCAGGAACGGAAGGGTGAGGAATATTAGGAATTTGCAGCAGCAGGTCGTCAAGAGTGGCAATGACCGTCTTCAACTCCCCTTCAACAGAACTATAGTCGTCCTTGAGTTGATTCACTCTTTCGCGCAACTGCTCCGCCTCTTCTTTCTTTCCCTGTTTGAACAAGCTTCCGATCTCTTTCGACATTTTGTTCCGTTCTGCAAGGGAATTGTCCAAATTTGTTTGCAAATGCTTGCGTCGATCATCAAAATTGATGATCTTGTAAATTAGTTCAAGGTCATCATTTGTGAAGTTTCTTTTTCTAAGGCCTTCAATCACTCCGTCCTTATTGTCTCTGATATAGTTTAGTTCCAGCATAGTTGAGGAAGGTGTATTTAGTAATTTCTTAACTAGATTTTTGAACTTTTTTCGCAAATATACTATTTGAATTATAAAAATTAAGTGTATTTTTGCGTTATAAATACGCAACGAACACACCAGGCAACGACATCTTTAATGTTTTTTTCAATTCAGTTGTGGTTCTCAATTCCTTTTTTTTCCCAATTTAATTTAAGTCAAGAAAAGGGGTTTATACAGGTAGATGGGTGAAAGCATCAATTTTACATATTAATCATCCTACAGATAACATTTCCACAAAAAATATTTAAGTAATCAAATCAATAAAATAACCCGAGCTTATCTATAAGGTATAAGTCAAGTTATCTTCCAAAATTTAAAGTACATTATGTTCGATATTTTGCAGTTGAATGACATGCTGGTTCCTGAACTGAGGGAGCTGGCAGAGCAACTAGGGCTAAAAAATTACAAACGACTCAACAAACAGGAGCTTATTTACAAGATCCTTGACCACCAGGCAGTATCTGGTGAAAACAAAGGCCAGGGCGAAACGAAAGGCAAAGATGAGGAACCTTATAACGACAAGCCTTCCACCTCTCCTCGCAAGGCCAAAACAAACAAGGAGCAAAATCTTTCCAAAAAAATGAATGACAGCGAAGAAGAAAAAGAAGACATCCAGTCAAATGAGCGCACCAAAAAACGCTCCAGAAGGACCATCTCCCAAAGTGAAGAAAGTGATACTTCCACCAGTGATTCCACCTAC
The DNA here is from genome assembly GCA_964548175.1 of uncultured Saprospiraceae bacterium. GTDB lineage: Bacteria > Bacteroidota > Bacteroidia > Chitinophagales > Saprospiraceae > JANQPA01. The sequence continues at coordinate 37,094 of CAZJQS010000039.1, forward strand.
AATGGCTCCTCCGATCAAAAGCCTTCTTCCGACAGCTCGGATAAAAGGAAAAGCCAAAGAAAAGATCAACAGGATGCCGAAGAAGAAAAGTTCGATATCGAACTGGACGGCATCATAGAGGGAGAAGGCATACTCGAAATGATGCCCGACGGCTACGGCTTCCTTCGGTCCTCTGATTATAATTACCTGACTTCTCCGGATGACATTTACGTGTCTCCCTCACAAATTAAATTGTTCGGGCTTCGAACCGGAGATACCGTAAAAGGCGCCATTCGTCCGCCTAAAGAAGGAGAAAAATATTTTGCCCTACTCCGCGTATCCAAAATTAACGGCGTAGAACCACAGGATATCCGCGAACGCGTGCCTTTCGATTATCTGACGCCCCTCTTCCCATCGGAAAAGTTCAAACTGACGACCTCTCCCACCGGAAGGGATTACGGAAATAGAATGATCGACCTGTTTACTCCTATCGGTAAAGGACAACGCGGACTGATCGTCGCCCAGCCGAAAACGGGTAAAACCTTCTTGCTGAAGGACATTGCTAATGCCATCGCAAAGAACCATCCGGAGTGCTACCTGATCGTCCTGCTCATCGATGAACGCCCGGAAGAGGTGACCGACATGAAGAGAAGCGTTCGAGCCGAAGTAGTAGCTTCTACCTTTGACGAACCTGCAGACAACCACGTCAGAGTGGCCGGCATCGTCCTCGAAAAAGCGAAAAGATTGGTCGAAAGCGGACATGACGTCTGCATCCTGCTCGACTCCATCACGCGCCTGGCCCGGGCTTATAACACCGTTGCCCCCGCCAGTGGCAAAGTACTCTCCGGTGGTGTGGAGGCCAATGCCCTGCACAAGCCTAAGAAATTCTTCGGCGCCGCTCGTAACATCGAAGGCGGAGGCTCCCTGACCATCCTGGCAACCGCACTCATCGATACGGGCTCCAAAATGGACGGCGTGATCTTCGAAGAATTTAAGGGTACCGGTAATATGGAACTACAGCTCGATCGCTCACTGGCCAACAAGCGCCTCTACCCTGCCATCGACCTGACCAAATCAAGCACCAGACGCGAAGACCTGCTCTTTGATAAAGATACCCTGCAGCGTATGTTCATCCTGCGGAATCACCTGGCTGATATGAAACCTGATGAGGCCATGGAATTCCTGCGCAAGCATATGCTGCAAACGTCCAGCAACGAGGAGTTCCTGACTTCTATGAACGGTTAATCTTAAAAGCGTTCAATAGGTCCGAACATTGAAATATAATATTTGGCGCTGAGATTAAGTTTTTTCTATTAAGTGCTTATACAAAAATATGTAAAGATAATTTGCCGGCCTTGGGTGGCAAATTATCTTTACATATAGGTTTTGCTAAGTGCTAGGACATATTTAAGTTAACGTGATTTCGGAGATTCCCAAGGCCCGCTAAGGGCTGATTACTTTCTTATCGTTTCTAAAAATCCCTGTAATTTGTTTTCTAAATGAGCCGGGTCTGTTATGTACTTCGCATTGGCACTGCCATTGCCTGGCAACTCCTCCACAAATAAAGTGGAAGTGGGAAAAGCAAAATGCACGCCTAATTCATGACCTAACCTTAAAATGGATAATAAAATATCCTGCCGCCCTTTCAGTTCTTCCGACCAGGTGGGCGCCTCAAAAAAAATGTAAAAAAGTATATCAAGAGAATGTTCCCCCATTTTATTAAAGTGTATCTCGAAAGCGTCTTTACGCGTCCTGGGATGATTGCGAACCATTTCCCTAAGGCCTTCTACAAACTTTTCAATCAAAATGGGCGGCGTATCATAGGTTAGTGAGATCGTAGTATTGAACCTGCGGTACTGCCGCAAACCAAAATTATCGATCACCATATCAGCCAGCTTCCCATTAGGAACATAAACCAGGGAATTGGCAAAAGTACGTACCCGGGTAGACCGGAACCCTACCTCCTCCACCGTCCCGTTCACTCCGGCAAAGTTAATCCAATCACCGATCTGGAAAGGACGGTCCAAAAAGATCGTAAGCGAACCGAAAAGATTCTTGAGCATATCCTGAGCCGCCAAAGCAAGGGCCAAACCGCCAATGGAAATACCCGCAATCAGAGCCGTCACGTCAACCTCCAGTATCCTAAGCCCCTGAATGACCCCTAAACCAATTACTATGGCTTGAATGGTCCTCTTTGCAATAGGCACCAACTGCTCGTCCAGCTTGCTTTCTGTCTTAAGGGTGTATCGCTCTCCATAAGCGATAAAAACAGCAAGGATGTTCAGTATGAGCATAACCACAAATAAAATAGTCAACAACTTGATCACGATCATCGCAAATTGGGCAGACTCAATAGGGAGCTGCAATGGCGGAAGCATTAGCCGGAAAAACCGAAGCAAAAGCAATATGCTGACCAGGCGGGCAATCTTGCGAACCAAATCCTTCTCCACCAACGATGGATAATGCCTGGACCTGCTCAGGCGCCCAATGACCGGATTCAAAACTTTAGCCAGAATGAGATACAGCAATAAGCCGGTCGCCATCAATATCAAAAGGCCTAAATACTGCCAGACCGCCAGTCCCAATACTTTCGACTGTCCGAACTTCGGCAGCAGATTCAGCAGCAGATCCGCCCCAAAAGGATAAACATCCCGGTGTAATTCCGGGATCGCAGCCACCGTTTCGCGGGAATAATACCAACGCCCGTCAATTTTTTCTACATACACCTCAGGCAATTGCTCCGGAAAAAGCGTGTAATGATGATCATTGCCAGCCGTATCCACGCTGTAATCGGGATCTTGCGGCAAAGCGCGAACCTGAACGTATAAACCTTCCCCATCCAATACCTGCTTTAACTGAATGGCCAGCCGCTCTGCACGCTCCGGATCGTCAATCCCGTAAAAAGCCTGAACAGCAACCTCCGGCTGGTAATACTCTTCCTGTAAATAAAAAAGATGTGTAAGGATGGTATTGTACGGGGTTTCTAGCGTCACTACCACCGTATCGACAGCCTGTGCAGCAACCCTAACAGCCAAAAAAAGAAGAAACAGTCCTAAAAAGGCCAGGCGTTTGATCATGATCTTATGGTTTTGTTGACAAAACAGTATTAAGAGGCCGATCAACCCACCGCTGGCAGTAGTTTGGACAGCCTCTGAAGGTGACGTGGGACAATTAAACATATTTTCTGAAAAATACAAATCTCCTGCTTAAACAAGGTAATTTGAAGCTCTATCAAAAGACTAAGTCTATTTTTGGCGGGCGCCAGCCAAAAGAATTAATCAGAAAGCTATATGTTTGTCCATATAAGTTATTAACCTTAATACCATGAATATTCAACAGCGACTGATGCTCCTCTTTTCCTTTGCCTTTTTAGGCTCTTTCCCTCTTTTTTCCCAAAAGCTGGACCGCGTACAGGGGGAACTGCTCGTCATGCTAGATAAAAAAATGGATACCAAAGCCTGGGCGCGCGAACTCCAAACCTTCCGGGGAAAAAAGTCAGGCTTTACCCTGAAAGAACAAATCTCCATCCCACTCAATATCTGGAGTGTCCGGTACGACTACACCGAGATCAATGGCTACCGGCTGTTGTCGCACATCAAAAAACAAAAAGGCGTACTCGCTGCTCAGTTTAACCACTATACCCAATACCGTGCCCAGCCAAATGACCCCGACTACAATCGACAGTGGCCATTTATTAATACCGGACAGAGCGGAGGAACCCCCGGAATCGACCTTGACATCGAAGCGGCCTGGGACATCACCACCGGCGGCCTGACCCCCGCTGGAGACACTATAGTCATCTGCGTTATTGACGACGGACTGGACCCCGGCCACCAGGACTTTGAGGGCAATCTCTGGATCAACTACCAGGAAATTCCCGGCAACGGCATTGACGATGACAACAACGGCTTCATTGATGATTTCAGGGGCTGGAATGCCTTTTTTGATAATGACGACATCGACGATGACAACGTACACGGCACTCCCGTAACCGGGCTTATCGGCGCCAGGGGCAATAACAGCCTGGGGATTGCCGGCGTCAACTGGAACGTGAAGCTAATGATCGTAGCCGGGGGCGCCAACCGCGAATCGGAAAACATCCAGGCTTTTTCCTACGCGCTCACCCACCGCCAAAGGTACAATGAAACAGCCGGAGCGGAAGGCGCCTTTGTGGTGGCCACCAATTTTTCTCAGGGGGTTCCCGTACCGAATGATGTAGACGAAGATTTCCCGCTTTGGTGTGCTTTATTCGATTCCCTTGGCGCGGCCGGCATCCTGAGCGTTGCCTCCGCCCCTAATGAAGCTATAAATGTGGACATCGCCAAAGATTACCCTGCCGATTGCCCGAGCGACTTTCTCGTTATGGTCACCAGTGTAGACGCCAACGGCCGGTACGCCGGAAGAGGCTTTGGGCAGCAAACGATCGACCTGGCCTCTTTTGGTGAGGAAGTATGGACGACCACCAACCTGAATAGTTACGGCTCGGAGACCGGCAACTCCTTTGCTGCGCCATTCGTCGCCGGAGCAATAGGTTTATTGTACAGCTCTCCCTGTCTTTCTTTACAAGCCATTTCCGACAGCGACCCTGCGGGGGCTGCCCTTTTGGTGAGAGACTACCTTTTCCAGGGCGTTGTCTCTGAACCCAGCCTGGCGGATAAGACCTTGACCGGAGGCTGGCTGAACATCCACAACAGCCTGAAACACTATCTTGAAAACTGTTCTTCCTGTGTTCCGCCTACCGGACTGGTCGCTACCGACCTCACCGACACCCAGGCTCGTTTGAGCTGGAATATCAACGACAGCATCACCCGGGTAGACCTGCGCTGGCGGATCGCCGGCAACGAAAACTGGACCGAGTTGACTGATCTGCAGGAAGACTTATTACTAGACGAGCTAAGCCCCTGCACCACTTACGAAGTGCAGCTCAAAAGCTTTTGTAGAGATACTGAATTAGACTATACCGCCTCTTACTTTTTCCAAACAGACGGCTGTTGTGAGCCTCCCTTTGATGTGGAACCCATATTGCTGAATACAGATCGGGTGTTACTGGCCTGGACATCCATTCTCGCCGCCCGATCTTACAATGTACGGTACAGGCCTACAGGCGAAAACAGCTGGATGGAGCGCAGCAGTCCGACAGCTTCTGTTTTCCTGACCGGCCTGCAAAATTGCACATCCTACGAAGTACAGGTTCAGACCAACTGTGATACTGCGCTGACCGCCTTTTCTCCCTCTTTTTCCTTTGAGACAACGGGCTGCGGCGCCTGTCGGGATCTCGATTACTGCCCGGTCAGGAACGCCAGCAATGAAGGCGAATGGATCGCCAGCTTCCAATTAGGGGGTTTCGTCAATGAATCCGGAAAAGACGATAATGCTTATGCTGATTATACGAGCCAGGAAGGGCCGTTATTGGTTATTGACAGCAGTTATGAGCTGGTCATAGTTCCAGCTTTTGACCCGAGGCCATTCAGCGAATATTTCCGGATCTGGATCGATTTTGATCAAAACGGTCAGTTTGGTAGTGATGAGCTGGCCTTTGATCCGGGTGGTACGGTACGGGATACGTTGACGGGGTCAATAACCATTCCTTCGGATGCGTTGACTGGTACGACCCGCATGCGGGTGGCCATGAACTTCAATGTAGCACCGGGTCCCTGCCAGCTTTCCGGACAAGGCAATAGCGTACCCGGAGAAGTAGAAGATTACTGCGTAACCATAGTGGAAAACATCATTCCGTGTTGTGCGCCGACTTCGGTAGACACCCTCAGCGTAGGGATGACCACGCTCGAATTGGGTTGGACTTCACCTGATTGCGGCGCCGATGTTCATATTGTTCGATACCGGATCCGGGGGGAAGAAGAATGGCTGAATGACATTTCCAACAGCGGCTCACTGATACTAAGTGATTTAGAACCCTGCACTGCTTATGAAATACAAGTGCAGGGGTTGTGTGGCCCTACCTTCTCCGATTTTACAGATACCTATGTTTTTGTTACAGGTTGTATGACCGACACGGAGGATCTTTTACAAGACGCTTTGAGCATGCACGTGTTCCCTAACCCGGCCACCAGTTCTTTTTTCCTTCAGTTTAACCTCAGGGAAGGAGGGCAGGTCCGGTATCGCCTTTTGAATGCAAATGGACAGGTGATGAACGACTATCGCCAGTTATTACCTCCTGGGCAACAACAAATCCGGTTAGAGGTGAGCGAACTCCCCAAAGGCATCTACTATCTCCAGCTGGAAACCGAGAAAGCAGCCGCAGCGAAAAAGGTGCTTTTGTATTGATTTTTGTACCTTTAAGTACAGGCTTTTTGACGGACGCCGCCAAAGCCTTGTTAAAGGTAATTTCTTCTCTAAAACAACCACTATGACCCATATCAACAGACGGCAGTGGCTTCAGAAAAGCCTGCTCGCCTCCACAGCCATGCTCGTAGCCGGTCCTGCCGGAGCACTGACCCACGTTCGCCCTAAAGCCGGACAATCTCGTTTTCAAAATGGGCTGCTTCGCTTAAACTGGAATGAAAACCCTTATGGTCCTTCCGAAAAAGCACTTCAGGCCATCACTGAAGCCGTCAGAACGGCTAACCGCTATCCTGATCCTGTGATTGACGAACTTAAAACCAAGCTGGCGCAAAAATATCAATTGAAAGCAGAGAATATCCTGCTAACTGCCGGCTCCACAGAAGTTTTGAGTTTACTCGGACAACATGTAGGCCTGCAAAAGGGAGAGATCCTAACCCCCTGGCCTTCCTTTCCCACCCTTATTCGTTTTGGCGAAGCTTGCGGAGCAACTATAAAAAAAGTAGGGCTCGACGAACAGGGCCGAATAGATCTGGATCGGTTGAAAAAGGCTATCAGCGACAAAACCACGCTGGTTTTTGTCTGTAACCCGAACAACCCCACCTCTACGGAAGTGGCTACGGATGATCTTCGGTCATTCCTCAGAGCAGTTCCTCAAAACGTACTGATCTGCGTAGATGAAGCCTATATTGAGTATTCGAAGAACGGCATTACAGGCAGCATGGTTGAATTGGTAGAAGAACTTCCAAATTTGGTGGTCTGCCGGACTTTCTCCAAGGCATATGGTTTGGCGGGGCTGCGCATCGGCTATGCGGTGTCCGGCAAAGCCAATATTGATGCTCTCCGGGCCCGACATACCGGCTGGGAATTATCCGTCGGCATCGCTCCGCTGGCTGGGGCTATGGCCGCTCTGAACGATGAAGCTTTTCTGGAAGAAGTTATTACTAAGAACGAAGAGGGCCGGAGTATTTTGTATGAGGCATTTGAAGACTGGGGCGTTTCCTATAACCCCTCCTCGACAAACTTCGTTTATGCCCGCTCTGAACGCTTTGATGGGCAGATCATCCAAAAGCTGAAAGACCAAAACATCTTGATTACCAAATGGCCGGATATGAAGCACCACATCCGCATCAGTATTGGGCTGCCTAAAGAGATGAATGCTTTCGTGAAAGCTGCTGAAAATTTTCTGGTATAAAAAAGTCGGCGCTACGCCATCCGCTAAAGAAGTAGCTGACTTTTTACACAACCCGAAAACCTATATTTAAAGATGATTTGCCGCCCGGGGGGGGCTGCAAATCATCTTCAAATATTTTTGTACAAGCACTTAAAAACGAACAACCTATGGGTAAATGCGTTTGAAGCAAAAGGAATCCAACATTTTTTGATATTCATTAAAATCCCTATTATTTATGAAAAGAAGAGCAACCGCCGTCTGGAAAGGAGACGGAAAAAACGGAAAAGGCACCCTGGACAGCACCAGCGGCGTATTAGCAGGCACCCCTTACAGCGCCAGGACCCGCTTTGAAAATGAAGACGGCAAGGCCGGCACCAATCCTGAAGAATTGATCGCCGCCGCCCATGCGGGCTGTTTCTCCATGGCCCTGAGCTTTGATCTGACAGGAGCAGGTTTTCCTCCGGAAGTACTGGAAACCAAAGCTACTGTCACCATCGAACCACAGCCGGAAGGCGGATTTGCCATTACGCACATTCATCTGGACCTGACCGGCAAGGTCGAAGGAATAAACGAAGCCAAATTCAGGGAATTCGCTAACGGTGCAAAACAAGGATGCCCGGTATCCAAAGCACTAAAAGCAGTACCTATCGACTTGGATATTACGTTTGAGTCGTAATTTTTTTTAGATTTAAGCGGGCGATCACCCGCTTAAATTTAACAGCTCATTCTTATGTTAGATCCTAATAATTTTTCAAAAGAAGCTTCCCTGGTCCTCCGCTGGATCGAGCGATACTTTAAGAATATCGAAACCTTTCCCGTGAAGGCTCAGGTGCAGCCTAAAGACATTTATGATCAGATCCCAGCTTCACCGCCGGCCCGGCCAGAAGATCTGAACAACATATTGCAAGACCTGGACGAGATCATCCTCCCGGGAATTACTCATTGGCAACACCCCAACTTTCACGCCTATTTTCCCGCCAACCGATCTGTGGAATCTATGCTGGCCGAATTCATCACCGCCGCCATCGGGGCTCAGTGTATGATCTGGGAAACTTCCCCCGCCGCCGCCGAACTGGAGGAGCGAATGATGGAATGGCTTAGAGACCAAATGGGCATACCACATCAATGGGAAGGCGTCATTCAGGATACGGCCTCCACGGCCACCCTCGCCGCTATTTTAACCGCCCGGGAAGTCAAGACCGATTTCAGGTCCAATATCGATGGTGTGCCTAACAACCTTAGGGTTTATTGCTCTACCGAAACCCATTCTTCCATCGAAAAGGCAGTAGCCATAAGCGGGATCGGCACTAAGAATCTGGTCAAAATCAAAGTGGATGACCAGATACGACTGATACCCGCTTTGTTAGAACACCAGATCAAGGAAGATATCGAACAGGGCTTGACGCCTTGTTGTGTAATCTTGGCCACAGGAACTACCGGCACTGTTGCGGTCGATCCACTCCGTCCTGTAGCCGACATCTGCCGGAAATACGGCATCTGGCTACACGTTGACGCCGCCTATGCCGGTACTGCCCTGCTCCTGCCAGAGTACCAGTGGATGATCGAGGGCATAGAGAATGCTGACAGTTTTGTTTTCAATCCACACAAATGGATGTTCACTAACTTTGACTGTTCCGTTTATTTCGTCAAACACGCCCATGCGCTTATCAAGACGTTCGAAGTCCTACCCGAATACTTAAAAACCAAAACACGAGGGCAAGTTAATGACTATCGCGACTGGGGTATTCCCCTTGGCCGCCGGTTTAGAGCCCTGAAGCTTTGGTTCGTCATGCGCAGCTATGGCATGGACGGCATCAGAGCTAGATTGCGAGAACACATTCAGCTGAATTCGTTCTTTGCTGCAGAACTGGAAAAAAATGAAGATTTCGAACTGATGCTGCCTCCGTTTTTGAATTACACTTGCTTTCGTTACCACCCCAAAGAAGTTGGCAACGAAGAGGAATTAAACACCTTGAACGAACAATTACTGGAACGGATCAACCAGAGTGGTCAGCTTTTTTTAACACATACAAAAATAAGCGGAACTTATGTTTTGCGGATGGTAATCGGACAGACCTATGTACAAAAAAAGCATGTGGAAAAAGCTTTGGATGTGATCCGATCGGTAACGAGGGCCGGCAGGGACTTAATCTTTTTAACCAACAAATAGAATGATAGGTTAGGTAAAGGCTGTTGCCACCGCCAAACCCATCATTTTTTAAACTTTCCATCTATGCCCAAAGCCATTGTCGCACATCAAACCGGAGGACCTGAAGTTTTTTCTTTTGAGGACATTCAGGTAGGCAATCCTGCTCCTGACGAAGTACTTTTAAAACATCATGCTATTGGTGTTAATTTCATAGACACCTATTTTCGTTCGGGCTTGTATCCCTGGAAAGGCGATTTTCCCATCATTGTCGGAGCCGAAGGCAGCGGTGAAGTCCTGGAGACAGGATCAGCTGTCCAGAGATTCAAGCCTGGCGATCGGGTTTGTTATGCGGCCCCTAACGGCGCCTACAGCGAGCAGCGGCTGATCAAGGCGGACAGTCTGGTGAAATTACCGAACAGCATCAGCCATGAAACGGCTGCTTCTATTTTGTTGAAAGGTTTGACTGTTCATTATCTGCTTTTCCGGACTTTCAAGTTGCAAGCCGGTCATACCGTTTTATTCCATGCCGCTGCCGGAGGTGTGGGTACGCTGGCGGGCCAGTGGGCCTCTTCCTTAGGCGCCACGCTTATTGGAACGGTCAGCACGGCAGAAAAAGCGGAGGTTGCCAGGACCAATGGCTATCATCACCTGATCAATTACAAAAAAGAAGACTTTGTGGAAAGGGTCAGGGAAATAACAGAAGAAAAAGGCGTAGACGTGGTGTATGACAGTGTAGGTCAGAACACCTATCCTCATTCGCTAAAGTGTCTAAAGCGCCTCGGCATGTGGATCTGCTTCGGCCAGTCTTCAGGAGTGATCAAAAATTTTGAACTGCAGCATCTGGCCCAGTACGGCTCGCTGTTCGCTACCCGCCCCAGCCTGTTCAATTACATTGCCACCCGGGAAGAGCTGGAAAACAGTGCAGCAGCTCTGTTTGAAGCATTGGAAAAAGGAACCATCAAGGCAGAGGTTCATCAAAAGTTCGAACTGAAAGAAGCCGCCAAAGTCCACGAACTTCTCGAAAGCAGGCAAACGAAGGGTGCCACGGTATTGATACCTTGAAGATGGATATGATGAAGAACTGGTCTGGAAATCTACATTGGAAGCCGGCAGAGATTGCTTTTCCCAAGACAGAAACAGCCATTCAGGAACTGGTTAGAAAGGCGCTAAAAGAAAGAAGGCAGATCCGACTGATCGGCTCCGGGCATTCTTTCACTCCCTTATCTGCGACGGAAGACCTGCTCATCAGTTTAGACGATTACCAGGGATTAATCCGGATAGACGAAGAAAGGCAACAAGCCACGGTTAAAGCCGGCACCAAACTAAGCCGGCTGGGCGCTTTACTGTTTGAACGAGGCCTGGCGATGGAGAATATGGGTGACATCGACCGGCAATCGATCGCCGGGACCATCAGCACGGGTACTCACGGCACCGGATTGTCCTTTGGGACCATAAGCACCCAGGTCAGAGCCATCCGCATGATCAATGGCTTGGGAGAGATCATTGAATGTTCAGAAAATGAACGGACGGATCTTTTCAAAGCTGCGCAGGTATCTTTGGGTGCTTTGGGCATCATCACACAGATCACGCTGCAATGTATTCCAAGGTATAAGCTGGAATTGATCAATGAAAAAAAGCGGCTGTCTGAAATACTAGACCAATATGCCAAGCTGATACAGAATAATCGCAACTTCGAGTTCTACTGGTTTCCTCAGACGGATTACGTTATGACCAAAACCAGTAACCTGGCTAATGGGAAAGCCGACAAGGCTGGTTTTTCTTCTTTTGTGCAGGAGTACCTGCTTGAGAATTTAGCTTTCAAGCTTTTATGTGAATACGCGTGGCGTTTTCCCTCTAAAAACAAATGGGTCTCGGGCTTTTCAGCCAAAGCTGTTGGCTACTCCCGCAAGGTTTATTACAGTCATAAGGTTTATGCCACGCCCCGTCTGGTCAGGTTCAATGAGATGGAATACAATGTGCCGCTGGAAGATTATGAAGCTGTCATGAACGCTATAGTAGGCTGTATTTCCAGAAATAATTTTCCGGTTCATTTTCCCATAGAGAACCGTTTTGTAAAAAAAGACGACATATTTCTCAGCCCTGCTTATGGCAGAGACTCTGCTTACATTGCCTGCCATGTATATGCAAGGAAGCCTTACGAGACCTATTTCAAAGCACTGGAAGAAATATTCAAATCGTTTGACGGCCGTCCGCATTGGGGAAAGATACATACACTTAAATCCGTCGACCTGAGAGAACGATATCCAAAGTTTGGAGATTTTCTGGTGCACCGGGCGAGTCAGGATCCTGAAGAGCTTTTTTTATCGCCTTATCTGAAGCACTTGCTGATGGGCTGATGGCCATTAACAAACCAACTGATCATGATCGGGGAAAACGATTATTTATATTACAAAAAAATAGCCGGTTCGCTTTCTTTTCCTGCTGCATTTGTTGATATGGACCTGCTGGATCAAAATATTGCCAGCATTCGGCGGGCATCAGATCCGCTTCCTGTGCGACTGGCGACCAAGTCGATCCGATGTCGATATCTCCTCAACTACATTAAAGAGAAGTTAGGTACTGTAGCCGGGCTGATGACTTATCATGGAGAGGAGGCGCTGTGGTTAATGGAGCATTTTGAAGAACACTTGCTTGTGGGTTATCCTGTAGTGGATGTTGGGATACTGGAAAAAGCCGGCAGCATGATACAGACAGGAAAAAACATCAGCCTGATGGTTGACGATAAGATGCATCTGGATATGCTGGAAGCCCTCGGTCGTCGATTGGAGGCAACTTACTCCATTTGCCTGGACATTGATCTTTCGCTTGATTTTGGCCCTCTACACTTTGGTGTGTGGCGTTCGCCTGTCAACGATTTGGATCGGCTCGATGTTTTTTTAAGTCATTTATCCAGGGCCCGGCACCTCCGGCTGGATGGTCTAATGGGCTATGAAGCGCAAATAGCAGGCTTAGGAGACCGGGGGCAGGGCATCAAAAGCTTTTTGATCCGTTTATTGAAAAGGATGGCGATTCCCAAAATCCAGCGTTGGAGGTCAGCAGCGGTTTCGCATATCCGGAAGAGCGGCCATAAGCCGGTCTTTGTCAATGGCGGGGGTACCGGCAGTCTGGTCAGTACCAAAGCTGAAGAAGTGGTGACGGAAGTAACGGCCGGGTCTGGCTTTTTCAGTCCTCACCTTTTTGATCACTACGAAGATTTCCGATATTATCCGGCTGCCTTTTATGCCTCCCAGATCGTCAGGAAGCCTAAGCCGGGAATATTCACCTGCCACGGAGGTGGTTATCTTGCTTCCGGAGGGATCGACCCCCTCCGGGCGCCGATCGTTCATTTTCCGAGAGGCGCCCGTTTGGACATCAACGAAGGTGCTGGAGAAGTACAGACTCCCGTTTTTTACAAGGGGTCCACGCCTTTAGGGATAGGAGATCCCATTTTTTTCAGGCACAGCAAAGCCGGAGAGTTATGTGAGCACTTCAATGAATTGCATTTGATCCGAAACGGAGTGATAGAAAGAACGGTAAAGACTTACCGGGGGGAAAGCAAGCATTTTTTGTAGGCGACCGGATACCTGTGAAAGCGTAGTTTGGCGCCAGCTTTTACCCCACCACAGGCTTTACCCTTTCGACACTTAATTTTCCTACCTTTGCCTTAAACGGTACACCCAATGGTTGACGCATTTATTGAAAATCCCATTCTTCTTTTATTCATTGTAGCAGGTATTGGCTATGGTGTAGGCAGTATACAGTTCAGAGGAAGCGGTCTTGGAGTAGCTGCGGTACTTTTTGTAGGCTTGTTTTTCGGCAGTTTGAGTCCGGATCTGCAAATTCCTGAAGTGATCATTTTCATAGGGCTGAGCATTTTCGTTTATACGGTGGGATTGAGCAGTGGGCCGAGCTTTTTTTCGCTTTTCAGGCAGCGGGGTTCGCGGGATTTGATTTTTATATTCATTATGCTCACTTTTTCCGCCAGTGTAACGGTTGGGTTGTATTATCTTTTCGAGTTAGACGCCAGCACGGCAGCCGGGCTTTTTGCCGGCAGTACGACCAACACGCCTGCCCTGGCTGGTTTACTGGATCAGATCAGCAATACCGGTCTAGCTCCTGAGCTAAAGAAATCCACCAGCGAAGCCGGGGTCATTGGCTATTCGCTCTCCTATCCCATGGGCGTGCTTGGCCCCATGATTGCGATACTGCTTGCGCAAAGGATATTGAGGATCAATTATTCCAGAGAAGAGAAGGAGTTGCGCAATGAATATCCGGTACGTCAGGACATATGCTCTATGACGGTGGAAATACGTAATGAGGCCATTACCGGCATTTCGGTGCGGGATCTTAAGAAAAAGCACAACTGGAGCGTTGTTTTCGGCCGGATGGAAAGAGAAGGAGAGGTTCGGCTGATCAATTGGGACACCAGGTTCAAGGTAGGGGACAAGGCGGCTTTTGTGGGCGACCGGGATGAAGTGGAGTCGGTGGCCAACATGTTAGGCAAGATCCTTCCCTACAAGCTATCTTTTGATCAGACGGAGTACGAGACAAACCTCTTTTTTGTATCCAACAACAAAATTGCCGGCCAGCAGCTCAGCACGCTCAATTTAGACGAGAAGTATGCCGCCAAGATCACCCGCATCACCCGGGGCGATATCGATTATCTAGCTGATTCCAAGACAGTTCTGGAGCTTGGTGACCGGGTGCGGGTAGTTGGGTTGAGGAAGGATATGCAGAATATTGCCAAATTCATCGGCAACTCGTACGAAGAGCTCAGCCGGATCAACCTGCTTTCTTTTGGGCTGGGCATGGCGCTGGGGCTTATGTTGGGCATGATCACTTTCGAGCTTCCGGGCGGTTTTGCCTTTAAGTTAGGTTTTGCCGGCGGCCCGATCATTGTGGGGCTCATTCTGGGCGGACTGCGTCGCACCGGCCCGATCAACTGGTCGCTTCCCTACAGTGCCAATCTAATCCTCAGGCAGGTAGGCTTGATCCTTTTGCTGGCCGGCATTGGCGTCAATTCTGGCCATCAGTTTTTCATGACCCTGGCGCAAGGCAGCGGCGCCACCTTATTTATTGCCGGCGGAATCATCAGTATCATTACGGCCCTGTCCACTTTATTTTTTGGTTATCTCGTATTAAAGATTCCTTTCAGTTTTTTGACCGGCATGGTATCGAACCAGCCCGCCATTCTGGACTTTGCACTTGCCAAGGCCCAGAACAAGCTTCCCAATATCGGATTTACCTTGATGATGCCGATCTCTATTGTCACTAAGATCGTTTATGCACAGTTGCTTTTTGCCTTGTTGAGTTAAGTTCAGAGGCTGTTTCGAAAGGCCGAAAAGCCTTTCGAAACAGCTCTGGCCGGATAAATTTTCCACAGGACAATAGCGGACAACATTACGAGGTCTGTGATTTTTTTAACACTATGTAACAATCTGTTATTTAATTACTTGTAGGCGAAAAATCAAGAAAATGTGGAAAACTTTCATTTTTAGACCTCAAAGGTCTTAAAGACCTTTGAGGTCTAAGAAAGATAATTTTTTATATTAGTCCTAGTTTTAGCCAAATACGATAATGCCAACTTTTATGAGTGATCCTCTTGATCAGGAGATCTGGAACACCTATCAGGACATGAAGCGCAGAGATAAGGTGCTTGAGCGTCTTTCAGAGCTTGATGAAATCAACCACTCTCTTCAGAGCCGCATTGACGCCCTGGAAAAAGCACTGGATTCGTCAGCGGCGGAGCTGAATCGTTTTGAAAAGGCAGTGGAATCCACGCTCTACCGGTGGTTTGCTTTCTTTAGACTGGGAAAAAAAGCACTACACGAAAAGATCCGACAGCAGCAAGGTGAATATGACTATCAGCTGGAACAATTGCGAAGCCTGAAGAAAAAAATGGCGCCGCTGGAGCAGGAAAAAAAATACCTCACCGAAAAGAGCCAGTCACTCCGGAATATAGAACACCAACTAAAAAGCCTCATAAGGAAAAAAGCAGCACAAACGAACGAAGCCACTGTAGAAAGTCCGTTTGCAGCTGAATTAGCTGAAGAACAAAGAAACCTCCTTTCTCAACAGGTGCAGATCGAAAAATTAGATGAAGTGCTGCAAATCAGCCATAATGGTAAAAACCGAATGGACCAAATGCTCAAAGAAATGGCACTCCTTAAAGAACAGGAACGCCACGAGCAATTCTTACACTTGCATTTAACCGAAAAAGAAAAAGCAGCTTTTACCCAAAAATTAAAAACCCATAGCGAAGCAGCAGGACGTTCCTTCTCTATGTTGATCCCTAAACTTAATGCCTTGTCAATCCCTACGCCTGCAGATCATCAAAGAGCCCTGCAAATTTTCGAAAGCCAATACGATCGCCTCCTCCGACTATTGGCCGATTCGCATCCTGTCTCGTATTTGCTTGACCAGATGACGACTCACCTCAATCATACACGCAATCAATTACTCCAGACGATCGATCAGCTGATGAGGAAAATCGGAAATGCAGAGGAGTCGATCAAAAAAAGTGAAGAAAAAAAAGCATTACTGATCCTATTAGATATAAAACACCGAGAAAAATGAATGCTCGTTTTCAACCCTCCTCCCTATCGTTGCTGATCCTGCTCTTCTTGTCTCATGCCGCTTTCAGCCAGGAGAGTACGGAAAGAAGAGAAATTAACATACGGTCCACGAAAGAAAAAATCGTACTGGACGGCAGACTGGAAGAGACTGTCTGGCAAAACGCTCAGAAAACCGGTTATTTCTGGCAGCAATTCCCTTTTGATTCCTCTCTAGCTGTTACTAATACTGAGGTGATGATGACTTATGACGAGGAAAATATTTATGTTGCGGCCATCATGTATGACTCGCTTCCTGGCGAATACATAGCGGTATCCTTACGCCGGGATTACCGGGGCGGCAATATCGACGGCTTTTCCATCATTCTGGATCCTTTTATGGATCAAACGAACGGCTTTTTTTTCGGTATTACTCCTTTTGGCGTTATGCGGGAGGGGCTGATCTCTAACGGCGGCAATGAACCGGACGACCTTGACTTAAGCTGGGACAATATCTGGTACGGAGAATCAAAAATATACGATAACTACTGGGTCACCGAGGTCGCCATTCCCTTCCGGACGCTCCGCTTCAAGGAGGGCGCTTCCACCTGGGGCGTCAATTTTTACCGCATCGACACCAAGTACAACGAACGCGCCATCTGGTCAAAATTACCCCGCCAGTTGCGGCTTTCCAATCTGGCGTTTTCGGGGCACCTCAACTGGGACCGGCCGGTAAGTACGTCCGGCAGCAACCTGTCGGTCATCCCTTATATCGCAGGGGGCGCCAATCGGAATTTCCTGGAAAATGAAGATTGGAACTACCAATCGGATATCGGTGGCGACGCCAAGATCGCCGTTACGCCTTCTTTGAACCTTGACTTGACCGTCAACCCGGATTTTTCGCAGGTGGAAGTAGATGAACAACAGACTAACCTGGACCGCTTTGAGATCTTTTTCCCCGAACGCCGGCAATTTTTTCTGGAAAATGCGGATCTGTTCGCCACTTTCGGATTCGAAAATGCCCGGCCTTTTTTCTCCAGAAGGATAGGAGTGGCCATCGACTCGGCTACCGGCCAGAATGTACAAAACCGGATTTTGCTGGGCGCCCGGCTCAGCGGCAAGATAGACGAAGACTGGCGGGTGGGCGTCATGAACATGCAAACCGCCAGGGACGACCTCATCGGCCAGCCAAGTTACAACTATACCGTGACGGCATTGCAACGCAAAGTATTCACCCGCTCCAACATCAGCGCCATCTTTGTGAACAAAGCCAATTTTGACGATCAGCCTGTGGATGTGAACAACCCCTCGGACGGCAGCAGCAACCAGCTCTTCGGGCTCGATTACAACCTGGCTTCCGCCGATGGCTTCTGGAACGGAAAAGTCTTTTATCATCAAACTTTTGACCAAAACAACGGGCGATCACCTTTTTCCCATGGCGCCAATATCAATTATAACCGTCTTCGCTTTTTCGCCAGTTGGGCCCATCAGATCGTCGGAGAAGACTTTGACGCCAAAGTAGGATTCGTGCCCAGAACTGACTTTAGCAGGATCAATCCGGAAATCGGATTCAGCATTTATCCCAACTCCAAATGGATCAATCAGCATCAATTCTCCATGTCCAACGAATGGATCTGGAACAAAGAATGGGGACTCACAGATTACGATTTTTCGCTGCAGTATGAGATCAACTTTCTGAATACTGCCCGCTTTTCCTTTTCCCTTTTGAATACTTACGTTAAGCTCTTTGCTCCTTTTAATCCTAACAGGGATGCCGACCGGCTGTTCCAGGCAGGGGAAGACTTCCGACAGCAGGGGATAAGGGCCACCTTCCAATCGGACCAGCGAAAAATATTTAACTATCAAATACGACTGACGGACCGGGAGTTTTTTAACGGCAACCTCCGGCAAGTTTCGGGAGAGCTCAATTTCCGTTACCAACAATACGCCACCCTGGCCATTAATTTTAATGTTAACTGGCTAGACTTAAA
>CAZJQS010000040.1:0-2203 GCA_964548175.1 uncultured Saprospiraceae bacterium
GTACAAGAGCCTTCCACTGATAGATAGGACTAAGACGCTAAGGTATTGTCCAGCAGGCCAACCCAATTTTTGTAGATTACCATTAAATAGTATACCCCCCACTACCCACTACCCACTACCCACTACCCAATACCCAATACCCAATACCCAATACCCAATACCCAATACCCAATACATTTTTTATTAGCTTTGCCCAATGTCCATTACCCAAGCGGACAATGGGCTTTACTTTTTTTGAACACCCTTACCTCTAACTACATGGAACTACTATACAGCCTCTTTCGGGCCGGACTGGGCATCGCCGTGATGCTGGGCGTCTGTTATTTGCTGAGCGTGAATCGCAGAAAGGTCGACTGGCGACTGGTCGGGGCCGGGATGCTCTTGCAGATCGCACTGGCCATCCTCATCCTGAAAGTACCCGGTGTGAGATCCGTCTTCGATGTCATCGCCAGTTTTTTTACTGCCGTACTGCAGTATTCCAATGCAGGATCCCGGTTTATCTTCGGCGACCTGGTCGACCAGTATGTGGTGGCCTTCCAGGTGCTGCCGACCATCGTTTTTTTCTCGGCCCTGTCGGCCATCCTCTATTACCTGGGTGTTTTGCAAAAGATCATCTACGGTGTGGCCTGGCTCATGAAACGCAGCATGCGCCTGACCGGCCCCGAAAGCCTCGCCGCAGCCGCCAATGTTTTTATCGGACAAACGGAAGCCCCCCTGGTCGTCAAACCCTACCTGGAAAGGTTCTCCCGCTCGGAATTGATGTGTCTGATGACGGGCGGCATGTCCACCATCGCCGGTAGCGTTTTCGCCGCTTATGTCGGCTTCCTGGGAGGAACGGATCCGGAACAGCAACTTTATTTCGCTCGACACCTGCTGACCGCCTCCATTATTTCCGCCCCGGCCGCGATCGTGGCTTCCAAAATATTGTACCCGGAATTGGAGGAAAAAGACATCGAGGAGGAAGCGGAATTGAATACCAACGCCGGCAACAACCTGCTGGACGCCATTTCGCTCGGCACCACCGACGGCCTCCGACTGGCCGTTAATGTGGCGGCTATGTTGCTGGTGTTTACCGCTTTGGTTTATATGCTGAACCAAATGATGATCAACGGACCCGGTGAGTGGCTGAATTTAAATGAGACCATACAAACGGCCACCAATGGTCGTTTCGAAGGACTAAGTTTTACCTATATCCTTGGCCTGCTCTTCGCTCCTTTTGCCTGGCTGCTCGGCACCCCCTCCGAGGACATCCTGCTGATCGGACAACTGCTGGGGCAGAAAACCGTGATTAATGAGTTTATCGCTTATGGGGAGTTGCAAAACCTGCGTATGGAGGGCGTGCAAATGGATCCTAAATCGCTGATCATCGCGACTTATGCGCTGTGCGGCTTTGCGAATTTCGCTTCCATCGGCATCCAGATCGGGGGCATCGGAGCGATCGCACCGGGACAGCGAAAAACATTGACTGAGCTGGGCATCAGGGCTCTCATCGGCGGCACTATAGCCAGCTTCCTGACTGCGGCGATTGCGGGGGTGTTGGTATAAATAGGTTCTTATTTTTTCAACTTCTCCAGCGCCCGGTCTATCTGTTTACTATGCCGCTCCATATGCCCTCCAAAAAAGTCGATCATCCCGGCAATGGTAATTTTGCCGGCAAAAGGATGCTTATACAGTTCTTTATCGAAAAGGTGACCGGGCAGTTCTTCCAGATGCTGCTTTAACTGATGACGTTGTTGCCGCCATTGTTCACTGACTTCCTGTAAGGTGCTGTATTCGGGAAAATGTTCTTCGGAAACTACAGCGGGAGCTTTCCATTTCAGCGGCAGCTTTAGGTAAGCGCTTAGGAGAAAGGCGCGCCAGTTGGCGCCTAGTCCTGCTTTTTTCAGGTTGGGATTGTAGCTGAGCTTCTTTCGGATGTAGCCGTGGGACAGGCGCTCTGAGCGCATCAGGTGATGCAGGACGTCCATGGGTGACCACTCCCCTTCTGCGGGCTTCTTGTTGAGCAGGTCATTGTCATAGGCCCCAAGTTTTTGGAAGAGGGCTTCCAGTCGGGCGTCGATCTGGTTGAGGTTGTTGATGACTTTTTGTTTCATGGTGTTTGGTTTGCATCAGGCTTGTGCCTGATGTTATTGTGTGTCGCTGCGGAGCAGCTTCTGCATCAGGCTCGCGCCTGATGTTATTGTGTGTCGCTGCGGAGCAGCTT
>CAZJQS010000040.1:2303-55002 GCA_964548175.1 uncultured Saprospiraceae bacterium
GCCTGATGTTATTGTGTGTCGCTGCGGGGCAGCTTTTGTATCAGGCTCGCGCCAGGTGTTGTGTGTCGCTGCGGGGCAGCTTTTTGGATTTTGGGAAAAGTATTTGGAAAAACTTTCCCCTCCTTAAATTACGATAAAATCTAGTTCTTCAAATACTTTACCGGTACATTCATGTTGTAAAAGGTAAATGAATATATATCTGCCTGCTCTTCGATGATCATGGAGGTGGGCTTTCCGGCGCCGTGACCGGCCTTGGTCTCGATGCGGATCAAGGCGGGATTTTTGCAGTCCTGGGCTGCCTGGAGGGCTGCGGCAAACTTAAAGGAGTGGGCCGGCACTACCCTGTCATCATGATCGGCGGTAGTGACCATGGTAGCAGGATAACAAACGCCTTCCTCTATGTTGTGATAGGGCGAATAGCCTTTCAGGTATTCAAACATCTCGGGGCTGTCCTGAGCTGTACCGTAATCATAGGCCCAACCAGCGCCCGCGGTAAACTGATCATAGCGCAACATATCCATCACGCCTACCGCAGGCAAGGCCACTTTAAACAGGTCGGGCCGCTGCGTCATAGCCGCGCCGACCAATAGTCCGCCATTGGAACCTCCCGAAATCGACAGGTAATCGGAAGAGGTGTAGCCCTCTTCAATCAGATATTCTGCAGCTGCGATGAAGTCGTCAAAGACATTTTGCTTGTTCATTTTCGTGCCCGCCTGGTGCCATTTTTCTCCGTATTCGCCACCGCCTCGCAAATTGGGCACGGCATAAACGCCTCCGTTTTCCAGCCATATGATCCTGGCCGTGCTGAATCCTGGCGTCAGACTGATGTTAAACCCGCCGTATCCGTAGAGCATAGTCGGATTTTTTCCATTCAACTGCACCCCTTTTTTATGAGTGATCATCATGGGAATGCGGGTGCCGTCTTTCGACGTGTAAAAGACCTGTTTGGACTCGTATTCCTCCGGATTAAACTGAACGCCACTTTTCTTATACACTTCCGACGCTCCTTTTTCTATGTCGTATTTATAAATGGTGCCGGGATCAATATAGCTGGTAAAGGTATAATACAGGGTCTTCTCTTCCCATTTCCCGCTAAAACCTCCCACCGAACCCTGACCGGGAAGGTCTACTACCCTCACTACCTCTCCGCTCAGATTCACCTGTTCGACATATGCCAGGGCGTCTTTCAGATAGTTGGCGAAAAAATAGCCGCCTGCGGTGCCGACGCTCAAGGGTTCTTCCCGTTCAGGGATGACATCTTCCCAATTGGCGGAAGCAGGAGCGGAAGCATCAACCTTAACCAGACGGTAATTGGGAGCGCCCAGCCGTGTGTAAATGTACAAGGTGTTTCCTTCCGAGTGTACGATCCCATGATCATGGTCAAAGTTGTCGATGATAGGAACGATCGGGGCGCCTTCTTTAGACAAATCCTGTATGTACAACTCATTTCCTGAGGTGGAATTGGCGGCGGTGATGATCAGCCAGCGCTCATCTTCAGAAACGTTGCCGAAAATATAGCGCCGGGGCGTTTTTTCTCCGCCAAAAACCAGCCGGTCTTGATTCTGTGGCGTGCCTAATTGATGATAGTACAATTTGTGGTGCTGTGTTTTTTCTGATAACTGACTGCCCTCGGGCTTGTCGTAGCTGCTGTAAAAAAAACCATCGTTGCCTTTCCAGGAGATGCCGGAAAATTTGACGTCTTTGATCGTATCTTCTACAACTTCTTTTGTTTCTGCGTCCAGTACAATGATTTTTCGCCAGTCGGAGCCGCCCTCGGAAATGGCGTAAGCCGCCAGGCTGCCGTCTTTGGTGAAGCTGAGGCCGGCCAGGGAAGTGGTGCCGTCTTCAGAAAAGGTATTGGGGTCGAGGAAGACTTCGGGGGCCTCATTTTCTTTCTGGCGATAGACGACGGACTGGTTTTGCAGGCCGTCATTTTTGAAGAAATAGGTGTAGTTACCCTCTTTGAAAGGAGCGCTGTACTTTTCGTAATTCCACAGTTCTTCCAGTCGTTGGCGGATGTCCTCGCGGAAAGGTATTTTTCCCAGGTAGTCGAAAGTCACTTCATTTTCGCGTTTAACCCAGTCTTTGGTATCTTCGGCCATATCGTCCTCCAGCCAGCGGTAAGGATCTTTAATGGTTTGGCCGTTGTAATTGTCGGTATGATCTACGGTTTTTGTTTCGGGATAATTTACGGTCATTGGTTCAAAGTTTGTGTCTTCGGTACGGTTTTGTTCAGAAGTCTGCTGACAGGCAGACATCAAGAAAACTACAAGGATAAAGAAAATTAGAGTTCTCATGGTTGAAATAATTCCAGGTTTGCAGAGTTTTATTATCTTCCCAAAGATAATTCTTATGTATTTCAAAACAGCCAACTTTCATTTCAACTATCATGAAAAAACGCTATTTAGCCATTTTAATGTGCCTTTTTTATCTGGGTGCGACTGCTCAGGTAGAAAAATCACCTGAGCGGTCCCGTGGAGAAGGACCGCACGAACAACTCATCATCCGGGGAGTTACCCTGATCAACGGCAATGGCGCCCCTCCACAAGGCCCTATTGATGTTGTAATTGAGAATAATGTCATCAAAGAAGTAAAAGTTGTGGGTTATCCTGGGGTGGAGATCGATCCGGACAGCCGGCCGAAGCTTAAGCCCGGCGGAAAAGAGCTCGATTGCAGCGGAATGTATATGCTTCCAGGTTTTGTGGACATGCACGGTCATATTGGCGGAAGAGCTCAAGGAGCTTATGCAGAGTACGTTTTCAAGCTATGGATGGCGCACGGCATTACAACTGTCCGCGACCCGTCCTGCGGTAATGGCCTGGACTGGGTGCTGGAGCATAAAAGAAAAAGCGAGGCTAACGAGATTACCGCTCCCCGTATTATGGCCTATACTGCTTTCGGGCAGGGCGCGGAAGAGCCTATTGCTACTCCGGAACAAGCTATTGCCTGGGTGAGGAAAAACGCTGACAATGGAGCTGACGGCATCAAGTTTTTCGGTGCTCCTCCGAAGATCATGCAGGCTGCTTTACAGGAAAACAAAAGGCTCGGCCTTCGCTCCGCCTGTCACCACGCCCAATTGGACGTTGCCCGCTGGAATGTGCTCAACTCTGCCAGAGCCGGCCTGACTACGATGGAGCATTGGTACGGCCTGCCGGAAGCGCTTTTTTCCGACCGCACTGTTCAGGATTATCCTTTGGACTACAACTACCAGAATGAACAGCACCGCTTTGGAGAGGCAGGGCGCCTTTGGAAGCAAGCCGCCAGTCCTTATTCTGAGCATTGGAACGAAGTGATGGAAGAACTTCTGGAACTCGATTTCACCATCGACCCTACTTTTAATATCTACGAAGCCAGCCGTGACCTTATGCGCGCCCGCCGCGCCGAGTGGCATGAAGATTACACATTGCCTTCCCTGTGGCGCTTTTATCAACCCAGCAAGATCTCTCATGGCTCTTACTGGCACTTCTGGGGCACCGAGGAGGAAGTGGCCTGGAAACAGAACTACCAATTGTGGATGACTTTCGTCAATGAATACAAGAACCGGGGCGGCCGGGTAACGGCCGGATCGGATTCTGGTTTTATCTTCCAGCTGTACGGCTTTGCCTATATACGCGAACTGGAGATGCTGCGCGAAGCAGGCTTCCACCCTCTTGAGGTCATTCGCTCGGCTACTTTGAACGGTGCTGAAGCCTTGGGCCTGGATGACCAGATCGGCACCGTGGCGGTCGGCAAACTGGCGGACCTTGTCATTGTGGAAGAAAATCCTCTGCAAAACCTTAAAGTACTCTACGGCATCGGTGCTATAAAGTTGACGGACGACAATGAAGTGGTCCGTGTCGGTGGCGTAAAATATACTATTAAGGACGGGGTGGTTTATGATGCGAAGCAGTTGCTCGCAGATGTGAAGAAAATGGTGGACGGCGCAAAAAAGAAAGAGAATTTCAAACTGCAACAGCCTGGAGTGAAGAAGCCTTAAGAGTTTTGGGTTTTGGGTTTTGGGTTTTGGGTTTTGAGTTTTGGTTTTTGAGTTTTGGGTTGTTGGTTAATCGGAGCATCCGGATAACTGACAACCTATAACTTTTTCATCTAATTTTTGCACCATTCCTTCAGAAAAAATATTCTTTTTATCCATTAGGCCGTAAATTAGATAGTCAGAGTAAAAAACAGACCGAAATCAAAAAACGCCATGCGAGAAGATATCTACAAAAAGGCCGAAAAAAGAGTTAAGGCCAAGAAAGCTTTTTACAGTCACCTGGCTGCTTACATTTCCGTAGCCATGTTCTTTTTCATTATGAATATGGTTACGCTGGGAGAAAACCCTAGACTATGGTTTTTCTTTCCCATGCTTCCCTGGGGAGTGGGTTTACTCATCCATTACTTCGCCACTTTCGGATTACCTTTTTCCGGGGCTCTTTCTGAAAACTGGGAAAAAGAAGAAATGGAAAGAGAATTGCGAAAAGCCCGCCGCGAATATGGAGATTTAGAGGATTTGGACACGCAGTCCGGGCAGGAAGAGTTTATGGACTTAAAAGAAATCAGGAAGGAAAAACAACCCAACTGGGATAAGGAGGATTTGGTTTAGTCCTTTTTTCTAAAATCTTAACTCATGAAAAAACATTGTGCACTAATACTGCTGGTATTGGGCTATTTCACTTTTGTACAAGCCCAGCTTTCTGTCGAACAAATCCTTTCCTATTCTTTTCCGGATCAATTGATCGTTTCTGATAGCGAAGAACGGATCGCCTGGGTAGAAAACCAGGAGGGCATTCGCAACATCTGGTATGCTGAAGGTCCTGGCTATAAGGGCCGCCAGGTCACTAATTATGATGCTGATGACGGACAGGCGCTTTCCGATCTTATTTTTACTCACGATAGCAAGCACATCCTGTATGTCAGGGGTAGTGCGCCCAATCGCCTTGGTGACATCCCCAATCCGGCCCTCATGCCGGACGGCGCCTCCCGTCAGTTGTGGATGGTCAGCCTGGAGGATGGCTCCAGGAAATTAGTGGCCGGCGTTGGGAATGCCGTCTTACATCCTTCAAAAGACATTATCGCTTATTCCTCTCGGGATCAGGTATGGACGCTGAATATTCATGAAAAGGAAGAGCCCATGTCACTCTTTCAAGCCCGGAGAGGGGCCGGAGGCCTTGCCTGGTCGCCGGACGGCACGAAGATCGCTTTTGTGAGCTCCCGCGGTGATCATGCTTTTGTCGGCATTTATGATCTGGAAAAAGACCGTTACCAATACCTAGACCCCAGCGTGGATCGCGACCAAAATCCGGTATGGTCGCCTGACGGCCGTCAGTTAGCGTTCTTACGCAGCCCTAATGAAAAGGGACGCCTTATTTTTGTTCCCCAGAGGGAGGGATTACCCTGGTCGATCATGGTACATGATCTGGAAACGAATGTCACCAGAGAGATCTGGAAGGCGCCTGCCGGTATGGGCAGTGTATTCCGCACCATCTCCGCTTCCAACCAGCTATTTTGGGGCGCCGGCAACCGGCTGGTTTTTCCATATGAAGGTGATGAGTGGACCCACCTTTATTCCATTAACGCTGCAGGTGGGGCCATCCAACTATTGACGCCTGGGGAATTTGAAGTGCAATTTGTTTCATTGAGTCCTGACGGAGAAACGCTGGTTTATTCTTCCAATCAGAACGATATCGACCGGCAGCACATCTGGCAGGTTTCGGTTGCGGGGGGGCCTGCGAAACAACTCACAGAAGGGAGAGGCGTCGAGTGGTCGCCGGAATTAACGCCGGACGGCCGCCTGGTTTTTCTGGCCAGTAGCCCCACCCGGCCTGCCCGGGCCCAGATGATCGATAAGAATGGGGCTCGTCAGGATCTGGTCGGCAACATCATGGCTGATTATCCTTCAGATCAGCTTGTAACGCCGGAAGCGGTTATTTTTTCGGCCAGCGACGGCATGAAGATACACGGACAACTTTTCTTACCCAAAGATATTAAGGCCGGAGAGAAAAGGCCCGCTGTGCTTTTCTTTCACGGAGGCTCCAGAAGGCAGATGCTGCTTAGTTTTCACCATAGAGGATACTATCACAACGCTTATGCCATGAATCAATACCTGGCCAGCCAGGGGTATATCGTCCTTTCGGTAAACTACCGATCCGGCATTGGCTATGGAATGGAATTCCGGGAGGCGCTCAATTATGGTGCTGCCGGGGCGAGCGAGTTCAATGATGTCATGGGCGCCGGGCTGTATCTGCAATCCAGGGATGATGTTGATCCCGACAGGATCGGCCTGTGGGGCGGATCTTACGGCGGCTACCTTACGGCACTTGGCCTTGCGCGGGCGTCCAACCTTTTCAAGGCTGGAGTAGATGTACATGGAGTACACGACTGGAACGTAGTGGTCAACAACTTTATTCCTTCCTACGATCCGCTGGAAAATAAAGCCTATGCCGAACTCGCCTATGCCTCCTCACCCGTTTCCGCTATCGATACCTGGCGATCCCCGGTACTGTTCATCCACGGTGATGACGACAGGAACGTACCGTTTAGCGAGACGGTGGACATCATTGAATCTTTGAGAAAAAAAGGTGATGTGGAATTCGAACAATTGATCTTCCCGGATGAAGTCCATGGCTTCCTATTGCACCACAACTGGGTGAAGGCTTTTAAAGCGACGGCTGATTTTTTCAACAGGAAGTTGAAAAAAGAATAAGGGTTTTTTCTAAATAAGCGATAGGTTAATTTTATCCTATCGCTTATTTAGAAAAATACGCCTCCAATTCTTCTTCGAAATAAGCTAAAGCATTCCGGATCGGCAAGACGATCTCTTTTGCGGGCCGGCATTGGCATTCCTGGACCAACAGGTCCAATAACTCTTCAAATAAGGTTTTTTCGATTTTCACCCCCTCCTTTTTAGATCGTTGCAACCAGGCGGCGCCAATAGCTGCTTTTTCCCTCGCCACCTCCCGAATATCTTCACTTTCCTGAGCAAAAAAGGAAAGCAGATGCTCCATGTAATCGATCATAGGAAAATCAGCAGGTATGCCGATCATACAAGCAGGTCCGAGCTTGAAGCCCGCTCGTTCGAAAGCGACAGGATCAAGGGTGAGGAACTCAATTTTATCAAGAGGAATTAAACCGCCGGTAGGACCTCCGACATGAAGTGCTTTCATAGGTTTGGAAAAACCTTTCCCCATTTTTTCCACTACCACCTGAAGTGAGGTGCCGTAGGGTACTTCGTAAACCCCGGATCTGTTGAAAGTGCTATCCAGAGCAACCAGCTTAGTTCCGGTAAAATCAGAAAGGCCGAGGGTAGCAAAAGCATGGCCACCCTTTACCAGGATATATTCCAGGCAAGCCAGCGTCTCCACCCTGCTGATCAGCGTAGGCAAGCCCAGTAAGCCGTGCTCTTCGATCATTTCGGCAGACGGTTCCTGTTCCGGTAAACGTCCTTCTAAATTTGATATCAAGGTAGTATCCTCATAACACATGAAGGCGCCCTTTGCTTTCAGAACATGGATATCCAGATCAAAATTCAGGATGCCTTCTCCGATCAACCCCTCTTTCTTCAGGGCTTTGATGGCGGTTTCCATAGTTGCTATCGACTCCGGATACTCCTCGCGTATGTAGAGGATGCTGTTGTGGGCTCCGGTAATGTAGGCGGTGATGGCCATTCCCAGGAGGACCTGGAAAGATTGGTGTTCGAGTAAATAGCGTTCTGCAAAGGCGCCGGGAGTTGATTCATCGGCATTACAGATCATAAATTTCACCTCGCCTTCCGCCTTGCGGCATCTTTGAAGTTTTTCTTCGAAAAAGACCGCCTGGTCGGCCCTGTCGCGAAGGCCCGAAGTTTTAATCTCGGACAATAACTGATCCGGATGTACAGCCAGCATCTTCCGGATGGCCGCTCTGAACTCATTGACGTCCATTGGGGCGCCGATAAGCACGGCTTCGCCCAGTGCTTCTACGTGATAGTCGTCCAAGTCTTCCCTCTTTTCGCCCTCAAAAACGGCTTTCAATTCTTCATAGGAGAGCCCGGAATAGTTCACGCCCTCATATTGAAAAGCAGCGTTTTCATGACAACGTCCCAGGCAACAACGGTTCCCGATCTCACCGGGATCGATAAAGCGTTCCAGCTGCTGCCGGAGTTTGCGCTGGGTGCCGGCCAACAAACAAGACGCACCGTTACAAAGATAGGCTTTCTTATTCCGGTCTTTTTCCGATGGGTTCTCCTGCTTAGCTCCTTTCCGGATGGTTAACATAGCTCGTTGAAATTGATTGTTTGCTTTTTAAAGGTCGTCATTTCAGTCTCCACAGGAAGTGATTTTTATCAACTCCAAACAATCTCAAGGGTTATTAAAAGGATTTTCTTCCTTTTTTACAGATTATTTCTATTTTCAGGAATTGATTGAACACATAAGAACATATGGAAGATAACATCATTAAGCAAAACAAAGAATTGAATATCTGGGAAGCGCTGCTTCCCGTTTTTGTGTTGGTCGGCCTTCTTGCCTACAATGTATACGTTTTTGGAGACGACGCCCTGAGCGGGTCCAACCAGTTCATTCTGTTGATGGGCGGCGCCGTAGCGGCCATCGTCGGTTTTTACAACAAAGTATCTTATAAACAAATGATCGCTGAGGTAGCCGATAACATTCAATCTACGACGGAAGCCATTTTGATCTTGCTTTTTGTGGGAGCGCTGGCCGGCACCTGGCTGGTAAGCGGCATCATACCGACGATGATCTATTATGGGCTGAAAATCCTTCATCCCAATATTTTCCTTCCAGCGACGGTTGTCATTTGCGCCATCATTTCCATTGCAACCGGAAGTTCCTGGACGACCTCTGCAACGGTGGGCATTGCGCTTATCGGCATCGGCAAAGCCATTGATCTGCCACTGGGCATGGTGGCAGGCGCCGTCATCAGCGGGGCTTATTTTGGAGACAAGATGTCCCCCTTATCCGATACTACGAACCTGGCGCCGGCCATGGCCGGCGCGGAGTTGTTCACCCATATCCGTTACATGGCGCTGACGACGGTTCCGAGCATTGTTATCACCTTGGTCATTTTTGTATTCATCGGCCTGACCCAGCAGACTTCAGGGGTAACGGACACCACTGCTATTTTAGGTTCTATTGAAGAGGTCTTTAATATCAACGGCTGGCTGTTTTTAGTACCGGGCATTGTAATCTTGCTGATCATAAGGAAGACCAAGCCGCTGATTGCCCTTTTGATCGGTACGCTTTTGGGAGCCTTATTTGCTGTATTTTTTCAACCTGACATCATCAGAGGCATCACTGAAGCTGAGGCGCTGACCTTCAGGTCTGCTTATAAAGGGGTAATGACGGCCATGACGGTAGACACGGCTATTGAAACGACTAACCCTGCATTGAATGACCTGTTTTCCTCCGGCGGCATGGCCGGCATGCTGGGCACTATCTGGCTGATCTTATGCGCGATGGTATTCGGCGGGGTAATGGAAGCCATTGGAGCATTAGCCCGGATCAGCAATGCCTTGTTGAGTATGGCCAAGTCTATTTTCGGGCTTTTTGCTAGTACGGTAGCCAGTTGCCTGGCGCTTAATGTGACGGCTTCCGATCAGTATCTGGCCATTGTCGTTCCCGGGAAAATGTTTGCCAACGCCTACCGGGAAAAAGGCCTGGCCCCTGAAAACCTAAGCCGGACGCTGGAAGATTCAGGCACTGTGACCTCCGTACTCGTCCCCTGGAACACCTGCGGTGCTTATCAGTCAGGTGTTCTGGGTGTTCCGGTAGTGGATTATTTTGTATATGCCATCTTTAATTACCTCAGTCCGTTTATGACGCTGACTTATGCAGCTTTCCGGATCAAGATCAAACAATTAGCTACAACTGATAAAGTTCAATAGTTAGCATTGAGTAAGGTCATAGCTTCTTTTTTCGGAAAAAGCTAGATTAAGGCTTAGTTTATTTCAAACCAATCTAACCATGAAAAAACGAAGCTTGATCCTGCTATTGAGTATGACAGGCTTACTGGCCTGCACGCCTTACTTTCGATCCGCTAATTTCGAAACGATCACCGCAGATCATAGTTAAATTGCGGTGCTGCCCTTCGAGATGATCTTTACGGGAAAAATGCCGGATGATCTCACTGAGCAGGATATTTTGCATATTGAAGAAGCTGAAAGCCGGGCTTTTCAAATCTCCTTTTTAAACGAGCTGCTGCGCAGCACCAGAAGTGGTAAAAAGCCCCTGAGTGTAGACATACAGCATTATCAGAAAACCTTGAACCAACTGGAAGCCGAAGGAATTTCCATACGGAAATCCTGGGAAATGTCGCCGGAAGAACTGGCAGATCTGCTGGGCGTGGATGCGGTCGTTCGTGCAAGGATCGAAAAAGCCCGATTGATGTCCGACCTGGAATCCTATGGCATCGACATGAGCGTGCGAATCATCAATATCCTGACCAACTACCAATGGTTCCCCTGGTTCCCTCCGATAAGCAGTCAGAATAAAGAGATCGTAGCCGATTTTTCTCTGCTGGAAAGAGAGGAGGGAAGAGTGCTTTGGTCGATCTCCTTTGACAAGGGAGCCGACTGGCGGCAACCGGCTAATGAAATCATCGACGATATCAGCAGAAGAGCGGCAAAGAAGTTTCCGTATCGGTTATAAAATCCTATTTCACATTTTACCTGTTTTTGTCGATTGAGATACGACGGGTCTGTTTTTTTTAGTTTATATTTCGGCAATGGCGTTTTCAAAGTTATCTATCATTGCTGTCCTGTTACTAATTTCGTTGCCGCTATTGAAGTTAAATGGCCAAAGCGATGGCGCCCTGAGCATTCCTGTTGACCATCACGTCCATTTTTTCAGTAAGACGCTGACGGATGATATCAGAAACCAGGGCTACGCCCTTACCGTTCCCGATTCGACCCTGAATGACATTGATATAGTTCTGGAAAAAAATCAGGCCGAACGCATGGTCCTGATTTCAGGAGGTTATGCCTATTCTCAAAGTCCGGTTTATCTAAAAAAGAAAGACCGGAAGGCGGTGGTACAGCAAGAAAATGATCAGCTGGCGGCCTTTGTCGCGCAACACCCGGATCGATTGATGGGCTTTTTCGGCCTAAATCCTATGGAACCCTTTGCTTACCGTGAAATGAAGCGATGCACGAAGCAATTAAAACTGAACGGCCTGAAATTGCACTTTCACGCTTCCAGAATTAATCTCAGAGATGCCGGGCATCGCCATAAGATCAAAAAAACGCTCAGCTACGCTGCTGAGCATCAACTTCCCGTGCTGCTGCACCTTAAAAATAATCGTGAGGATTTTGGCCGGGGAGACGCGCAGTTGTTCATAGAAGAAATTCTTCAAAAGCTTCCTCCCCTCACCCTTATCCTCGCGCATATGGGTGGAGACGGCGGCTTTACCGTACATACCAAGGCCGTTATGGAGGCGTTTATCGATTTTTTCCAAAACAATCCAACAGCCAATAAACACAAGGTCTATTTTGAGCTATCCGGCACAGTGATCTATCAAAGCTGGAAGTACCCCGGAAATGTCCCCTATGAGAAATTGGCCGAATTGATCCGGGAAGTAGGCTTAGAAAAAGTTCTCTACGGCAGCGATTATCCGGTAATGCCGACCCAGGATTATCTCCAACTGCTCAAGCAATACCTACCGATCACAAAGGAAGAATTTCAACAGATACTGAACAATACTCCTTTTTCAACAGACTGATAAAAGTCTCTGTCTTTTACTGATTTTTGCCTGATTTCAATGACTTTCATCAGCGATTATGTATTCCTTTTAACAGACCTTATTTGAAAACAAGTTGTTATGAAAGGGATCATCTTATACAAATCGCACTACGGCAGTACCGCTCAATATGCCCGATGGCTTTCAGAAGACACCGGACTGAAAGCCCTCCCCCTCAGTGAAGCCGAACCGGAAACCGTAAAATCCTGCGAGTTGATCATCATCGGCAGTTGCATAAAGGTCGGTCGCATACTGGCCTCCGACTGGATCAAGACCCATTGGAGTTGGTTGAAAGATAAAAACCTGATCCTGTTCTCCGTTTCCGGTTCCTACGCCAACAAAAGGCAGCAGCGCAATGCGCTGGAAATCAGCCTGCCGGATGAAATGATAGTAGAGTTCACCTATTTTCCCCTGCCGGGTAAGCTGGACAAAAAGAAACTCAATTTCTGGGACCGGATCATCGTTTTCCTGGGTAGCAAAGCCATCCGGGATGAAGAAGCCAAGGAAAGGATGGAACATGGATTTGACTATGTCAGCAGGAATGCTTTACTGCCGGTAAAAAAGGCCGTCAGCAAGCTCATCAAGAAAGTCCCTCAGATATAACACCGACTTCTTTTTTCTAATTTCATGAGATTTCCTATATTCAGGCATTAAATGGAGCCCTACTGGGGACTTCTTCAGCATACAAACAATTTACCTTATGCCCTACCTCTCTATTAACAATGCCAGGATCTACTACGAAGAGATGGGAGAAGGCCGGCAGACGATGGTCTTTGCTCACAGTCTTTTGTGCAATTCCACTATGTATCAAAAACAAATGGAACACTTTAGTTCCCAGTACAGATGTATCGCTTTTGACTTTCGCGGGCAGGGAAAGAGTGAAACTACCGAGGACGGTTACGACATGGACAGTCTGACGGAGGACACACAGGAGCTGATCAATCAACTGGATGCTGACCCTTGCCATTTTGTCGGTCTGTCTATGGGCGGATTCATCGGACTTCGCCTGGCTATCCGATACCCTCATTTATTGCGGTCGCTTACGCTAATTGATTCGTCTATGCTTCCGGAAGACAAGAAAAACCTGCCCAAATACAATACCCTGATGGTCATCGCTAAGTTGCTTGGTTTCAAAGTAGTCTTGAGCAATGTGTTGCCGATCATGTTCAGCAGATCATTCCTTCAGGATCCTGCCAACGAACCGGTGATCGAACAGTGGAAAGGTTTTCTATTGAATGGGGATAAGAAGGGCATTTTAAATGCGATTAAAGGGGTTATCAACCGAAAGGGATTATCAGAAAAAGCAGTGGAAAAAATTCACACGCCCACTTTAATCCTCGTGGGAGAAGAAGACACCGCCACACCTTTGCATAAATCCGAAAAGATGAACGAGCTGATTCCGCATTCCACCCTCAAAACTATCCCGGGAGTGGGACATTTGTCGAACCTGGAAAAGCCGGGGGAAGTTAATCGATTGATTGAGCAATTTCTGGTAAAACTGCAATATAGCTAAGAAACAAGATCTGTTTTGACTCCTCTATATCCTTTTCCAATTCATCGATTTTCCGATCAAAGAGCTTTGTATAAAACCAAAACAAGTCACTTTTTTAACTACATTTAACTTTCGATCATTAACATCCAGCAACTTACTTCCGGTAGCAGTTTGGTGCCTGAGGTCCCAAACCGCTACCGGAAATGGGGAATACTTAATACATTATATACAATGGCTAGATTAAAACCTATTCTGCATGTCGTCTTTTTCCTTCTGCTGAGTACTGCTGTGTTTGGACAGAAAAAAGCCCTGCAACTTGAGGACTACAGCCGTTGGCATCGTCTGGTTTCTGTTGAATTATCTGACGACGGCCAATGGATGACCTATGGTCTGCGCCCCAACGGCGGAGACGACACCCTGAAAATCCAACACCTGGATCAGGCTGAAAAAAAATATTCGATTCCTTTTGCAAGTAGTCCGGTCTTTTCCGATGACTCGAAATGGGCAGCCTATCTCATTCAGCCCAATGAAAAGGAAACCAAGAAGCTGAGGAAAAGCAAAAAGCCGGTTTTTAATAAGGCGGAATTGCTGGAATTAAATTCCGAGGAAAAAAGGACCTACGACAGGGCGGAGTCCATGACTTTTTCAAGTGACGGGCAATATTTTGTTCTGCTTCGTAAAAAGCCGGAATCAGATAAGTCCGAACATAAAGGCCAGGATCTGATCCTGCGCAACCTGAAGACGGGCGCACATTTGAACATCGGCAATGTTACCGAATATGCTTTCAATAAAAAAGGCACTCAGCTCGCTTATCTGGTCGATGCCGCCGAACGGATAGGCAACGGTCTTTACCTGCTGGACCTGCCCAGCGGTCAACTTCGAACATTGGATACCGACACTATGACTTATGTTCAGCTGACCTGGGATGATGTCACTGCGCTGAGAAAAGACTGGAGCAACAAAGGCAATCAATTGGCGGTGCTAAAAGGTCATCAGCCGGATACCCTCATTCATACTATTAACCAATTGATGGTATTCTCCGAACTCGATTCCGGATCGCCTTCAAAGGTTATTTTTGATCCCCAGGATGAATCCCTTTTTCCCAAAAATCATATTATCAGCTCCAACGGAGACTTGAGTTGGACCGGGAACGGGCAAATGATCCTATTCGGCATTGATGATCAGGAGAAAAAAGAAAAGCTGGATCAGGACACCCTCCCCAATGTGGATGTTTTCCACTGGAAGGATGAACGCATCAATACGGTTCAGAAAAGACAAGGCGAGCGGGATAAACGATTCACCTTTCTCTGTTCCTATGATCTTTCGGTTGGAAAATTCTCCAGGCTGGCCGATGAGCAAATGCGGACCGTTATCCTTTCCAAGAATAACCGCTATTTCGTAGGGCGGGATGAAAAGCCCTACATCAGCGATGTCAACTGGGGCGTTTCTCCAGCGGATCTTTACAGGGTGGATTTGAGCAGCGGCAAGGAAAAAGCTTTTGCCCGGCAGGTCAACCGCCCATTGGGCTACTCCCCGGACGGTCGGTATTACCTTTACCAGCTGGACAAACAGCTTCACGTCTACGACCTGATGAATGACCGGATCACCACGATTTCCGAATCAGCCCCGGTAAGTTTCGTCAATGAAGACCATCCTTATCCTCACGAAAAGCCGCCCTATGGCTTAGCCGGATGGACAAAAGATGGAAAAGGAGTGATAGTCAATCACAAGTACGACTTGTGGTATTTGTCTGTGGATGGTAAAAAAGCCGAAAACCTCACCCAGGGAGTGGGAGACCGGGAAGAGATCCGCTTCGATTATATCAAGCTCGATCCTGAAGAAGAATACATTGATCTGGAGGCACCCATGATGCTGTCTGCCTACGGAGAGTGGACCAAAAAATCGGGCTTTTATACTTTGGTAAAGGGTAAAAAGCCAGAACCTTTGATTTTTGAAGATAAAAGCTTCGGCCGGCCACTCAAGGCCCGGTTAATGGACCGCGTCCTGTTCACCCGGGAGTCCTTCGTTGATTTTCCGGATTATTATGTTAGTGGCCTTAAGCTAGGCAATCCACGAAAAGTGACTGACGCCAATCCTCAGCAAAAAGCATATGCCTGGGGAAGTAAAGTATTGATTGATTACACGAACAGCAAGGGTGAGCGTCTGCAAGGCACATTGACGCTACCTCCTGATTATGAGCCCGGCAAAAGATACCCCATGGTGGTTTATTTTTATGAAAAAATGTCACAGCGTCATCACAATTATGCCATGCCGGTATATGACGATCGACCTCATGCTTCCCTGTACGCCAGTAACGGCTATTTATTTTTCATGCCGGATAACGTATATGAAGTAGGTCGCCCAGGGACCAGCGCCCTGGATTGCATTACTTCGGCCGTTCAGAAGGTCATTGATCTGGGCTATGCCGATCCGGACAAGATCGGCTTGCAAGGGCATAGCTGGGGGGGGTATCAATCCTCTTTCATTCTTACTCAAACGGACATGTTTGCTTGTGTGGTAACAGGCGCTCCTCCTACTGATCTGGAGAGTTTTTACAATAACATATACGGAAATACCGGCACCAATCATACCGGGATCATGGAGATCGGACAGGTCAGGATGGGCCGTGGTGTTACGCCCTGGTCACACCGGGAAATCTATCAGCGGGAAAACCCCATGTTCCATGCCTCTGCGATATCGACGCCGTTCCTAATCCTCCATGGCACGCAGGACGGAGCGGTAGACTGGACGCAAGGGCTTGAATTTTACAATGCCGCCAGAAGGTTAGGCAAGGAAGTCATTTTCCTCTCCTACCCCGGCGAGCCTCACCACTTGCGTAATGAATACAACCAAAAGGATTTCCAGCTCCGGATGAAGCAGTATTTCGACCATTACCTGATGGATAAAGAAGCACCGGATTGGATGGTGAAGGGGATACCACATCTGGAGAAGGTATATGAGAAAGCCAAGCAGTAATTATATAACATAAACCAAATTAAATATGAGAGTCAAACTAATCTTACTAGCACTTATTTTGGGTATCCCCTTTGTGATGGTGGCTCAGGAGCGCATGCTGGAAGCGGAGTCGGCGATGATCACCAATCATGAAACTACGATAAAGGGGCAGAAAGTCGCCTATTCGGCGGAGGCGGGGACACAGCCCGTCTGGGACGAAGACGGCAAGCCGATCGCCAGTTTGTTTTATACTTATTATCAGCGTACTGATGTAAAAGACCAGGTCAGCCGGCCGCTGATCATTTCCTTTAACGGAGGCCCGGGTTCTGCGTCTGTTTGGATGCACATAGCCTATACCGGACCACGCATACTCGAGATTGACGATGAAGGTTATCCGGTTCAACCTTATGGGATTAAGGAAAACCCCTATTCTGTTCTGGATGTAGCGGACATTGTTTTCGTCAACCCTGTCAACACTGGATATTCGCGAATTCTGGACAAGGAGGTGGATAAATCCGAATTTTTCGGCGTGAATGCCGATATTGAGTACCTGGCCGAATGGATCAACTCCTTTGTGACGAGAAAAAACCGCTGGCGTTCGCCCAAATATCTGATTGGGGAAAGTTACGGCACCACGCGCGTGTCGGGTCTTGCTTTAGCTTTGCAAAATGCCCAGTGGATGTATCTTAATGGAGTAATTTTGGTGTCCCCTACCGGTTTGGGTATTGAGAGAGACGGCCCGGTGGCTGCGGCTAATCGTCTGCCCTATTTTGCAGCTGCGGCCTGGTATCAGAAAGCGCTGCCATCAGAGCTGCAGCAAAAAGATCTGGACGAACTACTGCCGGAAGTTGAAGCCTTTACCCTCAATGAATTGTTGCCAGCCATGGCAAAGGGCGGCTTTTTGGAAGACAGCAAGAGAGAGGAAATGGCCGAAAAAATGGCCTACTATTCCGGTTTGACTAAAAAGACCATTTTACAGCACAACCTGGATGTTTCTTACAACTTTTTCTGGAAAGATCTTTTGAGGGAAAAAGGAGGATACACCATCGGAAGGCTGGATTCCCGCTATTTGGGTATTGATCGCATGGAAGGCGGCGACAGCCCGGATTACAACTCTGAGATCACTTCCTGGCTGCATTCTTTCACCCCGGCCATCAATTATTACTTTAGAAATGAGCTGAATTACGAGACGGACATCAAGTACAACATGTTCGGTCCGGTGCGTCCATGGGATCGTTCCAATGATCAGACTGGTGAAAACCTGAGACAAGCTATGGCTCAGAACCCCTATTTACAGGTAATGGTACAGGCAGGCTACTACGACGGTGCTACTACTTATTTCAATGCCAAATACACCATGTGGCATTTGGATCCAAGTGGTAAAATGCAGGATCGCCTTCGTTTTGAAGGATATCGCTCCGGTCATATGATGTATTTGAGGAGAGAGGATCTGGAAAAGGCTAATGAGCATTTGAGGGAGTTTATACAAAATACACTACCCGGTAAGGGAGTACCGGCGAAATACTAGCCTAATAAGCGATGCAAAAGCACCTTTTAGCGCTTTTGCATCGCTTAATTCCCCATTTAATCTCCCAACAAATCCATTAATCGATTATTATCCTCATGCTCAAAAAACTGATCAAACTCCATAAAATAACCCTCCGGGTCGTAACCGACAAAAGCTTTGTATTTATTTTCCGGTCCAATCTCCATTTGATCTGATCGCAGCTTAAAGGGTTGCTTATTTTTTACGTAGGCAAACCAACCTTCGACATCCTCGATGATGAAGGACACATTCACCGCTTTTTCTTCGGTAAAGTTATGCATGCCCTGCCGCTCATCCACTAGCCCGATAAAGCCGGTATCGGTGACCTTATAGATTTTGGTCCAGCCCTGATCACAAACCATTTCCAGGCCAAGCACCTGTTCGTAGAAATTTTGCATATTCAGGAGATCCTTGTAATACAGCCAGGTGATGGCAGCCTTGAAGCCCAGTCCTTCCGGCACTTTAGAGGATTCATGATTGGGAAAAAGATGTTCTTGTGCATTTAAAACAGGCATAAAGCGTTCATTTTCCGGGTGTTGTTTAAACATTTCAAATTCAAGCAAATAGCCTTCAGGGTCTAAAGCTACGAATCCATCGTGGGCATTGCCGGTACGGGGTTTGTAGGTGTACTTAATAGGGACTTGTTGGTGCTGAAGATAAGCATACCACTCGGCCAGTTGGTCGGTTAGTAATGCGAGCGCTACAGTCTTGGGTTCATCTGCGCTATGCATACCCTCTGCTTCATCGACCAGGATCAGGAAGGAGGAGGCGCCGATCCGGAAGGTTGTCGCCATGCTGTAATCAGCGACTTTTTCGAGTCCCAGGATCTCTTCATAAAAAGCGGTGGCGGCTGCTAGGTCTTTGTAATATAAAAAGACATTACTTGCCTGGATGTTGAAATCAGCAAGGGTGCGAAAGCCGGTCTGTCCGGCCAGCAGTTCATTGATGCGATGAGGCGGGTAGCTCAGCAGGCGGCCGAAGCGGCGGGCGATGCGTTCGCGTGCTTCTCCTTCATATTTGCCTTCCTGCACAAGTATGGTTTTATCTTTTTTCAACTGCTGATAAGCATTAAGCGTGTAATTCTTGTAGATCAGCAGCACTTCCTTATTTTCGGCCACGTTTTCCGGAAAAAGGTCGGTGGCGATCAGGTCTTTTTCCCGGAATAAAAGCACGTTATGTCTTGCTGCGATAGCCTGGGCTTCCTTCATGAGGCCGTCCAATTCGGCTGCGGTCATGGGTTCGCTAAGGGCCAGTTGTTTAGCCCCGCTGCCGACCATTTCGGCGAAGCCGGCGATGATGCCGAGTTGATAGAATTTATCCATGTCAGATGTTGCTTTTTCGCAGGCGGAAGTTAATATCATTAGCGTGAGTAAGAAAAGAGTGGTGCGATTCATGAGGTCGTTTTTATTTTAAATGGTATTCAAATTAAGCATTCTTTCTTAGACCTCAGAGGTCTTTAAGACCTTTGAGGTGTGGAAAGTTTTCCACAGGACAATAGCGGACACGCATTACGAGGTCTGTGATTTTTTTAACACTATATAAAAAACTGGTTATCTATTACTTGCAGGCGAAAAACTGAGAAAATGTGGAAAACTTTCATTTTTAGACCTCAGAGGTCTTAAAGACCTCTGAGGTCTAGGGGAGTTTTCCACAGGACAAACCCGGACATCCGCGTCGAGACCTGGCTCTTCAAACTACCCAGGGATAAATGCTGTTATTGAAGTCCTCAACTTATTTTACTATAATTACAGTTCAAATGATGAAGAATAGCCTATGACTACCAAACGCGTTTGCATCATCGGGGCGGGGCCTTCAGGTATCACCGCATTGAAAAACCTGCTGGACGAAGGCATCGACGCCACCATTTATGACCGGAACGAAGAAGTAGGCGGCAACTGGATATTCTCTGAAACAGAAAGCCATTCCAGCGTTTTTGAGACAACCCACATCATCAGTTCCAAAACGCTTTCTCAATACGAGGATTTTACTTTTGATGACTTCGATCCCAGTGTGGCCGACTACCCTTCACATGACGAACTCAGGCGCTACTTCCAGGCCTATGCTCGCCAATTCGCATTATATGACCACATCGAGTTCGAAACACTGGTCGTGCATTGTGAATGGAAAAGCGATAACGAATGGGAAGTCACTACCGAAAAAGACGGCCTTCAACGAAAAGAGACCTTCACAGACCTTGTCGTTTGCAACGGACACCACTGGAAACCCAGATACCCGGATTACCCCGGCCAGTTTACCGGAGAATTCCTGCACTCTCACCAGTATAAAAAAGCAGCACCGTTCAAAGACAAAAGGGTATTGGTTATCGGCGGCGGCAACTCGGCCTGCGATGTGGCGGTAGAGACCAGCCGCGTCAGCGCCAAAACCGCCATCAGCATGCGCCGGGGCTACCGGATCATTCCCAAATTCGTTATGGGAAAACCAACTGACAAAATAGGCGAGCGAATGCACTGGCTGCCCTTGTGGATCAGAAATCGCCTCTCGGAACTGTTGATCAAAATCGTTAATGGATCAAACCGTCTGTATGGCCTCCAGAAGCCGGATCATCCTTTTGGAGCCACCCATCCCACTATCAATGATGAGTTGCTGTACAAGATCAGGCACGGAAAGGTGCATCCCAAAGTCGATATTGAAGGATTGGAAGGGCCAACCGTCTACTTTAAAGACGGCAGTAGCGAAGATTTTGATGTGATCATTGCCTGTACAGGCTTTATCCTCGCCCATCCCTTTTTCGATCGGGACTTCATCGACTACAGCTCCGGCCCTGCACCGCTTTGGCTAAAAATGTTCCACGAAAAATACCGCAATCTCTACTTCATCGGCATGTTCCAGCCTTTGGGCTGCATCTGGCCGGGAGCAGAGCTGCAAAGCAAAATAATGGCCCGCGAATTATCCGGCAAGTGGAAACGCCCGGACAATATCGCCAGCCTTTGCAGGCGGGAAATCACCCATCCGCATTACCAACAGGTTAATAGCCCAAGGCACACCATTACAGTAGATTATCATAAATTCCGTAAAGCATTGCTTAAACAGCTTCCAAAACATTACGTCAGTAAACAACCTAAGACAAAAACAAAAGCTCATGTCTGAATTCCCTCATCAAGTGATCGTCATCAGCGGCGCGGCGCGGGGCATTGGAAAAGCTATCGCCCGCCTGTTCGCTGAAAAAGGATGGTATATCGCCATGCTGGACATCGATAATGCCGCCCTTACCGACACGGCACTGGAATTTCCGGAAGACCGCCGCTGCTACATCCAATGTGACGTCACCAAAGACGATGACGTTCAAAAGGCCTTGCAATATATTGCCAATAAGACCAATGATCGTCTCGACTTGCTGATCAACAATGCCGGTTTAATGGAAGTGGGCGATTTTGACCGGATCGACCTGGAAGCTCAAATGAAGGTCATCGATGTTAATCTCAGCGGGGTGGTTCGAATGACTTACCATGCTTTGCCTCTTTTGAAAAAAACGCCTGACAGCCAGATCATCAACCTGTCTTCTGCTTCTGCCCTGATCGGCAATCCCGAACTGAGTATCTATGCCGCCACAAAAGCGGCAGTGAAAAGCCTGACAGAGGGCTGGCATATTTCCTTCAAAAAACATGACATCAGAGTAAGCGATCTATTGCCTTTTTATGTTAGAACAGATATGACCAGAAGTAATTATGCCAAATTCAGCCTGCTCAATGATCAAAAGGTCACATTAAAACCGGAAAATATCGCAAAAGTCGTATGGAAAGCGTCAAAACACAACCGCATTCACTGGTATGTAGGCGCTAACACCAAGGTGTTTGCCGTTCTGGTCGGTATTATTCCATTGAGATGGCAAATACCGATTTTCAAATCAGTTATCAATTATAAGTGACCTTCATGTACAATTGCACAGAAAAGAAGCTTTAATTTTCTCTCGAAATACCATTAATCATGTGGACCTGCCCCAAGTGCGGAAAACCTTATGCTAAAGCCAATCAATACCATATCTGCGAATCGTCCGATCTGGATACCTTATTCAAGATCTTAATTGGGTAAGATTGTATGAAGAAGAAGACCTTGACGAGGTTGTGCTAAGTTTACTAAAAGAAGCAAAAGAACTCTCTGAAACCTAAATTCGATGGGCAAAAACTATCAAAACATACTGGAAGAGATCGAAGAAGCCATTACGTTGGAATCTAAGATAGGAAAAGTAGCTACTTACATCCCTGAATTAACCAAAGTCGATCCCCATAAATTTGGGATGCACCTCTGCTGTTTTGATGACACGGATTATGCCTTTGGAGACCATCAAGAACGCTTTTCCATACAATCCATATCAAAGGTTTTTTCATTGACGCTGGCCATCAGTCTGATCGGCACGGAAGTCTGGCAACGGGTTAACGTAGAACCTTCCCGAGATCCTTTCAACTCTTTAGCGCTGCTGGAAAATGAAAACGGCATCCCCCGAAATCCTTTGATCAATTCCGGAGCATTGGTCATAGCGGATATTCTGGTCAACCACCTGGAGACGCCAAAAAAAGACTTCCTTAATTTTGTACGCAAAATTGCAGGCCAGGACGATATCCACTACAATGAATACGTCGCCCAATCCGAAAAAAAACATGGCTACTGAAACGCTGCCCTGATCAACCTGATGAAATCCTTCGGCAATATCACCGGAGAGATCGAGGAGGTGCTCGATTTTTATTTTCATCAATGCTCTATTGAAATGAGTTGTCAGGAATTGGCGCGTACCTTTTTGCTGTACGCCAACCATGGAAGGCTTTTCCCCTCTGAAGAGGAAATTCTCAATACCAGCCAGACCAAGCGACTCAATGCGATCATGCTGACCTGTGGTTTTTACGACGAAGCAGGAGAATTTTCCTTTAAGGTGGGATTGCCTGGAAAATCAGGAGTCGGTGGCGGTATTGCCGCTATTTATCCCAACAATTTTAGCGTGGCTGTCTGGAGCCCGCGCCTCAATGAAAAGGGGAATTCTGCCCTTGGAATGACAGCTTTGGAATTGTTGACGACCAAGATCGGCTTGTCTATCTTCTAGGCACTGCCGATCTTCCTTCAATCTTCAAATACCGGAATAGCATCGTTGTGCAGGATTACTTGTATGCCTCTTCTTCCTTTAACATACTCCAAAAAAGCTTTTACCGCTCCGGAGGGTTCTTCCTTCGCCACCAGAAAGGAATTTCTAAGTAGCAAATACTTTTTATCGCGGATGTTGGCCAATACAGGTAGTTCACCATTCAGGGCAATTGCTTTGAAGGCTCCCTCACTTTGATTGACCCGGGTCAGTGTGGTCATTCCGATGCTGCCCGGTGTAGCCGCCAGCGCCCTGGCCAACTCTCCTGACTTTTCCTTCAGCTGAACAGTGCTGTCCAGAGAAATCTGGGAAAAACAAGGCAAATGCTCCAATACTACTTCTGCGTCTACTTCGTTGAACGGCCGGGTAAAAGCCTTGATGGGAAGATCAGGTCCGCCAACTTCCTGCCAGTTTCGCAGCTTTCCTGAATAAATGCTGCAAATTTGCTGATCACTCAGATCGTTAACGGTAACCGTCTCATGCACGGCAAAAACCACCGGCATCTGAGCAAAACGGATCACCTGAAACCCCTCTGATTCCAGTGCCTGTACATCTAATCCATGACTGGCCATCGCCATATCGATGCTATCATTTTTCAGTGCAACGATCCGCTGACTAGTACCCATCCCTTCCCCAACCAGTACTTCAAATTCCGTTTCATAATGCATAAAAGCCTCCGCCAGTTCCTGTACCAAGGGCTTCACCCCATTGGATCCATCGATCCGTATGGTTTGCACTTCCTGCTTCTGGCAGGCTAAAAAAAACAACAAGGAAAAGATCAGTATATTTTTCATCATGACTTATTTGACCATCTCTTTTCACTTCAAATCAACCGCAAACTCATTCATATTTTCAATAAAAAAGCCATCGTGTCCATCCCGTCGGCATAATCCCATAATTCAGGCTGCTGCGCCCTACCAAAAGCATAAGTCTGCTGAGTCAATAACCCATCTCTGGCTACCACGCACTGGATCTCTTCGGTTCGGGCCTGAAGCTCCTGCTCCAAAGCGCTCAAATCCCTGTAATATTCAAAATACATCTCTCCTACTCTTGACTGAATGGCTTTATTTTCCACTAAAATAATACAGCCGTTGGAATAATACGGCACTTTATTCAATACCTGTATAGCAAAATTATAGTCGAAATTATTTTTGTACTTGTTGTGCAAAACGATCTTCCGGTATTCGTGCAGGGCTTCCAGCAAAGGATCAAAACGATAATTTTCAGGCACATATATCTTGGCTACGTTGCGGCAACCCAGACCAAAATACTGGAAAATGTCCCTCCCGAGCGCCTGCAATTCTTCTTCATTTTCCTCCCCGGTCAATACCGCTACAGCATTCCTGTTCTTGCGAATGATATTGGGAACTTTCGAAAAGTAATACTCAAAATAGCGGGAAGCATTATTACTGCCTGTGGCGATAACGGCATCAACGCCCCTGAGCTGCTCGACGATCTGAAAATAGTCCTCCACTCGTCCATCATAACCGGCCATGAGCTTTAACAAATAGGGCAAAAGGTAAGGATCTTTCTCCGACATTTTGATCATGGCCCGGTGTCCGGCCAGAAATACGCTGATCAAATCATGAAAACCGACCAGAGGGATATTCCCTGCCATGACCAGACCTACGTTTTGGGGCTTATTCTGTTCGGGGATGTTGTATTTCTCCACCCACTGTCGGATCTTCTCTTCTGACAGAAAATACCGGCTGATGGCCTTAAGGGCTTCCTTCTGATTGTCAACAGTGAACCAGTTGTTGTGCAGGTATGTCCGATGCAT
The DNA here is from genome assembly GCA_964548175.1 of uncultured Saprospiraceae bacterium. GTDB lineage: Bacteria > Bacteroidota > Bacteroidia > Chitinophagales > Saprospiraceae > JANQPA01. The sequence continues at coordinate 26,875 of CAZJQS010000040.1, forward strand.
AACGGCATCGAGATAGTCATCCTGGACTTGCAGATGTTGCCCTAACCGGGTAAGTACTTGTATTCTTTCGGATAAATTCATTTTCTGGATGTTGGTTTTTGGATGTTAGGGTCTTAGTCTAGCCTCCATAACTTAATACCCCAATAACTTTTTTACTCCCTCCACTCCCAATTCATTCATTCGCTCAATATTGCGTTCCGGGATTTGGTCGATGTCCGGATAGAGGTCGACGGCCCGGCTGATGCTGTCTTCCCGGATCAGGTGCAGCATAGGAAAAGGCGAACGATTCGTATAGTTCTCTGCATCTTCCGGGTGGGTTTGAGCGAACTGATAATCGGGGTGGAAAGAGGCCACCTGAAGGATGCCTTCGAGGTCCAGTTCCCGGATCAGCTGTTCAAAGTCAAACAATGCATTATTATAGTCGATAAAATCAAGCAATACGTTGGGATGGATGAGCAGAGTGGTTTCCGTTTTTTCTACAGGAGTTTGAATGAGCAGCAAAGCTTCTTCAGCAAACCTTTCGAATAAAACCTCCGGCAGCTCCGTGGGTTCCAGCACGAATCGGATACGTCCACTGCGAAAGGGTGCTCGGGCAAACGGGCACAGGTTGAGGCCGATCACTATTTTTTCCAACCAATTTTGGGTGGCTAGGATAGGGTCCGTTATTTTTTTTGCCTTCATATAAATACTCTTATTCAAGGGAATATCCCCCGTCCGGCCTTTGGGTCAGTTCCTTGCGGTATTTGACGTAATTACGCCAGGTATTCAACACCTGCATAAAATCATCAGGTAATTCAGAATCAAACTGCAAATACTTTCCAGTTGTCGGGTGGACGAAGCCTAAAGACTTGGCATGCAGTCCATGCCGGGGCATAAGGGTAAAGCAGTTTTCTACAAATCGCTTGTATTTACTGAAAACCGTGCCTTTGACAATATGATCTCCCCCATAACGGTCATCATTAAATAAGGGGTGGCCCAGATGTTTCATATGTACTCTGATCTGGTGGGTCCGTCCCGTTTCCAGATTACATTTTACCAGGCTGACATAATACATACCCTCCAGCACCTCATAATGCGTCACAGCCCATTTACCCTGATCTCCTTCGGGAAAAACGGTAAATTTTTTCCTGAAACGAGGATGGCGGCCGATATGTCCGTTGACAGCGCCTTTTTTTTCTTCGGGCTCGCCCCATACCAGAGCATAGTAGGTTCGCTCAATAGTGTGGTGAAAAAACTGTTTGGCCAGATGAGTCAATGCATACTCGGTTTTTGCGACTACCAGCAGGCCGGAAGTGTTTTTATCAATTCGGTGCACCAACCCCATTTTTTGTTGATAGTTCCCTCCTTCCACCGGTAAGACATCATGGTGCCCAAAATAATAAGCTAGTGCGTTCACCAGAGTGCCCCGCCTGTGGCCTACCCCGGGATGCACCACCAGCCCGGCCGGTTTGTGGATGATCATCAGGTCATCGTCTTCATACCTAATATCCAAAGGAATATTTTGAGGTAAAACCGGCACCGCTTCACCGGGAGGATGGGGAACAACAATGGCGATCTCATGACCTGGTTTTACTTTAAAATTGGGCTTCACCTCTTTTCCGTCAACCAACACAGATCCGGACTTAATGGCATTTTGAAGACGGTTCCTGGAAACTTTTTCCAGCCGATCCATTAAAAACTTATCCAACCGGATAGGCGATTGTTTCGGATCCACTTTGATGATCTTGTAATCCTGAAGATCATCATTATCATCATCCTCATTTTCGGATTGGTGGTTTTTTATGTCTTGCATCTTTATTGCTCTTTTCCATTTAGCCCCAGGACGTAAAAATTACTTTACTTCAATAGACCTTCAAATGGTATTTTTGTGTTTTTTTGTAGGTCCCGATCAGGGTAAGAATGCAAAAATACTATTTCAAAAAACATCAACAATGAAAAGAGAAATAAAGTTTGGATCGTTCTGCGTACACGATGTGCCGGCAAAAGAAACCACCAAATCTCATCAGATCCCTATATACGCCACTTCCTCCTTTGCTTTCGACAGCATCGACCAGGGAATAGACATTTTCACCGGCAAGGAAAAAGGCCATGTGTACGGGCGCTACGGAAACCCTACCATCGATTCGGTTCAGCAAAAACTGGCAAAAATGGAGACACACGGGCTGCATATGGAAGCAGAAGGCCTGATGGTAAGCTCGGGCATGTCCGCCATTTCCACCATGGTCATGTCTGTGGTAAAATCCGGTGAAAAGATCCTGACCCAGGGCAATATCTATGGAGGAACGTCAGAGTTGTTTTTAAAAACCTTTAGTCCTTTGGGGATCGAGACGATTATGACTAACCTGAAGGACCTGGACAGAGTAGAGCAACTGCTTAAAAGCGATCCTGCTATTAAATTGGTGTATTTCGAGACGCCTGCGAATCCTACGCTGGCTTGCGTAGACATCGAAGCTTTGGCGAGCCTGGCACAAAAGTACAATGCCTATAGCGCTGTGGACAACACCTTTTGTACGCCTTACTTACAACAGCCTTTTCAATTTGGCGTCGATTTCATCGTGCACTCCACCACCAAATTCCTCAACGGACATGGGAATTCCATCGCCGGGGTGCTCATCGGAAAGGATGAAGAACTGATGCGCGGTAAAGTCTGGCAAACAATGAAGCTGGCCGGCACAAACTGCAACCCCTGGGATGCCTGGCTGGTAAACAACGGCTGCAAAACCCTGGCGCTGCGTATGGATAAACACAGCAAAAATGCCCAGACGATAGCGGAATACCTCGAACAACATCCCAGGGTCGAACGCGTCAATTACAACGGTTTACCCGGCCATCCCGATCACGAACTGGCGAAAAAACAGATGAAAAAATTTGGTGGAATGCTGTCTTTTGAATTGAAAGGCGGACTGGAAGCGGGCATTGCTTTTATGAATAAAATTCAATTCTGTACACTGGCGCCTACACTGGGTGACGTGGACACCCTGATCCTACATCCCGCTTCCATGTCTCACATCAATATTCCTAAAGAGGTACGCCTGGAAAACGGCATCACCGATGGCTTGATACGTCTATCCGTGGGTATTGAAGAAGTGGAGGATATCCTTGCCGACCTGGAGCAGGCAATGGCGTGATTTTTACCGCTGGTTGTGCTTTTTCAGGACACAGATTTTCATTTGACCGCACTATTTTTTGACACAAACCAAGGCTGACCTGGCGGACTTTTCGCTAAAAAAACAGGGCGACCAGAGGGAGTCTGTGTCCTTCTAAAGCTCATCTCTCAGCTCTAATAGCTGCTTTACTTTTTTATAGACCGACGCCGCCTCCTGAAAGTTAAGTGTTTGCTGCCCATCGGAAAATGCCGTTTCCGGCAGATGATGTACCTCCATGATGATGCCGTCCGCCCCGGCAATAGTGGCTGCATAGGCGATCTTATCCACAAAACGACGCACGCCAATGCCGTGAGAAGGGTCTGCAATAACCGGAAGGTGGGTTTTCTCCTTCAGGACCGCTATGGCATTGATGTCGAAAGTATTCCTATAGGCATTCTCATAGGTCCTTATGCCTCTTTCACAAAGCATGATGCGCTCATTGCCGTTGGAAAAGATGTATTCTGCGGATTGTAGTAGCTCATCCAACGTCCCGGACATGCCCCTTTTCAGCAATACTGGTTTTTCTACCTCTCCCAGGGCATCCAGCAGATTAAAATTCTGGGCATTCCGGGCGCCTACCTGGAAAATATCAATATAATCGATCATCGATTCGATCTGCTCTACCATCATCACCTCTGTGATGATCTTGATTCCGGCTTCGCTGGCCAGCTCATGCCACAATTGGAGTCCTTCAATACCCAGGCCGCGAAAAGAATAAGGAGAACTTCTAGGCTTATAGACCCCTCCTCTCATTACCTTGACGCCATGGGCCTTCATATGGTCGATCATCTGACGGATCTGCTCTTCCGATTCGATGGAACAGGGACCGGTCATCAACGCGAAGTGTCCATCTCCGATCTTTACTCCATCCCCCAGGTCGATCACAGTTTCATCCACCTTCCATTTTCTGGAAACCAGCTTGTAATCGTCACTGACCTGATGGATATCCCTGATGCCCGGAAGATTTCCGATCGACCGGATATCAAATGCCTTTTTGCCTACCCCGACGATGTAGTCGCCAAATTGGGTGCTGACTTTGGTGGCTTTGTACTGGATGCTTTTCAGCTTTTCTTTTAAGGCTTCCAGCTCTTCCTGCCGGATATTTGGTTCTAATTGAATGATCATGATGAGTTTTGAGTTTTGAGTTTTGGGTTTTGAGTTTTGGGTTTTGAGTTTTGGGTTTTGAGTTTTGGGTTTTGGGTTTTGAGTTTTGGGTTTTGAGTTTTGGGCCTGAACCCTGAACCCTAAACCCTAAACCCTGAACCCAGAACTCCGAACTCAGAACCCAGAACGCTCAACACTCTCCTTCCCTCTGACCATGTTGACAAATGAGAAAGTCGTTTCCCTTAGATCATGACTGTTCTTCAAAGCATTGATGTAAGCGCTGCCGATAATGGCGCCGTTAGCATATTTACAAGCTGTAGAAAAGGTTTCATGATCTGAGATGCCGAAGCCGATCAAACGAGGATTATTCAATTGCAAGGTATTGATGCGATTGAAATATTGGATTTGCTTTGGACTAATCCCTTTTTTGGCGCCGGTGATGGAAGCATTCGACACCATATAAATAAAGCCGCGGGTCAGCCCATCGATCTGCTGGATGCGCTCTTCGCTTGTCTGAGGAGTGATCAAAAAGCTTATGTCCAGGCCGGCCTGTTCTATCATATTCCGATAAAAGGTCTCATATTCGTACACAGGAAGATCAGGCAGAATCAGTCCATCTATACCGACCTCTTTACAGCGATCTACGAACTGTTGCTCTCCGTATTGCATGACCTGGTTAAAATATCCCATAAGTACCAGAGGGACATTTGTGTGCTGACGGACTTCGGCCAACTGTTCAAACAAAATATCCAGGGTCATGCCATTTTTCAACGCCACCTGCCCGCTTTGCTGGATGGTCGGTCCATCCGCCAGGGGATCAGAATATGGCATGCCGACCTCGATCAGATCGGCGCCTGCTTCATCTAAGACTTGTATAATTTCCCCTGTGGAGTGGAGTTGAGGAAAACCAGCTGTGAAATAGATGTTTAAGATATTTGTCTTTTTATGAGAAAAAAGTTGTTGTATTCTACTCATATTTTTTGGTATTGGATATTGGGTATTGAGATAGCGACTTGCTGTTTATGAAAAGCTAACCTTCATTGGAGGTTAAGTCCCCATACGCGATACTCATTACCCAATACCATTGATTCTATCAAAATGCTTAATAAAAGTATCCAGATCCTTATCCCCTCTTCCGGATAGATTTACGACGATCACGTCAGACGACTGGTATTCAATCTTATCCAACGCTGAAAAGGCATGAGCCGTTTCCAGGGCCGGGATTATCCCTTCTTTTCGGGATAAGAAATAGGCAGATCTAAGTGCTTCATCATCTTCAATACTAACCGCTTCGGCTCTACCCGAGGCGATCAGATGAGCGTGCATGGGTCCTATACCCGGATAATCCAGTCCGGCAGAGATGGAGTAAGGTTCGGTGATCTGCCCATCTTTTGTTTGCATTAGCAAGGTCCGACTGCCATGAATAATGCCCTTTGTACCCAAAACGCTGGTTGCAGCCGATTCCCCGCTGTAAATGCCGTGCCCTGCGGCTTCAACGGCCACCAAACGGACGTGTTCGCGATTCAGGTAATGATAATAGGCGCCGGCGGCATTACTCCCTCCGCCCACGCAGGCGATGATGATGTCGGGATCTTCCTTGCCGGTTTTTTCTTCCAACTGCCACATCATCTCTTCGGAAATAACAGATTGGAAGCGGGCTACCATGTCAGGATAGGGATGCGGACCAACGACAGAACCAATGATGTAATGAGTATCCTCTGGGTTATTGATCCAATCGCGGATAGCCTCGTTCGTCGCATCTTTGAGGGTGCGGCTGCCGCTTTTAGCCGGACGAACTTCGGCGCCCAGCATTTTCATACGGGCTACATTAGGTGACTGCCTTTTGATGTCTACCTCTCCCATATAAACGATACAATCGATGCCTTTCAGGGCGCAAACGGTCGCTGTAGCCACGCCGTGCTGTCCGGCGCCTGTTTCAGCAATAATTCGTTTTTTTCCCAGGCGTTCGGCCATCAGGATCTGTCCGATGGTATTATTGATCTTGTGAGCACCGGTGTGGACCAGGTCTTCTCTTTTCAGGTAGATAGAAGTCTGGTAGTGTTCAGAAAGCCGTTCCGCCAGATAAAGTGGTGAGGGACGACCTACATAATCTTTTAGCAATGCTCTGAACTCTTTTTGAAATTCAGGTTCTGCTATGATCTCTACATACTGGCTTCGCAGTTCTTCTACATTCGGATGCAGCATTTCAGGGATAAAAGCGCCGCCAAATTCTCCATAGTATCCTTTTTCGTTGATCGCAATCATAGTTTAGGTTTTTTCCAGATTTTTGATTTGTTGAAGAAAAGTCTTAAGTTTTTCGATATCTTTCAGACCAGGCCCTATCTCAAACCTACTGTTGAGGTCAATGCCTGACAGCTGCGGGAAGTCAACCGCATTGATCTCCGCCGCCATGTCGGGACCAATGCCCCCGCTCAAGAAAAAAGGTGTGACCCCTTCGTATTTTTCCAGCAAGGACCAATTAAAGGTAAAACCGTTCCCTCCGGGATTTTTCCCTTTTGTGTCAAAAAGAAAATAACTGCAAAAAGAAGCATAAGGCTCAGTAGAAGAAAAATCAAAGGACTCATCTATCGCAAAAGCTTTGATCATTCTCGCTTTTCGAACACTACTGACCTGCCATAGCAAGGATAATTCCCGACAATATTCCGCACTTTCATTACCGTGCAGCTGGACATAATCCAGCTGATAATCGTGTACGGTATTTAGGATCTCCTCTACCTCTGCATTGACAAAAACACCTACCTTTCTGACTTCTTCAAAAAGATCGGCATTTTTGGTGATCCATTTGTCCAAACCTGTATTCCGAGCATAACGGGAAGATTTGGAATAGAAAATAAAGCCGATAAGATCGACCGGCAATTCCAAGATTCCTTTGATGTTATCGGCCGCTCGCATACCACATACTTTCACTTTCATCAGGCTATTGCATTTTTATAGGTATCTTCAATGTATTTCACTCGCTTGATAAATTCCCTGCAGGCTTTGGCAGGGTCCGCCGAGGCCATAAAATGCTCCCCGATCAGAAAACCCTGATAGCCTGTTTTTTTCAGCTTAACAATGGCGTTGGGGTCACTGATCCCACTCTCCGAGATCTTGATCAATTCGTTGGGAATAGCGTCAGAAAGATTGATGGAGGTAGCTATGCTAACAGAAAAATCCTTGAGGTTCCTGTTGTTAACCCCTACTATATCAATATATTCGTTGACCTTGGCTAATTCTTCTCTGGAATGCACTTCCATCAGGACTTCCATGCCCAAAGACCTGGCGCGCTGCGCCAGCTCTTTGAGCTGCTCTTTCTCCAGACATTCTGCGATCAGCAACACTACGTCGGCCCCAATAGCGCGTGCTTCGAACACCTGATACTCGTCAATCACAAAGTCTTTGCGCAAGATGGGACAAAAATTATATTTGCGGGCTTCCATCAGGTCTTCGTTCTTACCCCCAAAGAAGGTCTCATCGGTCAGCACCGATAAACCGGAGGCGCCGGCCTGCATGTATCCAATGGTGACCTGCTCGACAGAAACGTAGGGGTTGATGTCTCCTTTGGAGGGCGATTTGCGCTTGAATTCGGCGATGATCCCGGACTTATCGGTTCTCAAAAGATATTCCTTCATCGATACCGGGGGGGCGTCATAATATATGCTTTCTTCCAGCAATTTTACCGGATAGCGGTCTTTTTTGCGCTGGACTTCTTTCTTTTTGTGTGTTATGATCCTTTCTAAAATGGTCATTTTGGTTATTTGTTAAGTAAGTGAACAAAAATAGTTAAGGCCCGCAAATTGCTTTTTTAAAAATTGATTGGTTACGGCTACGCTGCCATCTACACCTTCATCAAAGTTTCAAACACTCCATATGCCTTTCCGCTGAGGATGCTCTCTCTGGCTTCTTGGAGGCAATCCAGCAAGGAACGCTCCGGGTAAATACACTGGATGGCCAGTCCGGAATTGGCAGCAACCACATCATGTTGCGCCTGGGTAGATTCATTTTTCAGCACAGCCAGCAGTATCTTTCCCGCCTCTTCATTCGTTTCTCCCCCGTATAATTCTTTAGGATCGATCCTGTTTTTACCGAAATCCTCGGGAGAAAGCTGACGTTCGCTTTCGCTGGTGCGGATCTTGGCATCGCCCGTCAAAGATATCTCGTCATACCCGTCCAGGGCGTAGACGATGGCGAACTGGCGGCCTGTTTGTTGCATGATGTACTGATACATGCGCGCCAGCTCCAGACTGAAGGTGCCAAACAGTTGGTACTTGGGCTGTACGGGATTAACAAGCGGCCCTAACATATTGAAAAAGGTTTTCATTCCCAGTTGCTTGCGCACCGGCGCCACTTCCTTCATAGCCGGGTGAAACAAAGGCGCATGCAGAAAACAAATTCCTGCCTTGTCCAGTTGACGGCGCAAAACATCGCCGTCATTGGTAAACGTGTAACCCAATCCTTCTAAAACATTGGAGGAACCGACTGCAGAAGACACCCCGTAGCTACCATGCTTTGCAACTTTATAACCGGCGCCGGCAATGACAAAAGCAGCGGTGGTCGATATATTAAATGTGTTTTTTCCGTCTCCTCCGGTGCCCACAATGTCTATCGTCTCCATCCCATTCAACTCCAATGGCACGCACAGCTCCAGCAGGGCATCCCGGAAACCTTCCAGTTCGCCTAAAGTGATGTGCCGCATATTGTACACCGTAGTAAAAGCAGATACCTGAATTTGGTTGTACCTTCCTTTCGCTATTTCTATGAGCACCTGCCGGGCTTCCTCCCGGTCCAGTTCACGATGCTCGAACAGTTTGGATAAAATGGATTTCATGATGAGTTTTGAGTTTTGAGTTTTGAGTTTTGGGTTTTGGGTTTTGGGTTCGGGGTTCAGGGTTCAGGGTTTTGGGTTCAGGGTTTTGGGTTTTGGGTTCGGGGTTCAGGGTTTTGGGTTTTGGGTAGTACTTCTACCTTTTACCTTCTACCCTTTCTACAATTCCACTGTGCTTTTCAAGGTCTTGGCGCAGTGCGCCAGGAAGTTCTCCAAGATTTGCATTCCCTTCGTCGTCATGATAGATTCGGGGTGAAACTGGACGCCATAGACTTCATACATACGATGACGGAGCGCCATGATCTCGCCCTGGCTGTCCATGGCAGTGACTTTCAACGTTTCCGGGAGGCTGTTTTTATTTACGACCCAGGAATGGTAGCGACCGACTTCGATTTGCCTGGGAATATCTGCAAAGAGAATATCCTCAGGATCGATGATCTGTATGGGAGTTGAAACGCCGTGATAGACCTGAGACAGGTTTTCCAGGCCGGCGCCAAAAGCTTCCCCTATCGCCTGATGGCCAAGACAAACCCCGAGTATAAATTTCTCAGAGGCATATTTTTTGATCAGCTCCGGCATGATGCCGGCCTGGGAAGGGAGGCCTGGCCCCGGAGACAAAACGACGACGTCGTATTCTGCTACGGCTGATAATTCGATGGCATCGTTGCGAACGACCTCGACTTTTGCATCTAAAAGTTCCTGGATATACTGAACCAGGTTATAGGTAAAAGAATCGTAATTATCCAAAACGAGGAGTTTCATTGCATTCATTTTTAAACGGTCTACAATTTTTCAGCTTCATGAAGTGCTTTAGTCAGCGCACCCAGCTTATTATTGACTTCCTGCAATTCGCTATGTTCTACGCTGCTGACCACGATGCCGGCGCCGGCCTGATAATGCAGGGTATTGTCTTTGCTGAGAAAAGAGCGAATGACGATGGCCTGGTTCATTTCGCCGTTGAAGTCGATAAACCCAAGCGAACCGCCGTAGAAACTCCGGTTTTGGTTTTCATAGGTATTGATCAGCTCGATGGCCTTGTATTTGGGTGCTCCGGAAAGTGTGCCTGCCGGAAAAGTATCGCCGAAGATCTGGACAGGATTGGTGTCCTCGTCGAGTATACCATCCACTTTAGACACCAGGTGGATCACATGGCTGAAGAACTGGACTTCTTTAAGCTTTTTCACCTGCACTTCTTTGGCGTGGCGTCCCAGGTCATTGCGTGCCAGATCCACCAGCATAATGTGTTCGGCATTTTCCTTGGGATCGTTGGTCAGTTCCAATGCCCGCTGCGCGTCGATTCGGTTATCTCCGGAGCGTCGATAAGTACCTGCGATAGGATTAACGGTAGCGACTCCATCGCGGATCACCATTTGTGCTTCCGGAGAAGAGCCGAATATCTTATAATTGCCGTAATCGAAATAAAAAAGGTAGGGAGAGGGGTTGATAGAGCGCAAAACGCGATAAACGTTAAAGTCATCCCCTTTAAACTTTTGGGTAAACTGGCGGGAGAAGACGATCTGAAAAACATCTCCGATCTGGCAATGTTTTTTTCCGATGGTCACCAGTTTCATAAATTCCTCATCCGTCAGGTTGCTTTTTTCTTCACCTTGCAACTGGAATTTGTGCTGAGCGACTTTCTGGCTGTTGATCAAATGTTCCAGTTCTTTTATCCTGGAGGCTTCTTGGGGTAAGCGGTTTTCCAGAATGATCAATTCGTTTTTATAATGGTTGATGGCTATGATGAAGCGATGCAAGGAAAAGCGAATATCCGGCAGATCGATCTTTCTTTTTTCGGGATCAAATTGGAGGGTATCGAAATACTGGACCGCGTCGAATCCTACGTGGCCAAACAAACCGTTAAATCCTTTAAAAGGCCCTTCATAGTCCAGTTGGAAACCCTCCAGAAACTGTTGGAGGGCCTTTGGGACAGAGGTGGTGTCTTTCACTTCCCTGTTTTCTTTTTGCTCGCCGGGATACTGAAAAGATATCAGGCCGTTTTTAACGCCAAAAAAGCCGATCTCTTCGAGTCCGACGAAAGAATAACAGTTTTCGGCATCGCTGAAGTCATTACTTTCCAGGAGGACCGGCACGGTGTAGTGGTCCCGTACTTTTAGATATAGGGAGACCGGAGTGATGGTGTCCGCCAGATGTCGTTTGGTGCTTATTTGAAGGGGTATTTTTTGTTTCGTGAGTGTATCCATGGTCGTTTTCAGTTTAGGTAAAAACAAAAACGGCTTGCCGGGTGAAACCAACAAGCCGTTTTTATCAACTACTCAATAGCGTGCTATTTCACCCGAATGTTCGAATGAATGCGCCACCACCAAGAAGTTGTATATACGATAAACATAATAAATTGTCTTATTTCGGTTCAAATATAAGGGAGCGGGGTTTATAAATCAAAATAATGAGAGAAGATTTTTTTAAATAAGTTCCACCACGACATCTCCAGTAAACCCTGGATGCCCATAAACACCCAAACGGTAGCTACCAGTAATAGCATTCGTTTAATGCAGGATCTTCCACACCAGTTCCTTCAATAACTCCCCTTCCGGCTTGCCGGTGCTGATGTAATTGACCCCTTTAGATTTCAGGTCAAATTCTTTTAGCAGGTCAATGATTTTTTCCAGGTCAGCAGGAGAATACTGTCGTGCTGCCTGCCGGTATTCTCGCAAGAAAAAAGCGGAACGGAGCCCCAGTGCCTGTAAAATCTCCTGATCCGGCATATTTTTCAAGGATTTCAGCATGTATATTTTACTAAAAAAATTAAACAGGGAGCCGGTCACCATGGGCAAGGGATTTTTTTTGGGATTTGCGGCAAAATAATTGACGATGCGATTAGCTTTGAGGACGTCCTTCAAGCCAAGCGCTTTCTGCAGTTCGAAAACGTTATAATCCTTGCTGATGCCGATATTTTGTTCGATATGTTGTTTGGTGACCACTTCGCCAGGCGCCAGGTTGATGGCCAATTTGTCCAGTTCATTCACTACTTTAGAAAGTTCCGTTCCGAGGTATTCGGCGATCAGCACACTGGCATCCGGGTCGATCTTCAGTTTTTTTGTTTTAAGGTACTCTTGTATCCAATCGGGCACCTGATTATCGTATAATTGTTTGGATTCAAAAACCAGTGCGTTCTTTTTCAAGGCCTTACCGAAAGCGGAATTGAGGTTAAACTTTTTGTGTTTGTGGCAGATAACGAGTAGCGTGGTTTCCGAAGGCTTCTCTGCGTAAGCTTTCAGTTCCTTGAGGCTTTTCATATCCTGAGCTTCTTTAAGGATGACCACCTGGCGAGGGGCCATCATGGGAAAGCGGCGGGCGGTATCAATGATCGCCAGATGGTTGACATCTTTGCCGTAGAAGATGGTTTGATTGAAGGCTTTTTCGCTTTCATTCAGGACATGGTCCTCAATGTAATCGGAGATCATATCAATGAAGTAGGGCTCTGTGCCGTGGAGGAAATAAATGGCTTCGTACTCGCCTTTTTTTAGGCTTTTGAGTATATCTTGGTAGGTCAATGTGTATAGTTTTTTTGGAAAGGGGAATATACGAAAAGGAGGGGATATTGCGAGGAAAATCGAAAAACAGAAAAAGTACGGCTGAAGGACTTTTTACACCATCTCAAAGCTTCTTAGGGCACTTAAACAGAGGTTAAGTTAACATTTGATGCCGCCCGGCGGGCGGCATCAAATGTTAACTTAAATATGTCCTAGCACTTATTTCGTCTTAATAAACTTTTGAGAAGAAATACCTTCCTTAGATTGGATTTGCAATAAATACATTCCTTCAGGAAGTGTGTGAATATTCAACGCAAAAGTGTAGTCTCTTACCTGCTGCTCCTCTAATAATTGACCATCCAGGGAAAAAAGTCGAACAGTAGAAAGGGAGGTAATGCCTTCTACCATTAGGAGTTCCCTGGCAGGATTTGGATAAAGGTTGAAGGCTGGTTGTTCCTCAAGGGAATTGGTAGAAGTAATAAATGAGAAAAATTGATTCGCGTCCATTCCCGTCCATTGATTCAACCATATCGTTTCGCTATCAAAAGCGCCTATGTAACTGACAGGGTCAAAAAACGGATCATCGAGTGCACATCCGCTATTCAGAGCGGGGCTTCCGGGACTTAAGCGAGGATCAAAAACCTCCGATTCAGAGCTTAGATTCACGATCATTGGATCTTCAATAGTGTTTTGAGTATTTTCCATTAAATTTATTAAAAAGGAAGCAGTGGGATCCTCGGATTGTGGATTAACATTTACCAGTTCTTCCCAGGTATTGCCGGCTCCAAAATTCCACCAATAGTTACAATTAAACAGCAAATTGCCTGTTTGGAGATGATCGTAAGAGTCTGGAATATCCGTTCGATCTTCTATATTGATAGCATATTCGGGAAAGTTGATGAAGATACTGTTGGTGTATACACCACCTGACCGATTCCTGAAGATCAAGGCTTCAGAAGCAGAATTTCTAACATCTACACCAGGACCAATATAGGTTACATTTGAAATAACAGGTCTTGAGTAGGGTTCTGCTAAATCCGGGCTTGCGCCGTCGTGCTCTCCACAACGATTACTTTCTTCATCTTGGAGTGCCAGCCAAAATTGACCTTTACCACGCCAGCCAAGTTCCCAATCAATAGATTCATCACCATTGAAAGAAACTGTCAAGTGCTTGAGATTGACCGTTCCCCCTGAAATCGTGATGGCATCATCCTGGCCTGCATATACTTCAATGTTGCTGATTATGGTTTTTGCCCCTACTCCTCCTAAAAAAAGTCCGTCAAGCTCTTCATCTGGAAATGCTTCAGCTCCGGGATGGCGAATGGACACAAATTGTAGTACCCCTGAACTATCTACATCATTATCCCCTCCATACAAAAAAGGGCTCTCCCCAGGGAGGCTGTATAAAGAAATCGAAGATGAATCAGCAGCAATCGGGGCATCGCCAAGAATAATTACTCCGCCCCATAAACCTCTATCTGAAAAAGTGATATCAGATTCATCATTCACATCATCTATCTCAGTCGTGAAAATAACGGGATTGCCTTCCGTTCCTAAAGCATGAATTTTTGCCCCTCTGGCAATTAGTAAGGCAGAAGCAAAAGAAAAAGAGCTGGTTGGTACAACTTTCCCTTTTATCACCGTTCCGGCTTCAATATTAAGTACGCCTCCTTCTTCAAGTACGACAAACCCATCCAGCAAATAGGTAGTATCATTCGTCCAATTATAAGTAACTCCTCCTTGCAAGTCGTCGTCTGTAATCGTAACGACTTGGGCATGGATATGGAGGCCCAAAAAGCATAAGAAAAGGATCGTAGAGATTTTCATTTTAATAAATTTTTAAATGAACAATGAATAAATCAAAAGGATGAGGGTTGAGGGCCGAGCATCAAATCATTGAGTGCCAATTCTAATAAAACCACAATGAAAATTGCCGCCTGAAGAAGCAGTTACCCTTATCCAGTATTGACCGGGAGGAAGATGTTGGACGCTTACTCTTTGGGTATCGCCTCCATTCTGGTAGGTTTGTCTAAAACATACTTGATTTAAGATGTTGTAAATGGCTACAGATGCTATTCTTTGTTCTTCCAATTCAACTGTCAATAAATCTGTTGTTGGGTTTGGATATAATTTTAATGAATACTCCGGCTCTTCAGTAATCTCTTTTTCTGCGGTGGAAAGCATCGATGTGCTATCCTGATAAATGGTAATATTGATTGTGTCGTTGGCTACATTTAATGTCGACAATTGGTTGTTGATCATTCGAATGGGGTCGACCGTCACCTGAAGGACAGTATCTGTTTTAATCAAAGTAAGGTCATCTTCAATGATTAACCTTAAATCTCCGATTTTCCCAAATCCACTTATTTGATCGGTGGGGTCAAGGAGGTGGAAGGCCACCTCCAATCCAAGTTTTCCTTCCTCCTCCAATCGTTTATCCAAATTCAAGATTGATATGGCCGATTCCCTAAATAACCAATCCTCCTCCTCTTTCTCAATAACGGGGTTGATCCTACCAATGAATCCGGTATCGATCATTATTCGAAAGGAAATACCAAAAAAGTCTTCTACCGGATTATCAGAATTACCAAGATGGATGGGTATCCGGAGAGTACTCCCTATAGTTGTTTGAATATTTTCATCCTTCTCTTCTCCAAGCCAAATTAAAGGGTCTTTACCCCTTATTCCGTTTGAGAAATCCTCCCCCAAATAAGGTAAATGGAAACTATCTTGATTTAGGCTTATTATAATTTTATCTATTAGATCAATTTGGCCATCTCCGTTACAATCTGCAAAGGCGAAATTTTGCCCGTCAGGAAATACCTGCGGCCAGGGATTATCTATTGTTTGAGCTATCCAAATTAAACTCCCGTCTGTCCTCGGAGGGCCATCTGTATGGTTACTAAGAGCCCAATACAAAATATCGACAGTATTTACTTCTCCATTGTTATTGATATCACCCGGCCAGACTTGTGCGGGGGCTGATAACGCAGTCAGGAAGAAATACACTAATAAAATCAAATGTGTAAAAGGGCGCATGATTTATCAGCTTTGTTGCTACAAAAGTATCACTTCAGCCGACGTTGATCAACTACAATTTTTTCTTAAAATCGGATTGAAAAATTAAAAACTTACTCAAAAAAATATATAAACAATTGATTTAATAACATTTATCAAAAAATAAATTTAATAGAATCGAATTAATTATCTTGAGCCTCGATAACATTTGATCACAATTTAAGCTTGAGTTTTGGAAAAGAGCAAACTATTATTGTTACTGAAAACACTCAGTCCTGAAGAGTTTGATCGATTGAAAGATTTTATTCGATCCCCCTTTTTCAATAAGGACGAAAGGCTCATTCAGCTTTTTGAGTATTTTTTTGACTTATATCCAGATTTTACCAGTAGTAAACTTGAAAAACAGACCATCTTTGGAGCTATCTTCCCGGGTCTGCAATACGACAAGGCCTATTTTAATCACCTTCTCAATTACTTACTCCGGTTAGTCGAGCAGTTTATTGTACATCAATCCATAAAGGACAATAGGTGTTTTCAAGACCAGGTACTATTAAAATCTTACCTGGAGCGAAAGTTAGGTAAACATTACACCTTTAAGCGAAAACAATTATCCGGTTATTTAGAGCAGGAACCCTACATGGAAGAGCGATATCACTATCAACAATTCGAAATGGCTAAGACGGAGAATGAATGGTTCATAATTCAACGTCAAAGGGTAGCAAACTCAGCGATCCAGGATTCTTCCTCCGCATTAGACACTTTTTACATTATTCAGAAGCTCAAATTCATTTCAGAAATACTGGATCGCCAAAAAAAATTTCCACAATCATATCCTATACAGGAATTTGAACTACTTGAAACGCTGATAAAAAACAAAAATTACAGCGAAGAACCCTATATTTTAGTCTATTGGCAGCTAGTACAAATGCTAATGAATGAAGAAGAGATTGAACATTATTTTCAATTTAATGCTTTATTAAATCAACACATGGCTCAAATAAAACCTACAGACCTAAAACGACTGTTCTTATTTGCCATCAATTATTGCGTGCGTAAAATAAGCGCCGGCCACGCTTTTCAACAAAATCTGTTATCACTTTATACCACTGGACTTGAAAATGGCACGCTTCTAGAGTATGGTTTGCTTTCTCCCTGGACCTATAAAAATGTAATTCAGTTAGGCCTGGCTTTGGAGCACACCTCGTGGGTCGAAAACTTTATAGATAAATACGCTAAAAAACTTCCAGATCACCTTCGCAAGGATGCCTATTATTACAACCTTGCAGCACTTCACTATTCCAAAAATGATTATGAACAAGCTATGCTCTTTCTGAACAAGGTACAGTATTCAGATATTTCATATAAACTCTGGTCAAAAGAACTGTTATTAAAGTTATACTTTGAATTGGGAGAATTAGAAGCACTACGCTCCCTATTAATCTCTTTTGAGCAATTAATTAAACGTAATAAGCAAATACCACGGCCACAAAAAGAGGCCTACCGAAATTTCTTAAAGATGGTGACCAAAGTAATGCGGAAAAATTATAAAAAAGACTTGTTGGAAAAAGAGATAATGTCTAAACCTCACATAAGAGAACGCAAATGGCTATTAATGAAGGTTTAAAACATCGCATCTTTCGTCACCTTCTTGCACATCATCAAGATAGAGCTCGAACAGAAGGCCAAAACATCTGAAAAGGCGGCTGACATCATACCATTTCAAAACCGAAAAAAATCTAACCTACTAAATCCAATCCTAGACGTATTTCAACACCATATCCTTCACGGCCGCGATCCAGCGAGGATCATCATTCAAGCTGGGCACCAGGTCGACATGCTCACCGCCCATTTCTTCAAATTCTTCCTGGTACTCAAAACCGATTTCGATGATGGTTTCCAGACAGTCGGCCACAAAAGCCGGGCTGAAAACGAGTAGCCTTTTAGCGCCTTTTTCGGCCAGTTCCTCAATGACCTTAATGGTGTATGGCTTGGCCCAGGCCTCAGGCCCCAGTCGACTCTGGAAAGAAGTGGTGTATTTATCCTCACTTAAGCCTAATTTTTCCACAATGGCTCTGGTGGTGGCATGACACTGGGCAGAATAGCAGAATTGGTTGACTTTAGAAATGTTCCGACAACAGTTTTCCGCCTGCAAACAATGATTGCCATCATCGGCCTTTCTGAGTTGACGTTGAGGCAGTCCGTGATAACTGAAAATGATGTGATCGTAAGAATCAAGATCGAACTGACGGGCATTATCGGCGAAAATGTCAATCATCGGCTCGTAGTCATAATAGGAATTGATCAGTTTGATATCCGGAATGCTTTCTTTTTTCCGCAAAATACGCATGACCTCGTCATGAACAGAGCCGGTAGTGGCGGAAGCATATTGGGGAAATAGTGGAAAAACGATGATCTCTGAAACCTGCTGTTCCAACAGTTTATCAATAGCGCTTTCAATAGAAGGGCTTTGATAGCGCATTCCCAGTTCCACGACAAAGTCGTCCCCCAGTTGTTCCTGTACGCCGGCGGTAACCGTCTGTCCATAAACTTTAAGAGGGGAACCTTCTTCAGTCCACAAGCGTTTATACAGCTTTGAAGAGCTGCCGGAACGAAAAGGAGCAATGATCCCTTTGACGATAATGGTTCTGGCCAGCCATGGGTAATCGATCACCCGGCGGTCCATTAAGAACTGTTTGAGATAACGGTAAACGGCGGAGCGCCCGGGATCATCCGGCGTTCCCAGATTGACCAGCAATACGCCTTTTTTACCAAAAGCCTTTTTAGGGAGGATAGTATCTGTACTTAGTTGTTGCTTTTCCATTTTTTTACGTTACTAAAGTCAAAAAGAAAAAAAAGTTGAAATAAAAGCCCCAATAATAAGTTATTTAAGCCTTAAATTGTTTTTTAGAAAAACTTAATAATTCACTACTGCATAAAAATAAACACCTTTGTACAGACTTCCGTCTATCTGATATTGTCAAACACAAGTAAAGGAAATCAAAACCAAGATATGGAAAGACCGTTAATCCTCGTAACCAATGACGACGGCTCTGCCGCTCCCGGCATCCGGGCGCTGGTGGACGTCGCCAAAAAAATGGGAGAAGTCGTCGTTATTGCTCCCGACTCCCCACAGTCCGGGAAGGGGCATGCCATCACTATTGACGAACCCATTCGATTTCATCCCATTGATACTTTTGGCGATGTAGAGGCCTATGAATGCAGCGGCACTCCGGTGGATTGCGTAAAAATAGCCAAACACGTTATACTAAAGGACCGCAAAGCCGACCTTTGTGTTTCGGGAATTAACCACGGTTCCAATGCGGCCATCAACATCATTTACTCCGGAACTTTGTCGGCTGCGATGGAAGCTTCCCTTGAACGCACTCCGTCTATTGGCTTTTCGCTACTTGATTATGCTTTTTCCGCCGATTTCGAGCCATCGAAACCTTATGTGCAGCATCTGATCGCCTATGTGCTGGATCAAGGGCTGGACGAGGGCAGCCTTTTGAATGTCAACATTCCCGCAGTGCCCTCCGACCAGATCAGGGGCCTTAGGGTCTGCCGCCAGGCTGATGCACGCTGGGTGGAAGAATTTCAGGAAGCTATGGACCCTCGTGGACAAAAATATTACTGGCTGACCGGCCGGTTCGTCAATGAGGATCGGGGAGAGGATACGGACATCTGGGCCCTGGACAACAACTACGTTTCCGTGGTGCCGTCCATGCATGACCTAACCAATTACAAAGCATTGAAAACGTTGAAAAAAGTAGAGCATCTGCAATTGGAGTTCAAATAAGCAGGCTGTTATGTTTAACAAAAACAATATTTTTATCGGACTGGGCCTTGGCATTCTTCTGCCATTGCTTAGTTTTGTACTACTTTATTTTTTTTTCGGGCAACTGGAAAGCGCCGGAATGGCCAGCGGCGAAGGCTTCTCCCCTTCCTTCCGCCGGCGAACGCTGGCAATCGTAGCTATTTGTCTGAACATTATTCCTTTCAATATTTTTCAAAAACGTAGATTTACGCAATCGATGAGAGGAATGGCAATCGCTACGGTGATTTATGCTGTTATTTGGATCGGGTATTTTGGAAGAGAAATTTTGTAATAGGTAAGTAAGATTAATGAAATATTACATTATTGCCGGCGAAGCTTCCGGCGACCTGCACGGTTCCAACCTGATCAAAGCCTTAAAAGAAATAGATCCTGATGCGGATTTCCGGGCATGGGGCGGAGATTTAATGGAAGCCGCCGGCGCCGATTTGGTTAAGCATTACCGGGATCTGGCCTTTATGGGCTTTGTAGAAGTGGCGATGAATATCCGCACCATTCTGGGGAACATTAAACTTTGCAAGCAGGACATTGCCGCCTACCAGCCCGATGTGGTCATTATGATCGATTATCCGGGATTTAACCTGCGAATCGCCAAATGGACGCATCAGCAGGGCATCAAGACGTACTATTACATTTCTCCCCAATTATGGGCCTGGCATTCCAGCAGGGTACACGGAATTAAAGAAACCGTGGACCATATGTTTGTGATCCTTCCTTTTGAAAAAGAATTTTACGAAGGATACGAATACGACGTTGACTTTGTCGGCCATCCTCTAATGGATGTAGTAGACCGCTTCCCCGAGTATCCTGCTTTTAAGCAGGAACACGGACTTGATGAGCGCCCCATTATTGCTTTGCTTCCCGGTAGCCGGAGGCAGGAGATCAGCCGGATGCTGGAGATCATGCTGGAGGTCATTCCGGAATTCCCCCATCACCAGTTTGTCGTCGCCGGCGCCCCCTCTATTCCTGAATCCTTTTATGAGGAGATTATCCGGAAAAATAAGGCCGGGCATTCCGTTAATGTCATCAGCAACAAAACCTATGCAATACTACAACAGTCGGAAGCCGCCCTGGTCACCTCAGGAACAGCCACCCTGGAAACAGCCCTTTTCGGCGTACCCCAGGTCGTTTGTTACAAGGGCAGTCCTCTCTCCTACTGGATCGCCCGCAGGCTGGTCAATGTTAAATACATCGCATTAGTCAACCTCATAGTGGACCAGCCGCTGGTGAAAGAACTCATCCAGCACGACCTCACAGCAGGAAACCTTAAAAAAGAACTGGAATTGCTGCTTAACCCGTTATACAGGGATAAAGTCCTGACCGGATATGAGCTATTGAAAGAAAAGCTGGGGCGACCAGGCGCCTCGAAACGGACAGCAAGCCTGATCGTCGATTACCTAAATAAATAAAAATATTTTTATATACATACTCACCTATTTATCAATTTGGCACAGTGTTTGCTTCTATTCAAGTGTAAACCGAAAAAATCGAGGGGAAATTAGAAATACACACATAAAAACTTTCATAATATATAATATTTTTTAATATTTGTGGTGTTTCTAATCCTATCGAGAGGTTTCTACTGATTTTCATCCCAAAAACTTCCTGACGTATTGCCAGACATTGCTTGTTATCCCCTCCATTGCAACTGAAATGGAATGAACTTGCTATGCCAGGAAATACAGAACATGAACATCACAAATTATAATACCGCTTTAAAATAACAAATCATGAAACACTTGAACGAAAAAAATACAAGAACGCACCAGAACAAACGCTCTCGAAAAGTGGAGAACATCTTCCTCCTGGCTATTTTCCTCTTCGCCTGCTTCGGTACCTATCACATATGTAAAAGCCAGGCGCAACCCAGGGCAGAGAAGATGCATTACGAGTACAGCATTAAGAATTGAGAAGGGAAAGGACTGCTGAAGGGAAACGAACTGCCCTTCTGAAAGTCTCTTCCCGAAAAAATTAAACCAAAAGCAACAATAGATTTACAATTACCACACCACACCAAACTAAAAGTAAGAACGGGGACCCCAGCATTTGTTTAACAAATGGACAAATTTTTTGTGCAATCTTTAATCAAAATGCGTATTTTATTGTTAGAATTGTATTCTAAAGATAAAATCGCTTCAAAATGAACCAATTGAAATACATTTTAGAAAAGTCCCTTTTTGGCGTTTGCAGTTATTTGGGCCAAAAAATGGGCATTGCTTCGGCTAGAGTAAGGTTGTATTTTATTTATTTGTCTTTTGTGGCGCTGGGCTCTCCCGTTATCTTTTACCTGTTCGTTGCTTTTTGGTTAAATGTGAAAAAGTATATTAAAAGGAATAAGAATTTGATTTGGGAGTAATCTGGTTGGTGGTTGATGGATGATGGTTTTTCTATCAATCACCACCAACATCCAGCAACCATCAGCTATCAACCATCAATGAGATCATTGCTTAAACGCAAACTGGATGATATTTGCTCCCATTTGGAGGGCCTGTAGCCTCACCTCTTCAGGATCATTGTGCACCTCCTGATCTTCCCATCCATCGCCAAGGTCACACTCAAAAGTATAAAAGCATACCAGGCGGTCTTCCCAGAACAGACCGAATCCTTGCGGGTTCTTTTCGTCGTGTTTATGCACTTTAGGAAGGCCATTCTTGAATTCAAACTGCTGCCGGTAGATCTCGTGTTCGAAGGGCAGTTCGATGAACTCCTGTTCGGGAAACACTTTTTTCATAGCCGCCCTCACGTAAGGGTCCATACCGTAATTATCATCGATATGCAAAAAGCCGCCGGCAAGCAGATAGTTGCGCAAATTCTCTGCTTCCGCATCGGAAAAAACGACATTCCCATGGCCGGTCATATGCAGGAAGCTGAAATTAAAAAGGTCAGCGCTGCCAACCTCGACCGTGGCAAAATCGGTATCGAAATTAGTGCCCAACGTTCGGTTGCAAAAGCGAGCCAGATTGGGAAGGGAAGTCGGGTTAGAGTACCAATCGCCCCCGCCATTGTATTTCAGCAGCCCCATTTTCAGTTTGACATCTTCTTCCATCGATGGAGTAAAGGCCGCCAGGCTGGTTAACGTCATCAGTAGCAGTAATGCTCGGAATACTTTCATGTTTATCTATTTTTAATTTTGTCCCTGATTGTACAGGGTGTTATTCATTGACCAAATTCACGATATGGCAAGCGGCTATCCCCGCCGTCTCGGTTCTCAGGCGGCTACTTCCCAGGCTAACGCCCACAAATCCGCATTGCCTGGCCAGTTCAATCTCCTCCGGAGCAAAGTCTCCTTCCGGGCCGATCAGAATAAGAACGTTTTGACCTTTTTTGTAGTTCTCCTTTAAATGTCCTTTAACGTCCTCATCGAGATAAGCGATAAATTTTTGTCCGCCAAAATTTTCTGTCTGCTTCATCCAATCGGAATAGCCAACAGCCTCATTTAATTTGGGTAAAAAAGCCTTGAGCGATTGCTTCATGGCGGCGACCAACACTTTTTCCATCCGGTCCATCCTCAGGTGTTTGCGCTCGGAACGTGAACAGATTAAAGGAGTGATCTCATCAATGCCCAACTCAGTTGATTTTTCCAAAAACCACTCAAAACGATTGACGTTCTTAGTCGGCGCAATTGCAATGTGCAGATGAAAACCGCCCTTCTGCTCCGGTGAATAAGACTCGATGATTTTTCCTACGCACCTTTTTTTACCGGCCTCCGTTATTTCCATTCGATGCCAGTGGCCTTGTCCATCTACCAGCATGATCTCTTCGCCCGCTCTTTTCCGCAATACCTGAACAGCATGAAGCGCTTCTTCTTGTGGGAGTTCTACAAAATCGCCTGTAATGTCGGGAACGTAAAATAGATTCATATACCAGTGTTGTAGCGGCTAATCACCTTTTTGTCCAATTTAATCGTCAATATGACTCAATTCGCGTACCTTTGTATACTGTTCAAAACATTCAGAAAGATCATACTGTTTTGTATTTTTGATCGTTCGTATGAAGAGAAAAATTTCGAGCGGGTCTAAGACCGTTTCAATCATCTATGATCTAAGCCGCATACAATTTTATAAAATTTATAAGTATCCAAAATGGAGTTTTTGATCAAAGCAGCCCAGTTGATGCTCAGCCTTTCGATATTGGTGGTATTACACGAAATGGGACACTTTTTTCCGGCCAGATGGTTCGGAACACGCGTGGAAAAATTTTACCTGTTCTTCAATCCTGGCTTTTCCTTGTTTAAATATAAAAGAGGCGACACAGAATACGGCATCGGCTGGCTCCCCCTGGGCGGCTATGTCAAGATCGCCGGCATGATAGACGAAAGTTTTGATACCGAGCAAATGAAATCGGAACCTCAGGACTGGGAATTCCGTTCCAAACCGGCCTGGCAAAGGCTCATCATTATGCTCGGGGGGGTGACCGTGAACTTTATCCTGGGCTTTTTCATCTACGGTATGATCCTCTGGGCCTACGGGGAAGAGTATTTGCCTAATGAAAATGTGGAATACGGCATTTATGTAGACTCCCTCGGCACAGAACTGGGTTTAAGGAACGGCGACCACCTGCTAAAGGTGGGCAAACGCGAATTCAACAATTTTAACCCCGGCATTCTAATTCAGGAACTGACCCTGGAAGGCGCCCGTACCATTACAGTCAGAAGAGACGAGGAGGTTAAAGATATTTCCGTAAAAGAAGAGGTGGCCCGCAGCCTGGCCGGTTATAAAAATCAAAGCAGCATCATATTTGACGCCCGGGTGCCTTTCGTTGCTTCCGGCCTGGTCAAGGACTCTCCCGCTGAAAAAGCAGGGATCCAAGCCGGTGACAAGATTATCGCTTTTAACGGCGAGCCGACACCCTTTTTCAACGACTTCCAAATATTGGCCGGCAGAAATAAAAACGAGGACGTTACCATAACAGCAGTCCGCAACGATGCTGACACGATGCAATTCAATCTTACGACCACTCCCGAGGGTACGGTCGGCATTTACCGCCACGATAAAACTTACTTCTTCGACACTGAACGTATCGATTACACCTTGTTGCAGGCCATCCCGGCCGGCGTACAAAAAGGCTGGGCAATCTTAGCTTTGAACGTAAAAGCCCTGGGTAAAATACTGACCGGCAAGTTATCGGCCTCCGAAAACCTCGGCGGTTTCGGCTCCATCGGTAAAATGTTCGATCCTACCTGGAACTGGGAAAAGTTCTGGTTCATGACCGCTGCGCTTTCCCTGATCCTGGCTTTCATGAACCTGCTGCCCATACCGGCTCTGGACGGCGGCCACGTGATGTTCTTGCTCTATGAAGTGGTCAGCGGCCGTAAACCATCCGATAAATTTATGGAATACGCCACCATGATCGGATTCATCATCGTGCTTTCCCTAGTCGTCTATGCGAATGGATTAGACCTGTGGCGATGGATATCGGGATAGAAGTATTTGGTTAATTGTTTATTTGTTTATTTCGGTATTTGACTTTATCTTTGCCGAGCTCTAAGGGAATTAGTTTTTTAGATTGTGTAAAAAACTTTAAAGCTACGTGCCGACGTGGCGGAATTGGTAGACGCGCTGGATTCAAAATCCAGTTCTGGCAACAGAGTGGGGGTTCGATTCCCCCCGTCGGTACCCATAATTTATTTTCAGATAGTTTACGGCCAAACGGCCGTAAACTATCTGAAAT
Organism: uncultured Saprospiraceae bacterium; assembly: GCA_964548175.1. Taxonomy (GTDB): domain Bacteria; phylum Bacteroidota; class Bacteroidia; order Chitinophagales; family Saprospiraceae; genus JANQPA01. The sequence continues at coordinate 51,961 of CAZJQS010000040.1, forward strand.
CACTCCATCACCACCAACCTCTCCATCCCCCTGCGTATCCCATCCGAAACTTGCAAAACGTAAACACCGGCCGGCCAGCCACTTGTATTTATTTTCATTTGCCCCTGTTCCATTTTCCCCGAATAAAACAACTGACCGCTGGTTGTAAATACCTTAACTTGTGCTGCCCCTTGGTCCATAGGTTCCCAGTTAATTTGAACTTCTTCTCTTGTAGGATTGGGAAGCAACCGGAGGCGGCTAGAGGTAAATTCATTGCTGACATTTGTAATATTGCCAGCCGACAGCGACAAGATCCAGGCCGTGCGCCCGCTCATCGTCCTGCCGTTAGGCTGCCAATCGACAAAGCCGCCCCTGGCGTCGATAGTAACCTTGCCCATAGAACGGCCGCCAAGTAATTCGGTGACCTCGTACACTCCGGCAGGAAGAGCGGAAGTCGACATAGAAAGGACGGGAAAAATGGTCGAGCCGCTTAGATTGGCCACTACTATTACCGCCTCATCTTCATACACTCTCGCAAAAGTCAGAGCATTACCGGCATTGCTTTCGACCTCAATAGTCTGACCACGGCGCAGGGCAAACTGCTCATTGTGGATGTGGATCAGCTCGCGGTAATGGTGGAAAAGAGAATTAGTATCGGCAGCCATATTCTTTACGTTGTTGGTCCGGTAGTTGCTGCTGGGGGGATTCCAGGGAGTACCCGTAGAAAAACCCGCGTTGTTGTCTCCCGACCATTGCATGGGCCGGCGAACATCAACGTGATCGCCTGAGCTGACCTGGCCAACTTCCTCGCCATAAAAAATAAATGGAATGCCTGGCAAGGTTAAGTAAATAGAAGCAGCCAGTTTCATTTTTTCGGTATCATTTCCAAGCACGCTGTATGCACGCGCCATATCATGATTGGTAAGAAAAGTAGCATATTGCAAAACAGGATAGACTGATTGCACCTCTTCAAGTTGTTGTTTGACACGATCCGGATTGCCATCATTCACTGCATTGAGAATGGAACTCGCTAAATTAAATTCGAAACAAACGTCCAGGCGATCATTCTGCACATATGGAACAATAGAAGAAGTACTCGACCACACTTCCCCTACCGTAAAAGCTTCCGGATTATTGCTTTTGTACACTTCATTGAATTCTTCCAGCAAGGAAAAGGTGCCGGATGTATTCTCCAATAAACCATCTTCTTCTATCAGATATTTGATGGCGTCCAACCGATAGCCGTCCACACCTTTGTCCAACCAGAAATCGACCACTTTGAACATCTCCTCTTTTACAGGAGGATGGGTATAATTCAGATCCGGCATCCCTCCGTAAAACAGCCCGTAGAAATAGTCACCTGCTCTTGAGTGCCAGACAGCCTGACCCCAGGGGCCGGAAACCCCAGGGTTGGTGTCCGACCATATGTACCAATTCCTATAATCGCCTTGCTTATTCAGGGATTGAATAAACCAAGGATGCTGATCAGAGGAATGATTCATCACCAGGTCCAGGATCACCTTGATCCCTCTTTCATGGGCGGCATCCAGAAATTCCTCAAAATCTTCCATAGAACCATAGTCCGGCTCAACCCCATAGTAGTCGGTAACATCGTATCCATGATAACTTGGTGACGGCATTGTGGGCATCAGCCAAATGCCCGTGATGCCCAGATCATCGGCCGTTTCGGGATCGCCATCATTAAGGTAATCGAGTTTTTCGATAATGCCTTGAAAATCGCCGATCCCGTCGCCGTCACTATCGTAAAAGCTGCGGACAAAGATCTCATAGAACACCGCATCATTCCACCATTCAATGTCATATTCAAAAACTGTCGCCGGATGACATTCGTCGCAACTGTTAAAACAAGGCGTAGAAGGCGTCTCCACACCGGAAGAAAAGGTGAAAGTCCGCGCTCGAAGATCGTTTTCTGCTACAACCGTACAATTCTCCGGCATAGCCTCTGCCCCGGCGATGGTATTGCCGTTGACGAACAAATAGTGATATTCACCCGGAGGTACAGATAATTGTACTTCATAAGTTCCGTCTTTATTAAGATCACTAAGCGCTATGGCGCCAGGATCCCAGTCTTCAGAAAATCCTGTTACTTTTTGAAAATCTCCCATAACGTGTATGCCGTTCGGAGAGACTGCCTGACCGGTCATATTCACCGACAATCGCAGTGTGGGAAGACACTTATTAAAAGGGACGGCAGGTAAAGAAAGCGCGGTGTTACCTACGCTTACTTCGCGGTCGTTGGTATTGCCGACGGAGCACTCGGAGGGCGGATTTTCGTCCATGCCCCATGCATCACCGTTGATAAATTTGTATTGGTAGGTTCCCGGGGGCAGAAAAACGCTTAACTCGTAGGTGTCATCTCCATCGGTATCCTGCATGGGGACTACACCTGGCGTCCAGTCGGCCCCCAGTCCTGCTTCCGACTGGAAGTTGCCGGCGATATGGACACCTCTACTCGATATGGTCTCGGCGCTCATGTCTACTCGAAAGATCACTTCAACAGTTTGGCCAAGGAGGACGCTGTAACTTATCAACAGATAGAGTAAGGTAGTTAGTGTGTACTTCATGCGATTTTTTTTATGGTTTAGTGTTTTGGTCTGGGGCTCGCGCCCATGGTTATCATGTGTCGCCGCTTAGGCGGCTTTTGTTTGGTGGGTTAGGAACTGGGGCCTTATGTTATTGTCGAACCAGCTTTAGCCGCTTTTGAATTTTGAGATTTTACCTGCAATCGGCTTGCACAAGAAAGAAATAATCTTCATATTTGCGCTACTTTAAAAAACAGTCATAAAGATGGTTGTTTTAGTATAAAAAATCATCAAAAAGGGTAGATTATATATCTACCAATTTTTGAAAATTTTTATCTGCAATTCTTCTGATCAGGGGTGAATTTATAGTTTTGTTTTTCTAAAACATTTTTACAATTCTACTCCCGAAGTGGTGAATGGTAGACTTAATGAAATATTTTTTTTAAAAAATTACTACCAAAACACACTCCCGAAGTGGTGAATGGTAGACTTAATGAAATATTTTTTTTAAAAAAATTAC
>CAZJQS010000041.1:0-47392 GCA_964548175.1 uncultured Saprospiraceae bacterium
AGGCGCCAACAAAACCTATATTTGAAGATAACTTGCCGCCCTCGGGGCGGCAAATTATCTTTAAATATTTTTGTGTAAGCGCTTAGCTGTTATTATTTCAACCAGGTGTTACAGGCTTCGTAAAGATCCTCCCAGCCTTTCCTTTTCTTGACCACCGTTTCCAGGTATTCCTGCCAGATCTGCTTGTCCTGGTTGCCTTCTTTGATGATCACGCCGGTCAGGCCGGAGGCGATGTCCTCCGCGTTTACTTGTCCATTGCCAAAATGGGCCGCCAGCGCCTGACCGTTCTGAAAAACAGAAATGGCCTCCGCAGTGCTCAAGGTCCCGCTTGGCGACTTCAGGGGGTTTTGCCCGTCTTCCGTTCGTCCGTTGCGCAGTTCTCTGAAAATGGTGACCAGCCGGCGTATCTCCTCTACAGGGCTCTTTTGTTCCGGCAATTCCAGCCGACGACCGATCTTTTCTACTCTGGATTGAACGATCTTTACCTCTTCTTCCAGGCTGGGCGGCAAAGGCAGTACGATGGTGTTAAAGCGTCGCTGTAAGGCGCTGGACAACTCATTGACCCCCTTATCCCGGTCATTGGCCGTGGCGATGAGGTTAAACCCCTTGCGGGCCTGTATCTGTGAGTTCAGTTCCGGAACCGGAAGTATCTTTTCGGATAAAATGGTGATCAGTGTATCCTGGACATCAGAGGGAATGCGGGTCAGTTCTTCCACCCTCGCCATCTTTCCCTGTTGCATGGCTTTTAGTACAGGGCTCGCGACGAGGGCTTCTTCGGAAGGGCCTTTGGCGATGAGCTGCGCATAATTCCAACTGTACCGCAAGGCTTCTTCCGCCAGGCCGGCCGACCCCTGGACGAGCAGGCTGGAATCGCCGGATATGGCGGCCGCCAGATTTTCAGCCATCCACGTTTTGGCGGTGCCCGGGATACCGGTCAGCAGCAGTGCGCGGTCAGTGACCAGTGTGGAGACGGCCAGCTCGATCAGGCGACGGTTGCCAAAATACTTGGGTTCGATCTCCACGCCTTTTTCCAGTCGTCCGCCCAGTATAAAGATTACAACCGCCCATGGCGACAACTGCCAGTTGGGAGGCCTGGGCCGGTCGTCTACGGATTTCAAAATGTCCAGCTCTTTTTGGTACATCACTTCCACCTGGGGCCTTAAGATCTCGTTCATGTTTTTGTCGTTTTTTCCATGATCGCTTTGTGCATTCCCTTTCTGAATGCGAGCGTATTATTGAATTTTTCAATTTCCTCCTGCCACTGATAGGCAATATACGATTGAAATTGCCATCCATTTCTAAAGAAGGACAGTAAATTAGGATTGATACGGTAAGAGGCTATCTCGAGTATTTTTTTGTAATGCCAGACTTGCCATTGAGCAGATCGGGCTGTGGACAGCCATTGTTGAAAGGGCAGGATAACGGCCTTAGCAAGTTCATCTGCCCATGGGTGATCGCTCAATTGGATCAGGCTGTAAGCAAGGCTGTCTTCTTCGATCAAAAAAGCCTGGTTTTTCAGCTGTCGGGTCAACAGTTGATTAAAGGTTTCCGGGGATATTTTCTCCAATACCTCTACATAAACTGCCGGCCGGCGTTTTTTTTCCGAAAACAAACGGTCGGCCATTGCATCGGCCCATTCCTGTTCCTGATGGAGCAAAACGGCTGACACCAGGCCATGCAGAAGTATATCGGACAGAGGCGTTTGCTCTATTTTTTCAAGGCAGGTTTTCGGTGGAGCGTTTAAAAAAGTAGACCAGTAGGAAGGGTGCAGGTATTCGATCAAACTGCCCAGCAAAGTAGCCGACTTACTTTGATATGGGGCCGTGGTCTTCTTGTTTTGCAGGCCGAGGTGCAGCCAGTAGGGTTCAGCTTGCTGAGGTAAATGAACGATTAGCCTTTCATCGTTGGTTTCTTCGAGAAAAGAAGCCATGTATTCGAAAAGTTGCACAGAAAGGGTGGAATCCGGAAGAAGCGCCAGCAGGGCAGCTGCTTTTTTCCTTATGTTTTTTTGAGGGTCGTCAAGGCACTTTTCCAGAAAATGCTCATCGTTGAGGGACAGCCCCGCCCGAAAAGATTTAAGGAAGCTAAGTTTTAGCCGGTAGGGTTCCTGTTCCCAGCTGGGCTGAAGTATGCGGATGGCCTCTTCCGGATGGATTTTCCGCAAAAAGGCGATATACCCTATTCTTTTTGCTGGATCTGTGCTCAGCCAGTCTGAAGGGTGTGCGCATTCAGCATATTTTTTCCAATCAGGATGCATGCCGAGCAAGGCAGAGGCGCTGTCAGACAGGAGCAGGTCGATATCTGAAAAAGCAAGTGTCTGGTCTTCGACAAGAAGCATGAGCTCCGGAATCAGATAGGTGGGAAGCGTTTTCTGATGGGCCTTGCACAGTTGCAGCATCTCTTTCAGCGCTTTGGAAAAACGGTCCTCGAGAATGCTTTCCAGGAAAAGGGCGGCCATGGAAGAAAGCTCAGTAGCCGGCGGAGAATGTTTCGGGCGCGAGTATTCAGCGAGTGGAATACACTTTTTCCCTGCCCTTTCCCTGATCCCGGAAAATACCATGGCCTTCAACAGTACGGCGCCCGGCTCTTCCTCATCAGATAAGCCCGGAGCTTGACTGTTTCTCAGGTTTGCGGCCTCCAACCCGGCGCGATAGGCGCCTAGAAAGGCGATTTTACTCAACTGCTTCCAATTCATAATTAGCAAAAAAAGAAAATATCCTGTCCAGGTTTATAACCCCTTTGTTCGCTGAAATGTTGAATACTCGATTGTCCTTCAGGACTGGCTACCGCCACAAGGATCTGGATTTTTCCCAAGGACTCGATCTTTTTTTGAGAAAAAAGAGGCTGGTTATAAATGTATTGCCCCCATTTTTTGGGATTGTTGCACACCCAGGTGAAAGGAACGTCGTGATCGAGTAGCCACCGAGCCATGCGTTTGCCTTTTGTTCCGGCTCCCCAGATGACCAGGTCGCGGTCTTGTGCATAATCCAGTGCTATAAAATACTCCATTTTCAGGGGCATAAAAAAATTGTCGGCGTAGACCTCCTGGTTCCTGGAGGCGCGCCGGCCATGGTCCCGCCAATAATGTAATAATTGAGGTACGCCAACGATGTTGATCTTTTGCCGGTAAAAACGAAAGCAGAGGTCATAATCTTCCGGATATTTATCTGAGGAGAAGCCGCCGCATTTGATCAGGTCTGTTTTGTCGGTCATCCAGCAAGGAGAGGGAATGACACATTCTTTATAAATGTGTTGAAAATGTTTTTGCTGGAGGGTGAGTTCATTCAGCCATTGCGCATATTTTTTATAGCCCTGGCCGAGCTCCTGGTCAGAAAAATAAGCAACCAGGCCGGTGGCCAAATGATTAGGACCTTTACCCTGAAGCGCCGACCAGAGAGTCTCGATTTTATCCGTAGCCATGATGTCATCGGCATCCATTCTGGTGATCCACCGGCCGTTGCTTTGCTGAAGGGCATGGCGTAGTGCCGGTATGATGCCGGCGCCGGGATTTTGAAAAACCTTGATCCTGACGTCTTTAGATTGGTAAGCCTGGAGAATGCTCCAGCTTTCGTCCGTGGAACGATCGTTCACTGCCACCAGCTCCCAGTCCGTATAACTTTGACAACAAATGGAATCCAGGCACTTCTTTAGGTAAGGACAGGCGTTATATACCGGCATGAGGATGCTGACAGACATGAAAAAGGCTTTTTCGCAAAATAAAAAATTCCTCCAATTCAAATTTTTTATAAAATAACAGAGCTATGACAAATTTACGCATAGCTGGATTTATAGAATTTTGTTTGTCGTAAACGCAACAAAGCCCATTTTAATTTCAGTGAAGCTGAGGGGGCTGGAAAAGCAAACATAGATGAATGTCGAATTACGGGGGTTGGCCCCAACTTTCGGGAGATGTGAAAAGGCAATTTGTTTTTGATTATCAGGAGAAAAGCCTAAATTTGCGGTGATTTTTGAGAAACCATATACCACATAACAAATAGCAAATAGATCATGGCGAATATTGGTCACGTTAAACAAGTTATCGGTCCTGTAGTGGATGTTTCCTTCCCGAACGAGGCCACCCTACCGGAAATTAACAATGCCTTAGAAATCAAGCGTCCTAATGGTGAAGTGCTTGTGCTGGAAGTTCAGCAGCACCTTGGTGAGGACAGTGTCCGCACCATTGCAATGGACGCCACCGACGGTTTAACCCGCGGAACGGAAGTAGTCGATACTGGCGAAGCCATTTCTATGCCTATCGGGGATGCCATCAAGGGCCGGCTGTTCAACGTTGTTGGAGAACCTATTGACGGAATAGGGCCTGTTTCAAAGGAACGCTCTTATCCTATCCACCGCAAGCCACCTACTTATGAAGAGCTGTCCACGGAGAAGGAGGTCTTGTTTACCGGTATTAAAGTGATCGATCTGATCGAGCCTTATATGAAGGGCGGAAAAGTAGGGTTATTCGGTGGTGCAGGTGTGGGCAAGACGGTTTTGATCCAGGAATTGATCAACAATATCGCCAAGGGGTATGAAGGTATTTCAGTGTTTGCGGGTGTTGGAGAACGCACGCGTGAGGGCAATGACCTGATGCGGGAAATGCTGGAGTCCGGCATTATCAAATACGGAGAGGAGTTTCTCAAATCAATGGAATCCGGAGGCTGGGATTTAAGTAAAGTGGATATGAAGGAGCTGGAAGATTCCAAAGCCACTTTCGTATTCGGACAGATGAACGAACCTCCCGGAGCAAGAGCTCGCGTGGCCCTTTCTGGTCTGACCATTGCTGAATACTACAGAGACGGAGACATGGATGACCCCACCGGCGGTCGCGATATTCTTTTCTTTATAGACAACATTTTCCGCTTTACCCAAGCTGGTTCTGAGGTGTCCGCCCTCCTTGGTCGAATGCCCTCAGCAGTGGGTTATCAGCCTACGCTGGCAACGGAAATGGGCTTGATGCAAGAGCGGATCACTTCTACAAAGCGTGGTTCGATCACTTCTGTTCAAGCGGTTTATGTACCAGCAGATGACTTGACCGACCCTGCGCCGGCTACAACTTTCGCGCACCTGGATGCTACTACGGTATTGAGCCGTAAACTGGCTTCACAGGGCATCTATCCTGCAATTGACCCGCTCGATTCTACTTCCCGCATTTTGGATCCGGCGATCATTGGTGATGAACACTACGACACAGCTCAGCGGGTGATCAATATTCTACAGCGGTACAAAGAGCTGCAGGACATCATTGCGATCCTGGGTATGGAAGAATTATCTGACGAGGATAAAATGGTCGTGTATCGTGCACGTAAGGTGCAGCGTTTCCTTTCGCAGCCTTTCCACGTAGCTGAACAGTTTACTGGAATTCCTGGGGTTTTGGTTCCGATCGAGGATACGATCAGAGGGTTTAACATGATTATCGATGGCGAACTGGATGAGTATCCTGAATCTGCTTTTAACCTGAAAGGCACCATCGAGGATGTTATCGAGGCCGGTAAGAAAATGCTGGCGGAAGTAAGCGAGTAAAAAATTAAGAGCGATAAAAGCTTGTTGTAAGCTTTTATCGCTTCAAGAAAAATATAATTTTCCGATCCAATGATAAATATTTCCGTTCTAACCCCTGAGAAAGAAGTATTCTACGGCTCCATCGAATCTGTGAAGGTACCGGGAGTAATGGGGCAGTTTCAGGTGTTGCAAAACCACGCCCCTATCGTGTCGGCTCTCGAATCCGGCACCGTTACCATGGTAACGGCCAAGGGAGAATACAAATACTTCGATACGGAATCAGGATCTATTAAGACTGCCGCCGAAATTGGAAAGGTGGTTACTTTTAATATTTCCGGCGGGTTTATTGAAGTTTTGAAAAATGAGATCGCCCTTTTGGTAAAGGGGGTAAAAGAAATAAATATCTGAAATTACCTTTGCGTACCCTATATCATTGTGGTTTCTTTATTTTTGCCGAAGAAAAAGAATGATTTTCTTCGGCGAAAAAATTTTATTAGCCGCGTGCGTGCTATCCTATCACTTCAGCGTTCATTAAGCTTTCAATTTCTTCAGCTTCGATCGGAATAGGGCTGGTAAGATCCACGGGGCCATTGTCTGTCACGAGAATGATGTTTTCCAGTCGAATGCCGAAGTTTTCCGCTCTGATATAAATTCCGGGTTCTACCGTAAGCACCATACCGGCTTGCAGGGGAGCGTATTTGCTCGACAAGTCATGGACATCCCTGCCAAGATGGTGGGAAGGGCTGTGCATGAAGTATTTTTTATAGACTGGGAAGGACGGGTTCTGGCCGGCAATGTCTTTTTTGTTGAGCAGGCCCAACGATAATAGTTCTTCCTCCATCATAGCTCCCACTTTTTGATGGTATTCATCCAGAGAGGTTCCCGGAACGAGCAGTTGTGTGGCCTCACGGAGTACACGGAGCACTGCGTGGTAAACGGCTCGCTGCCGTTCTGAAAATTGTCCGCTAACCGGGATGGTCCTGGTAAAGTCGGTGGCGTAATTGGCATACTCGGCTCCGAAGTCCATCAAGACCAATTCTCCTTCTCTACATTGCCGGGTATTTTGTGAGTAATGAAGCACGCAGTTGTTAGGACCGCCGGCGATGATGGGGGAATACGCATGCCCATTGGCCCGTTGGCAGATAAATTCATGGGTAATCTCTGCTTCCAGTTCATATTCGAAAACACCGGGTTTGAGGAAGTGGAGGGCACGCTGAAATCCTTTGTGGGTAATTGCTATGGCTTTTTGAATGAGTTCTATCTCATAATGGGATTTGATCATGGCCAGTTTCTTGAGCAGAGGTTGTGCCCTGTGGTATTTATGTAGCGGGTATTTCTGCATCATTTTCTCCGCCATACGAATATTTCGGTTAGGCACTTCAGAATGGAAGTGCTCATGCTCGTTAGTGTTGAGGTAGATCCTTTTAGACAGCAGGATGAGTTCACTCAGGATAATGGGCATATCGTCAAGCCAGTAGATCTTTTCGATACCCGAAACTTTTCTGGCTTCTTCAATAGAATACGTGTTGCCCTCCCAGAGGCGGGACTTTTCGTCCGCTTTTCTGATGAAAGCCAGTTCGTGAAAACCCTCCTTAATGCAGTCCGGAAACAAAACAAGCACTGTCTCTTCCTGATCCAGGCCGGATAGGTAGAAAAGGTCGGAATTTTGGCGGAAAGGGAAGTAGGTGTCGCCGTTCCTTGGCATTAAATCATTGGAATGAAAAATGGCGATGGAGTCCGGCACCATTTTTTGAGTGAATCGTTTGCGATTTAACTTAAACAATTCAGGACTGATAGGATCGTATCTCATTATTTCTTAAGATTACTATTACAGTATATCGTCAACTTCGTTCAGTTCGGTTTCTTCTAATTGGCCGAACCAGTTGCTTAGCTTATTTTTGGCGTTGGTTTTAACTTCGTCATTAATGTAAGCCGCAATGGTGACGAGGCCGAAAGTGAGTACGCCGACATCATCGGTCATGCCGATAAAGGGAGTTAGGTCGGGAATGAAATCGATAAAAGCTATGAAATAACCCAGGACACCGATAACAATTCTTTTGGCCCAGGCGGGAGTATCTTTGCGATCGTAAGCATAGTACAACAACAAAACCATGTAGACGGTTTTAACGCCGATTTTACGTGCGTACTTCTTCAGTTTATCCCACAGGTTAATCTCTGAGAAAAACTTCTGAAATTCCTTCAGCTTTTCTTTCATAATGGTCTGAATTTGTGCTAAAATTTCCTGTAACCGGCATTGGAACAGGCAGCTGCTTTAGCTTTTTTAGTGTTCACCTCAAATAACAGCATACAATATACCTATTGTTGTATCAAGATGAAATTATTTTATACCAATAAGTTTACATCCTCTACATGAGGGTACACTATAAAAAAAGCCACTGGCTTAGGGCAGCGGCTTCGTTGAATAGAAAAAACCTAACATTGCATATTATTCTTAAGCACTTTTCGCCCATTCGGTTTCCCGTGTGACGAGTTTCTCCTCCTGCAGCTTTTCAAAGCGATAACCTTTGCTGCTGAAGTGTTCCAGAACTTTTGGCAAGGCGTACTGGAGTTTTTCCTTCGCCTTCAGGCTGTCGTGGAAAACAACGATGGAGCCTGGCTGTGCATTGCGGATAACGTTTTCGGCGCATTGCTCAGGGCTGATGTTGGGGTCGAAGTCCCCGCTTAGTACTTCCCACATCACTATTCTGTAGTGGCGGAGCAGGAACTGTGCTTGTTTGGGCTTAAGCCGACCATAGGGTGGACGGAAAAGCATGCTGTTCATCATGTTGGCACAATGGCGGACATTATGGAAGTAGGGGATATTGTCCGTGATCCATCCGTTGAGATGGTTATAGGTATGATTGCCGACCGCATGGCCTGCCTGGACAACAGCCTCGAAAACTTCAGGGTGCTTGCTGATGTTCTCGCCTACGCAGAAAAAAGTAGCCTTGGCCTCGAAGGCGCTCAATTGTTCCAACACCCAGCTGGTGACTTCCGGTACGGGGCCGTCGTCAAAAGTAAAATACAAGGCCTTTTCGCTGGTGGGTATGCGCCAGGTAAAGTTTGGGAACAGGTTCTGAATGACCTGGGGCGTTTTAATCAAATACATAAGTTCAAGTTTTGATGGATTGCTCATGGGTAAATATGTAGCTGTAAATAAAATTGAATCAAAGTATATACATAAGCATAAGGCTTATTATTGTTTGTTAAAGCGTGTTTTGAATGGTCAGGCTGAATGTTTTTTGTAAGAAGGATACTCGTCAAGGATTGAGGCCGGGAAATTGGTCTTGAAATACCCTTTACGGCTTTTACCTCTATGAGAAGGTGAATGAAATTACTTACCTTTGATTTCCACTATCGAACAGGGTTTCATCCTTTTTATAAACGTTTTTTACAGAAATTTCGCTGCTAATAATTTGAAAATTCATCATTTTTTTTAAAAAGAACCCTGGTCGACAGAAAAAGGTTTATTAAATCATTGATAATTAGACAATACGACAAATAATAATGGAGAACGTCAGAGTAAGATTCGCCCCCAGTCCTACCGGGGCGCTACACATTGGAGGAGTCAGGACAGCACTTTACAACTATCTGCTGGCCAAAAAACATGGAGGCGCTTTCATACTAAGGATCGAAGATACTGATCAGACGCGCTACGTACCTGGCGCCGAAGCTTATATCATAGAAGCTCTTGAGTGGTGTGGATTACAAGCGGACGAAGGCCCGGAGATCGGTGGCGATTTTGGCCCTTACCGCCAATCGGAGAGAAAAGACCTCTACCAGCAATATGCCCGGCAGCTGATCGATAGCGGATACGCTTATTATGCATTTGATACCCCGGAAGAGCTGGAGGCCCGCCGGGAAGCAGAAAAAACAAAAGGCAACCATAATTTCAAATATGACGGCAGTATCCGTATGGAAATGAAAAACAGCCTGAGCCTTCCTGCCGAAGAAGTAGAAACATTACTGAAAACAAATACGCCCTATACCATTCGACTGAAAGTCCCGCTGAACGAGACCATCCGTTTCCACGATATCGTTCGCGGGGAAGTGGCTTTTCAAAGCAACGAGCTGGATGATAAAGTTCTTGTCAAGGGGGACGGCATGCCTACTTATCACATGGCCAACATCGTCGACGACCATTTAATGAAAATATCTCATGTGATCCGGGGAGAAGAGTGGTTGTCCAGCACCGCTCACCACGTGTTGTTGTATCGCTTTCTAGGCTGGGAAGAAGACATGCCGCAGTTTGCGCATCTCCCGTTGATCCTCAAACCGAGCGGAAAAGGGAAATTGAGCAAGCGCGACGGCGCAAAGCTGGGGATACCGGTGTTCCCCCTGGAATGGAAATCAGAGGAGTCGGATGAAGTCTTCGCCGGCTTCCGCGAGTTTGGCTTTGTACCGGCTGCAGTGATCAATTTCCTCGCGTTTCTGGGGTGGAACCCGGGTACCGAACAGGAAATCTTCAGTATGGAAGAATTGATCCAGGCTTTCGACTTAACAAAGATCGGAAAAGCAGGTGCTAAGTTTGACTTTGATAAGGCCAAGTGGTATAATCAGCAGTATATCATGGCTTCGGATAACAAAGAACTGGCTGCCGCCATCAGACCCCTCATCGAATCCAAAGGGCATTATCCTTCTGAGGAGTATCTCCAAAAATTCTGTGGAATGATGAAAGAACGGGTAGTATTCTATACTGATTTCTGGGAAAATGGCTACTACTTTTTCGAGAAAGCCGGATCTTATGATGAAAAAACGTTAAAAAAGAAATGGAAGCCGGAACTTAGAGCAGCATTTGACGCTTTGAAACAACGGCTGGCCGGGCAGCAACCCTATCAGGAGGAAGCGATCAAAAAAGAAGTAGAGGCCTTTATGTCGGATCACAACTTGAAATATGGCGATGTCTTGCCTATCTTACGTATAGCACTCTCCGGGACGACCAAAGGACCTTCCATCTTTGAAATGATGGAATTGCTGGGGACGCAGGAAGTCGATCAGCGCCTGGAGAAAGCCTATGCTGATTTTGACCAAATCGTTTAAGTTTATGCCAAAGAAAAAAAAGAAAAAAGGAAAGCCGGAAGTACACGACGAACTGAAAGGCTTCGATATCAAGATCAATGAATTCGGGGAAATCACTTCCAGTTTTGAAGTAGACAAACTGAATGAATTCCTGGACGAAAAAGTGGAAGACAAAAAACTCAAAGAGTTGGAAGAAAAACAGGAAATGGAAGAAGAGGAGGACAATCGTGAAACAAAGCCAGGCGAAAAGGAGTAAAACATCCATATAGACAATGCGTCAGGCGATTAAAAACGACTGAGGGTTTAGCATTAATCTATAGATTTTAATAATTTGCAAGCTCAACTTATGCAATTGCGCACAGTTGTAAACCCAAAACCGGTGTCCCATGAACTATAGAAAAAACATACTTGTCCGAGACAAGCCTGCTTTTTGTTATGGCGCTTGTCTTTATCCACTCCCAAACGGTAGTCGTCCTGAACTACGCCCTTCACCCTTTTTTAAACGCGAGCAAACCTGGTAAATGTATGATGAGGAAATATTTACCTTACCATAAATTGATTTCATATGCCTGCCTGCTTTCTTTTTTTGCAGGAATGCCCCAGCCGGCACAGGCTGCTGAAATAGAAATGTGTAACTGGCGAAAGGCATACCCCGCCTTCAAAGAGAAGGCTGAGACGGTCAATCCCCCCGTTTTTACAAATCCTCCCGCAGCAGATACTTTATTTCTAAATTGTCTGAATGGATTTGTTTTTGATCAAAAACTGCAGGCAACGGACGATAACGACCCTGCCTTTCCACTTTCCATCAGCCCTGTTTTTAGCAAGGATACTTCCAGCCTGGATATCTGTATGGGGGATACCCTCATCAGATCCTGGATCGCCACCGACACCCTTGATGTACTGGAAACGCGGATCGACCAGGTGATCATCGTAAAGGATACCATCCCGCCTGCCATAGGCCTTTCGGAAGTGACGGATACCATCTCTTCCCGCATACGCCTGAACCCGGAATATCGCTTCGATACCTGGGCATCTACTTTTAAGTTTCAGCTGGTTTTCAGTACAGCGGATAATTGCGGGAACATTAAAGACCCGAATACGACCGCCCCGCTTGCTAATAACTTCCTGGGGCGTTGCGAAACTCGCTCCGTTACCTATATCGTGCGTGATCAATGTAATAATGAAGTAGAATGGACGGCGTCACTGACCACCATCGATACCATTCCCCCTTCCCTGGTCGGCGTCACCGACACCATTATTGAGTTGACTTGCCTGGACGAGGTGCCGCCTACTCTCAATAACGTGATCGGCATAGATACTTCTTATTTGGTCGAAAACCATCCGACCCTTCCCGATACGGCCATTGTTGATGTGCTCAATGTTACTTTTAAAGAACAGCGTGAAAAAGACTTGAGCTGCCCCTTTGAAGAAGAGATCAAAAGAGTATGGCTCACTACAGATTTTTGCGGGAATCAGGACAGTGTAGTCCAGCAGTTTATCATTAAAAAAGAGCCGCCGCAGATCCTGCTGCCGTTCCAGGATACCCTCATCAGCTGCGCCGAAGAACTGGATCAGCTGCCGCAGCCTCAGATCATCGACCTTTGCGATCCTAATCCGCTCATCACCATAACAGAAGTAGTGTCTGACAGTGTCTGCGAAAACCAGTTTACCATCACCCGAACCATTACCGCCCGGGACGGTTGTAACCGGACCACCATGGCTGTGCAGACCATTACGGTAAGAGATACCGTTGCGCCGGTTTTTGAAATTCCTGCGGATACGGTTATCGCCGACAGAGATGCCCTGATCGCTGTACAGCAGGAAGATATTTTTAATGTAACTGAAAACTGTAGCAGCCCCATCGACACCATATTGAACGCTATTACTGAATTCGGAGAGCCTTGCGATCGAACCATTTTGCGAACCTGGGCGCTGGAGGATGTCTGTGGGAACCGTTCGGATACACTTACCCAAACCATTATTGTTAAGGATACGGTGCCTCCCGTTTTTCTCCAAACCGCCAGGGATACGATCATTTATTGTGCAGGAGAAGTAGAGGTAGACAGTTTGTTTGAGCGCTGGATATCCTCCTTCGGCGGGGCAGTCGGTGAAGATAATTTCTCAACGGAAGAAAACCTTTTCTGGTCCTTAAGAGAAACGGCTACAGGCGATACCGTTACCGTTTTGCCCCCTCAACAGTGTGACCGTTCGGATTCTTCCCAGGTCTTCCGGGCGTTAACCGTGGATTTTATCCTTAGAGACGAATGTAATAATGTGGATACTACCACAGCTTCCTTTACCGTGTTGGACACGATCGCGCCCCGAATTGTATATTGCCAGCCCGACACCCTGGTGGTCTCAGCAGATTCCACCGAGTGCCTGGCCAATTACATACTTTATCCACCCGCCATTGACGAGAATTGCTTTTTAAACAGGGCCATTATCAACGCAACGGATGAAGCCTTTTTAACCTATGATACTTCTCAGGGACTGGCAGGAGATGTTCCCGTTGATCCGGTGATCCTGAACCTGGAAGTGCCTACTCCTTTAAATATAGAACAAGGAGGTACCCTTACCATTTCCCTGAATGGTATAGACGGCGAACAGCTGACGGAGTTCTTTTCTGTATTTGGGGAAGGCAATACTTTTCTGGGAAGAACCAGCAACACGCCTGCCCAATGCGATTCTTCCGTGACGACTATTGAGCTAACGGTGGATCAGATCAGAAGCTGGGGTATAGATGGGGTGATCACCATCGTTCTGGACCCCAACGTTCCGGAAGATCTGGATGGTCGTGACGCCATCAATGCGCTGTGCGACCCCCCGGGTATTGTAGCGGCTGGCTTATCCTTTGAAGCACGGTCTACAGAAGGTATTCGGGTAGAATATCAGCTGAACGGGGGCGACACTATTCTGACCGGAGCATCAAGAAGAGATACTTTACGCCTGGAGCTGGGCTTCAATGAGATCCGGTACTTTGTTACCGACTGCGTAGGTAATATGGATAGTTGCACCTATGTGGTAAATGTGATCGACGATATCCCGCCGGTTATCGATTGTCCTGCCGATATTATAGTAGCGGCTGATCAGGACACTTGCAGCGCCAGTTTGCTGTTGCCTTTGCCACTTGGAGCGCGCGACAATTGCAGTGTGATCGGACAGTTCGAACGAACTTTGCCTGCGGATACGGCAAGTGCTTACCTGACCTTTTCCAAGGACGCCAATCTGGATGACTTTATAGCTGACAGCCGAACGTTCCAGTTTGAAGGAGTTTCTCCCAATGCCATAGGGGAGGTCGACCTCAGATTGAACTTTAAAGGTAACTTTGATGATGTCGGGGCTTTTATAAGAATTTATGACGAAAATGGTCGCTTCGTCGGAAGGACCAATCTTGGGGACGCTACTTGTGCTGCTGAAGGAGCGTTACTGCTCCATTTTCCGGCAGACACTTTTAACCTATGGGCGGCAGACGGCATGGTGAGCTTTGAAGTCGAAGTTAGTGATATTACGGTGCCTCCGGGAATAAAGGGAGATGGGATCAATCCCTGTGACCCCGGGATAGTCTTACAAGACGGGGATGTGGATAGCGTATCTTTTCTTTTTGCCACACTTCGGTATGGGCAGCTAAAACCGGACTTTTTTACCCAGGGAGCCACACAAATTCCGCTGACTTCTATGGAAATGCCTATGATGGAGCCCCGCTACGATTTTAACGTGGGAGTTACTGATGTTTTCTATCAGTTAAGGGATGTCAATGGAAATGTGGGCGAATGCAGGTTTACCATAACGGTCGAGGATCGGCAGGCGCCGGTAGCGATATGCCAGCCGACTACTTTATTTATTAACCCTTCCGGACTTGACGAACAAACCGTCAACCCCACTGGCGTAGATGCAGGAAGCTTTGATAATTGCGGTATTGTCGAAATGATACTGACACCTAATACTTTCAATTGTCAGGATATAGGCCAAACGCCGGAGGTAACCCTTCTGGTCAGGGATTCCGCGGGCAATGAATCCTCTTGTTCGACCCTGGTTCGGGTAGAAAATCTCGAGCCGGCGCCGGCCGCCAATTCGGGCTTATGCGGCAGTGACACATTGTTCTTATTTTCGAATCCTCCTCCCGCTCAAGGCGGCATTGTTTTCTCTTACGAGTGGACAGGCCCCAACGGGTTTACGTCCAATCTGGAAAATCCTGTCATTCCGAATGTTGATGCCGATAATGCAGGCTCCTACACGGTGGAGATCACGGGCATTACCGGCTGTAGTTCGAGAGGGGTTGTAGAAGTGGCCATTGAAGATTTGCCTCTGACGCCGGAAATTGCCGGGCAAAGCGATCTGTGTGTAACGGATAATATCGTTTTGAGATCGAATATAGCGCCTTCAGGTACTTCTGTTGAATACCGTTGGTACAGAGGGCAGATGGGGTCAGGCGAGCTTATCCGGACTACCTCCACGCCTGTGTTGACCTTAAACGGTCCTCATGACGCAGGGACTGAAGAATACTATTTAGAAATAGAGGTTGATGGCTGCTTATCCAAGGCCTCGGCCCCGATCAGCATTCGCACCAGCCAGGTACCTCTGCCGTTGGCCGAGCAGACGCTGATCACAGAATGCGAAGGTGAAGACATCAGGCTGGCGTCACAGGCTTTCGGAGAAGGCATTACTTATGAGTGGACAGGACCGAACGGCTTCGCTTCTAACCTCAGGGATCCGCTGATCACGGAGGCCGGACCGGAAGCCCAGGGAAGTTATGGGCTTAGAGTCTTTCGCAACGGCTGCCCATCGCCAAGAGAAAATATAGAGGTAGTAATCCTGGCTCGTCCCGGCAAGCCGGAATTCTCCACCAATGCCCCGGTCTGTAACGGCGAAGAGCTACGCCTTAGTCCTATTGAGCAAAATCAAGCCTTTACCTATACCTTTATTGCCCCCGACCGGTCTGAGTTTAGAGGAGATCCCGATCTGATATTTCCAGAGGCTCAAAACCGGTATAACGGCATTTGGCGATTGGTGGTCTCAAGGGCCGGATGTGCCTCTGAGCCCTCTAACCCGACGGTGGTAGGCGTCAATCAGGTTCCTAATGCACAGATAACAGTTAATGAGGAAGAGATTTGTGAGGGCAATACGCTTCGCCTGTTTGGAGCCCCTGACCTGGTAAATGCAACGTATCAATGGAGTGGCCCCGGCGGTTATTCTTCCGGGTTGCAGGATCCTGTGATCGAAAACATTGCTGTAAACAGGGAAGGCGTTTTCCGGTTGAGCGTTACCACGGAAGCGGGATGTACGGATACCACCAGTATTGAGATCATAGTGGCCGAGAAACCTCGGATTACAGCCATCAGTAATAACGGCGCGGATTGTATCAATGGTCCAACCGACATTCAGCTGGCGGCTTCGATTTTCCCTCCCGGAGGGAATTATGAATACCTTTGGACAGGGCCTAATAATTTCGAGAGTTTGGATAGCACCGCCGTCATTCCTAGGGCGACCTCTGCTGACAACGGCAGTTATCGATTGGTGGTAACCAATGAAAAGGGCTGTGCCTCCGATGCCCGGGTCACGCAGGTCAATGTCTCTGATCCTCCGACCCCGCCGAATACTCCTGTTTTGTCTCAGTTTACGCCACTACCTATTTGCAGAGGGACCCGATTCACCCTGGAAACGAATCCCTTTTCCGGTGGCGAGGTGCTTTACAACTGGAATACGCCAAGCGGGATAGTGACTACACAAACGCCATCTTTGACCATAAACGCCGCCAGGCCCATTGATGAGGGAGTGTATTCCGTTTATGTATCGGTGGATGGATGTGACTCCAGGCCTTCGGGTAGTGTGACCATCTCGCTTTCGGCCCCGCCTGAAGTAACGGTAAGCAGCAATAGTCCGGTTTGCAGCGGTGCGTCTATCAGGTTGTCTGCGACACCCATTGCCGGCGCCGTGTACAATTGGTCTGGGCCGGGCTTTACTTCTTCCCTTTCCAATCCGACGATCCCTGATGCCGATCCGGTGGAAAATGCAGGGGTTTATCGCCTGACGGTTACGCTCAACGGATGCCGTTCGGAGGAAGTGTCGACGGTTGTTGAAGTTGAAGAAGGGCCCGCCGTTCCGGTCATCACCGGTGATGAAGCGATTTGCATCAGTGAAGAGGGCAGCCTGCTCAGTTTGTCTGTTGAGCCTTCCAGCAGTACGGAAGGCGCCACTTATATTTGGGAGGATCCTTTTGGCAGGACTCTGGAGACGAGTAGTTTGAATTACAACTTGTCCGACTTTTCCCGCTACCGGGAGAATATATACGAATTCAGGGTGCGCGCCAGGTTAGGGGGGTGTGCTTCGCCCTTTTCAGAGCCGGCGGAAGTAGCATTTAACACCATCCCATTCATCAATGCTTTTGCAGGAGAGAATGGTGTGGCTTGCGAGGGCGAGCTTCTTCGATTGAATGCAGAGCAACCCTCTCTTGGAACAGGGGCCTGGACGCTGGTGACGGAGGATGCGGAAGGTGTAGAAATAATCGATCCGATGAATCCGGCTAGTTCGGTGAGCGGTCTGGCAGGAGGGCGGGCGTATACTTTCCGATGGACGCTTTCCAATGGTGCCTGCAGAAATTATGATTCTGATGACGTCAGCTATACCATTGATGTAAGGGAGCTTGCCATAGCAGGTGAAGACCAGCGGCTTTGCGGCAGTAACAGCACCCGGCTCAACGCCACTCAATCACAGGAACAAAACGGCAGGTGGTCTCAGCCTGATGTACAGAGCCGCCTGGGAGTTGAGATAGTAGATCCTATAGATCCCCAAACACAGATAAGGGGGCTCCAGTCCGGCAACATATACGAATTTACCTGGACCATCGAAAGTGGCTGTGGCGCCTCTTCTGATAAGGTGTTGATCAATGTCAGCGACCCCGCGAGCTTTGCAGGCTTTGATCAGGTTGTTTGTAATGATGAGGGCATTGCACAATTGATGGCTGAAATACCTTCCGAAGGAAGCTCCGGCAGATGGAGGTTGCTCAACCCTGAGCAAGCTGTTGAGATTTTGAATCCGGGCGATCCCACTTCAAATGTCAGAAACCTTCAGGAAGGAGACAACCTTTTCATTTGGGAGTTGGATGAGGGCTTCTGCGGGGATCAGTCCAGGGATACCGTAATCATCACTTACCAGCGCAATCCTTTAGCGGTTAGTGATACGGCTTCCACCGGCTTTGATCAGCTGGTGCAGATCAATGTATTGCTGAATGATGCAGCTGCTCAGAATGGGCAGGCTATCGTTATTACGCCACCTGCTAACGGAGTGGTGGAAAATTTGGGGAATGGCTTGTTCGTGTATCGCCCGAACGCCAATTTTGTTGGGATGGACGAGTTCGTTTATCAATTGTGTGCGGGCAGTTGTGAGTGTTCACAGGCGAACGTACGCATACAGGTTGGCAATGATGCCGAATGTATCGCTCCCAGCGTGATCACCCCCAACAATGACGGGGTTAATGATGCTTTTGTAATACCCTGTTTGTTGGATGGCAATAACTTTCCTGCCAGTCGGGTATTTATTTTTAATCAATGGGGTGACGAAGTTTATCGGTCTCCGATACCTTATCAAAATAATTGGAGAGGAACATTCAACGGGGATGACCTACCGGCGGGCACTTATTTTTACATTGTAGAATTTGGAGGACTGCTCGAGCCGCTGAAAGGATACTTGTATATCTATCGATGATGGGAGTGAAAACAGGAGCTCATCAGTCTGCCCAGAGGAATGTAACCCTGTAACAAAATAATCATTCAATGAAACCTATTGTACTGTTTATCGCATTTCTGGTTGGTTTCTCCGCCCTGCAGGCGCAGCAGGAATCACAGTTTACCCAGTTTATGGCTTTTAAGCTTGGTTATAACCCCGCTTATGCGGGCCTGGACCAGGTGCCTTCCTTTTCTGCGCTTGTTCGAAGCCAGTGGCTGGGTTTTGAGGGGGCGCCCCAGAATCAAATACTGACGTTCAATACGCCTTTCGGTTCTGCTCAAAGCGCCGGCGCCGGATTGACGCTTCGCCGGTTTACCATCGGCCCTACGGAGGAGTATACCAGCGAATTTTCTTATGCCTATCACGTCGACTTTGCCCGCGGGCGCCTGGGAATGGGCATCATGGGAACGGTGCGTTTGCTGCGCATTAACTTTAACAAGCTGGAGCCTATCCAATCGGCTGCTGTTGATGGGGCCTTGCCGGGAGGCATACAAAGCAAGTACCTGCCTAATTTTGGCGTTGGCTTTTACTACGATTCCGATAATGTGTATGTCGGCATTTCGGCTCCCCGTCTGCTGCAAAATAGCTTTGACTTCTCAGAAGAGATCAGTATCGTCTCTAAAGAAATTACGCATATTTACATCATGGGAGGCGTCAAATTTGGTGAGCCGGATAACATTCAGTGGTTCCCGCAAGTCCTGATCAAACAGGTGGCCGGTGCGCCCTTTGATGCAGATGTCAGCCTTACCGCCATTTTCAAGGATAAGATATCAGCAGGCTTGTCTTATCGGCTGGGAGGATCCAAGGAAAGCAGCATCGGCGAATCGGTGGCGCTGTTCCTCTCTATGGATTTTACCGAAAAAATGAGCTTCGGCATCGGTTATGACTTTACACTTTCAGATTTGAGGCGCTATAACAGCGGTACTCTGGAAGGTGTCTTTACTTACCGCCTGGGTCAAAAACCTTCCAAAGGAGAGCAATTTATTGACGGCAGAAATCCGGAAGAGGACTTTATTAACGATTAAACATTTTTATTTTTAATATATTTGCAATGTGACCTGTCCGATCCAGTACGTCTTACAAAGGAAATGCATAAGTAAAGACAGGTGGTTTTGTCGCTGTCGGCAGATCGCATATCCTGTTTCAACTGCTGAGTCCAAATTAGTTCCGCAAAAAAACGTATTCAATTATGTGTCATCCAAAGCAATTTAGAGCGAGTGAGCAAGAGCAAGCTGAAGGTAGATTTTATGTGCTGCTTAACAAGCGTGGTTATGGAAGAGCGGGAAGGAAGGGAATTGCCGTTTTTGCATGGTTGTTAATTTTTACAGGACTCCACCCGAAGCTTACTGCCCAAACTACTCCACCACCTCCGCTGTATGATATTGATGAAGAGATGCGATCGGTGGAGCTTAGGAATGCGGAGGAGATTAATACGGAAGCCCTGGAGTTTGCTCCTGCTTTTTATAGAAATGGCTTGGTTTTTGTGTCTTCCAGGAAAAAGTTCGGACGTATAGATCAAAACAGCGGGGAGACTTTTTTTGAGCTCTATTATTCAGAGTTTTCACCTAACGGAGCACCTACCAGGCCACAGTCTTTTTCAGTGGAACTAAACTCCATGTGGCATGAAGGGCCTGTCGCTTTTCCTGAAGATCTCAATAAGATTTACCTGACACGGAATAATTCAGAAAATGGCGTCAGCCGCGCCAATGGCGATGGGAAGGTGGTGATGAAAATTTATGAAGCCACCCGTGGATATTGGGATTGGGAAAATGTTACTGAACTGCCGTTCAATGACGACAACTACAGCTGCATGCACCCTACCCTTACGAAAGATGGAACAAGAATGTATTTCATTTCCGATATGCCGGGTGGCTTTGGTGGCCTGGACATCTGGTTCGTGAATTATGACAATGGAAAATGGTCCAACCCGATCAATCTGGAGGGGGTCAATACCAATAAAAACGAAATGTTCCCTTTTATTCACGATTCCGGGGTGCTTTTCTTTGCTTCCGACGGTTTCGAAGGGGCCGGAGGCCTTGATCTGTTTATGGTTGATCTGAACCAGTCGGAATGGAAAGTAGCCAACCTCGGAGAGCCTTTTAATTCTGGGGAGGATGATTTTGGCTTAATACTGGATGAAAAAGGCCGAAAAGGTTATCTTTCTTCTAATCGCAAAGGCGGATACGGCAAAGATGACATTTATTTCTTTGAACTGGCTACCGACTTTATCAATGTCAGATTAATAGAGAAAGAGCGTGCTGAGGCAGACGAACAAATCATCGCTGAGCAGGAAAACAAAGAAGAGCCGCCTTTAGTGGCCTCTCCTGATGCGCCTGACGTTCCTCCTATTGCTGACCCGGTTACTGTTGCAAAGAATACAACAGTAGAAGGGAATTCCGGTGAAATGCCTGTTCTGGGCGATGTGGACCTGCCGGATACAGAAGAAGATAAAGGAATCCTTGTTAGAGTGGTCGACACCAACACCGGCAGAGAGGCGGCCGATGTATCCATTAGGATCGTCGAGAATGATGAAACCGGAAAGCCACTTTCGGATACGAGCGTATACGAGACCCGCCTCGTCCCTTCGCTGGATAACCCCAATGAATACACCATGAGAAGATATCGCAAAGAGGAGGCGACGATCAGGAACCCCGATGCCGTGACCGGCGGAAACGGACTGGCGAGGATCTACCTGGAAGAAAACAAAAGTTATACGCTCGTAATTTCAAAACCCGGCTATAAAGCTGAAGAAAAAAGGGTCGATTACGCTGGGCCGCCTGCAGATACCATACAGGTCGAACTCGAACAGATCAATTGCCTGACCATCAACGGGACGGTCATGAGCAGAGGCTTTGACAAAGAGATACCTAATGCAACCATTAGGGTAGTGAATGAGCAGACAGGAGAAGAGCAGATCGTTTCTTCCAATATGGAAGGTAAATTCGTGGCTTGTCTGGAACTCGGCTCCAGTTTTATACTAATCGGTCTTAAAGACGGCTACAAGAGCGGCCAGAGCCGAATATCTACTACCCAGCTGAGAAATATCCGGTCTATGAATGCAAAGATCACCCTGGAGCCTATGTCGTCCGAAGTAGTGCGCAAACCCCTAAAAGAAGGTTCTGTGATCATCCTGAACGATATCTATTATGATTTTGGAAAGTCGGCGATTCGCCGGGGTGCGGCCAGAGACCTTGAGCTGATCGCTGAGATGATGAAGAAGTTTCCCAGCATGATGATCGAGTTGGGCGCCTATACCGACAGCCGCGGAGAAGCGGATTTTAATATGCAGCTTTCTCTGAGAAGGGCGGAATCGGCGAAAAACTTCCTGATCCAGCGCGGCGTGTCTGGAGATCGCATTAAAACTTTTGGCTACGGGGAATCCCGCCTTAGGAATGACTGTGTCGATGGCATGGATTGTAGCGAAGAACAACACGCCTATAACCGGCGTACCGAAATAAAGGTCATTAAGATCGATGAACCCGTTAAGTTTGAATATCGCCGCAACTAAGGACCAGGGCTGCTTACAAAGCGATAAATTTAAGAGAAGCTATTATATGCGAATTTACACCAATGATCTTCTGCTACTGTTGTCCAAATTAAGCCTGAGAAAAGTATGGAACATCTTCTTGGTATTGTGTTCCTATTACCTAACACGCAGTTTCAAACGGCCGATCCAGTGGGGAAAGCCTTTCTCCATTTCTATAGAACCTACTACTGCCTGCAATCTACGATGCCCGGAGTGTCCGAGCGGGCTCAGGGCATTTTCCCGGAATACCGGAAATTTAAAAAAGGACTTTTTTACAAAAGTGATCGATGAGGTTCATGACAAGCTGCTTTACCTCATTTTTTACTTTCAGGGAGAACCCTACATCAATCCCCAGTTTTTAGCCATGGTAAAATACGCTCACCAGAAAGGCATATACACCATCACCTCCACTAACGGACATTTTTTAAACGATGAAAATGCCCGGAAGACCATTGAGTCCGGCTTAAACCGGTTGATCATTTCCGTGGACGGGACGACGCAGGAAGTTTATGAGCAGTATCGCAAGGAAGGTCGTCTGGAGGTGGTTCTTCAAGGCGCCCGGAATGTGGTGAAATGGAAAAAACAGCTAAGGGCCAGGCACCCACACATCATCTTTCAGTTTCTGGTAGTACGGCCTAATGAACATCAAATAGACGAAGTCAAACAATTGGCAAGGGAAATCGGTGTTGACGAGGTCAAATTCAAGACCGCGCAGATCTATGATTATAAGAACGGACATCCGCTGATCCCCACCATCAGCAAATATGCCCGGTATGCTCCACAGGAAGACGGAACGTACCGGCTAAAGAACAGATTGCTCAATCATTGCTGGAAATTGTGGCACGCTTGCGTAATTACCTGGGACGGCCTGGTCGTGCCTTGTTGTTTTGATAAAGATGCCCAACACCAGTTGGGAGATTTGAAAAAGAAACCTTTCAGGGAGATTTGGAACGGGAAAGCTTATCACTTGTTCCGAAAGCGCCTCGTCGGAGGCAGGGAAAATATTGACATCTGTAAAAATTGTACGGAGGGTTGTAAGGTTTGGCTGCAAGAATAAAAAATGTCCTTGGGTTTTCTAACATTATGCATTTGATTTTTTTTGCGATCCGCTTTTACTGCAAAATAAAAAATGTGCTCTGCTGAAGAGATTGGATAGTTTAGTTAACTTTTTCCTGGCTCATACTTAAGAAAAAATAAAATTTAAATTAAGTCTGCATCAAATTTGTTTTTTAATAAAAAAAGCAGGATCTTTGTATTCCGGTCGCTACAATAAAATCGTGTTGTCACATCAAAAAAATGGATGATGGAATCCTCTGTCAGTCCAGTTTTTTTTGCAAATAGGGAAAGCTAGTCTTTCCACCTCAATCGAAAATCCAACGATTCTAAATCATTGAGCGCCCTTAAAATACGAGCTCCGAAACCCTTGGTGCATTTGAAGAGGGGGGCATAACTGTTGCTTGCGAAACCGCTTAGAAATATTCTTTGAATTGCCATCGGCAAATGTATCCTGTTGTTACCTCATCAGCATAGATGTAACAAAGGGATTTTACCATCCGTATCAAATAGAAAGCCTTTGATATGTAGATGTGTAATATTTGTTGTATTTTATTGGGTTTAAGTTTGACAATCAAGCGCTTATAATAACACATGGGAAAAAGCTAAGTAAAATGGAATTTAAAACTATATTTTCGGGCAATTTCGAGTTTGGAACCAAACGGAGCTTCGATCGTTTGGTGCAGATGTGCGAACATCGTATAGAAAATTATTACAAGTCAGATGTTCTCATCAAGCTTGAGGAGTTTTTGAACGAGGAAGGCTTCTCTTTGCATATTCCAAGGCTCATTACAAAAGGGAATGATAAGAGCTGGCGAAATACCATCAATCTGCTGAATTTTATTGCTCAGTACGCCGTTGCAGGGAGTATGAGCGCCTGGATGGTGGATAACGGAACGGTATTGAAGCAAGAGCAGGTTGAGCCTGTTAGTGATAAGGCTGCTGTTCAATCTTTTATCAAAGGGCGGGAGCTAATCTCTGAAAAAGGCCGCGAGACGGAAGCCATGGAAGCGCTGAGCACAGCCATCAGTAAATTCGAACGCCACGGACTGGCTTACGAGCGCAGGGGCTATGTCAACTACCTGCTCAACAATTTTCAAGACGCCATTTACGACTTCTCGAAGTGTATCGATATCAACCCCAATTTTGCGGCCGCCTACCTTGGTCGTGCACTGGTGCACATCGTTAAGGAAGATTATCAGGCTGCCATTAAAGACCTGGATCTCGCCATTAAGAAATCCATCCCTCTCCAGCCCATTTACTGGAAGTCGAGAAGGATCAAGTCGGAATGCCATCTGGCTATCGATGATTTCGATCGCGCGATCTATGAATTGAAGTTTTATACCAAGCGTGAATTCGAAAAGGACGACCCCAACTACAAGTACAAAGGAAAGGCTTTCTTCAACTATGGCAAGGCCTTATTGGCATCCGGCCAGTATGACGATGCCGTTAAGGCGCTCGATGAAGCGATCAAATTCGAAGATCAGGAAGAAAAGCTCGTAGCTGAGGAGCTCTACTTTCGGGGAAAAGCACTGAAAGAAGCCGGCAAATCTGGTTTCGAGAAAGATCTTAGAGCAGCAGCCGATCGGGGCTCCAAACAAGCGGCTCAAATGTTGGAGGAAATGGCGTAATTGTCCTTATACAGGCTGTGCAATCCTCTTGAGGGCCGACCTTACAGGATTGCCTGCCTGCCACAGGATAGCGGGAGGAGCAACGGGCTTTTTCACAACCTCACAAAGTCACAATATTGCTCCTTATATATGATTTGCAGGAAGAATACGTTAGTAAGGTAAGATTAACCGTACTCAATATGCAAATTAAAATAATCACCCCTCTTTTTCTCACGTTGCCTTTATTGTTGTTTTCTCTCTCTTGTTTTTCCCAGAATTATACAACCACTAAAACGGCAGGGAAAAAAGCCGCAAAACAATTTTCCATAGCCCGCCAGGCTGCTAATGCCCGGGATTTTTCTAAAGCCCTCAAGGCACTTGAAAAAGCATTGGAGGATCAACCTGACTACCTCAACGCTCTTCTACTGAAAGCTTCTATCCAGTTTGATCAGAAGGATTATCAGCCTGCCGAACAGGGATTTCGACAAGCGCTTGACCTGGCGCCGGATTACGACAATTTTGTTTGGTTTCAATTGGGCGTCACCCAGTGGAAGATGAAAAAGTTTGAAGCTTCAGCTCAAAATATGGAGCGCTTCCTGCAAGGAGATATTCGCCAGGCATCCCTGAAGGCAGAAGCGGAGCAATTCCTGAAGAACGCTACTTTCGCTGCTAAAGCCGTTCAGGAGCCCGTACCTTTTGATCCGCGCCCGCTGAGTTCGGCCATCAACACGCCCACAGCAGATGAAACGCTCCCCGTCCCTACCGCCGATGGCGATCTTTTGATCTATACCCGCAGGATCAACCGACAGGAAGACCTCTACTTCAGCCGTAAAGAAAATGGGAGCTGGCAGGCCGGACAGCCTATCGAGGGCATTAATACCCCAATGAATGAAGGCGCCCAGAGCATCTCTGCTGACGGCCAGACCATCGTCTTCACCGCCTGCAACCGAAGAGGTGATTTCGGCAGCTGTGACCTCTACATCTCAGAAAACATCAACGGCCGCTGGACTCCTCCCCGGAATATGGGCCCGACCATTAATTCGCCTTCCTGGGAATCCCAACCCGGACTATCTTCAAACGGCAGGTTATTGTTCTTTGCTTCCGATCGGGCAGGTGGTCTGGGAGGCAGAGATATCTGGTACAGCAGCCGGCAACAAAATGGACAATGGAGCGATCCCCTCAACCTCGGCCCTCCCATCAATACCTCCGGTAACGACCAGGCGCCCTTCATCCACCCGGATGGCATAAGCCTTTATTTTATGTCCGACGGCCACCCCGGAATGGGTGGCTCCGATCTTTTTCTCGCCAGAAAAAACAAACAGGGCCAATGGCAGGAACCTCAAAACCTGGGCTATCCCATCAATACCGACGCCAATGAGGGGGCTATTTCCATCAGCCTGGACGGCAAACAGGCTTATTTCACAAGTGATCAGTTAGAAGAAGGTCGCACAAACAATGACCTTTATACCTTCGAACTACCGGCGTCCATCCGCCCTGAGCCGGTGACTTACGTAAAAGCCCTCGTAACCGATAAAATCAGCGGAGCGCCGCTAAGTGCCGAGGTTTTAGTGACCGAACTAGATAGCGGGCGGCTTTTTGCCAATACCTACACCGATAGTAAGGGTAGCTTTCTCATCTGCTTGCCGTCGGGGACCGACTATGCTTTGAGCGTGGAAAAAAAGGGGTACGCTTTTTATTCTGAAAATTTCGCCCTGAAAGAGGGGCTGAAAAAAGAAGACCCCTTCCTCATAGAAGTAGCCCTCATGCCCATTCCGGAAACTCCTTCTGACCCGGATGAACAGGCGCCTGCCATAGAAAGCGACCCCATCGTTCTCAAAAATGTCTTTTTTGAAACGGGCTCGGCTCAATTGCTGGAAAGTTCCCGGCAAGAGCTCGACCGGCTGTTTCAGTTATTACAGGAATATCCCAGAATGCGCATTCAGATTAACGGGCATACGGATAATGTGGGATCTGAAGCCGACAATCAGCAACTTTCAGAAGACCGCGCTAAAGCGGTTCACGACTATTTGATAGAGAAAGGCATACCAGAGCGTCGGCTTGCCTACAAAGGTTTTGGCGAATCCCGGCCGGTAGCCTCGAATGATGACCCGCAAGGGCGCAGCCAAAACCGGAGAACGGAATTTGTCATTTTAAACTAATTCTTCGTCTTCCCAATCAGGGAGCTTATCGCGATCCAGTTCCGGGAGGTCAAGTAGTTCTTCCGCCGGGTCTTCAAAGGCCGAGAGCGCTGTTTTCTGGCCGAAATAATAACTGATCATGTCCTTGTTGGCTACGACCCGGACGTGGGACTGGTCGTCAGCGGATTGGTAGAGCCACTGGCTGACGGCTACTGGTTGGGTGACTCCCGTTAGAAAAGCTTGCCCCGTGGCCTTGCTTTTCAGTATATAGTGCTGACCATGCAGGGAAAAGGCTGTCGGCGGATCTGATGGGGAAAAAGAAAGGCCGTGGCTCTCCTGCAAGTCCAGCAAATCCTCCACAAAGGGCTCTACAAGGGCATTATTTTTTTGGAGAAAAATGAGGATATCCTTTCCTTTTGCCGGCAGCAATTGCAACAGCTTGTCGGATTGCCCGTTGTGCCAGTCATACTGTGTCAAATGGCCAAGCTCGAAGCTGTTGTTATTAAAAAATACGTCGTCTCCTGCGGACAGGCTGTATACCCGTCCGGCAGCTCCGGGGAGCGTACTTCGCCTTGTTCCCCTGGGGAGTTGAATGCCTTTGGCTGTTTTGACTTCTCCGAATTCCCCTTTTACCGGTGCATCATCTATGCCGAGGTATTGTTCGAGGTAGCTTTCAATGCTTTTAGCGTCATGGCTTTCTAATCCGCCGATGGCGGCGAGCTCAATGTCTTCCCCATTTTTGAGCAAGGCGCGGATGGTGTAGGTATAGGTTTTACTATTATTCTTTCCGCTTTTAACCTTTTCTTTAACATAAACCTGGGTGAGATCATCGGCATTCATTTTTCTGTTCCCTCTCCACCAGGGGATGGGATAATGCAGCACGTTGAGCTGGTTGTAGTTGACGATGATCTTGGTTTTATTAAACAGCAGGCACAAGGCGTAATAGGCCAGGCCAACCCCCACGCTGACGTGGATCAGTGGAAATACAAAAAAGATCCAGGGTGCTCCGGAGCTCGCCGCCATGCCGTACCAAAAGGCCAGGAAGGCAAACCATACCACACAGAAGAAAACCATGAAAAGGGCAATGGGACTAAACCACTTGTATTCCAGCAAAAGTAGGGTGTCGTCCTGATAGATCTTTAATTTTTCCTGAGAGAGCATGGGATGGTGTTTGTAAAGTTAATTTTATCCTGGCGCGTAATTAATCTCAAACAAATATAAGGAACATGAACCATCCCTTAATTTTTGATAGCGTGTTTTTTGTTTTTCGCCACATGAAACAATATTGAACAATATTGGTACAATAAATGATTCACGAATATTAAAAAGGGCGCAACTTTGTATTGTATTCATTGTTAAGCAAAGAACAAAATTCCTTAAAATCTAAAAATTAACGAGTCATGAAAACACAAAACATTTTAATCATCGCCTGAGCTTTTTCTTCGCTTTCACTGCACAAGCTAATAACGACAACGATAAAAAGCTGGAAAAAGAAACAACTACTACCGCCCAATTTACCTGCGCGGATCAGGATTTGTCGGCTTATATCAAGAACAACCTGGTCTATCCACGCTGCGCGCGGGAAAAGGCTTTGGAGGGCGTTGTAACCGTTTCATTTTTTGTGTTATCTGATGGGAGCATTTACCGTGCAAGGGTAGAACAGGGCATGGATGAAGCCTGTGATCGCGCTGCTTTGAGATTTGTGGAAAACATGCCTAAATGGACGCCTGCTAAGAAGAATGGGGCGGCCGTAGCTTCAAAGGTCAAGATGGAGATTAATTTTCAGTTGGAGATATAAGAGAAATAAAAAAAGAGGCTGTCTTAAAAGGTCATGGGCCTTTTAAGACAGTCTCTTTTTTATTCCCTCTCCACCTCACGCACACACCGAAACCCCGTATGATTAAAACCCGAATCCTCACTCGAGCGCATCCTGCGCGCCACCCGGTATCCACTACAATAACTGTCATTACACAAGAAGGAGCCGCCCCGGATCACCCGTTTGAGCATGTTCGGCTCGGCGGGATCGAAGGATTGGTCCGGACCTTCCGGGTTTTTGATCAGCTTCTGCGTGCGTGTCAGCTGATAAGCCTGGTGGTGGTATTTGTCCTGGCACCATTCCCATACATTACCGGCGATTTCGTACAGGCCATAACCATTCGGAGGAAAAGATTTCACCGGCGCCGTGCTGCCGTATCCATCTTCTTCAGTGTCCAAATACGGAAAAGCGCCCTGCCAGAAGTTCGCCTTGTCTGTAGCCTCTTCCGGAGGCGTGTTGCCCCATGGATAAACCGCATCTTCCTGGCCGCCCAGCGCTGCCCATTCAAACTCGGCTTCCGTGGGGAGTCTTTTGCCCGCCCATTTCGCATAGGCCTGCGCATCTTCCCAGGCAATGTGCACCACGGGATGGTCCATCTTGTCCTGAATGCTGCTCCCGGGCCCTTCGGGTTGCCTCCAGTTGGCGCCCGTCGTCCAGACCCACCATTGAGCATAGTCGTGCAGATCCACCGGTCCCTGAGTAGGCTTAAAAACAAGCGAACCTGCCTTTAGCAGCGCCTCGTCAGGCTTGGGGGTACCCGGAGGCAGTTGTTGTTTGAATACTTCCCAGTCGATGTCCCGTTCAGCTATAGTTACATAGCCGGTTGCTTCTACGAATTCCCTGAACTGCTGGTTCGTCACCTCATGCTCATCCATAAAAAAAGGAGCTACTTCCACTTCCCGTCGGGGAAGCTCGTCGGCTTCCGCTTGGACCGTCTTGCCGCCCATGGTGAACTTTCCTGCAGGGATGTAGACCATACCTTTCGGAGCCTCGGGCTTTGCTTCAAATGCTCCGGCCGTCGTCTCTTGGCTGGCCTGCGCGGTATCAACAGAAGATTCTGCAGGGGAGTTGCTGCAAGAAATGGCCAAAATGGATATAAGAAAAAGAAATGTTGTTTTTTTCATGATCAAATTTAGAACGACAAAAACTTTTACCGGCACTTTCGGGTTCCAAAAGTATGATGGAAAATACAAAACTCACAGGAAAAGTAGCCCTAATTACCGGGGGCAGTAAAGGTATTGGTCTGGGTATAGCCGAGTCCTTAGTCAAACAAGGCATGAAAGTAGCCCTGACCAGCCGTTCACAGCAGGCCGCCGATGAAGCCGCCGCCGAAGTCAACAAAATTGTGGCCGACAGCGCCATGGGTATTGAAGCCGACGTGCGCTCCATGGAAGCTCAGCAGAACAGTGTACAGCAAGTGCTGGATCATTGGGGACAGCTTGATGTGCTGATCGCCAATGCCGGCGTCGGGGTTTTTGCTTCTATCGAAGATCTGACGCCCGAACAATGGCGTCAGGTGATCGATATCAATCTCACCGGCGTTTTTTACAGCGTAAAAGCCGCCGTTCCTGCGCTGAAGCAAACAAAAGGGTACATCATTACCATCGCCAGCCTGGCCGGGACGAACTTCTTCCCCAAGGGTTCTGCTTATAACGCCAGTAAGTTCGGTTTGGTAGGGTTCACTCAGGCCATTATGCTGGATCTTCGTCACGAAGGGATTAATGTGAGCACGATAATGCCCGGGTCCGTAGCTACCTATTTCAATGATCACGAGCCCAATGAGGCGGATGCCTGGAAAATCCAGCCGGAAGATCTTGGTCAGATGACTGTCGACCTTCTGAATATGCATCCGCGCACTTTGCCTAGTAAGGTGGAGGTAAGACCTTCCAGACCGCCAAAGAAATAAACAAAAAGAGGTTGTGTTAAAAGTCAGTTGCTTCTCCCGCCTGACGGCCGGCAGGTTGGCTCGGCTTGAATAATTCTCTTTTTTGAGTTTTTTGCCGAAGAAAATCACAAATTTTCTTCGGCAAAAAACTCAAAAAAGAATTTTATTAGCTGCGCAAACGAATACGAGACTTTTTACACAACCTCTTACGTCTAATTCTTTCTCGGCGGCGTAATCATGATGTGAGCCCTGTGCGTGCCCGGGTCCATGATCCAGGGGCCACCGTCGGTCATAGGCATGGTCGGAAGGCCGGTTGACTCGGCAGTGGCCCATGGAATATAGACAACATAGCGGTAAAAAGCATTGTCGACTTTGCCTGTTTCAGCATTGTAAACTGCTTCGGCCCCTTCCAGCAGATGCAATGTAGCCGGGCTTTCGGGCATTTTGAGTTTACCGGCTTTCGCCTCTTCTTCTCTGATGTCAAAAATTTCACGGGCATTTTTTCCCTCTGCCCGGAGTGCACGCCCCCGATCCATAAACGGTTTTAAGGATTGATGATAACAAACAGATTGGAATCCTTCCTTTCCGGGATCATCTGCTACGCAGATCAATTCATTGTTCCCTTTTCTCAGTTCCACAAAATTTCCATTCTTATCGTATCCATAGACCCAGGCGCCGGCCCGGACATCCTCCGGCGCCGCCTGCAATGCCCCGCTGATTTGCGCTTCCTGGTCCGGGATATTGTCCTGGGCACAACCGGAGGTAAAAGGAAATAATAACAGCATTAACAGATAGTGCTTTTTCATGGTGTTTTGGTTTTTACCTAAAATACAAAATTTTAATTTACCGAAATAAAGTTTTGTCAAAATGCAAGCTTTTAGTCAAAACATCTATTTTTCGCTCCTTTTTTTATCAATTCCTTTCCTTGGCCGTTTAGCCAGTAATTCTCTAACAAAATCATTAATCTATGATCCCGAATTCCTATTTACATTCATCGGGCAAGTCAAAGCATCTTGCCTCATTTCACTACCTTGTAATGTTAATGCTGTTTTTGTTAAGCCCAACGCTGATGCAGGCGACCTGCGAAGCAGATGCGGGCACACTAGGCATGTCAAAAGTATGCCTCAATGATGACGATACCGCCGTGTTAAGCGCCGGCCCGAACGGCGACGCCATTATTCCCGATCATTTTGTAAGACTTTACGTACTGACCAGCGGCGAAGAGCTGGTGATCCGCCAGGTGAGCCCGCTGCCTTCTTTTGAGGTGGAGGCGACAGGCCTGTATACCATTCATACTTTGGTTTATAATCCGGAAACCCTGGATTTGGGTATTGTGGATTTCGGCCAGACGACCGGTTTTGACGTTAACGGCCTCCTGATACAGGGTGGTGGAGATATTTGTGCTTCCCTGGACGTAGCCGGCGTGAAATTCGCCTTTGAGGATTGTCAGGGTGTGTGCAATGCTTTTGCCGGTACTTTGAAAGCAGAAGAAAAAGATTGTTTTGCCGAAGGACAAACCCGCCTGGCCGCAACGCACGGTGCTGCTCCGCTGGCTCCTGAAGGCTTTACCGTAGCATATGTGTTGACTTCAGGTGACGAACTGGTCATTCAGGATCTCTCAGATGAACCTTCTTTTGTTGTGGATGGGGAAGGTCGTTTTACCATTCACACTTTAGTCTATGATCCCGAAACGCTTGACCTGGGGATGGTTGATATTGGCGCAACTACTGGATTTGACGTCAACAGCCTGCTCGTACAGGGCGGCGGCGATATCTGCGCTGCTCTTGATGTAGCCGGCGCACCGTTTGAGGTGGAAAAATGTACTGCTGAG
This sequence comes from uncultured Saprospiraceae bacterium, assembly GCA_964548175.1. Taxonomy (GTDB): domain Bacteria; phylum Bacteroidota; class Bacteroidia; order Chitinophagales; family Saprospiraceae; genus JANQPA01. Next base: position 32,100 of record CAZJQS010000041.1, read on the forward strand.
TTAGCATGCAAAGCTGAATTCGGAGAGCTAAAGATCAAAACTGCCGATTGCATTGAGGATGGGCAGGGCTTTTTTGAAGCAGAGATCAAAACGGCGCCCACCGTACCTGATGGCTTCCAAACGCTCTTTGTATTGACCTCCGGCGATGAGCTGATCATTGAAAATGTGAGCGATGCGCCAGCTTTTGACATTTCCGAACCTGGAAAATATACGATCCATACCCTCGTTTATGATCCCGAAACGCTGGATCTGGGTATCGTTGAGGTTGGCGTAACCACCGGTTTTGACGTCAATGGCTTATTGCTTCAGGGCGGCGGCGATATTTGCGCTGTGCTGGACGTAGCCGGCGTTTCGGCAACCTTTAAGAACTGCAAATGTGAGGCAGAGGCAGGCCGTCTTTTACCGCGTTCTAAGGAATGTATTGAAAACGGAAAAACGGCAACGATCAAAGCCAGAAGATTCCGCTCCGCCGTGGTACCTTCCGGCTTCAGTCTGATCTACGTACTAACTTCCGGCACAGAGCTGGTGATCGAGAACGTCGCCAATTCACCTGAATTTGAGGTGGGCGAAGAAGGGCTGTATACCATCCATACGTTGGTATACGATCCTGAGACACTGGATCTGGGTATTGTTGAATTTGGTAAGACTACCGGTTTTGATGTCAACGGCCTGCTGGTTCAGGGCGGCGGCGATATCTGCGGTGCTCTTGACGTTAGAGGAGCCAAGTTTTTGGTAGAAAAATGCGATTCCTGTAACGTTACTTTTGGACAGTTAAAAGCAAAGCCTATCGACTGTCTGAAGGATAAGTACGACAGGGTGAAACTCTCTGCCAATTTGACCAAAAACCCGACCGGCCCGAGGGGCTTCAAACTCCTTTTCGTTTTAACGAAAGGCGAAAAACTGGTCATTCAGCAAGTGAGCGAACATCCTGAGTTTTATGTAGACAAAACGGGATTGTACACCATTCATACTCTGGTATATGATCCTAAGACACTGGATCTGGGTATTGTTGAATTTGGTAAGACTTCCGGTTTTGATGTCAACGGCCTGCTTGTTCAGGGTGGCGGCGATATTTGCGCTGCATTGGATGTAGAAGGGGCAAAATTCCGCGTGGAACGCTGTGGTGAGGAATGCAAAGCAGACTTCGGCGCTATTGCACCTAAGCATGTCGATTGTTACGACGGCCGCAACTGGGTAAAAATTGAAGCCAAAGTGACGAAGTATCCGGTAGTACCCAGAGGATACCGGGTCATCTACGTAGTGACTACGGGCGAAGAACTGACCATACAGGCGGCGAGCTACCATCCGGTATTCTATGTGAAAGGAACCGGAAGGGTGACCATCCACACGCTGGTGTATAACCCTCACACTCTTGATCTGAGGATCATCAAGGCTGGTAAAACCACGGGCGGTGAGGTCAATAGCCTGCTGATCCAGGGTGGTGGCGATATTTGTGCAGCCCTGGATGTGGAGGGCGCCTCCTTCCATATTACCTCTTGCGGCAAGCATTTACAAACACAATTGAATGTGCTGGATGCCGACCGGCCGGCCGTAGCGGTAGGCCTTCCTGAAGAGTTGAATGCGGGCAGCGAATTGCCTTCACTCTATCCTAATTTACAGGTTCCTTCTGTAAAGATGGAGACTGGCCAGCAGCCTGATCCTCAAATGCCGGTGCTGTATCCTAATCCGGCTACGAATGCCGTTCAGTTGGATATCCCCTCTGCCATGATCGGTCAGAACCTGATCATCGACATTATGGACACCAACGGACAGCTTCTGAAGCGCATACCCGTACAAGGGGCTAATGCCCGTGCTACCATCGACGTTTCTGATCTGACTAACGGTATGTACAACCTTCGGATCAACACGGCGGATGGTGAGGTGAAAAATATGCTGTTTTCTAAATTCAGCAATTAAATGAATCTTTAGTCCGCCAGTAGCGGCTAGAAGATACTTTACTACCTTTCCTGCGCGGGGTTGTGTGAAAACTTCTATCTGTCAGTAGACAGGTAGAAGTTTTTAAGAAGAAAAACAAAGTTTTTCTTCTTAAAAATCTCTCAAAAAAAATATTACTGGCTGGGGAAAAGGACGAAGGACTTTTTACACAACCCCGCGCAACTTTTTACAAATACACTGAAAAAGCTCTGGAAAGAGCGTTCCAGTTGGGGAAATACCTGAATCAGGAACCTTATTCCCAGTATGCTAAGGAACCGCGCTTCATAAAATTACTGGATAAGTATATGCCTGAAAGAGAAGAACAACAAGCCTTGAATCAATAATTAACCATTGCTTCCGTTAACCGGTTTGCCAGTGTACATCATCGGGGCAAAAAAGGTGAACAGCCCAAGTATCACAGAGCCCATAAAGGGTTCGTACCAGCTGAAATAAGTAAAAGGCCCTCCAATAGTCATGATCCACACAAAAAAGGCGATGGTTAGAATGATGATCTGGGGAGCATGCGTCACCCCCTGAAATTGTTTCAAATAAAAAACATTGCCGACGGCCAGGATGGCGACTATAGCCCACAGCCATATTTTGAGCTGATCGGTTTGGTCGCCTAATCCCGATTGAATGACCCCTTGCAGGAAGAGATACATGGCCACGGTTTCACCAGGAATTAATTTTAGAAGGCGCTCCATGTAACCGTCCCTTGTTCCGGCTTCGCCAAGGGTTCTTTCTTTCGGTGCTTGAACGATTTGTCTGTTCATCGTTAATGAGTTTAAGCGTTTTTTGTTTCCTTACTGACTTTACTTGTTTGACTAAAATACTTAATTATTTTTACATTTAATGAAAAAAGGAGCGCCTTCGAATTTGAAGAAGCGCTCCTCAATAGATTAAAATGTATAAAACTGAACTCTTGGTGTTAGCCCTTTTTGTGTTGGTTCGGGTTAACGACTTATTTGTATGGGTAGAATACTGATGTATTTTTCCGTTCTGAAAAACAAAAAGTAACTTCCCTGACTCAGAGAAGAAACATTCACCCGGTATTGATGGTCGCCTGGCATCTGTATTTGTTCGGGTCTTTGTTGTTGTATGATCCTGCCGTTCAGGTCTATGAGCTGAATGTTTAAAGGCGTCTTATAATTGAGTGTGTATGCGAGGTTTAAAATCTCCGAAGCAGGGTTGGGCCAGGCAGTCAGGTTGAAATGCCCGGTAGGGACGACCTCCTGCTGCGCAGTAGTTGTAGTATCCGGACTAAATCCTATGGCCGTAAGGGCGGGTTCGATTTCCTGGTTTTGCATAAACAGTCGCCACAGCAGTCCTGTGCGATAATTTTCGATCATACAAATGATCGGCCCCTGATCAATGGCCAAATAGGAGCGGGCAAACCAGTCTCTGCTTAAATTAAAAGCGTCGTAAAACCCCATAGGTCCCCATATTCGATCTCCATAAGTACGGTACATATGCTTGAGGGCAGCCATGGATTCATCAGGAGTGTAAGGCATAGAAGAAAGCGCGGCGGTAGGCGTTAGGGTCCCATTATCCCGATCAGGGGCATGGGCCGAATACCCGTCCGGGCCGTCACTGGCTGTAAGACCCCAGCAGTTTTCTGCATATCCTTCAAACCCCCTGGGATTGTCAATGCAATAAGCCCGGTTAATTAGAGTATGATTAGTATTTTGGATAAAATAATTTGTAAAGGCGTCCTTTATACCCCTGGGATCAAAACCGATATAGGAGTAATGAGCAAAAAATAGCGGACCGCCCAGGTTACGCCCCACGGGCAGCTCATAGCCGTAAAACCGTCCTCCGTTCACGTAATTTCCTCCCGCCCAGCCTTCTTCATACAAGCCTGGGGGCACTGCATTCGTTGGAGAGGCCACCGCCAAAAGATATACGATCAGGGCTTCGTGATATCCTCTGACAGGCAGGTTGATGCGAAAGCCATGATTTGGCGACCAATGCCAGTAGATCACATTGCCATTTGTTTTCCTGTACCAGTTCCAGTCGACTCCTTCCCAAATTGCGGTTATTTTATTACGCAAGGTGATTTCGTCTGCTGTGGGTTTGACAAAATATTGCCGGGCAGTTAGCAAGCCTTGTAACAAAAAGGCCGTCTCGACTACATCGCCTCCATCATCAAATTCGCTAAAGCGGATAACATTGCCGGTTTCTCCATTCATCCAATGTGGGAAGACCCCTTTGAAGCGATCGGCCTCCTCCAGAAAAGTAACCATGGTAAGTATCCTTTCCAACCCTTCTTCATAAGTGATAAAACCTCTTTCGATACCTACCAGAATGGCCATTATGCCAAAGCCCGATCCTCCCATCGTCACCAGGTTTCCTGACCTGTTCCGCTCTCGTGAAAGGCCGGACACAGGATGGCCGAATTCCCAGAAGTAGCGGAAAGTATATTCCTGGACCATATCCAGGAACTCCTGATCGGTCATTTCTTTAGTAGAAGCAGAAAGGGCAGGGGTAGGAAAGGATAGCCGGCCAAACCTGTCAGCGGCTTTTACCTGGTACTTGAAAGCCTGGTCGTAAGCATCAGGTCCGATAAAGTCAATATAAATGGTATCCGTTTCGCTGGCCTGGCCTATTTCTTCAAAAGTATTCCCCTCGTCTTCTGAGCGGTAGATGCGATAGTTGGCAATATTACCTCTTTCCGATGGTTGCCATCGCAGCTCTATATGACTGTCATATGGCTTCACCCTAAAGAGCCGGGGAACAGAAGCCTGGGCTGCCAAACCTGTGGAAAATAAAAATAAGAAAAAGCCTGATAGGACTAAACGCATCTAATGTTTTTTGTTTGATCCAAAAATTGGGTTTTTTTTCAATATGCCCCAGAATATGACCTCATTAATATTACTCCAATACCTTTTAAAAGACATTTTGCAGGTTTACAGGTTTTATGTGAAAAGATAGGCCCTCCTGTTTTTAAAAATGGATCATAAACTCTGTTAAATTATTCTCAGGCGGAAGGTTTAATTTTTTGCGAAGCCGGTATCGCTTGTTTTCAACACCGCGAATGGAAATATTCAGAAGAGGAGCAATTTCTTTCGAAGAAAGATTCATACGCAGATAAGCAGCCAGTTTAAGATCACCGGGAGTAAGATCAGGGTAGGCATGAATGAGCTTTTTTAGGAACACCTCGTGCACCTCGTTAAAGTTTTCTTCAAAGACTTCCCAGTCGTGCTGGCTCTCCAGGTGGCGATCGATCAGTTTGATGACTTTGGCGTTCAGTTCGCGCTGGTTATTGAGGGTAGAATTGCGCTTTATTTTTTTTAGCTCCTCTTTGATCTGGATCAGGATCTCATTTTTTCGGATCAAATTGAAAGTAGAATTGGCCAGCTCCTGGCTTTTATTCAGGATATCCTTTTTGAGTTGTTCATTGCGTAGCTGTATACGTTCCTGTTGGATCTGCCTTTCTTTCTCCATTTGCATTTTCCTTTGCTGGAGCATTAATCGCCTCCTGTGCCAGCGATCAAAGAAAAAAATGATCAAAGCAATTAACAAACCATAGGGAATGAGCACCCAGGGCGTTTGATACCAATGCGGCAGGATTTTAAATGCCCTTGAAAAAACAACCGAAGAGACGTTGGATTGAAGCTCAAGAGTATAAGCTCCCGGAGGCAAATTGGTAAAGGTTTTATAGCTGATGCTCTCCCAGTCGGACCATTCTTGCTGAAAAGGAGGAAGCCGGAAGCGAAACTTGACGGGATGAGTGAATACTGGCGTATAAAATTCAAAGCGAATGTTGTTGGCGCCCGAGGCTGCTTCAAGACTTCCGTCAGCCATAAGTTGCACCTGACTCTGTTTCCCTTTTTTGTTAAAGAATAGGATGCTTTTCAGTTGTGGGCTAAGCGGGAAGGATTGGTTAGATAAAAGGGTTAGATCCAACGTGGCAAAGCCCTCATCCAGGCCGAAAAATAATAGACTGTCACTCAATGGAATGATAAATTCATTGTCTGGAATGAGTTGTGCGGGAAGCAATGCAACTGCTTTGCCCTGGCAAAAAACCCGAACAAACTGATCATGAACCACCAGCGTGGTTTGCCTGGGAAGCCGAATGACCTTGCCATTCAACTTCTGATATCTTTGTTGAATCGTGTCAGCAGGAATAAAACTGTTTTGCTCCGGCTGATATCGGTATGACCTTCCTTCCGCCTGAACAGCGATCCGGTCATTAAAAATTTGAAGATCCAGTTGATGTTTGACCGGCAACCCCTCCTGCTCCTGGTAATGATAATACGCCAGAACGCTATCTAGCTTCGGGTTTAGCTGCAGGCGAAAAATCCCCTCGTTAGGAACAAATACCCAGAATGTTTCTCTTTCCCTGCCGCTAACCACTCTTTTGACCGGCCAGCCAAAGCCGCGTATTCGCGTTTCGAATTCCCATAATCCTTCCGGCTGATTTTTTTTTAGCAGGATCAACCCCAGGTAAGTGCCTTGAATGACCTTGTCGTCTTTATCAGGTAACCGGCAAAACTGCCAGCCGCCAGTAAGGTCGGAGAGGGCTTCCAGTTCATTGTTTTCTTTAATGATGAAAGTGCCGTTATTGTGCCCGCACAGCAGCTGTCCGTCTAGCGCTATAAGGTCCCAGGTTTGCCCCTGTGATCCTTCAACGAGTTCGAATTCCTGCTGTTTCAACAGCGGCCAGTCTCTGACGAACAATCCGCGGTTGGTGCCGACATACAGGCGTTCTTTGTGTACAATGGCCGTATAAACGGAACCGATCAGTCCTTTCCGGTCTTTATAGAATAACAAAGCCTGCCCGATGGGAATAAGACTTAACCCATTGTCCAATCCGAGCCAGAGATTGTTCTTCTGATCCTGATGCATGGCCAGGATGGTATTGTTCTGAAGGCCGTTTTCCTGGTTAAAATGAAAAACCACACTTCCTTTTGCATCCACTATAAAGGCGCCGTCGAGAATAGTGCCGAAGGCCATATGGCCATCCGCCAGTGAAATGCCTTTGTTCAGCTGAGCCTTTTTGAGAAGCGGGTGGATCTCTGTCTGCCAAACATTGACGGAATGGTTATCCAGCAGAAAGAGTCCGCTTTTTTCAGTTCCGACGAGCACCTTTTTCCCGAACGGCAGGATACAACTGACGGCTTTGTCGGAAAAAAAATCGCCATGAGGAAGCAACTGGAAAGATCCATCTTCACGAAGCTGGTAGATGCCGCGGCCGATCACCGGCGCCAGCAGGCGGTCGTGGACATGACGCAGGAACATGATGTTTCCGGGAGGCTTTAGCGCTTCTAATCGGCCGTTTTTCCATTTAAAAAGGCTGGAGAAGGATTGGAAGTAGACCGTTTCGTCAACGAGGAGGATATGCCAGAATTCTTCATGCCTGGCATTTCCGGTTAGCTTACCATGGGTGATCGAATGATATTGAAGTTGTCCAAGATAGTCTCTTTTCCAGTAACCGAACTCTCCATAACCTCCGGTAAATATCCGGCCCTCTTTGTCTGTTGCCAGAGACCGGGGCGTTTGTCTGTCAGGTAAAAAGTGGATTCCCCAGGAAACGCCGTCAAATTCCATGATCCCACGGTTATTGGCGATGTAAGCTATGCCGTCTGTTCCTTGTGCGACTGCCCAGTTCTTATTGTGGGCTTGATAGTCTTTTTTGTTGAAATTGATGATCTTGGGAAGCAAAACGTTGTTACCAAAGCAATGGCATGCCAGAAAAAGTAGCGATATGGTAAAACGAAGATAGATCATTACTTGCTTACTTTCTTTGTCGATCTAAAAATAATGCGTAAAATAACACAAACTTAATTATACTCTTCCAATGAAAGCTAGCAGCCTTACATTTCTTTGTTTTTTATGCTTTTTCCGGGTTTTTGGGCAGGATATGGACCGCTACCAGAAAAAAGAATTCATCCGGGGCGGAGACACCCTGCTTTATCGGATACTTTATCCGGAATCATACGATGAAAACCGGACGTACCCGCTCGTTTTATTTTTACATGGCGCAGGAGAAAGGGGGAACGATAATGAGCTCCAACTGGTTCATGGGGCTCGGAGCTTTCTGGAGGAAAATAACCGGAAGCAGTTTCCTGCTTTTGTTGTTTTTCCTCAATGCCCGAAGGAAGGTTACTGGTCAGAGCTTTCCCGTGAAGAAGGGCGGCTGGTCTTTCCTTTTAAGGATAAGCCCCGAAAGGAAATGCAACTGCTCATGGCCTTGCTCGATCAGTTGGAGGCGGAATTGCCGCTTGACCGGCAAAGGCGGTATTTAGGAGGATTGTCCATGGGTGGTTTTGGGACTTTTGATTTGCTGGCCCGCCGGCCGGGCTATTTTGCGGCTGCTTTCCCGATTTGCGGGGGCGGCAATCCCTCGCTTGCCGGCTTGTATGCGCCGACTACTTCGCTATGGGTCTTTCACGGAGCGAAGGACGATATCGTGCCCCCGGATGCCTCCCGCAATGTGGTCAAAGCGCTGGAAGCCCAGCAAGCAGAGGTTAAATACACGGAATACCCTGAAGCCAACCACAACAGTTGGGATTCGGCCTTTGCAGAGCCACAACTGCTGCCCTGGCTTTTCGCTCAGCGCTTACTCCTGCCGGCCGGCCGGTATGAAAAGCAGGTGTTTACAGCGGTGAATTCACAAACCATAACATTTGCCAGTTATGAAGAGGAAGATCTTAAACTCGATTACTTCTGGCCGGAAGGCGATCAACTTGAAGCGCGCCCGTTGATCCTGTACGTCCATGGAGGAGGTTTTTCCGGGGGGCAACGAGATTATCTCGGACATGTCCAGTTTGCTCAGCGTATGGCTCGCCGAGGCTTTTCGGTGGCCTTAATGTCCTACCGGCTGACCATGAAGGGCAAATCTTTCAGCTGTGACCAGGCAGCCGCCAACAAGATCAAGACTTTTAAGTATGCGGTAGAGGACATCTGGAAGGCCACTAATTTTCTTAGGACCAGAGCAGAACAATTGGGCATCGACAACGAAAACATCATCCTGGCCGGCAGCAGCGCCGGCGCTGAGGCTGTCGTTCACGCAGCATACTGGTCCGATGAAGACCTTGCTGATCTGGAGGCTCAGCCTTCATTGCCCGAAGGTTTTCGCTACGGCGGTGTCATCAGCATGGCCGGCGCCCTGGTTGATACGAGTCTGATCACCCAGGACAATGCTATTCCTACCCTTTTATTCCATGGCACCTGCGATAACCTGGTTCCTTTTGGTACCGCTCCGCATCATTATTGCAATGAGAACGAGATCGGGTACCTGATGCTGCATGGCGCCAATTCCATAGCAAAAAGATTACATCATCTTAACAAACCCTACTGGCTGGTGGCTCAGTGCGGCGGCGCCCATGAATGGAACGACCGCCCCCTGTATACCTACGTACAGCCCATGTCAGAAGCCCTGCTCAGAATGGTGATAAAGGAAGAAAACTGGCAGCATACAGATATAGTAGAAGCGCAAAAAGAATGTAACATCAAAGCCGCTGAAAAATGTGAGGATATTTTCCAGCAAAAGCAATAAAAAGAAGAAGGGCGCCGAGGCGCCCTTCTTCTTTTTACTGCTTTTGCTGATCCATTTTTATGACATCCGGCACCTGATGCGGTTTAAGGTTTTTGCCGATGATCACCCTGTCCTGATTGAGTACATACAGCTCAGGGGTATTATCTACAAAATAAGTTTTGTAAATTGACCGGTTAGTAGGGTCAAATACATTAGTCCATTCTTCGATCTGGTAGTCTTTGATGAATTTTTTCCATATGTCTTTCTCGGTATCGATGGCCACGGCATATATCTCAATGCCTTTGTTTTTCCAATCGTTATTGTAGAAGTTCCTTAAAATGGGTGTTTCTTCCTGGCAATGATCGCAGTCCGGGTTGTACATAAAGACAATGATGTAAGGGGACTGAATGTCGAAAAGGGCTTTAACGTTGCCCTCGGTATCAGGGACTTTGATATTAGGACCTTTCTGGCCGATAAGAGAATTGGCCATTTCATCAGCACGCATTTGCAAGCCTTGAACCTGAGCCGGCTGGAGCCAGAAAGCTTTGTCCTCCGTGAAGTAATTTTTAACCATATGGACATAAATCGCTTCTGCATCCATGATGGGTAATTTTCCTGGTTCGTTGGTGGCGGCAATCCAATTGGTGAAAAACCGGTAGTAATCCGATTGAGGAGGTACCTGCCGGATCAGATGATCCGCCGCACTGATAATAGAATCTGGATTTTGAGAGGTTAGTTCTTTCATATATCTGCGCAGCTTGTTGAAAATAACCGGCGTGTAAAGCAGCCGCTCATCGCTGAAATCCACATCCTTCCAGAAATCCTGTTTGTACAGAAAGACCTGTCGGGGAGCATCGACCGTTCCATCCGGCCGGCGCACATCCTGGATGTCCGGATTCTGACCGGCTTTTTTGAATTTGGCGAAAAGAGAACTCGGGTGTTGCCGGAACAGGTTCTCCAAATGCTGCTTGCGTTCCTCGACCAACGCATCCTGTTGTTGCTTTAGCTGGCTGTATTCCGGGCTTTGCGGCCCCGCCTGCTGTATAGCCTGAGCGACTTGCTGAAACCGGGGTTGTATGTTGGCTTCAAAGCGAAGGTTTTGATACAACAGTTCATTGTCGAGGCTTCCCTCCACCTTCATACTGTTCACCAGGTCATTTGCGGAAGCAGTTAAGGTAAAGGTTTGGTCCTCATCGATCATCATCTGAAGGGAAGTCTGGTTCGGGAATAAGGTCAGGTAAAGGCCGGGCTGATAGGGTTGTTGCCTTTTAAAAGTGAGCCGCCCATTCCCGTTGATCTGGGTCGAGTCCACATAAAACTGAGTTTCACAATAAAACCCGACCAGATAGGCCTTGCCCTGTGGTGTGCCTTCTATATGAATGGTGATGTCGGGAGATTCCAGATTGGGGTTATTGGCTACACCTCTTGGTGTGGCTCCTTCCTGGCCGGCGCCATTTTCCTGTGATGAATTGCTGCAGCTCAGGAAAGAGAAAAAAGCCAGGAACAGAATAATTCGATAAGTCATCAGTATAAATTTTTGAAACAAATTTAATGATATTTCCCAAAGAAGAATGGCCTCACGCATAAGCATAACGACGCATCTACAGCTAAAGTTTTTGATAAATTTTCTATCTTGTTGTTATTGATTATCCAATCCAGGCAAATGTATTTTAATCCGGATATCGAAACGCTTCCTCTCGACAAACTCCGACTGCTTCAGACGGAAAGGCTGAAAAAGCTGGTGGCTTACGTTTATCAGAACGTCCCTTTTTACAAACAACAGTTGGATGCATCGGGTATCCGCCCTTCTGATATTTCCGATATTCGGGACATCAGCCGGCTTTCCTTTACCCAAAAGGATCACCTGAGAAAGCATTACCCTTACGGTTTTTTTGCTGTTCCCCGCGAACAATGGCGGCGTATACATGCTTCCAGCGGCACCACCGGGAAGCCGACGGTGGTGGGGTACACGAAAAAAGACCTGGAGCTGTTTGGTGAAGTGAATGCCCGTTCACTGGCTGCTGCAGGTGCACGGCCGGGAATGATGCTGCATAATGCCTACGGATACGGCTTGTTCACCGGAGGCCTGGGTTTGCATGCAGGCGCAGAAACATTAGGCATGTCCGTCATACCGGTTTCAGGCGGCATGACCGACCGTCAGCTGATGATCCTTCAGGATTTTCAACCGGATGTCATCTGTTGTACGCCTTCCTATGCACAGCGGCTTACCGAAGAATTTATACAAAGAGGGATCGACCCGGCAGCCTTACGGCTACAATATGCTGTCCTCGGCGCTGAGCCCTGGACGGAAGCTATTCGGGAGGACGTGGAAAAAGGCCTGCAGGTTCAAGCCACGAATATTTACGGCCTGAGCGAGATTATCGGCCCCGGCGTCTCTCAGGAAGCCGTGGAAGAACGCGGAACAGGCAGCCACATCTGGGAGGATCACTTTTTTCCTGAAGTGGTCGACCCCGATACCGGAGCACCGCTCCCTGAAGGTAAGGAAGGGGTACTGGTTTTCACCACCTTAACGAAAGAAGCCATGCCTTTGATCCGGTACTGGACCAATGACATTTGTTCCTTACATTATGACACGGATTCCCGCCGTACGCATATCAAAATGAGTTCGATTAAAGGAAGGGCAGACGATATGCTGATCATCCGCGGCGTCAATCTTTTTCATACTCAGGTGGAAGAACTGATACAGCTGATCCCTGAGCTGGCGCCTCACTACCAGCTCATCGTCAGTCGGGAAAAAACAATGGATGTTCTGGAAGTAAAAGTGGAACTAGAGCCCGGCATTGCCAACGAGGAACAGCTGAAAGTCCAGCTTGGTCGCTTTTTACAGAAAAAAATGAAAGACAATATCGGTATCACGGCATTGGTGAGCGTACTACCTCCCGGGGCCGTACCTCGCAGCGAAGGCGGCAAGTTGCAGCGGATCATTGATCAACGCAAGCGGCGCAAACCTGCCGGCCCGCAAGCGGGTGAATAAACCGACTTTTTACACAACCCGAGGTTCAATTAACATTTGATGCCGCCCGCCGGGCGGCATCAAATGTTAATTGAAATATGTTCAATCAATTACTTGAAAAAATGTATCTATGAAAAACTTCCTTTTAATCCTGCTTCTGGTTTTAACGAGCGCATCATTGCTTTGCGCTCAGGAAAAAGCCACTAAGCCAATTATTTTCATCACTGATGCCAGCGGTTCAATGTGGCAAAAAGTGAAAGGTGAGTTTAAAATTCAATTAGCCCGAGAGGTATTGGGGAACCTGGTAGGAGAAATGCCTGAAGACCAACCTCTGGGACTGGTCGCATACGGGCATCGCCAAAAAAGCGATTGCTCGGATATTGAAGAGCTTCTCCCTCCCGGTAACATGGACAAAATAGCTTTTCAAGAAGCCCTCAAAGAGCTTAATCCACTTGGAATGACGCCATTGGCGCAATCCGCTTCAATGGTGATCGATCAATTGAAGAGCAACGGAGAGTCGGCTACTATAATCTTGATCACTGATGGAGTGGAAACCTGCCAGGGTGAGCTGTGTCAGGTCGTGAAAGAAGCTAAAGAAGCGGGTGTAGATTTTGTTTTACATATCATCGGTTTCGACTTGGGAGACGCCAACCGGGCGCCGCTGGAATGTGCCGCCCGCGAAGGAGAGGGGCTGTACCTGGATGCCTCAGATAAGGATCAGCTAGAAGATGCTGTTCAGCAATCCAGCGATCTCAAAGTGGATACTCCTAAAGGAAAGCTTTCCATAAAATCACTTCGAAACGATGAACTCATCGATGCCGTAGCTGTCGTGTACCAGAAAGGGACAGATGAAGATATTGCCGCCGTTAGAAGTTACAGTACACCTGAAACCAATCCGGCTTTGCTGAATATTCCTGCGGGTACTTATGATCTGGAGGTGACGGTTGTCGGGCAGCAAGCTATTGCCCCCCTCAAAAGAAACAATATCGTAGTTACAGAAGCAGAAGTCAACGAACAGGTTTTTGACTTCACTTCGGGGAAGGTCGAAATTACTGTCTTAGAAGCCGGTGCTTTACACGACGCCACTATTAATGTGTTGCCTCATGGCCAGCGTAAGGCCGTGGCTTCCGGTCGAACTTATAAGGCGGACGCTTCTAATCCTTTTAAAAAAGAAATGAACCCGGGGATTTATGATATCGTCATTAAGTCCGTAACGATTAAAGGAATAGAGCAGGAACATGTAATCGAGAAAATTGAGGTTCGACCGGGACAAACTACAGAACTGTCCCACGAATTTGAAAGCGCCGTTTTACGAGTCGGCGCCTTTTTCCAGGATCAATTAAGCGATGTAACTGTTAGCATCAGGTCCTTAAACTCAAGGCAATCGGTGGCTGCCGGACGAACCTATACGAGTCCGGACACTAATCCTAAGCAATTCGTATTAAGTCCCGGCACTTATGAAGTGGAGGTCAATGGGATAAAAGTACCCGGCAATCCAAAAGAAAAATGGACCATCACATTAAAAGCGGGAGAAGAAGCAGAGAAAATAATTAAATGGTAATGAAAGACAGAATTTCAAAAATAGCACTATTTGTTTTGCTGTGTGCATTAAGCGGTCTTTTTTTAGGGGCGTTGCTTTCCCGTTTTTTCATACCTGAGGATGCAGGGCTTGTGGGAGGCGCTATGGTCATGGGGTATGCCGCTACCGGATTTTTGATCGCACTGATCCTGGGCATTGTCTTATGGCGGTTCTTTAGTGAGGTACAATTAAAGGTCATCAACAGCGTGCTGGGTGTTTTTTGTATTGGATTTATCGCATGGATGGCTTACCGGGCCATAAGCATACGATCCGCTGAATCTACCCGGTACACCCCTCCGGTGCGGCAGGATAGCTTACCGGACCCGGCTACCACAGTCCCTCCTGTTGAGCCCAAAGCAGAAACCTTTGAGGCCGTATCTATCGGCATCGGAATGGCCCGTCCGGTGGATATGCAGGCTGGTAAAGTCATACTGCTGTACAACCGGCCGACGGAAAGCCATCCGGTGGATAGCCTTATTTTTGAAAACGGACCTTACCACTTACTGGTGAAAGCTGCTACCTCCCTGACGCCCGAGGTCATGAAATTGGACCATCAACTGATCTTTTTTCTGGTGAAGGATAAAAAGGATGATTTTCTTGAAATTGAAGTAGATAAAAAAGAGCAACGCACCCTATGGGTGCATACGCAAGCTATGGATCTGCTCACCTGGCCACATTTTCTGGCAACCGTACATTCTGTTGAGCCAATGGATTGGAACAGCAATCCTGTTCGAGGCGCACCAAAAGAAGAAGCTGCCGTTTTACCAGGCATAGGAAGGGGACATATCCTACAGGCAAAAGCCGTCTCTGGCGACTGGCTTAGCGTAAGCGTAATGGACCAGGAATATCGTTCCGTGGGAAAAGGCTGGGTGCGCTGGCGAAAAGAAGGGGAGTTGGTGGTGAGGTATAACCTATTGTCCTAGCGGAAGCGAAACATATAAAATAAAACAGATCGACTACTCCGCCGCCGGCGGAGTAGTCGATCTGTTTTATTTTTTTCCAGCCCTCATTTCACGAATCGTAATGATGACCAAAGTCAAGATCGTCAGCGGTATGACGAACCAGATCATGGCGGTGGAGAATTCATCCAGTGAATGGTGCTTCAGACCGGCTAAAATGATGTAAGCCATGTAAGCCAGATAATACCCCAGGAAGAGGAAGCCTTCCCAGCGATCCAGTCTTCTGCCGGTGAAAAAGATCGGCAGGCAGGCGACGGCCACGGCGACCATGACCGGGATGTCGAATTGGACAGCCGAAGCCTGTACCGGAACGCCCCCACCCACGATAGCAGCTGTGCTGAGGATGTATACGATGTTGAAGATATT
>CAZJQS010000041.1:47492-54702 GCA_964548175.1 uncultured Saprospiraceae bacterium
ATATTACTACCTACTACATTCCCAATGGCTATGCCCGGAGAGCCGTTCAAGCTCGAAATAACGCTCACGGCCAGTTCCGGAGAACTGGTCCCGAAAGCGACTACAGTCAATCCAACGACCAGGGGCGTGATCCCGAAAGCAAGGGCGATCCTGGAGGCCCCTTTTACGAGCAATTCAGCTCCTGCAATGAGTAAAACGAAACCGATGATAAGCTTTAAAATGATCATACTCAATAATAAGTAAAAATGTACCAGTAAAAAAGTGGGCGAATATGGGCGCTTAATGTATTCAAGGGTACTGAATATAGATTATTTCGACCAAAATAGCCTTATTGAAAGAAAACGTCAAAGGATCATTAATTAAAAGCTGATTGCCCAACCCTTCGATTGAGGGGTTAAGTCAATAGTCGTACGAATAGCATTTTTGTATAAAAGTTACTCAACACATTTTTTCACCCGATAAAACAATCTATTATGAAATTAATCCAATGGACATTGCTCTTTTTCCTGTTTGCAGCATTTGCCTGCGATGATGAAGAAGAAGAACAATTAGAAAAAGCCGCTTTCGACTTTGAATTTGCAACCGGTGCCGAGGGATGGGAAGGCGTTTTTGCAGATTATCCACTCGATACCAGTGGTTTGTATATGCTGGAATTCGAATGGACCCATCTGCCCCAGCCCCTGGATACTACCGAAAATGCACTGATGATCGCAGGAAGTAACCGCAGCGATGATCTGTTTATGGCCATCAAAAAGCAAGTAAGCAACCTGCCACCCAATATGGACTTCGAGGTGGTATTTGATATTGAACTGGCTTCTATTTATCCAACTAATGCAGTTGGTATCGGCGGACCTCCTGCTGAGGCCGTCTATATGAAAATAGGCGTTACTCAGGAAGAACCGGAAAGTAGTTTAAATGGTTCTGACTTTTTTGAAATCAATATTGATAAGGGTAACCAGAGTCAGGGTGGTAGCCAGATGGAAGTGATCGGCCACGTGGGTGTTACTGACACAACTACCGTGTATACCCTCATTGAAAGATCTAACGTCAGCAAGCCTTTCCGCTTTCGCACTGACGATAGCGGCAAAGCCTGGCTGATCATCGGCACGGATTCTGGTTTTGAAGGCAGAACGCGCCTGTATTATAACAAGATCAATGTTTTGTTCAGAGAAAGAGCGAATTGATGGGTGAGAAGGTAGAAGGTAGAAGGATTGCAAACTTTGAATTCAAGGAATTGATCCTTCTACCATCTACCTTCTACCATTTATTTTTTACGCCAGCCATTTCATGGCTTCCTCTTTATCCTCCATGCTAAAATATTTCACATCAATGCCGGGCGTAAGAAAATCGCTGATCTTAGCGGCGCTTTTCAGCCAGCCTTCCTTTCCGGTTATGACGACTTTGTTCAGTTTGTTATAATAATTGATGGCGGCCTTCAGCTCTTCCCATACGGCTTTGAGCGTCATTCCTCCCAGATCAATGATCTCCAGATAAAGACCGATCTTTTGATTGTTCTGTAGAGCCGCCCTCATCCTTTCATTGACAAGGTCATAGGCTGCTTTAGACAGATGACCGTCAATGGAAAAGCCGACGGCATTATCCATTGGGAGTTCCATCAGAGTGATGTTGACGGTTTCTTCGCGGGTAGGCTGGCCCAGCCAGATCAATGCTTCCTCTTTTTCGTCGGAGTCGAAGGACTCTATGTCCAGTCCGGGAGTCAGATAAGCAGCGATCTCACTGAGGTCTTCCAGCCAGTCGATATCGGTTACGATGGCCATTTTTTCCAGTTTTCTAAAAGCCTGGAATTTGGCCCTGATGTTGGAAAAAAAGCTTTTGACGGTATCCCATCCTTTGATGCCGTACACTTCTCCGTACAAGCGGAGTTTGGGATAATGTTCCGTTTTGTCGCGCAATGCATCGATGACTTGCTGCATGCCGGCTTCATCGATTTCGTCCCGCAGGATAAAGCCGACTACATTTTCCTGATTGATTTCTTTGAGGGTGATCATTGAGTTTGTTTTTGATTAGTTAGGATGATAAAAATACGATTAAAATCTTTGGAAAGTGAAGCGGCAAGGCGGATTTCAATACCAATTCTCCAGGAAGTACGATCCAGCTGAGACCAAACAAAACAGAGAGCCTCTCTCCTGAAGCAGCAGCAAATGATCAGTGCTGACAATATGCCGGAGGCTCTTTCATCTAAAAATCTTTTCTTAGCGCCGTCAGTCTAATGCCCCAAACAGGTAGCTCTATCCAGACAAGGATAACCGCAAAGGCAATGATCATTCCTGGTCCTGCCCCGAGAAACTCCTGGAAAACATCGCTTCATTCTTTTTCAGCGGAAGTCTCTTTTGACCGATTGTTCATTCTGAATCTTCCCCAATCGACGATCAGGAAGATCACAAAAATTAAAATAATTGGAGCCAGCATCATTGTTTAGTTTAATGGGATGAAATAATTGCCGTTTGCCGGGGCTGGTTCTAAAGAAGGTTATTCTCTGCGTAAAGCTGGGAAATCCCTTTTTAACAGTGCCATGGCGGCGGTGACTTTAATATTTAATTTGGCATGAAATACCCTTTTCTTCCAGAAATTCAGACCAACGTGATCCAATAGCAGACTTTCTAATAATTAAACGTAACAGCCTCTGTTGATAGGTGTTATGAAAAGGGCAAAGGTCTGTTAAAATTGTGTGAAAGGAACGACTGTCTTTTACAAAACCTACCACCTGAACCAAGTCCAACTTTTGATGTTTAACCAATTGCTTTCCTTCCTGAAGTATTTAACCTAAGCTGCAATGCAACTTAGGTGTAGATAGTAAGTTAAGTGGTAGAAAGTGGAAAGATTTCTGCCTGAAATGGACAAATAGATACCTTTGTAGGTTGTATTTCTTTCTACCTAATACCTTCTACCTTCTACTTAAGTTGCTTCGCAACTTGAATTATTTAAATTTGTGGATGATCTTTCAAATGCTATTTTTGCTTTAAGGTACGACCGGAAAAAATGAACAAGCATGAGCCAACGCATCATTTCCTACAACATTAATGGCATCAGAGCCGGGCTTAAAAAAGGACTGCTGGAGTGGATGAAGGCGGAGGATTTCGACATCATTTGCTTTCAGGAAACTAAGGCGCATCCTGAGCAGATCGATACTACGGCATTTGAAGGATTGGGCTACCATCATTTCTGGCATTCTGCACAGAAAAAAGGTTACAGCGGCGTCGCCACCCTCTCGAAAAAAAAGCCGGATCGCGTTTTCCTCGGCTGTGGGATAGAAAAATATGACCTGGAAGGCCGTATCTTACGCACTGATTTTGGCGATATTACTCTGCTGAATTGCTATTTCCCATCAGGAACCACTGGAGATGTAAGACAGGACTTCAAAATGGAATTCCTGAGTGATTTTCACGCCTGGATCGCTGAATTGAAGGCCGAGCGTCCTAATCTGATCATCGTAGGAGACTATAACATCGCTCATACCGAGATCGATATTCACGATCCGGTGCGCAATAAAAAAACTTCCGGCTTCCTGCCTGAAGAGAGGGAATGGATGAGCCAGTGGTTTGACAGTGGCTTTACGGATGCCTTTCGCTTCCTTAATCCCGAAAAGGTGCAATACAGCTGGTGGAGCTACCGAGCCAATGCCCGAAAGAACAATAAAGGCTGGAGGATCGACTATCAGTCGGTAACAAATCCCCTCGCAGAAAAGCTGAAAAAAGCCTGTCAACTGACCGATGCCGTACATTCCGACCATTGTCCGGTACTGGTCGAGATTGATGTGTGATCATGGTAAAGGGCTGTCTCAGAAGCACAACTCACTCATTTGCGCGGCCGGAGAGCTTTCTTTTTGGGTTGCGTGAAAAGTCGTCGTGCCGGCTTGTTGAAGTTGTTTAAAGTTTCCTGCTGGAAGCGAAAAAACAGGATTTTATGTCCAGTTGAGGCTTTTTTTGAGCTTCATAGCAGCGCTATGGAGCGATAAAAAAACGAAAAATGGGCATAAAAGACGTTTTTGCAGCCCAGTGAGGAAACTTTAAACAACTTCGTTATATTATTGCTTGGATTTTTTAAGTAAACAACTGAATAATGAAAAGATATAATCTGTTATTTGCACCGGCGATCTTTTTGTTCCTTGCTGTCGTCACGCTTCCCGCTCAGAATACGGTTTACGGAGGATTTAAAGCCGGCATCAACTTTGCCACCATGGACGGTCCTTCGCTAATGGGCGCTAACGGCATGGAACTGGAGTCTTTCAATTATTCCACGGGCTTCCACGTAGGCGTCAACGTCAATTTGGAACTGACTGATTACTTCGGGCTTCGAGGAGAGATCATCTACGGCCAGAAAGGAACGGAGTATAACTTCAGCGGGGAGTCTTTTATGCCCTTTTATCGCGCTGACGGCAACGGCCTGATCATGGCCTCCGGCAACAGAAATTCCATTATCAGCATCACCAATACTTATATCGATCTGCCCTTATCTGCTTTCGTAAGGTTCGGCCGGCTGGAATTGTCCGGCGGCCTGAGCGTCGGAGTCCTTGTTTCATCCACCGGGGTGGGAGAGATCACTTTCAACGGCATTTCTCCTCAGGGGGAAAATCTTAACAACATCGTTTTCATAGTAGACGGCAGCTATTTCGATGCCGATGCTTTCGATCCTGCTAATGCAACCAATCCCACTGACAGGCGCATTGACGGGCAAAGGATGACCTTGCCCGAGGTGGTAGGAACTTATTATGATAATCCTGATCCGGAAAAACCACTTTTCAACCGTTTGGATGCAGCAGTACAGGGTGGCGCCTCCTTTTACCTTAATCAGGGCTTATTCATTAGCTTTAAAGGCTATTACGGCATTGCCGATATTACCAGGAATGAATACGACTACTCCGTAGTCGAATTGGATAACAACCAGAATCTCATCTTCCGGGAGGACGATGACCGGAATATTACCTTGCAGGCTTCGGTAGGCTTTCATTTTTAGGCAACCCCAAATAAATAAAATGGCCGAAGGCGCCTGGCCTTCGGCCTTCACTCAATATTCAAAACCAGCCTCAACCTTTGGTTAAAAAAGCTCTTAGATGGCATTCAGGTCGGTCTCGATAGGGAGAACGGTGCATGGTTTTTTCATCTCACTTGGTTTTTTGTTGTTTTAAAGATAAGCAGGTTTTTTCGGGATCACCAAGACAGCCGGAAGCGCTTAACCAGTGGTGGAAAAAAATGAAAAAAAGCAAGGCGGAATGCTATTGGCCTTATTATCAATTTTTTATAAACTCCAGTCTGTTCCTTTAAGCCTGCTTTTCTGTGAAATTTTTTTTTGGGAAAACGTATTTGTATTGTTATATTTTACTTGATAACCCGCTGTTTCTAAGGTATAATTCAAGAAAATGAGAGCAATACAAGAAATCATCAGTTTACTCCAGGAATTAGGATTAACGTCTGCAAAAGATTTTACTTTTCCCTTTAAGAATCATAGTCAGGCGCGTGATTTTTTTCGCTTACTAAAGGAGCATCCTGTACAGGATGATGAAGCTGCGGCTATGCTTTTTTTTAATAAGCCGGCGAACGCCAGGCCATACCTGCGCGCAAAGAGGAAGTTGTTCGAACAGCTTGTCAGAGCTGTTTTTCTGATAGACACGAACAGGCTTGGAGAAACGCCTTACCAAAGGGCTTATTATGAATGTTGGAAAAACATATGTGCCGCTAAGATCCTGCTAGGCAGGTCTGCTCACCAATCGGCGCTGAAGGCGCTAAAAAGTGTGCTCCATCAATCAGAAAAATATTCCTTCACCCAGCTGGCGGCAGAATGCTGCCAACTCCTGCGCTGGTATCATGCCTGTATGGATGGGAATGGCGACAAATACCGGAAAAACCATGAAAGGTACCAGCAGTATTTAAAAACACTGCAGGCTGAGCAGTTAGCGGAGGAGTATTACACCCACATCAGCAGCATATACCTTACCGATAAAAGCCAAAGCTTTTTCCTGGCTCAGCTGGCCGATGGTTACTGGGAAGAGATCCGGGGATTAATGCAGGAACACGACTCCCATCGGCTGCATTTTATAGGGCATTTATTGCACGTCTTTTCTCATGCCTGCGCCGGGCAGTATGACCGTGCATTGAAGGCTGATGAACAGGCTATTGCGCATTTTGAAAAAAAGGGCAATGGGATGGAAAGGCCGGCAATTACCTTTCTTAATCATCAATTATCTTGTTGTATCAAACTGAAAAATACTGCCAAAGGCAAGGACGTGATCGCCCGGCTGGAAATGATGCTTAAATCAGGGACTTTCGACTGGTTTGTTTACCGGAATCTTGCTTTTCTGTTTTATCTGCATGCCGGCAGATACCAGGAAGCTCGAATCACTTTGGAAGGTACGGTCAAGGAACGAGCTTTTAAAAATTTACCTCGTCCGCAAATGGAGAAATGGAGGGTCAACCGGGCGTATATTTATTTACTTGAAACGACAGGCTGCCTGGAACCTCGTTCAGAAAATTTGCGCGTATTTCCCATGAAAGCGTTTTTAAAGTCGGTGCCTCTTTTTTCCCGGGATAAAAGAGGAATGAATGTGCCGATTCTGATCGTTCAGTTCCTCATCCTGCTGGCTGAAAAAAAACGCCCGGCACTCATCGATCGAGTGGAAGCCCTTAAAAAATATACCGGGCGTTATCTGCGCTCGCAGGACGCTTACAGAAGCAATTGCTTTTTGAAGATGTTGGCGGCCATTCCTGATAATGGCTTTAACCTGCAGCGTATCCACAGAAAAGTAAAACCCTTGGAAGAAAAATTAGCACGAACCCCGATGGAAGTATCTACCCAGGCTTTTGAACTGGAGGTTATCCCATATGAAGAACTCTGGAAACTAGCCGTCAGAATACTTGGGGGCTAGGCTAATTCTTATTGTTGCATCAATCCTCTCGGATAAAGGTCACCTTTTGAATGAACCCGTCAGCGACTTCGTATACCGCTATGGCTTCAATGTATCGATCATTGAACCTGACGTATTCCTTATCAATGACTTTATTCCCTAAAACGATCCTGTTTTTGATCTCACAAAACAAATTGGGTGTATTAGCGAACATAGATGCATAGTTTTGCCTCATGCCCACTCTGCCTTCCATGATGAGTTGGTCCGGGAAATTGTAAATCTTAACATCTTCTTAACTCGACTTTAGCACTTTGAAATAAAAAAGAGAACTCTAACCGAAGTGTTTTAAAT
>CAZJQS010000042.1:0-54136 GCA_964548175.1 uncultured Saprospiraceae bacterium
AACCCAGAACCCAGAACCCAGAACCCAGAACCCAGAACCCAGAACCCAGAACCCAAAACCCAGAACCCAAAACCCTCTCCCGATCAACGATCAGCCATGAACCTCTTTTCCAGCATCTTATCCAAATAGTAAAAAGCAACAAAGCTGAATCCAATACAGGCGACCATGATAAAAACCGGGGAGTTCATCAGGGTAGTGCTCCAATGTACCCATTGATTAACATAAGGGTCGGCAGCGGTGTGGTCGTTGCTGAGTTGTTGTTCGGGGAGGCTGAAGACAATGCCCAAAATAGCGATGAACAGGCCCAGCATAATAAACAGGAAGCCCCGTTTGACTTTTGGAGGAATTAAGGGAGAAATGCTGAGTTTGAATTTTATTTTGGGCAGCTTCTCCATGATATTGGTTGCAAAGCGCATGGAAGGCTCTTCGGCTTCTATTTTCTGCAGGTCCTGATGCAGGGCCATGCGTTCGGCTACGGCCTTGCGCAGCTCCAGATCGTGCTTCATGGCCTGCTCTATTTCCCGTTTTTCCTCTTCCGAGCAGGCGCCGTCGATGTAGTTCCACAATGATTCTTCGTTGTATGATGTCATAACAAATCCTGGATTTCTGTTTTAAGTTGTGTTTCCAGCTGGCTTCTGAGGGCTTCCCTAAGCCTATGCAGTTTGGTTTTGACGTTAGAAACGGTTAGGCCCATGATCTCCGCCACTTCCTGAACGGATTTTTCATGCAGGTAAAAAAGCGTGATCACGGAAGCGTCTTTGGGTTTCAGCTGTTCAATGGCAGCTTTTAGTTGTTCTTTTAGGTCTTCCTGCTGCATATTCTGATCAGGATTTAAGGTATTTGTATCTTCGATCTGGAGGTGGCTTTCCTCTGAGTCGATCGGCTGGATTATGTGATTTTTCTTTTTGTAATAGTC
The DNA here is from genome assembly GCA_964548175.1 of uncultured Saprospiraceae bacterium. GTDB lineage: Bacteria > Bacteroidota > Bacteroidia > Chitinophagales > Saprospiraceae > JANQPA01. The sequence continues at coordinate 917 of CAZJQS010000042.1, forward strand.
CAGAGCTGTTCTGTAAGCGATGGTATACAGCCAGGTGCTGAATTTGGATTTTCGTTCGAAGGAGGCCAGCATTTTATAAGCTTTAATGAAAGCATCTTGCGCGGCCTCTTCTGCTTCCTCTCTGTTTTTCAACACCTTGTAAGTGATGGTAAATGCATAATTCTGATATCGTTCCACCAAGGAACGATAGGCCGAGGGATCTCCATCGATCACGGCATCGATTAGCTGACCATCACTTGGATTTGCTGCCATATGGATTGGACGACTGAATGAACCATCAGGTTACAATTTAAAAAAAATAGAACAGAGTTGTAACCGCTGGTTAGCCAGGGTCGTCAAAGGCTTTGAACAACAATTTGAGAAAAACCTTTTGAAACCTGAGAATACCACTTCTTTTTCAGGTGACAAGAAAAACAAAGCATCATGTACGAAGATCTTTTAATTTCCATATTCGCTATAGTCGGTATGTTCGCCTGGCTGATCGTTTGGGTTTACATGTTCTATAGCACCCGGAGCAAGATCAGGCTGGCCCTGATCGAATCCGGAAAGGATGCCTCTATTTTTCACGCTCAGGCACAGCGAAGAACAGAGTCTTTAAAGTATGGCATTCTTGGGGTGATGGCCGGCGTTGGTATTCTTTTCGGAGAGCTTTTGGAAAACACGGGACTTCCCGGAGTCGTGGCTTACTTTTCTATGATCCTGATCATGGGAGGTATCGGTCTGGTTGGGTTTTACATTTTCCTTGCCAAAAAAGGAGAACAGGAAGAGGCTTTACTTTGAAGCCAGGTTCCCGCTCGCTTCCAGCATGTGATACACTGCTATCCCGCTGGCTACCGCTACGTTCATAGATGTTTTCAGGCCCAGCATGGGAATGTGGATACACTGGTCCGACAGATCGATCAGCTCCTGCGAAACGCCTGCTCGTTCATTGCCCAGGATCATAACCACAGGACGAGGCGGGTGATAATTCACATAAGGTATACTTTTTGTCGTCATCTCCAGACCGACCAATTCATTCTCTTCTTTCAAATTCCTAACAGCTTCCAGATCGGCTAATTCCTGGATTTGGAGGTATTGATCAGCTGAGCGGGAAGCTCTCGCCAGTTTTTTAGAACCGCTCAGGTCCTTCATGTTATAAGTGTAAATGCATTGCAGGCGGGCGGCCTCCGCCAGGCGGAATAACATGCCGATATTGCGCGGGTTGGTTAATCCGTCCAAAAGGAGCGCCACAGGCATGCGTTCCTTTTGAAGTCGCTCCATTTGCCGTTCCTTATCTCTAAAAAGGTCGTCGAAAGACAGTTGGCGTTCTTTTTCAGGGTTCATGGCGGACTTCTTTTCTTTTTTGTATTTTTTATTCAACCTCTAGTAATTTCTAACCCAGGTGAAATAGATTGGGTTACCATCTGATTCATTTCGTTAGTAAATTTAATGATTATGAAAACACGCCTCTATTTCATTGCGTTGATACCGGAAGAAGACATCTGCGAGGAAGTTACAGAATTTAAAGAATATGCCGCCCGGCATTTCGATTCGGCTCATGCGCTGTCCTCACCGCCTCACATTACGTTGATCTCTCCTTTTCGCTGGAATGCAGAAGAAGAGCAAAAGTTAAAGACGGTGCTTCAGATTTTTGCAGCGGACCAGCCTTCTGTCCTTATCAACCTGAACGGATTTGACCACTTCGGTGAGCGGGTCATATTCGTGGATGTTGAAGAAAGTGAAAAACTACAACAACTTCAGCAGGACCTCAGTATTCAATTAAAGCAGACTCTTGGATTACCCACTGATGATGAACGTCCGTTCCGTCCCCATATGACCGTGGCCTTTAAGGATCTTTCCAGAAATAAATTCCCCAAAGCCTGGGAACATTACCAACGGCTGGATTATGAAAGGACTTTTCTGGCTGATCAGCTCTTTTTGTTGCGCCATGAGGAGAAAAGATGGCGAATCGAAGCCGGCTTTAGGATGGCCCCCGGCAGCACCTTTAACAACAATTTATAAAATTTTTTTTATAAAATAAATTTAAATATATTAGATTTAGCGCCTGGGCATAAATAATACAGGCCTTATCTAATAAAACCCCGTCAAATACGTTTTTTTAATATCAACAGGCTGTAAAAAAAAGCGACGATGATTTTTTAGGCAGAAGCTAGCCATCATTTACCGATTTAACGACACAGTACAACAATAATATGCGATCCATCATCTTAAAGGTTTTCTTGACTGTTATGATAGTCTTGCCTCTCGAGGCACAAGTATTGTATCCTGTTAAGATTGATAGAAAATGGGGTTTGATCAATGCGGAGGGACAGCTGGAAGTCCAACCGGTATACGAGCTTATTGGTGAGTTTGATCGTTATGGATTTGCAGTGATGCAAAAGGACCGCATGGTAGGTTTGCTGGATCGAGGAGGTAAGGAGGTGATCCCCGCAAGGTATAAAGAGTTGAAGGTATTGGACAGTACTTTAGTAGCGGTAGTGGAACAGCAGGAGTGGAAGGTTATGGATCACCATGGCCGTACGGTTGTTCCTGAAGGATATGAGGAGATATCGCTATGGAGTCAGGATTTTATTGCATTTAAAAAGAACGGACAATGGGGGGTTGTTTCTCAGCATGGTGAGTTGTTGGTTCATCCTGCCTATGATGAGGTGTTTTTGGAGCCTGATCGCTATTTCATTATCCGGAAAGGGGAATTTATCGGACTGGTATCTCTCGAGGGCAATCTTTTACTGGATTGCAAGAGCAATGAGGTCAAGTCTTTTAATGATCATTTGATTTTTTTCCGTGAAAAAGAAAAATGGGGGGCGGTCAATAAGGATGGTCAGCTATTGATCAAGCCACGTTTTGATCAATACAATAAATTGTCGGATGAGTTCATCAAGCTTAAGTCAGAGCAGCAGAACTTCCTTTTTTCGTTATCGGCCTCCCGCATTATAGCGAAAGATTACGATGATTATTTCGCTTTTTCATCAGATAAGGTGCTCACCCAACTAAACGCCAAACTTGGATTAATGAATGCCAATGGAAAGGTGTTGCTTCCCAACGAGTACCTGGATATTCAACCCTATATGGATCAGTTTTATCGCGTCAATTTCCAGCATCGCTGGGGGGTGTTAAATCCTGAGGGTGAGATGGTGATTCCCTTTGATTATGATTATATCGCTCCTTTGAGAGGTCCGGTCTGTCTGGTAAAAAAAGGGCAGAAGCTGGGAGTGGCCAATATCAGCGGGCAGGAGATCGTCCCGACCCAATACGATCGACTGGTTTTCGGAGACCGTACCGTGAAAGCCTATCATCAGGCTCAACCCGGGGAGGAGCAGGAGCGGCTTGTGATCTATCGCTTTGATGAGCAGGGGGCGCTTCTGAATCAGGATCAGTTTGAAAATCATTACACTTTAAGAATAGGCGCCGGCAAGCAAAACCAATCTGATATTCCGAATGAACACATATACCAATTGGAAAAGTTCGAATGGTTTTTTGACCCGGAAAAAGGACGCTGGGGGCTCCGCCGGCTTGCGGATGGAGAAATACAGATAGAGCCGGTTTTCCACTACATTCTGACGGTCAAAGATATGGGCTTTACGCTGGTGGGAATGGAAAAAAAGAGTTTTTACGATTTTGAACGAACGACTTTCCGTTTTGATCTGGCTTATGGGCTGGTCAGTAACGATTTGGGAATGCTCATTACCAAAGTGGACTTTTTGGACTTGCGGCTGGAGGACTTCAAAAGAGGCTTGCCTCTGGCCAGGTGTATGTTTACCAACGGCCGCTTCGGATTGGTTGATCGTGCAGGGTTGATCAAGGAAAAAGACCTGGCTTATATCGGTGAGTTTAATGAGGGGATGGCCCGTATGAGCTACAACGGTCGGATATCCGGTAGTTTGGGAGAGCACAAAAGACTGGGCAAATTAACGGTTTTTCTTGAAGAGGTGCTGGCTTCAAGCTATATGGTGGATTATACGAGTTATGACCGGCTGTTTCGCCATCAGGCCAACCTTAGCTGTGAGTCCTGTCAGTGGGGCTACATAGATACCCTTGGACGGGTACAGGTGACGCCGCAATACAGCTTTGCCAAGGATTTTGTCAACGAGGTCGGGATCGTTGAAAAAAACAATAAATGGGGGGCTGTCAGCAAGTGGGGAAAAGAACTGATCCCTTGCCAGTATGATGCGCTTCATTTTCTTGAAAACACCGACAACAGGATCCTGCGTCTTTATGTAAGTAAACCCAAATACGGATTGATCGACAGCTCAGGAAATTTAATGGTGCGTACGGAATACGATGAGATCGGTTTGTTCCGGGAAGGTCGCCTCGCGGTCAAACGCAACGGATTGTGGGGCTTTGTCAATGTCGATGGGGCAGAGGTTATTCCTTGCCGGTTCGATGAGGTGAGCCCATTCAGTGAGGGCCTGGCGGCCGTCCGGCTGGGGCGCTATTGGGGGTTCGTCGATAAAATGGGGGAGGAGGTTATCGACTTTCAGTATCTGAAAGTCGGAGATTTTGCAGAGGGCCTGGCCCTGGCATACGACGGGCAAAAAGCAGGGTATCTCAAAGCGGATAACAGCTGGCATATCGAACCTCAATTTGATCAGGCTTTCGACTTTTTTGGAGGGGTGGCCCGGGTGGTGATTAATGGGGAATACGGCCTGATCAATGCAGAGGGGAAATACATCGAAAAACCCAAATACATTAAAATTGGGCCTTTTGACCGGTACGGCCTTTCTATCGTTACTTACGGTAATCAGCTTGTCAAATATGGGGTTATTAATTTGAAGGGGCAAATGATCGCAAGCGGCTATCGCGAGATACTGCCTTTTTCAGAGGGACTTGCGGTCGTGAAAGACAAGAAGTATTACGGCTTTATTGATACGACCGGAAAGGTAGTGGTGCCGCTCACTTTTGTCAAAGCTTCTTCCTTCTCTCAGGGTAGGGCGGCCGTCAGGAAAGAGAGCGCCTGCGGCTATATCGACCGCTTTGGGGATCCGGTGGTTTCGTTCAAATTTACCAAGTGCATGGATTATGAAGACGGCAGAGCGGTTGTCTATAAAGGCATACGCCGGGCAGGACTGGTAGACCTGGAAGGCAAAATGGTGTTGGAGCCCAGCGTTAACCGGCTCCTTAAATTCAGCGAGGGCCGCGGCCTGGTCCGGGATCGCAATTACCGGTTCTATTACATTACGGAATCCGCCAAGATGTATGATGGTTTTTACGAAAAAGCTTCCGCTTTTAAAAATGGCATTGCCCTGGTCAAGGAAAACGGCAAATGGGGGATCATCAATCAACGAGGACTGACCATCATCGCGCCGAAATACGACAAGATCGAGGATTTTAATGACGGATACGCCAAAGTACGTATTCATGGCTTTAACGGTCTTTCCAATCTCAAAGGTGAATTGATCGTTCAGCCCAATTACGAATACATCAGCTATGCCGGTAACGGGATCTTCCGGGTTGAACAAGGAGATGAGGTAGGTTATTTCAACAGTAAAGGAGATTGGGTATGGGAGCTGTCCAATTAAATAATCGGAGTTGTGTAAAAAGTCAGCTACTTCTCCCGCCTGACGGCCGGCATTTGCCCGGCTTAAATGATTCTATTTTCTGAGTTTTTTGCCGAAGAAAATCACAGATTTTCTTCGGCAAAAAACTCAGAAAAGAATTTATTAGCTGCGCAAACCTGCCGGCCGTCAGGCGGGAAGAGTACGGAGACTTTTTACACAACTCCGATTATTTATAGTTTAAGAGCTTTTCTTATCTTTTTTCTCCAGAACGATCGCATCGATCGATTTTTCTCTCACCATCCGGTTGAATTCCGGAAGTTCCTGATTCTGTATTTTTTCGAATTTTTCCAATTCATCGTCGATCCTGGAACTCAACTCATTTTTCACCTGCATAGTTTGTTTGGTAGGGCCAAAATTGCCACGACCGGTTAGCGAGTTCAGGTGAGCCAGTTTGTTGGTCAGTTTGATCGGGAAGTTCAGCGGATCCTGACCGCTGCGGTTTTTAGTCTGATAGAGCGCCTCTTCGATCTCGGTCATTGACTTATTGATCTCTTTGGCTCTTTCCACCAGGCTCTTCATCTCCTCCTTGCCCTTCCAGAGCTCCATGTAATGGTTCAGTTGGTCTCTGATACTCCGGATGTCGATGATGGTCTGGTGGGCTTCAGAAACCTTATCATTAACTTCTTTGATGAAATCGAACTGCTGTTGGAGTTCAGCAAGACTAACTTCGGCGCGGGGATCTTTGAGTATCTCGAATTCCCGTTCCTGTGTCTCGCCATTTACGGTCAGGCTTACTTTGTACTTGCCCGGCACCGCCATCGGACCAGCCAGAGAGCCCGACCAAAGGATCATGCCTTTGAAGTCTTTGGCGTCAGGATAACGCATGTTCCAGTTAAACATATTGCCGTTGCCATTGACCTCCATTTTTTCGTTTCTTTCTTTACCTTTTGTGGAGTACTCGCGGATCAGGTCCCCGTCCATTTCATGGAAGGCGATTTTTACGTCTGCAGAATCGGCAATGGCTTCATTCAGGTAGAAATGGACCATTACGCCGCCTGGGTGGTTGGTTCCGGCTGTAGGGGAGGAGCGAAATCCTCTTCCATAGCCCATGCGATAAGAAGGCATAGGCTTGTACAGGTAGAAGTTGCTGGAAGCTACTTCATCGCTCAGCTGATGCAAGGGCGTCAGGTCGTCGATTATCCAGATGCTGCGGCCCTGAGTAGCGGCTATCAGGTTGTCGTTCTTAATGGTCAGGTCAGTGATCGGAACGATCGGCAGATTCAACTGGAAAGACTGCCAGTTGGCGCCGTTATCAAAAGAGATGTACATACCCGTTTCGGTGCCTGCATAAAGCAACCCTTCCCGCTTAGGATCGGCACGTACTACGCGTGTGAAGTGATCATCAGGAATGCCGTTGGTGATCTGCTTCCATGTTTTGCCGTAATCAGCAGTATGATACAGATATGGTTTATAATCACCCATCTTATAGCGGGTGCCTGCAACAAAGACCCCTCCCTTGTTGAAAGGATCAGCGTCGATGCTGTTGATCATCATCCATTCGGGCATATTTTTCGGGGTGACATCTTCCCAGTTTTTGCCTCCGTCGCGAGTAACATGAATGAGGCCGTCATCAGAACCGGTCCAGATCAGTCCTTCTTCATAAGGCGATTCCGTTGCAGCGAAAATGGTGCAATAATATTCCACACCAGTATTATCCTGGGTGATCGGCCCTCCGGAAGAAACCATTTTTTCGGGTACATTTCTGGTAAGGTCGGGGCTGATGATCTCCCATGATCTGCCCTCATCATAGCTGACATGCACATGCTGAGAAGTCGTATACAACTTATTCGGATCATGCGGAGAGAAGAAGATCGGATAGTTCCACTGGAAACGGTATTTCATACCCTCTGCTCCGTAACCCATGGGGTTGTCGGGATAAACATTGACCGCCTGGGTCTGGTTGGTCCGGTGGTTAACGCGCGTCATCAACCCTCCGTAGCTGCCTCCGTAAACCACATCGTTATCCTCGGGATCTACCGCCAGGTGGGCGCTTTCTCCACCTGCTGAGGGTTCCCAGTCACTTTCCGTGATAGCCCCGCCATCGGTGCGATGCGCGATTCTGATGGTGGAGTTGTCCTGTTGGGCGGCATAGATACGGTAAGGAAAATGATCATCAGTGACTACCCGGTAAAACTGGGCGGTAGGTTGATTGTAGTACGTGCTCCAGTTTTCTCCACCGTCGAAAGAGACCTGAGCGCCGCCGTCATCGGCGATGATCATGCGCTTATTGTCTTCCGGAGCGATCCAGAGGTCGTGGTGATCGCCGTGTGGTGCGTTGTATGACTTAAAGGTGCGGCCACCGTCCGTTGACTTGTGGTAGCTGACGTTCATTACATATACCACATCCTCGTTCTGGGTATCGGCATAGATTTTGGAATAATACCAGGCTCTTTGACGCAAGGAGCGGTCGGAGTTGGTTTTTGTCCAGGTTTCGCCGCCGTCGTCGGAACGAAAGACGCCGCCGTCTTTGGCTTCGATGATGGTCCAGACCCTTTCTGAATTCACGGGAGAAACGGCGATGCCGATGATGCCGAGTGGTCCTTCGGGCAGTCCTTTTTTCTCTGAGATGTTTTCCCAGGTATTGCCTTCATCGGTGCTTTTCCATAGGGCGGAGCCTTCGCCACCGCTTTCCAGGCTGTAGGGCGTTCTTTTGATCCGCCAGGTGGCGGCATAGAGGACCCTTGGGTTATTGGGGTCCATGATGAGTTCGACGGCCCCGGCGTCGGCGTTGGCGAACAGGATGCGCTCCCAGGTAGCGCCGCCGTCGGTGCTTCGGTAAATGCCTCTTTCATCTGAGGACTTGTACAAGTCGCCCATAACAGCTGCGTATACAACGTTAGGGTCTTTAGGGTGAATCCTGATGCGCGGTATGTGGCGGGAGTTTTCCAGGCCGATGTGTTTCCAGGTTTTTCCGGCATCCACCGATTTCCACATACCGTACCCATAAGATACATTACCTCTGACGGTAACTTCACCGCCGCCCACGTAGATGACGTTAGGATCGGAGTCTGCTACTGCGACGGCGCCGATAGAGCCCCCGAAGTAGCCGTCGGAGATGTTCTCATAGGTTTGCCCGCCGTCTTCAGTGCGCCATACGCCTCCACCGGTGGCGCCAAAATAATACAAGTTGGGTTTGCCGGGCACGCCAGTGACGGCGGCTGAGCGGCCTCCTCTGAAAGGCCCTACTTCTCTCCATTCCAGAGAGTTGTATAATTTTTCTTCAAACTTAACTCCGGATGATTGACTTTTCTTTTGCGCCTGTGCGGTAAAGCTAACCAGGCCGACAAACAGTAAAGTGAAAACTGCTTTTGTGACAATAGTTGATCTCATGCTGATTTTTTTTTGTTTTTACACGATGTCGGAATAAAAATAGGAATATGGGAGAAAAAACAAAAAATAAAAGAGCTATTCTATTGTTAGAATAGCTCATTAAAATTGAGAAAAACCTCGCCTTTGCTTTAATCTTTATTTTTTTCTATGGTTTTGCAATGCGATTTTATGGGGCGGCTGCTCTGCAACTGCCTGCTATTGCGTAGGAAGCTCACTTTTACTTGTTCTCCCACTTTGCAATTATCGATTGCGATGGAGATATCGGTCCAATCTATGATCGTGTAGTCATTAATTCGTAGGATCACATCTCCGTTCTGCATGCCCATTTCTTCGGCTGTAGAATTTTTGATGATCGTAACGCTAACGCCTTTTTCGCTGAAAGTGCTATAATCATGACGTACTCCTAGGAATGGTTCTTCGCACTTATTGGTCTGAATTGTTGTTATTTCCTCTTTTCGTACCCCGAGAGCAACCGTTTTGGCCAGTGCTGTTCCTTTTCGGATGAAGTGAAGCCTGGCTTTATCGCCTGCGCGGTATTTAGCGAGGATCTGCGTCAGTTTTTGATCTTCTCCAACGCGGTATTCATCCACGCCATAGAGGTAATCAAAAGGCTGCAGCCCGATCTCTGCTGCGGCTGTACCTGGGATGACGCCGGAAACAAAGCTGCCGTATGCATTTTGGAAACCCAGTTTTCGGGCTTTATCTTTAGAGACGGCGGTGGCATAAATTCCTAGGAAGCCTGGCGGCGCCTGCCTGGCTCTTTCGATGCTCGTGCTTGCTTTTTTGCTTTTTATCACCCCTTTTGCCTGCATGTTACGCCCTGCTCTGGAATAGGAAACCTCGACTACGGCGCCTGGCTCCATATTGCTTACAGCGGTAACGATGTCCCCCCAGTCGTATATGGGAAAACCATTGATGGCTTTCAGAATATCACCATCCTTAAGCCCTAATTCCTGGGCTGTAGAATTATAAATGACGCCTACAGTTAAGCCGATCTCATTTTCAGGGCAGTCACACTCTTCCGTGACGCCTAAAAAAGCCTTCTGCTGATGGTCCGTGCTGATATAAATGGTGTTGGACCGATGTTCAAGCAAGACCTTTACGGACTTTTTTTGCTGCTGACGCACAAAGTGGACCACTACTTCATCACCGGGTTCTTTGTATTTGAGCAGATCGTCCAGGTCAACGTAACGCTCTGTCTGTTTTTGATCGATCCCGTAGATGTAATCAAATATCTGAAGTCCGGCCTTTTCCGCCGGTGTATTCGGCCAGATTTTAGTTACGTAATGACCGTAGGGGTTTTCAAATTTAAGCACCCGGGCTTTTTCTTTGGACAGACGTTCCGAAGAAATACCGAGATATCCCGCATCGAATCGAGGGGCGGCAGCTTTTGTGATCGTTGTTTGACTCAGTAGCACCATCGCAATTAAAAAAAGCGAAAGTCTGTTCATGATTAATTGACTTTATTTCGATGTTAAGGACAATGGATGCCCAAAAGGGTTGCATGTATATAAGCAAGTATACTTAATCTTTACGGGCTTCCGTTAGTTATATGCCCGGACAAAAACATATCGTGCCATTTATCTCTTCTCTTGCGAGGCATTTTTTAAATTTACGTACCGGAGCGCCAATGATCTTTCATACAATCTGTAAAATGATATAAACGACTAAAATCACTCAAAATGAGAACAATACAATTTGCTTGTTTGATGCTTCTGATTGTTTTAGGTTTACAGTCCTGCGGGTCATCAAAAAAATTGGAAAGGCCAATGGAAAAGTATAACGCAATTTTAGAGTCCAGAGTTTCTTACCTGAATATTCCGATCAGTATAGACGTTCAATCGCTGGAGCAATCCATTGACCGGGATATGGACGGTGTCATTTATGAAGATAAAGACATCAATGATGACGGTACGATGATGCGTTTGGAAAAACAAGGCGCCATCAATATTGAGGCGGACACTTCCCAGTTGATCTATCAACTTCCGTTAAAAGTTTGGATTAAGTATGATGCCGGCATTACTTATGTGGAAGGGGAAGGCATTATTAAGCTGGACTTTTTGACCAAGTACTCTATTTCTCCGGGCTGGGAATTACAAACCCTGACCAGCATTGAAGAATACGAGTGGATCGAAAAGCCGAAGCTCAGGCTGGCGGGGCTCAACTTTTCGGTAGGCTTTCTGGGCGACCTGATCGTTCGCAACAGCCGGGTGCCCATTACCCGAACAATAGATACCATGGTAAAGGAGAACCTCAACCTTAGCGATCGCATCAAAGAGACCTGGAAACAGCTTCAGGAACCTATTCTTGTGGCGGAGGAGTACAATACCTGGCTGACGGTTAACCCCATAGATATTGGAATGACCCCTATAGAGACTAAAGACCGCCAGATCAGCACCACCATATTGATCGAATCGAAACCTTCGGTTTCGGTTGGGCCCAGGCCTTCCGCCATTTCTGGCGCTGCATTTCTTCCTCCCTTTAAATATGCCGACGGGGTGGTGGATGAAGCTTTTGCTTTATTGGTTTCTGCTCAGATCTCCTATGATGAGGCGGAGCGTCTGGCAAAGGAAGAAGCTGCCGGTGAGACTTACGAATACGGCAAGCGTAGCTTTACCGTGGAAGACATCAATCTCTATGGTCAGGAAAAGGAATTAGTCGTAGATGTCTTGCTATCTGGAAGCTATAACGGTAATATTTACCTCACGGGGCAGCCGGAATATGACGAGCGGCAGAATGCCATTGTCATTAAAAATCTGAAATACACCTTGAAAACCAGGAATGTGTTGTTTAAAACGGCCGGGTGGTTGTTAAAAAGCACCTTCAAAAATAAGATTGAAGAAACCTTAAACTTTTACCTGGATTACAACCTGGAGTCCGCCAAAACCCAGCTTAAGCAGCAACTCAGCAGTTATAATATTACCAACGGCGTCCTGCTGAACGGGGAGCTTAATGATCTGGCCATTAAAGATGCAGTGCTGACGCCCGCCGGCATGCAGGTGGATGTACTGCTGACCGGCAACCTAAATGTATTGATCAAAGGCTTGAATTGAAAACAGGAGGTTGTCTAAACAGGAACCATAACAAAATTTCGAAGACTAATTTTTTCGTTTGGTTTTCAGTTTTTTCAGACAACCTCCTGCTTTCAGGGCAATTCGGTGAAAAAGACACCTGTTTTTAGTTTGAAGGGCTTTGCTCTTTTTCTTTGGCTAAGGTCAACAATCTTTCTTTGTTATCATCTTCCATTCTGATGACCATGGTATCTGTAGTAAGGTGAACCACTTCCACTACCTTTTCTATGGAAACCCGGTTGAGGGTATCGGTGGTATACAGATATTTTGATTTTAGCTCATATCGTCCGGCTTCCCTGTAATTAAGGGTGCTGTTGTAAGTATAGGTTTGGTCATCGAAAAAGGTAAACCTTATTTTATCCAGCTCCACCTCAATCGGCTTTCCCTCTTCCTTAAGCTCTGCTGCCTGCCACCTGCCAACCAAGGAAAGAGAATAATCCTCGCTACAACCGAACAACATACTTGTGGTTAAGGCAATCAGTAGTATATTAAAGAAAAACTTCATTTGCCACTCAATTTTGTAGTAGGATCCTGGTTGGCTTCTCATGGAAAGAGCGGATTCATCAAAATAAAGGCTACGGCGCCCGAGATGAAACCGAGGAACGCCAGCCAGGCTATTTTTCTAAGATACCAGATGAAATCTATTCTTTCCATACCCATGGCGGCTACTCCTGCGGCAGAACCGATGATAAGCATGCTGCCTCCGGTTCCGGCAGAGTAAGCAATAAAATGCCAGAGTTTGTTATCCATAGGGAAAGTGTCCATAGGGTACATACCCATAGAGGCTGCAACCAGCGGAACGTTATCTATAATGGCGGACAGGAAGCCCAGGATCAACACTACGACATCCTGATTCGGAATCGCTGTCTGGAGGTTTTCCGCAAGGTTCATAAGAAAGCCGGTTTCTCCATGTGCCCCTTGAACAGCGACCGACTCCAGGGCGGCTACGGCCAATAATATTCCCAGGAAAAAGATAATGCTGGACAGTTCGATCCGGGACAAAGCTTTGTGGGCAGAATACTGTTGTTTTCTTTCTTCGTCAAAATCCTCTTCGGGATGAATATATTCAGAGACCAGCCATACCACCCCCAGGGAGAGCATCATCCCCATATAAGGAGGCAGGTGGGTGATTGCTTTAAAGACGGGGACGAAGATCAGTCCGCTGATCCCTACAAGCAGCATGGTGCGGCTGCTGAGCAGCTTTTCCTGTTGAATTCCTTTGCCGTGGTCATAGCCGTTGCTATCTCCGCCCAGGTTGCCCTGGAACGGTTTGAGGAAGGAAGCTACAAAAGCAGGTACTGCGATGCATACGATAGATGGAATGACCAATCGGGTGATCAACCCTGGGGTGGAGACTTTTTCTCCGATCCAGAGCATGGTTGTCGTTACATCACCGATCGGTGACCAGGCCCCGCCGGCATTGGCGCCGATGACCGCCATGGAAACGAACCAAAGCCTCTCCTCCCTGTTGGGCACCAGTCTTCTCAGTAAAGAAACCAAAACAATGGTCGAAGCCAGGTTATCGAGCGTAGCGGACAGGAAAAAGGCCAGGATACAGATCAGCCAGAGCATGGATTTTTTACTGGTCGTTTTGATCCGGTTCGTAATCACGGCGAATCCTTTATGCAAGTCGACTAATTCGACGATGGTCATGGCGCCGATCAGGAAAAACAGGATCTCTGCTGTTTTTCCCAGATGGTGCAGCAGGACGGAGCCCAGGGGCGCCACCTCGTGATGGTGATCCACCACATGTAAATGCCCCACGGATATGAAGGCCCAGCAAAGAGACCCCATCAAAAGAGCGGGAACGGACTTATCTAATTTTAGCGGATGTTCAAAAACGATGGTCAAATAACCTAAGATAAAGCAGAGGACAATACCTGTAAGCATGCAACTTAATGTTTAGCGAGTTCGGTAATTCGTTTTGTCGGGTTTAAGTTGAGAAAAAATGTGCGGTTCGAAGAAGAACAATATGATTTTCTTCTTTTGTGTGGCTACAAAAATATAATTTATTTCTTTCTCCCTAAGAAAAGCAAGAAATAATTTTTGGGTGTTCAGTTATAGTTGACGAGCGGCATTTAATATTTTTGCCTGGAATGGGAACCATATCATGGTTCATATCATTTTATTTTTTTGTAATTTCGCCACCTGATCATATTGTCCTATTATTCGTCCATGTGGAGGTTTTTGGGTTTTGTCAAATGATCGCTTTGCAAAAAAAGACAGAGGAATTATGGTAAGCATAGGAAACGTTGAACTAGGGGAATTCCCATTGTTGCTGGCGCCCATGGAGGACGTCAGTGATCCTCCTTTCAGAGCTTTATGCAAGCAGCAGGGCTGCGATATGATGTATACGGAATTCATCTCCGTGGAAGGTTTGATCCGCGATGCATCCAAGAGTGTTCAGAAACTGGATATTTACGATGAAGAGAGGCCTATCGGCATTCAGATCTTCGGTGCGGAGATGGATGCTATGATGAGGGCTGCAGAAATCGTTGAAGAAGCGCAGCCTGAAGTGTTGGATATAAACTACGGATGCCCGGTAAAAAAGGTGGTCTGTAAAATGGCCGGCGCCGGTATTCTTCAGGACATTGACCGCATGGTGGAACTGACCGAGGCTGTCGTCAAAGCTACCAGCCTGCCTGTGACGGTGAAAACACGCCTGGGATGGGATGAAAACACCAAGTACATTGAAGAAGTAGCCGAACGGCTTCAGGACGTGGGCATCAAAGCGCTAAGCATTCATGGTCGGACGCGCAAGCAAATGTACAAAGGCGAGGCTGACTGGACCCTTATCGGGAAGATCAAAGAAAACCCTCGCGTGCATATACCCATTTTCGGCAATGGGGACATCGACAGCCCGCAGAAAGCCAAATTGTATCGCGAGCGATACGGGGTTGACGGCATCATGATCGGCAGGGCCAGCATCGGCTATCCCTGGATTTTCAGAGACATCAAGCATTATTTTAAAACGGGAGAACTCCTTCCTCCACCTGACATTCACGAGAGGGTGTCCGCAGTGCGTCAGCACCTTCAGCATTCTTTGGAATGGAAGGGAGAAAAATTAGGCGTTTTGGAGATGCGTCGGCATTACACCAACTATTTTAGAGGCTATCCTAACATCAAAACCTTCCGAAAAGAATTAGTTACCAGCGATGATCCTGACCTCTTATTTGAGGTATTGGATAAGCTGGAAGCCTTTTATGCGGAATATGAATTAACGCCCGGTTACTGACAAGATCATCGGTCTGTTCCGATCTATAAACGATAAGGAAAACGTACGATTAGTGGTTTTTAATATACATGAGCAAGAGCGAAAAATATTTCGCCTTATTGGTGAAACGGCCCAGGAACTAGGCTATCCTGCTTACGTGGTGGGAGGGTATGTCAGGGATCGCTTGCTGGCTCGTCCCTCCAAGGATATCGATATCGTATGCGTGGGCAATGGTATTGCCCTGGCTCAGAACGTTGCCGCCAGACTAAGGCCCATTCCAAGAATAGCGGTTTACAAAAGGTTTGGAACGGCCATGATCAAGCATAAAAGCCTTGAAATTGAATTCGTCGGCGCCCGTAAAGAATCTTATCGACATGATTCCCGTAAACCTACCGTTGAGGACGGCACCCTCGAAGATGATCAGAACCGCCGCGATTTTACCATCAATGCCCTCGCCGTTAGTCTCAACGAAAAGGATTACGGCTACATCATCGATCCTTTTGAAGGTCTGCAGGACCTGGAGCAAAAGGTCATCAAAACGCCTCTCGAACCGGATAAAACCTTTTCCGATGACCCGCTGAGGATGATGCGCGCCATTCGGTTTTCTACTCAACTGGATTTTTCTATTGAAAAAGAAACCTTTGAGGCTATCAGCCGGAATAAAAGCCGGATCAATATTGTCTCTAAGGAGCGGATCATTACCGAACTGAATAAGATCATCTGTGCTCCGAAGCCTTCCATCGGGTTTAAACTGCTTTTCGATACCGGCCTGCTCCATATTATTTTTCCGGAATTAGTGGCCCTACAAGGGGTGGATGTGAAAAACGGTCGGGCGCACAAAGATAACTTTTACCACACCTTACAAGTGCTGGATAATTTAAGCAAGAGAACTGAAGACCTCTGGCTTCGCTGGTGCGCCATCCTCCACGATATCGGTAAACCCATTACCAAACGCTGGGATGAAGAACAGGGGTGGACTTTTCACGGCCATGAAGCCGTAGGGGCCAATATGGTGCCCAGGATTTTTCGTCGTTTGCGGCTGCCGCTCGATCACAAAATGAAGTTTGTGCAGAAACTGGTGCAACTCCACCAACGCCCCATAAGCCTGACTAAAGAAAATATCACCGATTCCGCCGTCAGGAGGCTGCTATTCGAAGCCGGAGACGATATTGATAAATTGATGCTTCTTTGTGAAGCGGACATCACCTCCAAAAATCCCAAAAAAGTAAGCCGGTATTTGGAAAATTACGAGATGGTGCGGGAGCGTATTCGGGAAGTAGAAGAAAAAGATCGCCTGCGCAACTGGCAGCCCCCTATTTCAGGAGAGACCATCATGCATACTTTCGATATTCCGCCTTCCCGTGAAGTCGGCCTGATAAAAACTGCCATCCGCGAGGCTATTCTTGAAGGCGATATTCCCAACGATTATGAGGCTGCCTACCAGTTTATGCTGGATCAGGGTAGAAAACTGGGCCTGAAAGTGCACAAAAAGGACGGTCTCTCCTCAAATGACTAAAATCACCTTACCTGCTGATTATCCTCAATCAGCTTTCGGTTGCATTTTGGTTATTTCACAGCTGTAATTATTCCTTTTCTTATTTATTCAGCAAAAAATATTTTTATGTATTTAATTAACTGGCTGGAGTCCAACATCATGGTGTTCATTACCTTGTTGATCCTGTTCGCCATTCCGGTAATCATTGTTTTATATGTATTCAGAAAACGCACAGGGCCGGAGGCTAACATAGAAGAATACGAAAAGCAATTAGCAGACAAGGAAGAGCAGGAAGAGGAAATAAACGCCTGATTGCGAGTCAAAAAAATGTCATCACAAGTATAGCATTTAAACAATTCTTAAGGCTGTAACATTTTATTAATGTGACGAGCTCATCTCAGGTTATTCTTCAGGATGAGCTTTCTTATCTATTCATTGCTTATCCTAAACCGATATCATCATGGAAAAACAGCCGAGAAAAGTTAGAATTGTTATGGCCAAGCCTCATAGGGTAGTCGTCCGGTTCCTGGAAACAGGAAAGGAAGTGCAGCTGTCTAAGAGCGCTTTCAAAAAAAGAGCAGAAGCAGGATTGTTTGAAATTGTCAATCCTGATGCCATGCCTGCTGTGTTGTAGGTTCGCTTTCGATTTTTTTTCATAAAACAGAGAACGGCCGATCATTATGTTGAATGACCGGCCGTTCTCTACTTCGAGCGGATGACGAGACTCGAACCCGCGACCTCAACCTTGGCAAGGTTGCGCTCTACCAACTGAGCTACATCCGCTTTTTATAAGGTGTGGCAAATGTAATAAGCCCCGCTGAAAAAATCAACATTCCGCCCAATAAAATTATTCCGATCAGGTAAAAAGCACCCCCTTATTGTCTGAATATTGCCATCTCTTTGTTCCGGCAGTCGGAAAAAAAGGAAAAAATGCGATCTTTGAAGCATTTGAAAACTGAAATCATTGTTTCATGAGGCCAACAAAACAAGTTTACAACAACTATACCAAGGAAGATTTTGAAGTTTGGGCAACACTTTTCGATCGACAAATGGATCAGTTAAAGGGTAAAGTAGCCGATGAGTTCCTGGAAGCTCTCCAGATCGTTCAGTTTAAAAGAGAAGAAATACCGAATTTTAAAAAAGTTAACGCCATCTTAAGTGACCTAACCGGCTGGCAACTGATTACCGTGCCTAATATCAGTCCCGCCCGGGAATTCTTCCAGAACCTGGAACAAAAGAAGTTTACCGCTACTTGCTGGCTGCGCAAAATGAGCGAACTGGATTATCTGGAAGAGCCCGACATGTTTCACGACGTTTTTGCGCATACCCCGCTGTTGTCCAATAAAGATTACACAGATTTTTTTCACAATATGGGAGTGCTGGCCTGTAAATACATCGATAATGACGAGGTTATTCTAAAACTGCAGCGGCTGTACTGGTTTACCATCGAATTCGGCCTGATCCGCTCTGATGAAGGTATTCGGATCTACGGCGCCGGCATCATTTCTTCAAGTGGTGAAACCCGCCATGCTTTAAGTGAAAAGTCCATTAAGCACGATTTCGATATCCATAAGATCTATCAGCACGATTTCCGGACGGACATCATACAGGACGAATACTATGTCATCGATTCTTTTGAGCAATTATCACGTTCTTTAGATGCTATTGAGGAGGCATTATTCCAGGATGTAAATGCCTAAGGCCTCTTAGGGAGCAGGGCGATCAGAAAGGACCATAGCGCCTCATAGGGGACAATTTCAACTTCATAATCCTGCTTGGATTCCTGAATTGGCACGCTTTGGAGCTTCTCTAAGTGCTCCCGGGCGTGCCTGTTTACTCCGACCTGATTGAAATGTCCTTTTTCCAGGCTGAGAAGCATTCTGATGAAGCAATTGCTTCGGAAGGTTTCATCCTGGCGCAGATAGCGATAAGCGTATTGTTTTAGAGCCGCAGCACTATCAATAACCTTATCGAACTTGCCTCGGCGGGAATATTCCAGTACCCGGATGACGAGAATATTGATGTTCATCCCTCTTTTATCCTTCGAGTATTTCGGGGTTTCGTTAAGCAACCTCCCCAGCCTTAATTTACGACCGGTCAGTATCTTTCCATAGGCTTCATACAACTGCCAGGTTTCCTGATCCGGCAATGTGTTCTTGAAGTCGGTTTTGATCAGCTCCGCAACCTCCAGTGCTTTGTGATATTCTCCCTTGTGAAAATGAATGATGGCTTTGAACTGCATCGTCTTGCCCCAGTTGATCTGTCCGGGTAAAAACATCTTAAGGCATTCCTCCAGCACCTGCTCAGCAGCCTTAAAATCCTGGTTGATGATGTATCCAGGTATTTTCTTAAAAGTAAAACCAAAAATCGCAGGGGTCGGCACCTCATATGGCAATTCCTGCAACTTGTCCAGCATGAGGTCGCATATCCGGGTAACCGCTCTATGATCATTTTCCATTTGACGCCAGATCACAATGATATTGCCGGCCAAGTACAATAGCCAATAGGTGCTGTACTTTTTTACAAGCTCTTCCGCTCTTCGAGCAAAACCCTCTATTTCCCGCAACTCCTGCTTGCGATGCTGCTTCTTGGTCTGTAATAACGCTAACCGACAGAACATATCTTCTACTTCCATCTCTTTCTCCAGTAAAGCCTGACAACTGAGCTGAAGCTCGCGATACTTTTTGAATTGGTTTTTATTGGGTTCGATAATAGCGAAGTGAGATTTTAGCTCTCTTGCAAAGGGAATAGCAATTTCAAGAAAATGAAATTTGGCGGCGGTCTTTACGGCTTTTTTTGCAATGTCTCTGGCGGCCTGGCGCTTACGGCTGAAGGAAAGGATCTTGTAAACCAGAAACTGTCGGTAGGACGAAATAAAGGCCTTGCGGTAATCGGTATGCTGGTGCTGGTCAAGGAACAACAACGTATTCTGCAACCTTTGTGATAATTTATCTTTAATTCCATTCAGATAGATCTTTCCATATACCTTATCCGGAAACAGCGCTTGAAGGGCCTCTTCGTCGGTGGTCACCTTCTTTTCTTTGATCAACTGGTACAATTGACCGGCCTGATCTTCTTCCTCATCAATCAGTTTAAGATGCCTTACTTTTAAAGGACTTACCATTTCACACAATTCTATTATGGATTCCATTTTTTTGAGTGTTTCGAATTTCAAATATTTGACTACCAGTATTTTATCTGAAAAAATAAATATTACTACCGTTTTTTTGCTTATTAATTTATATTTTGAATTGAAGCCGGGACTTAAAATACAATAGGTATTTTTGCAATCGATGTATTGTGGATTTTTATTTTTTACACTATATTAAAAATATAGTAATAGGATTTCTATATCCTATTTATTTATCAGTTAGTTGTAAATAAAAAAATAAAAATACATTCTTTTTTACAATATTTCAAACAAGGCCGGTCTGTAATTGAAGTCTGTTCAATGATCCATACTTTTGAATGGAATTCAATTGTAAACCTTAAAAATCATATCAATTATGGGCCTTGTTGAATTGATTTGCATGACCTTAGTTGTCATTGAAGACATTTTTGGATGTTAAGATGTCTTTTCATTATTGAAACTTCTAACCTCTAGCACTGCATTTAAAGTAAACACGCACAGAAACCGAACACGCTTTACACAGAACGCTAACCCAGCACACACTACTTAGGCAAAGAAAAAATTAGACGACCTCTACAATATTTTGATAACCACCATACACAGGCATATCTCTTTTCCGATGAGATATGCCTTTTTTTATGCTCCATAAGGATGTTAGGGATCAAATAAAAACCTTAAATTTGTTTGACTAATTATTGTTAAGCTAATAAGTTGTTAAGTAATCAAAGGTATAACTTTGGGGTTGCGTAAAAGGTCAGTTTGCTCAACTGCCGGCCGGCAGTTTTGCGCAGTTTAAATAGCTTTGGTAATTAAGCTGCGCAGGCGAGCGACTATCTTTTGAGACAGCCTCTTAAATGCAGACTGAAAATGAACAAACTGCTTGAAGCCTATAAGAATCAAGATCCTGAGGTTATTTTTGAATGGAATGACAGGGAGACGTACGCCAGAGGGTGGGTAGTCATTAATTCCTTGCGCAATGGAGCTGCCGGCGGAGGAACCAGAATGCGAAAAGGATTAACAAAGGACGAGGTTGTTTCTTTGGCCAAGGTTATGGAGATCAAATTCAGGATATCCGGACCGGATATAGGAGGAGCGAAATCCGGCATAGACTTCGATCCTGCGGACCCGAGGCGGAACGAGGTGTTAAAAAGGTGGTATCAGGCTGTTTTCCCTTTGTTGAAGCATTACTATGGCACCGGAGGAGATTTAAATGTTGACGAATTAAGAGACGTTATCCCGATTACCGAAGGGTTGGGCTTATGGCATCCGCAGGAAGGCATTGTTAATGGGCATCTGGATGTGAATAAGGGAGACTTGGTTCGAATATTAGGCCAGTTGCGATACGGCTGTGGAAAGATCGTAGAAGATCCCAGGTATGTCCCGGATGGTCCTTTTCGTTATGCTGTGGCGGATATGATCACTGGTTTTGGCGTGGCGGAGTCAGTCCGGCATTATTACGATTTGTTCAGACACACGGCCCTGGAAGGCAAGAGAGCCGTGATTCAGGGCTGGGGTAATGTAGCCTCGGCCGCTGCTTCGTATCTCAGCGTTCAGGGGGCCAGAATAGTTGGGATTATTGATCGGGAAGGAGGCGTACTTAAAGAAGACGGATATACCCTGGACGAGGTCAAAACTTTTTTTGCAGAGAAGAAGGGCAATCAGTTAAATGCCTCACAAATGCTGTCTTTTGAGGAAATCAATGAAAAGATATGGCGGCAAGAAGCGGATATTTTTATTCCGGGTGCAGCATCGAAGCTGGTGACCCGGACCCAGATGGAAGCCTTGATCGATCGTGGACTGGAGGTGGTCGCTTGCGGCGCCAATGTGCCTTTTGTGGATGACGGCATCTTTTTTGGCGAAACTGCGAGATACGTTGACCAGACCATAAGCCTGATCCCGGACTTTATCGCCAATTGTGGTATGGCGCGCGTTTTTGCTTACCTAATGCAGGAAACGGCCGTAGTGACCGACGAAGCCATCTTTGATGACGTTTCGCATACCATCAGGGAAGCCTTACTTAAGGTGGCGACGCAAGAACAAGGATATACGCACATCGCCTCCCGTTCTTTACAACAGGTCCTGGAAAGGTTAATGGCTCCTAAAGAGCAGCTGAGTTTATTGTAAACATTGCTTTATCCAATTCCAAAGGAGTTCGTAAGGGACAACTTCCAGTTCATAATCCTGCCTGGCTTCGTGTAAAGGAACCTTATCCAGGGCTTTCAAATAAGGAAGAGCCAGGCATTCCAGTTTTTCTAACTGGAAGGAGCTGTTTGCAAGACAGATCAAAATTTCCAAAAATTGCCTGCTTCGGTAGGTGCTTTCATCGGCTAAAAGATGACGGTAAATATATCTTTTGAGTGCATCCGCCCGATCGATGACCTTGTAGTATATTTTTTTTCGCAGAAAGTCTAAAACAGGAATAATGACAATATTGATGTTCATTCCTTTTTTGTCTTTAGAAAAAAAGGGAACCTGGTTGAGAAAACGCGCGCATCGAAAATGACGGCCGGTAAGAATACAAGCATAAGCATGGTAGATCTCCCAGGTTTCGCTATTAGCGTTTGGAATGTTGATGATCTCAACTGTTATTTGATGTGCTTCTTCATATCTTCCCTGGTGAAAAAGACTTAAGGTTTGCATCTGTTTGGTGATGAAAAAGTTGTAGCTTTTGTTTGAAGTTATTTCAAGGCAAGACTTTATTGACCTATCTGCATCTAGAAATTTTTTTTTAACAATGTAGCCAGGTATTTTTTTTAGTTCAAAAGAAAAGAGATGTTTTCGAAATGGGGTGAATGAAAATCCTTCTAATTCTTTTTCAAAGTGAGCAATTAATTCGGTGGCTTTGTCATAATCCATGTTAAGGTGAAGGCAAGTAGTTTTAATCAACATGGAATTAATTAAAGCCTTATATGAAAAGTTGTTTTTCGAAATCGAGTCTACCTTCTCATATATTTCTTGAATTTTTTTTCTAGTGTGAGGTTCATAGGATATTTTTTGCTTGATTGATAATATTAGATCCAATTGTAAGTTTTCAATTTCTATTTCAGTTTCGTATCTATTTAGATATTCTAAATAAATTTCGTTTGAAAGGTTAAAATTCTTGATATTGAAGTCTTGGACGAGATAGTACCGTCTAAGGTAGTTGGAAGTTAATAGCCCTAATTCAGTTATGTGGAATTCTTTTGCAATTTTTAAGGTTTTTCTTCCAATACTTTCTATGAAAGAGTTTATTCCAGTTGAAATTGCTAACCTGAGAATCAAAAAGTAGTAATAACCTTCGAAGTTCTTTTTTTCGAAAATATCCATTTTAATATTATTAGGAAAAGTTATTAGGCTATTCCCAATTCTTTCGATCAATTTATCCTTCAGTTTCCAGAGTGATCGTCGGGGGGTTTTGCTATGGGGGAGCAATTGGCGGATGGCATCTTCTTCAGATTGAGTGGAACCCTTTTTGAGGAGTTGGTACAGTAATTCAACCTGGTCTTGTTTTTGTCCTAGAATATCGGGTTTTACTCTTTTGTTAATAGGAAGCCGGGCGACTACTTCCTGTAGTTCTTTTAGTTTCATAGTGCGAAAATTTGTAGGTTAAAGCGCTGTAAATCAGTTTTTTATTTAAAAAATCTTTTCGCGGATACGGTTGAAATCAGCGAAAGACCTGCATTGAAGAAGTGAAGAGGTCCGTTTAATTTGTCATTAAAATAGGAAATTTTAATTATTTGTAAAATTTACTTTTCTAAATGACAGCAACTATGGAACAAGAAAACAGATTTCTACTGGAGCGCCTGGAAATGATGGCGGGCCGGGCAAAAACGAGAAAAGAATTAGCGAAGGAATACGGCGTTTCCCCTCGTACATTAAGAAGGTGGCTGAAAAAGAAGGGGTTTGCGGATCTATCGTCTGATAAACTACTTCCCGTAGATCTGATCAGGATCTACAAGGCTTTTGGGCTACCGCGGAACGCCAGGAATCAATGGTGAACTGGCCTGCTTTTGTTCTAACATTTCCATAATAAACCCCCACAGATCCTCATATGGCACGATTTCCACTTCAAAGTCCTGTTTGGACTTATGTAGCGGATTGTTTTTCAGCTTGAGCATGTAGGGGCGGGCATGTTTGGCTACGGTAATGGGTTTGAAGTAGCCCTTTTCCAGGGCGATCAGCATTTTGATGAAGCTATTCGACCGGACGGTGTCTTCCTGACGGAGGTGCCGGTAGATGTACTGGCTCAGGGCATTGGTCCGGTCGATGACCTCATTTTGCTCATTCCGGCGGATGTATTCCAGCGTTTGTATGATGAGGATGTTGATGTTCATGCCGCGGGTGTCTTTGGAGAACTGCGGCACTTCGTTGAGGAATTTACCTAGCCGGAGGCTTTGGTGGGTGAGTATGCGGGCGTAGGCTTTGTAGACGGTCCAGGATTCTTTGGACCAGTAAGTTTGCGGATACTGCTCGATATTTTCAATGATGCGAAGCACTTGTTCGTATTTTTTCTGGTGGAACAGGCAGATAACCTCGGCCTGTTTAGTGATGGCCCAGTTGATCTGACCGGGTTCTAATCGGGTCAGGCATTTTTGGATATTGGCCTCGGCTGCTTCGAATTGCTGGCTGAGTATCTGGCCCGGGATCATTTTCAGGATGAGGGAAAAGGCGGCATTGCCGGGTACTTTGTAGGGGAGCCGCTCAAAGGTTTGGATGGCTTCCTGGCAGACGGCGGCGGCCTTGCTGTGGTCATTGATCATCTGGGAGTAGTAAGTGCGGATGTTGGAGACCAGCAGGACGGTCCAGTAATTCTTTCTTTGCTGCAAAAGTTCGCGGGCGTGCAGGGCCAGGGATCTGGCCTTTTGGATCTGGGCATTGGTAAAATTCTTACGGGTTTTGATGATGAGCAGCAGCTCGCAATAGCACTCTTCTACTTCGTCCTCGATATCCAGGTAACAGCGGTAGGTCTGTTGGATCTGTTTGTATTTGGCTGCTTTTTTAGGCTGCACGTTGACGGTGGAGAAGTGGAACTTGAGTTGTTTAGCCAAAAAATGTACGATGGAGGTGAAATCATATTTCCGGGCCGTTTTCATAAGTCGCTCCGCCATTTGTTCGAAGGCTTTTTTCTGCCCTTCTACTCTGAGCATTTCGCAGGCGGCCACTTCTTTTTGCGCCCTAATGAAGGAACTTTTGTAAACGTTCTCATCGTCTTGTTGCAAAACCAATAAAGAGTTGACGAGCCGGTCCTGGAGCCTGCTTTTGGTGCGCCAGAGCAGATTGCGCTGGTTGTTTTTTCCGCCAAACAAGCGGGTTCGGGCTTCCTCGTTGGGCAGTTCCTCTTCCTCTTTCAATAACGCATAAAGCTGTTCTACCTTGTCCTCATTCGTCCCGATGAAATTACCGTATCGCAGTTTGGCGGGGGAAATCAACTGCACTAATTCCTGCAAGTGCTCCATTTTGTCAATATATTGATTTTATAAAAAATTGAATATAGGTTGATTAACTAATTTAAAATATTTATTTAAGCTTTTTTAGGTGGTGTTAATCCGGTTGTTCGAAGATAAGAAAGAATGGAGACAGTTGCCCTATTTTTGAATTGACAACTGAAAATTTTCTAATGCCCAAAAAGTTTGGTTATGGATTTGATAATGATCTTGATGTCCATCCTGATCGATGACGTCACAACCATGTAAAGAAAAAGGGCAATTAGAAAAATCCAATTACCCCCAGAATTTATAAGGAAATTTTTAATACAAAGAAATCTAAAACATAACAGGTGAGACTAAATGATTGTGTCGATATCATTTAGTGATTGCTGCACCTGAAACTCATAGATACTTATCTTTGACTTTTGTCAAGGACTGATATTCTTTGTTCTTATAATAAGGTAGTATAAGCGCTTCGGTATGCAATATAAGGAAACTGTTTAATTATTCCAAGGCGAATGATTAGGTAATTTATTTGTTTTGATGCTAGAGGTGATTTATTTTACGAATGGTCCTTTTTTTTACTTATAGGCAAAAAATAAGGAAGGAAAAGATATTGTAAAGAACAAAGGCATTAAGTTTTGCTTTTTTATTCACAGGTATAGGCGACCCGGGCTAATGCCTTGCCTGAAATTATTTTATTAGAACGTGAAAATTGGGATAAGGACTCACAAGATGAATTGTGTAGTCCTTATTGTTTTTTTGCGCGGAAGCTGCAGCAAACATCTCCGTAAAGGGGCTCGTTACATAGTAAATTTTCAAACTATGCAACACCGAACTTATTCCGAACGAGACCTGTCTGAATTCAAAAAGGTGATTCTGGAAAAAATCGAAAGGACAGCGTATGATATCGAATCTTTGGAAGAACAGCGTGAGAACGTCGGTAAGCGTTTCGAACATAATGAATCCTACGCAGATGATAGCAAAGCGGACCAACTGCTGCTCAAGCTATCGGGTCTTTTGGAAAAAAGACAAAACTACCTCCAGCAACTTCAGGCGGCATTGCTAAGGATAGAAAACAAGTCATACGGCATCGATTCGACTACGGGCGAATTGATTGACAAAGAAAGATTACTGGCCGAACCTACGGCGACTCAAAACATTTAAAGCCTGCGCCTGTCTCTTTCCGCCTTGCGATACAATAGATAGAAGATCAGTCCGAGGATTATAATGAGCCCTATCCATAAGAAAGGGGTTTCGTACCATTGGGGATTGTCAACGGGATCATAGGCCTGATCGCTGTAAGGGCTGTTGCTGTGCGACTGGGCGGTGGCTTGAACAGCGTTTAGAAAATATATAATGAGTAACAATAAGATACTTTTTATTTTTATCATCATTTTCGCGTTTTTGTTTTAAATAAATTGTGCAGACGATATGCGTCATGGTTGAGTTCCTCCTGAAATTTTGAGGTGTTTTTTCTGATGTGATTATCCATCAGCAGGGCTACAGGTTTTAAAGCATCTGTTTCCAAAAGAATGATCCGCAAAATGGCTACGGTGGGCAGCGCAATGATCAAACCG
The DNA here is from genome assembly GCA_964548175.1 of uncultured Saprospiraceae bacterium. Lineage (GTDB taxonomy): Bacteria > Bacteroidota > Bacteroidia > Chitinophagales > Saprospiraceae > JANQPA01. Next base: position 27,700 of record CAZJQS010000042.1, read on the forward strand.
GCGATTCCCCAGATGAACCCACCAACGAACATGGAAAAGATAACGACCAGCGGATTAATCCTTATGGAAGGACCCACCACGTTCGGTGTGATGAGATGTCCTTCAATATTCTGGATAGCCACATACATCAGCACTACTGCCGCAGGCTGCCAAATGGTGCCGGTAGTTACGAGGGCGTACAAAAAAGGCAATGTTCCTCCCAGAGTAGTCCCGATATAAGGGATTACGGCTAACAGCGCCGCCAGGCTTCCCCACAATGGTGCATACTTGATGCCGATCAGCCATAGCCCCACCGTATTGAGCACTCCCAGGATAAGAATGACCAGCATAAGCCCAAAAAAATAATTCTTGACCACATGCTGTACCTTGCCGATCAATTCCGCAATCCTGGATTGTTCCGATCGCTTAAATTGCATGATGAAAAAGGCCCTTATGGCCGAGCGGTAATACAATAGTAAAAAGGTATAAACCATCACCAATATCACATTACCTGCTAAAAGACTTGAAGAACTCAATCCACTACCTACAAAATTAATGGCACTGTCAAAACCCCTGCTTACATTTTGTCGTAACCATTCCTGACTTTCGGCCGGAGCTACGCCGAAGCGCTGCTGCACCCAGGCCAGCACCTGCGTCAGTCCGCTTTCCAGATCCTTGCGAATAGAAGGCAGCGACTGGAAAACATCCAGCAGTTGGACCGAAAAAAAAGAGGCTACCAGAAGTATGGGTACAATGACTATCAAATAGCTCAAAAGAATGGCCGGAATGCCGCCTACCTTTCTTTGTTCAAACCAGTGGCAGATTGGAGACAGCATTAGCGTAAAAAACACAGCGAAAACAATCGGACTAATAATGGTCTTACCATAAATCAACAACCCCAGTAAAATGATCAGGAGCAATAAATGGTGGAGCAGGATGGTCGTTCTGTTCATAGTCTTTAGTTTTTAAACTAAAGCATATTAACAGTGTTCGATGAGAAAACAAAATATATTATAAGCCGTCTCAAAAGGCCGGCCGGCCTTTTGAGACGGCTTATTTACCTATTCCGCCTTCATCCTGGCGTACTCATGGTGCTTATACATAAAATCGGCCACCATATCACTGGTGGGAATAACGCGGAAATTGTTTTTCTTGGCATATCGCAGGGCTTCATCTGATAGTTCGGTGCCGATGCCGTGCTTGCTTTCCTTTACGGGCACTACTACTTCGTAGAACTCCAGCATTGCAGGCCCTTTCCTGCGGTATTTCAAATAACATTCCTGCCCGTCTACAGTGGTTTTAAAAACCTGATTTTCTTCAATGTGATTGATGTTTAGTCTCATGAGTGAAAATTTTCATTGCATTTATGTATGGAATATGAATCATCTCTGAATTAGCCTTCAAAATTCGGGGATGTCCCACATTTTTCTATCATGCATTGTACGTAAGAACAAATAAAAGGTTAGCTTAAAAAGCTGAATATGTGCTTTTATTTTACTTTTTTCTCAGTAGCGGAACAAAGCATTCATTTTAGCAGTATCGTCCGGCATTTGTTCTTTTTCCATTAAGTATACTTTTCCGCCCTGCAGCAGGGTTTTGACGGCGGCCATGTTCATCAGCGAAGTATTAGAGGCATGATGGCGGTCGGACAGTTCTACGCTGTTTTCCGCCGGATCGTAAATACCCCAGATATCGGTGCGGTTTTCGAGGAACAAGGTGTCGATCTTGCCGGCCAGAGCGGCGTACAAGACTTCACTGGTGTCTACAGCGGTTTTTCCGGTGCCGTGCACCTGCCGGAACAGGTCTATTTTATCCTGGCGTTCCTGATCGAAGATAGGAGCTACTTTTTCCCAGGCGAGCTCGTGCAGGAATACCGGCGTCAGTTCTGACAGGTTTTTAGTGATAGGATCGTCCACCAGATTTTTGTAATCATTGACTTCCTTGTACATTGGGAAAAGGTATTCCTGTGAAGCCACGACCATGGGGGGATTTTCGTCGTGAAGCATGGTCATAAGCCCTTTGTTCACATCCCTCAGGAAGCGCTGGATCTCATTTTTACGTTCATCTTTACCCTCTCCGTGGCCGTGAAAAGTCCCCTGTCCTTGTCCAAGGCCACTTTGCTGTGTTCTGAACTGCAGGCTTTTTTGTTCATAATCATAGCCTACGGTCTCTTCGAGCCGTTGCGGAACGATATCCTCAATAATTACCGGAGTGATGGAATACCGGGCGCCTTCGAAGAATTCCACTTCGTTGAGGGCTAATTTCAAGACAAAGAAACGTCCGTCGCCTACGAAGAGTGGCATGAGAGGTTTTAGGTAAAACTCATGGGAGACAAAGTTGAACGGTTCAAACGCCAGCGGCAGGGTATAGTGTTCCATTCCATCCGGAGTGATGAACAGTGCTAATCCGTCCGACTGATGGCTCCAGAACTCCTGATCTTCGATCAGTTGTTGGACCGGTTGGGCGATTTGTTCGATCTCCGGAGGAGAAAGCTCATGATCTTTGAGTTTTTCCAGTACTTCTTTCCATTGGTTTTTAAGCAAAATGACATCAGCGTCCTTACGAACGGCTTCTCCTGCCCGGTGGGTAGGAATAAAAATAGAGATACAAATATGTCCGTGGCTCTCGGCCAGTCTTTCAATATCCTTTCTGTTGATCATAGTAGCATTTTTTTTTATGAAGTAAGTTCCTCTTCTTCTTCAACAAGAAAAAGCGTCCGTTGATCGAAAACCTCCGAATGATGGTTGTGCTCTTTGTCGAACCAGCTGCATTCGACGTGGTGATCGCTGTACACATCACCTACTAATGGCTGGTGATCTATAACGTATTTTACCACTTTCATCTTCTGGCCACTGTTGTGCTTTTCGCGTACGTGATCACCGGGTTTGAATTTTCTGACTTCCATAGGATGGTGTTTTTTGGTGAAACAATAACCTGAAGCCTCCTCCCAAGAGCCCCGGTCTTTTGAGTGAGGCGAACGACAGGGAGCTGTGTATGGCGCCAATGAACACCACGTCGTTTACAAAACCCCTTTAATATAATCTTGTGTAATTCAGAAGAGAAAAGCGATGATAAAGGTCATTACGAGAGGTTGATTTTTCTGCTTGCAGTAGGGACAGCATGGGCGCGAATCAGCCCATGCTGCCCAAAGGCAGTCCGGTTAATTCCTCAGATAATCGCCCAGGACCCTGGACCAGTTTCTTAAAGTCTCCTGATAATTCCGCTGGCATTCATTTCTCATCTCAGCGGGCATGCCTACTTCGTCCAAGAGTTTAGGATGTTCCTCAGGGTTGCTTCCGTAGATCAGGCAAAAGATGGTGAACATCCGCTGCTCATCCAGAGAATGTTCTCCCCAGAATTCTTCATCTGAAATTTCTTTATCGGCAAATTGGAGCCCCATGTCAAATATGTCCGCCGCTCCAAGGGCTACTTCTTCCAACTCCATGGTGGCGGCCAGTACGGCGGCGAATCCATCTACGGCGTCTTCTTCTTTACCCAGCACCGGAATATCGAGCATATCCACCAGGGCGTGTCCGACTTCATGATACAGGACAAATTCCGTCAAGTCAAACAAAAGGTCTAACTGCTCCTCGCGATTGTCGCTGTATTGAGCGGCCTGTTGTAATTGATCGTTATACATCATAAACTCGTAAGGCATATTGATGACGCCCCGGTAGTATTGGGGCCCAGGTTTTCCGGCGGTGAATATGATCCTGACCGGAGCAGGCAGGTTGAACAGGACGTCAAGGTCCGCCATTACTTCCTCGAAAACACCGCTTTCCTTAAGCAGGTCAGCATAGGGCTTTAATTCGGAGTTGGTATTTTCATATTCTAAAGTAAAGGAGGGGCCTTCATAGGTCATGGTCGATTGGGAGCAGGCCATTCCTCCGACGAGCAGAAATAGGATCAGAAGGGTAAAAGGTTGTTTTTTCATTTTTGTTTTTTTTGATAAATAAAGGGTAAGATAAGGTTTATGTAAAATGGGGAGGTGTGTTTAATTGAACTATCCCGAACTATCCCATAATCGTCATAGCCATCATTAGCGTTCGGCTTCTTTGATAATCTTTTTAATTTCCTCTATAGATTTTCCGGTAATTTTCGATATCGTTTCTACATCAAGCCCTGCTCCATGAGATTTTAAGATCACTTCGACTTCCTTCTCTGCTTTGCCTTCTTCCCTGCCTTCTTCTCTGCCTTCTTCATAAGACGTATCCACCACATTTTTCAAATCCCGGTAATATTTTAGGTTGATGTATTTGTCTTGAAGCGCCATGTTGCTTTTCTTAGTTCATCCCCAATTTACGGCCTTTTTCAACGATTTACCAGTTTCGGGAATTTCTTCTGCTGGATGCCAACGTTATAGATATGTAAATGCACCTGTACGTTTACATCCCTTATCCTAGAAAACAATAGCATAATCCGAGATTTGTGTACTTCCGCAAACACACTCCCTTTTTATTTTAGCGATCAATATTCACCAATATCAAAAAAACAGGAAAATGGTTATTGCTATTGCTGGCGGGTAATTATCCTGGTGCTACTTGGACGGACCGCCAAAGAAAAACTTGTGGTGTCCAAAGAAGTAAAATCTTCTAGTAAAACATTTCCTCCGGGACAGACCAGAGTAGAATTTGACAGCGTCAAGAATGGGACCAAAATAGTGGGCAACATCTACATTCCCTACGATTATCAGGAAGGCGAAAAAAGAGCCGCATTAGTTGTGTCTCCGCCAGCTTCTTCGGTCAAAGAACAAGCAGCTCACTATTATGCCGAAAAAGGCGGCAAAAAGGATACATCTGCCTGACCTTTGATTCGAGAGGAATTGGTGAAACCAAAGGATTATAAACAATACACCCGTGCACATTGAAACAGGCGACAAGGCGCAAAGTCTAGATGGAGCCGAGCGCTTTTTCAAGATGCTGAAAGCCCCTGCAGAAAAAACAATGAACAAAATCAAAAGGTCAGACCATTTTGAACTCTACTGAAAAGACGAGTACGTGGATCAGGCCGTGTCTGGACTGGATCGTTTTTACAAAAAGTACATTTAATTTATATCCCTGCAAAAATAGAATCATGGGAAATCAAAAAATCGCATTTATTACGGGGGCTTCCATCGGTATTGGTCATGCTTCAGCAAAAAAGTTATTAGCAAATGGCTTCAAAGTCTATGCAACTGCTAGAAGGACCCACTTAATGAAAGATTTATAAGAATCAGGAGCAGTAGTGATGGCCTGTGATGTCACTAATTGCGAAAGCTGTATTACATGCGGCACAAAGTAGTTCACCCAAAAGAAGATATGCCCCAAACATGGATACTAAGCTTGCCAAATTCATGAAAATATGGTTTGGCTATGGCTTCATAGACAAAGTTATGCCTGGACAAACCATAAAATAAGCCTAGATAGGGTTTTCACTGTACCGCGATAACACAAGGTGGCGGATAAATTTTCAACACAAAAATAAATTCGATATCGAAAAATCAAACTTTATGAAGATAATCCAAAGTCTCATTAGTATTCCACTTTTATTGCTGTTTTCAATAAATGCTGAAGCGCAATACTGTACTGCGGATAATCGCTTTACAGAAGAACAGTATTTCAGTAACAGCGAAATTACTACAGTAACCGATATAGTTTACGGCAATGCCAACGACTATGAGGGCAACCCCCAGGATTTACTAATGGATATTCGGTACCCCTCCGGAGCTAATGAGACGTTAAGTAAACGCCCCTTCATATTAATGATTCATGGCGGTGGTTTTACAGATAAAAGCAAAGAGAAAAAGAAGATTGCTAGTAGGTTGATGACGCAAAGAGGCTTTGTAACGGCCGCCATAAATTATCGCTTGGGATGGGATGACAATAATCCAGATGATGGACTGTACCCGGCTGCTTATCGAGCTCAACAAGATGCTTTCGCCGCATTGCGATTTATAATAGAACATGCCGACACTTACGGGATTGATACCAATTGGATATTTATAGAAGGAAGAAGTGCAGGCGCATCTACAGCTTTAAATTGTGTTTTTGCCGATGAATCAGAATGGGAAGCTACTGTTCCTGGTATCGTAGATAGTTGGGGGCCACTAAATTCTTCTGGCAATGAATTGGAACATAACTTCGATATTAAAGCCGTGAAAAGTGATTGCGGCGCGACCAGTATGATGGCCATAGCGCCATCGGATATGGTGCCGATGATCATGTTTCATGGCGAGTTCGATCATTTAGCACCCATTGATTCTTCAGATGAAGGATTGGCCGGTTCAAGGTTTATTCACGAAAAATTAGTAGAAAATGGAGTATGTTCCGAACTTAACGTAGATCCTGAAGGCGGGCATTGTCCACATCCGCGAGAATTCAGAATGAAAAGGGCTGCATGCTTTTTCAAGCGTATTTTTTGCAGTACTTGCACAAGTAATTATCTCACAGAAGTAGTACCCGCCGATTGCTCCAGCACCATTGTTGGAACGAGTGATACAAACACAAAAGAGCAGTCAATTCAGATTTATCCGAACCCCGTAACCGATCAGTTCACCATAAGCGAGGCGATGGGTACACAGATTGACATCTTCAACGCAACCGGCCAAAGACAACGAACCATCCATCCGAATAAAAATCTTCTTACAGTAGATGTATCCAATTTGCCTGCGGGTTTGTACTTTGTGAGAGCAACGACACCTAACGGCAACTCGTTTAAAATTCAAAAAATTGTGAAGCACTAAAGGGCTGGGTGGCATATATGATAAAAAAACAGTCAGTAAAAACGAAGTGACATGAGTGACATCATCAGAATAGAGACGATCAGCAAACTGCATGACTTGTTGCAGGAACCCCCTCCCAGACATCCATTGATTAGCATTATGGATTTGTCAAACCTGAATCAAAACGCCGTGGCATCAGTTGACAATGTAAAAATGTCTTCGGCTTTTTATGGTGTCACCCTTAAGCAACTGGAAAAAGGGAGTTTGATATATGGCAGAAACCGTCTGGATTTCCAGGAAGGTAGCCTGTTTTTTTCATCACCAGATCAAATTGGAGCCTTTGAGAACCCGCGTTTCAATGAATCCGTCTACAATTGGGGGCTTTTTTTTCATCCTGACTTAATCCACGGAACACCTCTATTCTCGAAAATAAGTGAATATTCTTTTTGGAAATATGATGCAAATGAGGCACTGCATTTATCAGAAGACGAAAAATATAACCTCAGTATAATCGTTGATTCCATCAAGAATGAAATTAATCGTCCTATTGATAGGCATACTAAAAATGTACTTGTCTCGGGAATTGAGTTGTTACTTAATCATTGCATTCGCTACTATGACCGGCAGTTTGTGACCAGGGAAAAGTACAATAAGGCCATAGTGGATGCGATCAATGATTACCTTTCTGATTATTTCACTTCAGGTAGATTAAGGACAGAAGGCTTGCCAACAGTATTACAATGTGCCGAATACATAAGTTTGTCACCCAACTATTTGAGCGATTTGCTTCGCAAGGAAACCGGGAAAAGTACCCAAGGCCATATTCACCACCATCTATTGGAAATAGCTAAGGATCGCTTATTGGGAACCGATGATTCTATAAAGGAAATTGCCTATTCTTTAGGGTTTGAGTATCCCCATTACTTTAGTAATCTTTTCAAGAAAAAAATAGGCGTTAGCCCAACGGATTACAGGAAATGTAATTAACTTAAACGGGATACGTAAAACCAGGGAATCATGAACTTAAGAAGTTTGCTAGTATTGTTCAGACATGTCAATATCAAATCTATTGAAAAAGGAGAAGTCATTATACAAGAGGGGGAAACTAAAAAAGATGTCTATTTTATCAGAAAAGGCTTGATCCGTGCTTACCATATTACCGAAAAAGGAGACGAAATAACCTTTCAGCTATACCCTGAATATCACATCTTCGGAAATTTGAATGCCCTCTTATTTAATGAGTCTTCCAAATTTACTTTTCAGGCATTGGAGCGTACAAAGGTCTACTCAATGGATTATGATTCCTTTCACGATGTGGTTAAAAATTCTAAGGCTTTAAATTTGAACAAAATGGGGCTTGGGCAAAGAACATTGAAACAAGCCTTTCTGCGTGTGGAATCATTTGTCTTATTGTCTCCAGAAGAACGGTATCTAAAGTATATGATGGATTATCCCACTGTTATCAATCGAGCACCCGACAAGTATATTGCCAATGTGTTGGGTATCACCCCTGTTTCTTTGAGTAGAATTAAAGGACGGATCGCTTCAAAAAAATACCCTTAGCTTTATTTCTTATCTTTTGTTGTTGTCATGTGTTTTGGGGTTAACATAATTTGCCCCAAAAAACAATAATGAAAAAGAGCCTTCTTTTACCCTTATTCCTTTTGCTCACCACCATATCCGTGAGCTTTAGTCAAGAGACGAGGATCACCTATCCAGCCGGTCCTTTAGCCACTTTTTTTGATGGAGATTTGATTGGTGCAGACTATTGGTCAGACGAACCGAAAATCCTTTCCGCTGGATTGGGCTTTGATGGTATTGTCGGGGTTCCCGTACCTGCGCTCACTGAAGAAATAGTCAGGCAGGCTGGCGGTGCGTGGTTGTCTGATATTGGTTGCGATACAACAAATACAGGATCCTTCACTTCTACATCAACTCAACAACAAGTAGGGTCTGTATTCATTTTAAAAACACCATACGGAGAGTTGAGAGATGGATCCATCGGTTTGGATGGACTACCTATTGTGTTTAGTTGGCCTGTGCTGACCAATACCATTGATCTGACCGACTTTCAGTTCACTTTGAATACGGGAGAAATTATGACGCCACTAGCTGCCAGTTCAAATCCAAACTGGGAGAATAATGAACGCAATTGTGTCGTGGTATTTGCGGACTGGGCAAACAGATTGCCAAGTAGTGATCCTAACGCCCGTTTTCCAGTAAAGCTGGAAATTGTAGCGGATGATACGCCTTTAACGCTGGTAGGTCCAAATGGACCGGTGAGTGCGGTAGGACTTACCTGGGAAACGGACGCTAGCCCCTATGATGAGAATGGTGGTCCTAGATTAGTGGGGGCCAAATTGAATTATGTAGGCGATCGTCCTATTGGTGAAGGGGTAAGTAACTCTTTTACAGAACAAATATTAGCTGGCTTATTAGCTCCTAACTCTGAGTTTGACCTGTACGGTGGAGGTGATTTTAGACTACGTATGTTGACAACCGGAGGTTTTTCTCCCGATGGTGTACGAGGCGTGCTTCCAACTGATTATGAAAAGTTCTTCAGAATTCATGTTAGAGGAGAAAATGGTGATACGGTTCTGATTGAAAAAGATAGTGTGGATTATCAGGTGCTGGGCGGCACATTGAGGGTGATTGGCCTTTCAGATTTAGGCGCCGTAGAAGGAAACGGTGTGGAGTACGGCGATTGTTACACCGAAGATCGAGATAATTACATTGACATTATCCTGGTGGGAGATGATGCGGCTGCCAGAAATATTATATTCCTTGAAATTCCTAGTTTGGAAGGTGGCTATGCTGCTTTTTACAATCCTGGCGGACCCGGGACTACGCCATTTGAAGGAGTGACCTATACGCAACCAGGACCACGTGACCTGGAGCCGGTCATTATAGCATTGGACGACCCTATGCGCGTCACTTTCGATGTAAGACCTGAGGCAAATGAAATAAATTTTGTGGATTACAGCATCCTCAATATACCAGTTTTGCCGGAAGGAATTGAATACGATCCTGGCAGAGAAGGCTTTCTCGTTTCTTCAGCAGTGGGAGGAGCAATTAACCTGGTTCGCACTGATGGTTCTTTTTCCAATGTAGTGCCACAAGGTGTATTCAATGGAAATGGAACTTTTGGTTTGCAAATAGACACCACCAACAATCGATTATTAGCAGTGGGCGCCAATATACAAAATCCCACAGTTGCCTGGCTGTTCCGCTTTGATCTGGAAGATGGTGCTTTAATTGATTCCGTAAATTTAGCATCCATAACCCCTCCAGGGCTACCATTGAATTTTGTGAATGATGTGGCGGTAGATAATGAAGGCAATGCTTATGTGACCAATTCTGACAAAGGCATCATTTATAAAGTGGATGTGGACGGCGAAGCATCTATCTTTTTCCGGGACAACAGTTTGGCTCCGCCAAACGCAATTATGCAAAATGGTTTTAATGGCATTGAATACCACGAAGATGGCTACCTGCTTGTCGTTCATTCTATTAACGACAAGATCTATAAAATAATGATCGACGATCCCTCTGAATTCACCGAAGTTAGTTTACCTGACGGCTTTTTGCGAAGTGGCGATGGCATGTTTCTGGACGGTGATGAACTGGTGGTCATAAGCAATGCGGCTAATGAGGCTGCGGATGCCGATGAAAGTGACCCAGTTGTTCCATTTATTACCAGGTTTACGACCAGCAATGATTGGAATTCTGCCGTTGTAGTGGGGGATACCTATGCCACCGGCGATATTTTCCCAACCACCGTAGTCAAAGTAGGCGAGGACTATTTTATCAATTATGCTTATTTCAATTATCTTGCTTACCAGGAGAATCCGGTAAACTTTTTAATTTCTAAGGCCAACTTTGATTCCAATCAAAGATTTTCCGGTTCAGCTACCGAAATACCAAGAGTAAATACGCCTATCGTACCTTTTTCTTACGGAGAAGATTACCCGGAACCCTATTATGCAGCCTGTACTACTCCGATTGCTGAGGGTGTTCCCGACTTCAGAGGGGACTGGATAGAAACTACGGTTACCATTAACGGAGAAGAAATTGCTGCTCTGCCCAATCCACGCCGTGAAAGGATTGAGCAATGTGGCAACCGAATTCTTATTGTAAGTGACGGAGTGCTACACGAAGTGTTTGAAGCCGACAGTACGATGTTCAATGGCGTCAATGATGTGGATCCAATGGGTCGACCCTTGCATTTAATGGGCAGATTTGAGGATAATAGCTTTATCCTTACGCCCAGAGTGACCGATTCCACTCAGGTAATTCCTGATATAACCAGGGAATTGATCCAGGATGATGATGGAAATGAGGTAATCAAGTATGTCAATCCCCTGCTAGGCATGAACTCCACGCGGTATTTAAGAATAGCATCAGAGGTTGTTTCTACTCAAAATATAACGATAAGCAATCAGTTTAAAGTAACACCAAATCCATTCCGAAGCGAGACTTTGATTACCTGGAATAATACGTCAAATGCAATTTTTCAAGCTCAATTAATTAACCTAACCGGTCAGGTGGTCAGAAGATACCAAAATATTAGAGGCGAATTCCTGCTGATAGAAAAAGAAGGTTTATTGCCAGGTATCTATTTCTTGAACATGGTTGATGAGGCAGGGAATTTTGGGACCGTGAAATTATTGTTACAGGAATAACCCGATCTTGGTAGCCGATTTGAAGTCCTTTATTTTTTTTAAAATTAGATTATTGCTTTTTATTGGATTAGAGTCTATCTCAGAACTATTTTTCGTGCGTTGGATAGTTTTTGGGATAGGCTCTAATTCAATTTGGTACATGTGGCTACGAAGAAATAAAACGTTATAATTAACGGGAGTTCGCAGGCTTCCCTTTTTTTTATTCTGACATCCATAAGTTCATTTTCATCAACTTTCGAAGCAAATTTAAAACAGAGAAGCGCCAAGAACTGGTTCTAAAAAATAAAGAGCGATATCTATACATTATGGAAACGAACCCCGAAATGCTTAAGAAATTTCCACTCAAATGGGTAGCATCCATGATCGGGGTGACCCCAACCCAGCTTAGCAGAATCAGAAAAGAAAATATGTAAGCACCCAAGTTTTTTCAACATATGTAAAAGGATAGTGCATCCAGAAATGTGAAATTTGTACCATCAAACAATGATAATTCACATTACGAACTATCTGTGTAGTCTTAAGACGTTAATCACATCCTTAGTATTAATAGTAGTTGTTCATTCGGCATTTACTCAATCAGTCCAACCGGAAGAAGAATTTATCCAGGAGGCTTTCGGTATGGGCTGCTGATTGTAGGATTAGTCGTCTTTACGCTTAGAAAAAGGAAAGCTAATAAATAACTGACCTTTCGCCTGCGAAAGGTCAGTTACTAACTGGTGTTGACTTAGACGACGACGGCATCAGTGATGATGTTTTTGAACGAAGTTTTCAGGGAGATTTACCCGCAAAACATTTAGCACCCTGGTCAATTGGCTTAGGAGCCGGTATAACTTTAGGCAAAAACGTTTTTCATTTTAGCGGAGAGTGGTTTAGTGCAGTCAATCGTTATACCATCATGGAAATAGAGCCATTTATCGGCCAAAGTTCGGGAGATTTAATTGAGAGTCTTCTGATTGAAGACCTCAACAGCGTATCCAATTTTGGGATTGGTTGGGAGCACTTTTTTTCTGATAGGTTTTCGGCACATGCCAGTTTTGCTACGGACTTTTCTCCTGTCAAGGAAGGGATTAATAGTTTTGTTGATTTCTCATCCGAAATCAATAATTCGGTTATTGAGCCCAACCTGTTTCACTACGGGCTGGGAGTGGTTGCGAAATTAAAAGGGATTGAATTTACACTTGGGGGCAATTACTATTCTGCTGACCTTACTATTCCGAGACCTATTGACTTTCCTGATGAAGATCAAGGAGGACCAATTTTCGATAGTGGAGCTACTTCAACGGTACAGTTTAATCGGTGGCGGATCCTTTTCGGATTTTCTTTAACGATTTTAGATAAAATGAAAGGGGAAATTTGACAGGAGTACTTTACCTTATTTCTTATCTTTTGTTATTGTCATTTTATTGGGGGGTAACATAATTTTCCCTTTTGAAGATTCAATTAAAAGAAGAAGGGATGCCCATATCCGTTAAAGCAGATAAAAGCATAGCCATTGACCCTAATAATGACTCAAATGCTGAAATCGAAGTGCGAAGCGCCACCACTAAAGAGTCTGCGTGTTGTTGGCTGTAATTCAAAAAAACGAAATAATATGAGGATAGAAATAATTCAACCTCTGGCTATATTACTATTTGTATTAGTTGCCGGTTGTACTTCGGATGATGTTGTTTCCACTGCAATTGTGAAGCAAATAAAGGACAACGCTCCTCCTGAATATATCCGAGACAAAGAAAATATTGTAGTGGTCACGGTGGGAACGGCCTCTCCCATACCCGGTGAGCGAGTGCAAACAGGAACTGCCATTTTTGTAAATGGCTACTTCTTCATGTTTGATGTAGGTGCCGGGGTGGTACAAAAATCCGAGAGCATAGGGCTTCCTTTAGAGGAATTAGATGGTATATTCCTGACACATTATCACTCGGATCACATCATGGACTTGCCCAATATGATCAGCCGTTCATGGCAGCTTGGCAGAACCGATGATTTGAACATTTATGGCCCTCAAGATCTAAATCAGTTGATGAGTTCAGTAGATGGATTTCTGGAAATAGACAATTCATACCGGTTGGCTCATCATGGAATTGAGGTGATGGATACGGTCTATGCCGATGGAGTAGTACATGAATTTAACATCGAGCAAAATTCTTATCAAACAATTTATGATAAGGATGGCATCAAGATTACTGCATTTGATGTAACACATGAACCCATCGAGCCTGCAGTTGGCTACGCTATTGAATACAATGGCAAAAAGGTGGTTTTGAGTGGCGATACAAAAAGAAATGATCTGGTAGAAGAAATGGCAAAAAATTGTGACTTATTGGTTCATGAAGTTATGCTGATGTCATTCCAAAAGATGCTCGAAGAGGAATTAAGGGAAGCGGGAATGGATAGAAATGCTACCATCATTTTTGACATTCAGGATTACCATACCGGCACTGATGAAGTCGCTGAATTAGCTCAAAGTGCGAATGTTAAAAAACTGGTTTTGAACCATTTGGCGCCGTTGCCTGATAATAGGGTCATTGAGAAATTATACATGGAGGAGTTGAAAGCATTTAAAGGTACGATTCATCTGGCAAATGATGGGGATATCTTTATTGTGGATGGGAAAAACAAATGAAAATAAATTGAATAGCAAGAGCTTGAATCTAAATAAAGGTAAACCCAACCTACTATGAAACAATCTATTATTTTTCCATTAGCATTGGCAATAACGCAGTTGCTTTTTGCTCAAGAAGAAGTACAGATACCTAAATTCTATCTCGGTTTATCTTATGGCACCAGCTATTCCATCGGAGACTTTGCAGATACAGATATTAACAATCCAGATGCTGGCTTTGCGAATAGTGGCCGAAAAATCGATGTCTTTGGAGGCTTTTTTCTAAATAATAGAACCACGCTGACAGGTGTATTCCGTTATCAGTCCTTTGAGACGGAGATTGAAGAAATCATAGAAATGTTTAATGCCGAAAATCCTGGAGCTGAATTCTCAGGAAGCACGGAAGATTGGCAGACCTATTGTTTTTTAGTTGGTCTGGCTTACAGAGTCAATATTGGAAAAAGGTTAAACTTCTTTCCAAGAGTTGGGGTAGGTCCCTTATTCGCTTCCAATCCTGGAATAACGGTTAATGCCCCCAATGCAGCTATTTCGAACAACTTTGAAAGAAGCTCGGAAACAGGAGCCGGCTTGGGCTATGAAGTGGGGATCGGTTTCCAAACCAACTTCGGAAAACGCTTTGCTTTACTACCTACTTTCACATTCAGCGGAGGCTTAGTGACCATCAGCGATGTAACTACAATAACCGATAATGTAATCGTCACAAGAGATTATCAAGCTCTAATCCAATCCTTCAATTTAGGAATTTCTCTTGGTTACAGATTTTATTAACAGCAAGATAGAAAGTACGTATGATGAAGAACGTAGTCACATTTTACAGTTCACCTTCCAATATGTTCAATTCACTGTGATTGTCATTTCTATCTTTCTCAATTCCCCTATTTTTGGCAGTGTAAAGAGCGATTTACAAATGGACTTCCAAGCAATTAATTCAATACATTTTTCAACCCTTAAAACGAGTATTATGAAAGCGTTAAAGATCTTGTCCTTTTTCTTTGCCCTTTTTTTACTGGGCGCCAATACCAGCTTCGCACAATCACAAAAAACGGAGCTGAGCGATGAACAAAAAGAAGAATTGACTCAGAATATGGAGGAATTTCTTGAGGTTTTAAATCTTTCGGAAGAGCAAAAGCCTGAATTTGAGGCCATCACAAAAAAATATGCTGAGCAGATGAAAGCCGTGAAAGAGGATGGAGGCAGTAATTTTTCGATGTATAGAAAGGTGAAATCTATCCGGAAAAACAAAAATTCAGAAATGAAAAAATTACTTTCAGAAGATCAATATGAGATCTATCTGGAAAAACAAGAAGAAATGCAAAAGCGGATGAAGGACAAGGAGAAAAATCAGTAACCGACCTTACGCATGGTTCTGCTCTTGTGTAAGGCGTTTCACTCAACTAAAAGAACCCTGACAGGGGCCCCTATAATCTTTTAAAACCATTGTCCTACCGAATATTCGGTAGGACAATGGTTTTAAAAACTGACCTTAAACAATAACTATGAGGTATTTATTCACCATTCTGGTTTTGCTGGTTATCCTTTTCCAAGCTAATGCCCAAAAAGTATTAGAGGTTGTTATTATTTCTGACGCCTCCAAAGATGAAAGCCACTTTTTTGAAGCGTCTATAAAAGAAGAAATATCCACCTTGCTTGCTTCACGGTTCGAATTGAGTTTTACCGAAGTTTATACTAATGGAGATGTAACGGACATCACCAATGAAATAGCAAATGTCTACGCCAAAAACCAGGCGGATGTCCTTATTGGTGCGGGTATTATTTCCAGTAAATTACTCGCTGACCAGAGCTCTTTTCCCATACCTACTATTGCCTCCATTCAACTAACTAACGAGCTTGATACGAATTCAGTCTCCAATGGTACGGTTAGTGGCATCTCTAATTTTACCTACATAAATTCACCTTTCAATATTGAAGAGGGCATCCATGTACTAAAGGAAATTTGCCGGTGCGATAAATTGGCCTTGCTCACCAGTCCAAATCTTTCGGCCATCGGTGTGCGCGGAGAAGACATTTTTGCTCAAATCGAGATAGCCACAGAATGGTCAAGCTTTGAACCTAGCTTGAGCAGTACTGTTTCCAAGATCCCAGATGATGCAGGAGGAGTGTATGTCTTGTCTCCATTGACGGCCTATTCTTCCGATGAAATCAAAACGTTTTTTGACCAATTGATTGAACGAAAGCTGCCTTCTTTTGCTTTATTGGATGCTCCTATGCTGGAACAAGGCGCCTATGCTGCTTTTGCTGCAAGTGATAATATTCAGAAGATCCCAAGAAGAATTGCATTGAATGTGGAGAAAATTGCAGAAGGGAAAAACCCCAAAGACTTTCCGGTAAATATAGAAACGTTTAGCAACCAATTGGTCGTCAATATGGAGACGGTCAATAAGATTGGTAATTATCCGAACTGGACGCTCTTGGATAATGCTTTGCTGGTAAACATCAACAGACCAAATACCCAACGGGTAATTAATTTGAAATCGGCCATTGCCGAGGGCATTCAAAATAACCTGGGCTATCAAATTGAAATAAAGCAAAGCCAAATTAATGCTAAAGATATTGTCCTGGCAAAAAGCAATTATCTCCCTCAATTGGATGTGGAGTCAACCGGTTTCTTCATAGATGAAAATACCGTTAATGGTTCTTTTGGCACCCTGGGAAGTTTCAACTGGACGGCGGGCGCCTCTTTTTCTCAGCTGATTCTATCTGAACCAGCTCTGGCTAATATTGCCATCCAAAAATTACTTTTTGAAAGCCAGCAGCAGGGGCAAAAGCAATCGGAGCTGGATGTCATCCTGGAAGTTGCCCAACGATACTTCAATTATTTACAGGTTTTTACCCTGGCAGAATTGCAGAATAACAATATCAAGGCCATCAATCAAAACTTAAGCATTGCTACAAATAAGGAAAAAGTAGGTTACAGCGGCGCAAGCGATGTGTACCGATGGCAAACAGAATTGGATTTAGCAAAAACGGATCTTTATGAAGCTAATGCGCAATTAAAATCAGTAGGATATCAATTGAATGAGACACTGAACAGACCCATTGGTGAGGTATTCGCTATCGAAGGATCAGAAAACATCAATCAATTAATAGAGGATCTGGATCAGGTGTTTTTGGAATTCATTAAAAATCAAACCACCTTGGATCAGTTGGCGGATTTTATGGTTTCCGAAGCTATGCGGAATCTACCTGAAATGCAACAAATACAGTTGGCCATTGCCGCTCAGGAGCGGCTCTTGAAATCCAATAAGCGCGCCTTTTATTTGCCCACTGTTGCTTTTGGAGCAAGTTACGATTACCCAATCAGCACGGTAAACCCGGGTGAATCACCTCCCATTCCTGGATTGGATATCAATAATAATCCGACCTGGAATGCTGCTTTTAATGTCTCCATACCCCTGTTCGCCGGAGGTTCCAGAAAATTCGAAAAGGAAAAAACGGAAGTGGGCTTATATCAATTACAAGATCAACAAAAAGATGTAAGCAACCTCCTCGAATTACAGGTAAGGGCAAATATAGAGCTGTTCAACGCTTCCTATAACAATACCCGCCTCGCAAGGAACGCAGCAGATGCTGCAGAGAAGAACATCGAGATCGTTCAAGATTTGTATAAATCAGGTCAGGTTAATGTGGTTACCTTAGTTGATGCGCAGAATACTCTGTTAAGTGCTCAGGTCAATGCAACGAATGCCGCTTATCAGTTCATGATAGACTTCTTTTCATTACAGCGCTCCATCGGCAACTATTTCTTCCTGTCAACCGAAGCGCAAAGAGATGCATTCTTCCAACGGTTTCTGAATTTTAAAACCAACTAATTATGAGATTACTTGTACTATCTTTTTTGGTGCTTTCCATCGCATCCTGTGGGGAAAAGCCAATGGAAACAGCCAAAAAGATCCGTCCGATCAAATATGCAACAATTGAACGATCCACGGGAGTAGAAACACACACCTTTTCAGGAGTGGCCAAAGCCCAAAATGAAACCAACCTCAGTTTTAAAGTGGCCGGCACCCTGAGTGCCGTTAAGGTGAAATTGGGGGATAGCGTAAAAAAGGGCCAGCTCATCGCAACCATTGACGCCGTGGATTATAATATTCAAACCAATCAGGCTATTTCGCAAAAAGAAGGCTCAGTGGCTAATGCAAAAGCTGCCGAAACACAGCTGATCAATGCGCAAGCCACATACGACAGAGTCGCCAGACTTTACGAGAACAATAGTGTGTCATTAAGTGAATACCAACAAGCAAAAGCAGGGCTTGATGCCGCACAAGCACAATTTGACGCTGCCAATACGCAAATCAATGCAGCCGACCAGCAAGTAAAAGCAGCAGGCAATCAGGTTAGCTATACCAGGTTAGTTTCTCCTATGAATGGTGTTATCACAGCCGTTCAGGTAGAGGCGAATGAAGTCGTTAATGCGGGTACGGTAATCGCAAAGGTGAGCACGCTTGGCCGTCCGGAAGTAGAAGTAGGCGTGCCTGAAATTATTATCAATAAAATAAAAAAGGGACAGGAAGTTACCATTACGCTACCTACTGCTCCGGGACAGGAATTCCAAGGTGTCGTAGATCAGGTGGCCTATGCCTCAGGAAACGCGCCTACCTATCCGGTTATCGTCGACATTGATAAGTCTGCCGAACAAATCAGACCGGGCATGGCGGCCAATGTAACCTTTCTTTTTTCAAAAAATGGAGCTACGTCAAATTCTCAAATGATCGTTCCTGTAGAGGCAGTTGGAAAAGATGATCAAGGGAACTTCGTGTTTGTGCTGAATCCGAAAAGCGAGGGCGTTTACGTTGCCGAAAAGAAAACAATCACCATCGGCAATTTATTGCCTGATGGCTTCGAACTTATAAGCGGTCTGAAAGAAGGGGATAGGGTGGCCACCGTAGGGCTGAAGTCTCTTATGAATGGTGTGGAAGTTAAATTACTAAATGATTAAAACAGCTTGTAACATGAATATCACCAAAACAGCGTTATCATTCAATCAAGTTGCTTTTTTAATCATTGGGATCATCATCATCCTTGGCCTGACCAGCTACAATCAGCTATCCAGAGATGCAATGCCGCCTTATACCATTCGGGTTTGTAGTATTGTAACCACCTTCCCGGGAGCTGCTCCGGAAAGGGTGGAAACATTGGTGACGGATAAAATTGAAAAAGTGATTCAGGAAATACCTGAGTTGAAAACGGTGACTAGTGAAAGCAGGACGAGTCTTTCCATCATTAAGGCGGAATTAAAGCCGGAAATAAAAAAGGAAAACTTGCAAGACATCTGGGACAGGATCAGGCGAAAGGTTGATGCGATTAAATCTGAACTGCCCGATAATATTTTTGGCCCTGATATCAAAGACGATGGTTTGGGGGTCGTTTATGGTATTCAAGTGGGCTTGGAAGCGGATGGATATTCCTATGCAGAAATGAAGCAATATGCCGATGACATCAGGGATGATTTCATCCGCTTAGAGGAGGCGGCCAGGGTCGAAATTAGCGGCGCTCAGGAAGAACAGATCTTTATAGAATACGACAACGCAAGTTTAGCTCAGTACGGCATTTCAAGCAATCAAATCAGAAATTCCATCTCAGCTACCAACATCGTGTTTCCTGGAGGACAAGTAGGCCTTGGAAAAGAAAGAATCGTCATTGAACCTACAGGAAATTATGAAGCTCTGGAAGATGTAAGAAATACGCTGATCTCCATCGGGCCAAACGAAAAAGTCAAGCTGGGAAACATAGCGAATGTGCGACTGGGATATAAGCAGCCCAAAGAAAGTATCGTAAAAATCAATGGAAATAAAGGTTTGGTGATCGCTGTAGCCCTTCAGGAAGGCGCTAACCTCACCAGTCTGGGAGAAAAAATTAATGAAAAAATGGCTTCGTATAATGCCTCCCTGCCTTTCGGAATGAAGCTAGAACGAATAGCTTCTCAAGATGCCTATGTTAACACGAAAGTGACTGATTTTGTGGGTAATGTGATTCAATCCATTGTCATTGTATTGTTCGTGATGCTTCTATTTTTAGGTTTTAGGACGGGGCTGGTAGTAGCCAGTTTGATTCCATTAGCCATGGTTATGTCCTTGATGATCATGAACTTGATGAATGTGGGATTAAACCAGGTTACCCTGGCTTCTTTGATTATGGCGCTTGGCATGTTAGTGGATAATGCGATTGTAGTTTCGGAATCCATTCTTGTAAAAATGGAAAAAGGCATTAAAGCCAAAGAAGCCGCCATAAGTAGTTCAAGAGAATTGGCCATTCCTCTTTTGATATCCACGTTGACCACATCGGCTGCCTTTTTGGCTTTTTATCTGGCCCAAAATACAATGGGGGAAATGATGGGTAATATTTTTATCGTCATCACTATTGCCTTGCTTTCCTCCTGGATACTGGCTTTAAGTATCGTGGCCATGCTGGCAGTATATTTTATGAAGGTCAAACCGAAAGCTGATGCCATAGAAAACAAATCTATTTTTGACAGATTGAATGTTGGCTACACGAAACTTCTAAAAGCTTCGCTGAATTTTCCCAGATTATCCGTTCTGGTCATCCTTGCTATGTTTGTGGGCTCTTTGTTTTTATTCCCACTATTACCCTTCATTTTTATGCCGGATAGCGACCGAAATTTGGTCGTCGTAAATGTAGACCTTCCTCTGGGGTCAAAGATCGAAGAAACAGAAAAAGTAGTTGATCGGTTATCCGATTTTATCGGTCATGAACTATTCGTCCCTTCCGATTCAGAACAAGATCAGCATGGCGTTGCCAGCTGGGCTTCCTTTATTTCAAAAGGCCCCAATTCATATGACCTTGGTTATCAGCCCGGTCAGGCCAACTCAGGATATGCCCACATGCTCATCAATACGACTACCTTTGAAGCAAATCCCGAAGTAATTGAAACGTTAGATCAATATGCTTTCGAGCAATTTCCCAATGCCGAGATCTCCGTGGCGCCCCTGGGGGGCGCCGGTGGTGCTAAATACGATGTTGGGGTTCGCATCACCGGTGAGGACTCCGAAGAGCTTTTACTGTTGGCGCAACAAGTAAAGAATCAATTGGCCACGATGGAGGGGGCGAAAAATATTAAGGATGATTGGGGCCCTAAAATTAAGAAGGTGCGTATTGATATTGATCAGGATAAAGCCGGACGCGCCGGTGTGACCAATCAGGATATTGCTTTATCCCTGCAAACGGCGCTATCTGGCATGGATATTGGAGATTACCGGGACATGGATGGCAACATTCCGATCATAATGACCAACTTAGAAAGAGAGGATCTTGATGTCCATGATTTGGAAAGCATCAATATTTTTTCACAAATGACAGGAAATAATGTGCCGCTCATTCAGGTTGCCAATATTGATGTGGATTGGCAAATTGCCAAAATCTTTCGAAAAGACCTGAACCGAACGATCACCGTCACCTGTGATGCTAAAGCAGGATATACGGCTTCCGAAATAACCCAAGAATTAATCCCCTTCATGCAGGAGGCGCAAACCAACTGGAAGCCTGGCTATACTTATAGTTTTGGAGGAGAAAGTGAAGCGAGTGCGGAAGCATTGGGCGCTGTTGCCGCCAAACTTCCCATAGCAGGGTTCCTGATCCTTTTGCTATTAATGCTTCAATTCAATTCTTTTAAGAAAACCATTATTGTTCTGCTATCCATACCACTCGGAATAATAGGCGTTATACTTGGTTTATTATTGTTTCGATCTTATTTTGGTTTTATGGCTTATCTGGGGCTTATTTCTCTGGCCGGTATTGTGATCAATAATGCCATTGTTTTATTAGACAGGATTGCAATAGAGCAAACAGAATTCGGAAGAACGCCCTACCAGTCCATCATCAGTGCGGCACAGCAGAGGTTTAGACCTATTCTACTCACTACTTTTACGACCGTCCTGGGTCTAATTCCTTTGTATTTAGGAGGGGGGCTGATGTGGGAACCCATGGCCATTTCCATCATGATCGGGTTGTTGTTTGCTACGGTCATTACTTTATTGTTTGTGCCGGTGTTGTATAAATTATTGTTTATGAAAAAATAATAATGTGTAAATTGTGATGGATAAGTGGAAGTTTTGATGAACGGTAGTATTTCAGAACCTATTTAGTATAGCTTATTCGGAAACAAAGATGTCGGCTGCTATCTAGGTCTGATGAACATAAACGCTAATTTTATTGTAAAAGCTACCAGTTGGAAATCATGAAAAACCAATTTGAAGATTTTATACATCAAAGAGTAAAAAAGCATAGAGCTCACGAGGTTCAAGAAATCTTGTCCATTTTTTCCGAGAAAAAATTTGATAAGGGAGCGCTATTTAAAGAGGGAGATACAATCATCAAAAGACTTGGGTTTCTTGTAGATGGTAGCGCAAGGACCTATTTCATAAATGACAAAGGTGATGAAATTACGGATGAGATCGTTCAGAAAAACAATTTTCTTTCAGACATTATAAGTGTTAGAACTGGAGAAAAATCCCCAATTACTATAGAGATACTGGAAAAATCTATCGTCCTCATAGCTAACATGGATAGCGTTTGGGATTTGCTCGAACATAATGTGACATTCAATATTTTGATCAGAGAATATATCGGGGATCGATCCATGGAACTACTCAAAAGGTACCTTATGTTTCTAAATGGTACAGCCAAAGAGCGATATCAATACATTTTGGAAACTAATCCCGAAATACTCAAGAAATTTCCACTCAAATACGTAGCATCCATGATCGGGGTAACTCCAACCCAGCTAAGCAGGATCAGAAAAGAAAAACAATAAGCACCCAAGTTTTTTTAACATATGTAAAAGGATAGTGCATCCAGAAACGTGAAATTTGTGCCATCAAATAATAAAATTTCACATTATGAACTATCTATCTACATTGAAAACGTTATTCACATCCTTAATCTTGGCGGTAGTTGCTTATACATCATTTGCCCAATCAGCCCAAACGGAAATGGAAATTATCCAGGAGGCTTTCGGTCTGGAAAAAAAGGTAGCAGTTGCCAATTTTATGAAATTAGGGGAAGCTGCTGAAAGTTTCTGGAAAATTTACGATGAATACGAAGCAGAACGCAAGGAACTTGGGATAGATCGGATCAAAGTTATAGCAGATTACGCTAATAGTTACCCGACCATTTCTGACGAAGAGATTCTGACGCTTTTCAAAAGGACCAAAGCCTTTAAAAAGTCATTTGCAAAACTTCAGCAAACCTATTTCAATCGAATGAGAAAAGAAGTTGGCGCCAGCATAGCTGCTCAGTTTTGGCAGTTGGAAAGCTATTTTAATGCGATGATACAGGCTGAAATTTATTCACAGATACCATTTATCGGTGAAAATCTGAATGGAAATTAACCCGGTCAAGTGATTTGATGGAATAGCAGTTCAATCTAATAACTAAAAAATTAATGATAACATGAAACTCAATAAAACAGTGATTTATGTTTTGTCAGCGATCGCAGTGTTAATCGTTTTGTTTTTCATTTTCCTTCCATCCATTCTCCATTCATTGGGGTTACATCCCGATTATGATGGGAAACAATACAATTTGAAAGGTAAAAAAGCACTCATCGTAACCACTAGTCATGGTGTTTTGAACAAACCAGGAGAAACCGATGGTCCTGCGACAGGTGTTTTTGCTTCAGAAATGACTATCCCATACTACGAATTTTTGGATGCTAACATGCAAGTGGATGTAGCTAGCATCAAGGGAGGAGAAATTCCAATAGACCCACAATCCTTTTATTATTTTCTTAGGTCACCTCAAGATGAGAGATATTTAAAAGATGAGGTATTTCAGCAAAAGGTGAAAAATTCCATTCCGGTTAGTAGGGTAGATTTTAAGGATTATGATGTCGTTTTCTTTGCTGGAGGTTGGGGCGCTGCCTACGATATGGCTTCTGAAATGATGGGAAATAAAGTATCAGAAGCCTACTACAATTCTGATGTGGTTTTCGGTAGTGTGTGCCATGGCGCCCTGGCTTTTACAGAGGCCAAAGACTCTACTGGGAATTATTTAGTGGCAGGCAGAACCATGACAGGGGTGACGCAAAAGCAATTGAAACAATTTGGAATCGAGTATACGCCCAAACATCCACAAGAAGAATTAGAAAAAGCAGGAGCTGATTACAAGGCCAATCACAAATTGGTGGATCCCTTAGCTACGATTACGGTCATGGACGAAGAGAAGCGATTCGTGACCGGTCAGAATCAAAATTCAAGCCATGAAACGGCTCAATTAATCATGTCAATATTAAACGAACAATAAAATGAACAACTACAATCTGAGGTTTCTCTTATTCACTTTTCTGGCTTTTACGGGCTTTATATCTGTTTATGGCCAAAGTGATTCTACCGAGCGCAAGCCCAATGTCGTATTGATTCTGGTTGACGATTCTGGTTTAATGGATTTTGGCGCTTTTGGTGGAGAGGCACGCACGCCCAATATTGACCGCTTGGCCCAGGAAGGATTTATGTTTACTAATATGCATGCGTCTCCGGTGTGTACTCCATCCAGAGCCATGTTGATCACGGGTACAGATAGCCACCTGGCAGGGGTTGCTAATTTACCGGAAATGCTGCCAGATGAGTATCAGACTAAACCTGGGTACGGAGGAGAACTTAACGACAGGGTACAGACAATTGCCACCCGCTTAAAGGAAGTAAATTACAATACCTATGCGACTGGTAAATGGCATTTGGGGCATAATGAACATACGCTTCCCACTAAAAGAGGATTTGATCGTTCATTCATACTGGGAGGTTCCGGCGCCAGCAACTATGATAACCGAGGTTATCTTCCTCAAAAGCCAGTTGCCCATTGGTATGCGGATGGAGAGGAAGTAGAACTTCCTGAAGATTTTTATTCCTCAAAGACATATATCGATAAGACCATCTTATTTCACGAAGAAGAGCAAAATAAGGATAATCCCTTTTTCGCATATATAGCCTTCCAGGCCATTCATACCCCTGTACAGGCTCCAAGCAAATTTGTAGAACACTATATGGAAATCTACGAGCAAGGCTGGGATAAAATGCGCCAAAACCGGTTTGAAAAGGCCAAACAAATGGGGCTTATTCCCGAGAGTGCACAGCTAAACGAAAAGGATATTCCAGTTACCAAAAAATGGGACGCTTTAAGTGCGAAAGAGCAGAAACAATATGCCACCAGTATGGCGGTAACTGCAGGTATGCTGGAGGCAATGGATTACCACATTGGAAGATATATTGAATACTTATCAGAGAAAGGACTTTTAGCAAATACAGTGTTCATTGTGACGTCAGATAATGGTCCTGATGGAGGAGATTATAAAGTAGGTGTTCCATGGGCCCTTAAAAATGGGTACCACAGGGATTTTGAGAACAAAGGTGGCAAGGGTTATTTTGGTTACATGGGAACTGGCTTTGCAAATGCAGTTTCCTCTCCATTTGCATTTTTTAAATACTACACAGGAGAGGGTGGCGTCCGCGTACCTTTGATAGTCAGTGGACAGAATATCCTAAAGAAAGCCTCCTCCAATGAATTCTGTTTCTTTACCGATATTGCACCTACCATTTATGATATGGTCGGGATTTCTACCTCAGCAAATAAAGGGTACGCACCGGTTACCGGTAAAAGTTTATTCCCTCATATAAATGATACAAGCTTAGCTGTTTATGCAGAAAATGAAGGGGTAGGAATAGAGGCTGCAGCTAGTTCGGCTTATTTTATGAATGGGTACAAAATTGTTAAAAACAACATTCCGGACGGAGATAATCAATGGCACCTTTACCATATTGAAAGTGACCCGGGAGAGGTAATTGATCTTGCTTCAAAAGAGCCGTTGCTTTTTGATAAAATGATTGCTGCATATACGGAGTATGAACGGGAAGTGGGGGTTCTTAAAATGCCCGAGGGGTATTCTGCCCAAGGTTTTGTTGCGAAAAAAGCAACCAAATCTATTGTCAAGGAATTCCTACCCTTAATACTGCTGGTAGTTGCGGTAATCGTTGCGGTAATCGGTTTCTTGATTTGGCGAAAAAAGAAAAGCAAATCCCAATTGTAGCATGAAGATGATAAACAGAGTAGTTCTGTTATTCTTTTCCTTAATGATTTTTCCAGCTATTCTTCAAGCACAAGAGCCGGATACCAAAACATATAAAGTCAAATACAAGGTATGGAATAAACAAACCTCGCTGGATGTACATGGAAAGGTAATTAAGCAGAGTGATGGTATAATATATCTTCAAACCGATAGGGGCGAAGTAGATAGCTTAATCATCGCAATCGCATCAAGCAGAAAGGGCCTTTTGTCTAATGTGAATTTCGGTGAAAAGGAAGAATCGGATAAGCTATTTGTTAATCCGTTTCTCGTGTATGATGATCGAATGAGGACTTATGTTAATCGGGATCAGGTTTATTATTACAAGTTAGAGAACAGGCAATCCATAAAAATTAAATTCA
>CAZJQS010000043.1:0-13719 GCA_964548175.1 uncultured Saprospiraceae bacterium
ATCTTGATTTTATCAGAAGGCATTCGCCGGCCGGCGAATGCCTTCTTTATTGATATGGGCGTTATGGTCCCAAAAGTTTCCCAATAAAAGGCATGGTTGCCACGCTCAGTCCAGATTATGCCCTGGCGCATTTGCCAGGTTTGAAAAAGATTTAAACTGCCGAAAACCCAAAGGGAGGCGATGGGCAACCACCTGATCCGCTTTTTTTTATAACAAAAGGCAAAAAAAGCTCCCAGTCCAAAAGCCAATAACGGATACGTCTCTACCATTGGACGTTGTCCCAAGCCGGGAAAATACGTCCAGGCATAGTAACTGTAATGAATGTAAATGTGAAGAAACAAAAAGGATAGTATCGATAAAAGTATGCCCGGTCGGTATTTGGGTAACCAGGTCAATCCGATCAAACTGAATCCCATAATCGGCGTATAAACCAGCCAGCCATTCGCAAAATCAAACCAGCCTTTGTGAATTTTCGGATCTGAAAAATCAAAACCTTCCCCCTGATAGGGGTTAAAAACCAATTGCCCGCTGACAAAATACCAGTACCCGAATTGTAAGGAAAAAATCAGCAGAAATCCAATCACTACGGCCAGAACATGATGATATTGCCGTAAAAAAAACCGAAGCCGCCCGGTCAAACCGTCCCAAGTTCCCACACCCCATAAAACGGGTATCAACAGACTGACCACCTCCGGAACCCTGGTCAGGCTGATCAGCCCCACTACCCCGCCAATAGCCAACGCCTTCCATAACCCGGGTCGCTTGTAGTATTTTTCAGTCAAATAGATCAACAGGCAATAATCAAAAAATAAAAAGCCGTGGGCCATGGTCACATAGGTGGCGTGGTAGAACAGGTTTGTAGCCAACACCAGCGCCAGCACTACAAGTGAATTAACGGTACTGGAAAAATAACGCGCCATCACTCTCATCAACAAATGAATTCCCAGGAGCAAATACACAAGAGTGGATAGGCTGACTATAAGCAGGTAAGGCTTCGTCCAGCCGTTGGCTTCAAATGATGGGCTCCAACTGGCATAAGCGTGCGCCAATAAAAAAAAGGGCGCCTCCATCAAAGGCACTCCCAAAGTGTATTTGATGTACCGCCGCCCTTTTTCCGTTAACCGTATGCCGTAAACGTCTTCACGGGGATCAGGAGAAGCCGGATTCACCTCCCGGAGGGCCGTAATGGTTTGATCGTAGTCACCGACATCCCCATACAATAAAAAGGAGACGGTATGAATGTAATAACTATTGGAGTCGCCATAATACAGCGCTTCTTTCCATCTGTCTATGACGAAAAAGCCGGCGAAAAGGATCAGAGCGATAAAAATGAGCAATGTTTGTTGTTTCAATTCATTCCGGTTGTGACTGAGAATAAAAAATTATACCCATGGGGAACCCCTGTCGGGGTTCTAAATGTTTCATCTCTCTTTTTCTACCCATGGATCTTTTCACCGCTTAGGATGCTAAGAACACTAAGCCCTAGCGTTCTTTTGCGTCTTTGCGGTGAAAATAGATTCTTTACTCTTAGTTTTCAATGCTTGGCCTATGGACTTAGAATCTTTATTCAATTATAAGACTGTATAAAAACACATGCTTAGCCGTATTCATCATGGCCTCCACATCCGCCCATTCATCAGGAAAACCTCTTTGTCCGCCGCGATTGCCTCCCAGCCCAATGGCCGGCTTACCCTGGCTAATGGCGACGTTCATATTCGAAGAACCGGAATTAGACAGTGATGCTTCGTATCCCAGCTTTTCAGATACGGCCTCAGCCGCTTTTACCATGGGAGAATCCTTAAAACCTTCGATCTGGCCGGCCTTCATGATCTGAAATTCTTCCATGTCCAGCTGTATCTTCGTTTGAGTGGACACCTCCAGCAAAATGGACCTCACTTCTTTTTCAATATCTTCGATGATCTCTTCTTTCAGCGAGCGAATATCCAGGGAAAAATAGCCGGATTCGGGTTTGTGATTGAACACATTACCACTGGAGATCATGCCCACATTGATGCGGGTTCGCTGATCATTGTAGGCTATGGGATGAGGGAGCTGTAAAATTTGGTCAACTGCCCTGCCGATGGCCTGGTTCACGTTCGGCATGTCCGGGCGGCCGCCGCTCAGCGTGTGGCCCGGAGGTCCGCTAGCCACAACTTTCCACCAGTGAATTCCCAGGGCGCCGTAACTGATGCGATGCCCATCGCCCAAAACATCCACGAAGATCACAGCGTCGTCCTTGTATTCTTCAAAAAGATGCTTCATTCCCTTCAGCCCCGTTTCTTCCTGGGCTACGGCGGCAAAAACCAAAGTGTGTTCAGGAGTAAGCCCGGAGGCCAGAATAGCCTGGGCAGCAGCCAGGATGGAAACACTGGTGGAGGAGGTATTGGTTCCCGGTCCGACGATACGCCCTTCCTCCAGGTAAGGCGGCCTGCCGGCGGCCCGCTGATGCTCCGCTACGCCCGCCAGATCATCCAGGGTGCTGATAAACACCACGCTTTTGTTACTTTTCCCGGGGATAATGCCGATGGCATTCGGCATTTCATTTACCCGGACTTCTTTCAGGCCAATTTTGCGCATGATTCCGGCCACGGCCTCTGCCCGCTCCTGTTCCTGTCCGGAAGGAGAAATGATCTGGCCAATATCGATAAGCCACTTTATATAGGCATCCTGATTTTCATCCAGAAAATCCAATCCCTTTTCTGCTGTTTTGGAATCCAGCATCTGACCGGAATGGGATTGAGAAAAAGAAAAGGTGGCCGTTAATAGGCCGATAAG
Organism: uncultured Saprospiraceae bacterium; assembly: GCA_964548175.1. Lineage (GTDB taxonomy): Bacteria > Bacteroidota > Bacteroidia > Chitinophagales > Saprospiraceae > JANQPA01. The sequence continues at coordinate 2,776 of CAZJQS010000043.1, forward strand.
AATAAATACTGCTTTCATAAATTAGAACTTTTTACTCATCTTCATTTATTGAATCAGTTCTAGGTTTGGCGCCTCCGGCGCCAAACCTATATTAAAAAAAATCAAATTTTCATTTTCATCCAGGGCGCCGTGTTATGAAAATCGGCGGCGGCGCTTCCCGGGGGCACGAGTTCGTCACAGGCTTCTCTGATTTGTTGGTGCAGTTCCATGTCCAGGACCGGCAGGAAATGCTCCAGTTGAGCCACCGACTTGGGGCCGATCAGGGGAGCGGTGATGCCGGCTTGTTCCTTGACCCAAAGCACGGCCAATTGAGCAGGAGACATGCCGAAACTTTCGGCCAGTTTTACAAATTGATTGCCCACTTCTATACCCCTTTCCGTTACTCTTTCCGCGTAAATGGACCCCACCAGCTTTGCTCTGGAATCCGCCGGATAGTTTTTGGCGTCCTGGTATCGACCGATCAGAACGCCCATAGCGAGCGGCGACCAGGTGATCAGGGCTTTATTGTATTTTTGGCAAAAAGGAATGGTTTCATTTTCAATACGGCGGTCCAGCAAATTGTAAGGAGGCTGCTCGGAGACAAAATGCGCCAGCCCTTTCAATTCGCTCATCATATGAGCCTCCATTTGTTGCCAGGCCGGCATGGTGGATGTGCCGATATAGCGGACTTTCCCTTGTCTGACGAGGTCCGTTAAGGCGCCCAATGTTTCTTCGACAGGAATTTCCGGAGAAGGCCGATGAATTTGGTAAAGATCGATGTAATCGGTTTTCAGTCGGCGCAGGGAATCCTCACAAGCCCGCATAAGGTGGAGTCTTGAATTGCCCTTATCGTTGGGTCCGGGCCCGGTCGGATAATGAGCTTTAGTGGCGATTAAGGTTTGGTGGCGGCGGCCGCTGTCGGCCAGGGCCCGACCGATGATGTTCTCGGATTCGCCCTTGTTATAGCTATTGCTCGTATCGATCAGGTTGATCCCATGATCGAGCGCCAGGTGGATCATTTTGCCGGCTTCCTCTTCAGAAGTCGGTGCTCCGAAATTTTGTGTACCTAAGCATAAGGGAGAGACGCGCACGCCTGTGCGCCCGAGTAATCTATATTCCATAAAAATAATTTAATACAACCTCTGAAATTATCTCGCAGTATATCCTGCATCCACCGGCACCATGGCCCCGGTCATATAGCTAGCGGCGTCAGACGCCAGGAAGCACACCACTTTAGCGATCTCCTCAGGCGCCGCCAGGCGCTTCATTGGCACAGTATTCGCCAACGCCTGCATATCTGCTGCAGTGGGTGGCTTATCTCTTCCTGAGCGCAGCATGGGGGTATCTACTTCTCCCGGGCAAACCGCGTTGATGCGGATGCCGTCTTCCACGTGATCCAGGGCCATAGCCCGGGTGATCTGGTGCACCGCGCCTTTAGAAGCACAATAGGCCAGCACACCGGCCGCCCCTACCCCACCCCAGATGGAGCCGAAGTTGACAATAGCGCCTTTTCCCTGAGCTTTCATCGGCGGAATGGCTGCTCTACTCATAAAAAATACGCCGTTGACATTCACATTAAGCATGCGCTGCCAGGCTTCATCGGTAGTTCCGAGGGCATTTGCCCTCAAGATGATCCCGGCCGCATTGACCAGCACGTCCAGGCGTCCCATCTGATCTAAAACCATGTTAACCGCCTGATCGCAGAAGCTGGAATCGCTAACGTCTCCCACAACAGCCGTTATCCGATCTGATGCTGCGGCGACCTGCTCAGCCCCTTCCACATTGATGTCTACAATAAAAGCATGCCCACCAGCTTTGACAAACTCTCGAGCGGTGGCGGCCCCCATTCCGGAAGCTCCGCCGGTGATGAGGGCGGTTTGGTTTTGAAAGGTGCTCATATACCGGATAGCTTAATGATTTTGATTGGTTTTTTGACCTTACCGGATGATTCCATGGAATATACGGCAATAGGGTGTTTTTTCGGGAAAAAATTTGGAAAAATTTGGCATGATTTTTATAGACCTCAAAGGTCTTAAAGACCTTTGAGGTCCAGGCCTAAAAAGCACCGGACAAATGCGGACACGATTACGAGGTCTGTGATTTTTTTAACACTATATAAACATATCAATAACAGTTACTTATAAAGGTTTTTGACAGCGATTTCATTTTTTTCTCAAAATTCAACCTCAGAGGTCTTAAAGACCTCTGAGGTCTAAGAGAAAAAGGACAAAGTTATTTGAAGCAAAAAGAACAGGAGAAGGAAAAAACGATTAAGCCATAACGCCAAACAAGGTATTTCGGGCTATTGTCCGAACACATTGGCTTTTATTCCCTTCACTCCGGGCTTCAGGGCAAAAACCTTACCGGCATGAGGATAAGCTCTGGCTTGTTGTTCATTCATCCCGACGGAAGCGGAGGTCACGTATAAAACGTCCAGTTCTTCTCCGCCAAAAGCGCAGGAAGTAACGTTTAAGGCAGGCACATCTATTTTTTCCAATAATTCACCGGTAGCAGGATTCCAGCGGGTTACGCAATGTCCGTTCCACATGGCGATCCACAACATCCCTTCTGCGTCGAGCGTGCTGCCGTCCGGAAAACCCAGGCTGTCGGGTATAAGGATGGCTTGGCGGGGATCGGTAATGTCTCCGGTTTGATCGTTGTATTGATACTCCACTACTGTTTTGGTAGGCGTATCGATGTAATACATTTTAGTAGCGTCCAGTGACCAGGCGATGCCGTTGGAAATAGAAATAGAGTCGATCATCTTATGGGTTGTAAAATCCGGATCTATGCGGTAGAGCGCCCCTTGTTTTTCCTTTTCGCTTAAGGACATGGTCCCTGCCCAGAAGCGACCGGAGGGATCGCATTTACCATCATTGAAGCGGTTGTCCGGCCGGTTGGGTTCGGGTTCTGCTTTCCTGTTCGTTCTCCCCGTTCGGATATCCAACTCGTAAATGCCGTCCTCTAAAGCGACCAAGACGTGGTTTTCATCGGCCGGAACTACTGTTCCTATGCGTTTTTCCAAGGGAATTGCCTTATTCTCCTTTTTTTGAGGATGGTAAATATTCAATTGTTTTCCTTCAATATCGATCCAAAGCAGGTGGTTATTAAGGGGATCCCACAATGCGCCCTCGCCCAACAGGGCGGAAGTGTCGACGACGATTTCAGGAGCTTCAGACATTTTTTCCTGGCATGAGGGGAATGCGAAAAAGATAACGAAAATAGCCGGCAGCAGGATAAGTGTAGATCTTTCCATCTTTTTTTCGGAAAAATAGCAATAATTCGATCCTCCTCCCTCATTTCTTCATCATCGCCTTCAAATCCTTTTCAAAATGTTCTTTTCCAGATGAAATAGCTTTTCGAAAGAGCACATAAAAAAGCCCACCAAACAAAAAGGCATGAAATAAAGCTAATCCCATCATCCAGAATTCAACTTCCGGATCCTGAACAATTAAAATAAGCAACAACACAAATGCCAGGCCATATCCACCGACAAAAAGACTGATCACCAATACGGGTATCCAGCCAGGAAATTTCACCTGTGCTGTGATGTCCACCCCATCATCGACAGAGACAATTTCACCTTCCACCAGCACTGATCCCATGGTCCAGTCAAACATTCGCCGGCGGCGACGCATCAGAAAATGGCGATCTTTTATTTTTCCAAAATAATCATTCTGGCTGGCGGTAAAAACCTCGAATGGGCCTTGTGAGCGATAGGCATCGATACTAGAGGATAAGCGCTTCAAAAAAGCCTCCTCCGTAAGCGGAAAACTTAACTCTGATGAAGCGATCCAACCTATTTTTTTCAACAACTTGCGGAATGAAGAACTCATATAAATTTCTACTTATCGTTTTTTCACTTTTATTTGTAATTTATATTCTCCCTGCTTCAGCCCATTTGCGCCCGCCACACCAATGACTACCTGATAGGGATTGCGCAGAGCCAGTATGTCTGTCACTTTGCGGGTATGGTCCTGGCCGCCGCGCCTGCTGTGGTCCCTCTCGTGATCGGCCTCACAGCGAACGCAGCTACTCAGGTTGGGAACGGTATTGTTGCTTCTCACCTGCCCGACCTCATAGGCGTACAAACTGAAATTGGCGCTCCTGTCGTTAGGGATTACCGTGATTTCCAGACTGGTATAGGCAGGAAGGTCGATCTGATGCAAAACATGGTGGCCGGTAAATTTTTCTTCCTGGGTTTTAGGAAAACAAGCAACCGAGCTGTTCCAGGCCCAGCTCAGGTCGTTCATCAAAAAACCATCGGCTAAATTGCCGTACACCTGAATGGGGTTGTCTGTGGAATGAATATCAAGTTGAATAGGAACATTGTTTTGAGCGTCCATAACGGCGTTGAATAAAAAGGTGAGTAAAAGGGTAATAGCGATCTTTTTCATTTGGATTACTGGTTTGTCGTTGATAAATTAATGTAACTTCTATCAAGATAATAATGTCCTCAACTTTGCTATAGCTGCGGATCTGGTGTGCACTTCTAATTTATCATAGATGTTCTTGACGTGTGTCTTAATGGTGTTAATACTGACAAAGTGCTTTTCCGCCAGCTGTTTGTTGGTAATGCCTTCGTAAATATCCTTCAGAATGTCGAACTCTCTTTCGGTAAAAGGCGTGTCAAGACGCTGATTTAGCGTTTCCAGTTTAAAATGACGAGGACGGGAACCCTGAGAATAGTTGTACAACGCAATTTCAATGCTCGAATAAAGGTCTCTTTCGTTAAAAGGCTTCATGATATACCCCATAGGACGGGTCACTTTAGCCTTTTCGATTACCGGCTTGTTGGAATAAGACGTTAAAAAGATAAAAGGAATGAAATATTCCTGATTGATCCTTTTGGCAATTTCCAGTCCGTCCATGTTTTTTCCCAGGTTGATATCGAGCAGGGCGAGGTCAGGCAGTTCTTTTTCCAGCGCAGCAATGGCTTGTTCCATACTGTGGGCGACTGCAGAAACGGAGTAATCAACATTGGTCAGGCAGTCGCGGATGTCTTCTGCTATTAGCGGTTCATCTTCTACGATCAATACTCTGATGGTAGCCATATCAGGTCAGTTTAAATTTGGGAATAAAGAGATCCACCTGGGTTCCTCCGGAGGAAGAGATGTTTAAAACCCCTTCCAGCTTTTGAGAAAAGGCTTTGATCAGGCGAAAACCAAGGCTGGAGAGGCGCTCGAAGTCAAAGCCCTCCGGCAGTCCTTTTCCATTATCTTCTACCCTTAGACGGATCCCTTCCTTTTCTTTTTTCAGGCTCATGCTGATCTGGCCTTTTTCATTTTCGCCGAAAGCATACTTGAGGGAATTGGTGATCAACTCGTTCAAGATGAGCCCGAGCGGTATAACCACGTCCACGTCCAACTGGAGGGGGTCGATGTCTTTCTTAATGGCTATATTCTGTTCACTGATCTGATAATTGGCCATCAGGCTGTCTGTGAGCTTATCGATATAGTCAGCCGCATCTACTCCCACTAGATTCTCTTCCTGATAGAGGTTTTTATGGATGAGCGCCATGGAGTTCACCCGGTTTCGCCCCTCCCGTATGGCCTCCAGCGCGCGAGGGTCTTCTATTTGACGAGATTGCAGGCTCAGCAAAGAGGAAATGATCTGGAGGTTGTTTTTTACCCGGTGATGGATCTCTTTCAACAGGATCTCTTTTTCTTTCAGGGCTTTTTGGATCTGAGCATTTTTACTGCTGAGCATTTGATTGGCCTTTTGGCGCTGGCGATAAAAAAAGTAGACCAATAACAGGATCAACCCCAGCCCACTAAGAGCAAGGATAAATAACAGGCGCTCCCGCCGGTTTTTAGCCAGTTGCAACTTCTGTATCTCGATCTGCGCCTCCTTTTCCTTAGTCAGGTACTTGGTCTGCATTTCTTCCTCCAGTTCCAGCCGGTTCACTTCTACGATGGTATCTGTAAGGTACTTATGATCCAGCAAATTATGATAGGCGGAATCCACTTCTCCGACTCCATAATTCGCTGCGGCACTGAGGTAAAAATAACTTTGTAGCGCCTCTAAAAAGCTTTTATTCTCCAGTTTTGGATAGACGATGGCCAACAGATCACGAGCCTCCTTGAAATTTTCCATCTCACAATACAATTTAGCCAGTAATAATTCTTGCTGCACCCGATCGAACATTTTAATCTTTAATTCTTCAGAAGATAAAGTTTCCTGGAGGAGTGTGATGGCTTGCTCGATCCGCCCTGTTTCTGAAAAAGTAAATGCCAGCGAAAGCTCCACACTGAGCGCCTCACTCTTTTCTTCTAATTCCTCATAGATCTTTTTAGCCTGGTTCAAATAATGTACTGACTGGTCATACTCCTTCAGGTAGCCATAACTGATGCCGATGTTATTCAGGGTGTTGGCCATGCCCAGGCTGTCGTTGACTTTTCTTTTCAACTGCAGTGATTTTTCATAAATGCGTATGGCGTCTTCGATCCTTTCCAGTTTTCGATAGACGACGGCCATGTTGTTAAATATTTTTGCCAGGTAATCATTGCAAGAAGGCTTGGTGCAGTAGGCTTCGGCCTGGATATAATTTTCCAGGGCTTTTCCATCCTCGCCGGCATAATAATAAGCAACTCCCTTGTTAAGCGCCAGGCTGATGCGTTCGCGTTCCCATAGAGGATCATCACCGCACAGAGACAAAGCCTCGTCATACCATTTTAAAGCCTTGATCAGGTTTCCATCGTAATCTGCAACCAAACCTTTTGCTCTCTGGGCATGGATGAGTCCTTTTCTGAACTTAATTTCCCTGGCTGCTTCAATGGCTTCATTCGCCAATTCATCCGCCAAAGCGAGGGAATCCGGGACCAGGTTCCTGATGATCTCCAGCATAAGGTTAACCTTATGGGTATCGTTAGGGGATTCCAGGAGTTCTTTAACATCGACCTCCCGGCTCTGCTGGGTAAATCCCGAAAGGGGAACCAAAGCAAATAAAACGACCATCCATCTTGTCGTTTTCATGTGTTGTCTTTTTTTATGAAATTAAAATTCACCGAGCCAAATGCTTGGACCAACCTGTGTTTAAAATAATCCCTTTTGATAAAAATAGCAATTGTATAAAAAAATCCGCTCACCCTTTCGGATGATTTGTCAAAGCGTTAGATGGATCGCCATTTTTTGCTACTTTTAAAGTCATCATCAGATAAACCCAAAATCATGAAAAGACTAACCACCCTCGGAGAATTCATCATTCAGCAACAAGCAGAATACCCCCATGCCAAAGGCGAAATGAGCCAGCTATTGTCCGCCATTATGGTAGCCGGCAAAATGATCAACAACCAGGTAAAGCGGGGCGGCCTCAATGAGGGCGTCCTCGGAGCCTCTGATGTTCAGAATATACAGGGAGAGACCCAGCAAAACCTGGACATTCTGGCCAATACCATTATCATCGAAGCTTTTGAGCAAAGGCAGGAGGTTTGTGGCATCGCCTCGGAAGAAAATGAAAAGGTCATCATGCTGGAGAAAAAATATAGAGAGATCGGCAAATACGTTTTGCTGATCGACCCCCTGGACGGCTCTTCCAACATCGACGTTACCGTTTCTGTGGGCACCATTTTTTCCATCTACAAGCGAGTCACACCAGAGGGATCCTCAGCCATATTAAAGGATTTCCTGCAGCCCGGCATCCAACAGGTGGCCGCAGGTTACATCATTTACGGGTCCTCCACTATGCTGGTCTATTCCACTGGTAACGGCGTTAACGGTTTTACGCTCGATCCGGCTACCGGTGTTTTTTTCCTTACGCATCCCAGCATCAGGACGCCGGAGACCGGGCCTTACTATTCGGTCAATGAAGGGAAATTACATTTATTCCCCGAGCAATACCAAAAATACATACACTTCTGTAAGGTCAGCAAAGACCAGGACGGCCCGCTGTTCGACTGCCGTTATACCGGTTCGTTGGTTGCCGACTTCCATAGGAATTTATTGAAAGGCGGTATTTATCTTTACCCCCCCAGTATATACCATCCTGAAGGTAAACTTAGACTGCTGTATGAATGCAACCCACTGGCTTTTCTCATTGAGCAGGCCGGTGGCAAAGCCATTAACGGAAAAAGTCGTATACTGGAGATGGAGCCCACGAAATTGCACCAGCGATGTCCCCTGGTAATCGGCTCCCCGAAAATGGTGAAACAGTTTGAAGATATGTAAATTATGACAAAAGATACCGACATCATCAGGAAAATAGAAAACCTTTCCGAAGTGGGTCGGTTAGGTGAAAAATCGTTGAGCCGGCTGATCCGAAAATGGAGAGCAAAGGTCTGTGGGAGCATGCCTGTATGCTGCTGCTTAATTTGGGCAAATTCAAAATAAGTTTTTATAAAAACCCCAATACCTTTAAATGCTTACCTTACATTATTATTCACTTATGTGAAAACACCTAACATGAACGACACCCAATCGAAAGAGCAACCAACGCTAAGGCGAACGCTGGGACTTTTTGAAGGCATCACCATTCTTATCGGCATTACCATTGGAGCCGGTATTTATTCCACCCCACAGATCATTGCCAATTATCAGGATACTTTTTTTAATATTGCCTTATTGTGGATACTGGTGGGAGCTTTCGTCTTTATAGGTGGGCTGATTTACGCTGAACTAGGCACAAGGCTACCCGACGTAGGCGGCGAGTATGTGTATTTGAGTCGGGCTTTCGGCCCTTATTTAGGTTTTATCTTTGGCTGGGCGCAGTTGTTCATCATACGCACCAGCCCGGCAGCCGGACTGGCGATCATCACCATCAATTATTTCGAGCATTTTGTGGCGTTGACGCCCTTTACCCATATGGCATTAAGCATCCTGGTCATTTTGCTGATCGGGACCCTGAATTATATCGGTATCAAACAAGCCAGTATTTTTCAAAACATATCCACCATTATTAAAGTCGGCGGCTTGTTCTTTCTGTTGGCCGCAGGGCTCATTTTGGTCCAGGGGCAGGAGAACCTGCTCAGCACTGACAGTCCGGCCGGTTCAGCGTTGAGTCCTTTCGCCCAATTCGGTGCTACTATGATGCTGATCGTATTTTCGTATCTGGGTTGGGACCGGGTGGGCTATTCGGCCGGGGAGATGAAAAACCCGATCAAGACCATTCCGGCCAGTTTATTTATAGGAATTCTGGTAATTATTTTTGTGTACGTTTCCGCCATTTTTCTTTACCATTATGTTTTAGGCATGGAAGGAGTACGTAGCAGCACCATTGTAGCTTCGGATGCAGCGACGAAATTGTTCGGCCCGGTGGGGGCAGCTTCTGTGGCGGTCTCTGTGATGTTCTCCGCTTCGGGAAGCATCAACGGCACCATGATGACGGCGCCGAGGGTGTATTATGCGATGGCTAAAGATCGTTTGTTCTTTCAGTGGTTCAATTATATTCATCCGAACTACCGGACTCCTTCCCGTGCGATCCTTGCGCATGTCGTTTGGGCGATCGTCATCTTACTGGCGCGTCGGAATTTTGAAAACATCGTAGCCGGGATGACCTTTGCTGTTTTGATCTTTTATATTTTTACGACGCTAGCTCTTTTCAAATTGCGCATCAAAAAAATGGGCGAGATCGGCTCTTATAAAATGCCGCTTTATCCCATTTTGCCGATCCTGTACCTGGCGGGATTGCTATTGCTGGTCTTTATCCGGGGCTATTACGAGTGGGAAAAATCGTTGATCGATATGGCATTTATAGCGACCGGGCTACCATTCGCTTTGTATTTTGTCAGGAAAATGAGGAAGGAGCAATCACAAATTACACCACTATGATCAATGTTTTCGAGCATCCGGAATTCAACCGTCACCAGGAAATTCATTTTTATAACGACGAGTATACAGGCTTAAAAGCCATCATTGCCATTCACCGGCTCGTGAAAGGACGCTCAGGCGGCGGCTGCCGTTTTCACCCTTACGCAGGCTCCGAAGAAGCTTTAATGGATGTGCTGCGACTAAGCAGGGCCATGACCTACAAATTTGCCCTGGCCGATATTCCAATAGGCGGGGGCAAAGCCGTTATCATAGGAAATCCCAAAACCTTAAAATCTGAGAAGCTGTTAAAAGTTTTCGGCGAAAAAATAGCGGAATTAAACGGCAAGTACATTGCAGGTCCTGATATAGGCACCAACGAGGCGGATATGACCATCTTAAAAAAGCAGACTTCCCATGTAGCAGGTGCTTCCGATTCAGGAGGGGATACTGCGCCCATGACCGGCTACGGTGTTTTCAAAGCCATCACAGCTGCCTGGCAATATTATTCGGAAGGCCGGTCGCTGGAAAATGTGCATGTCGCGATCCAAGGTTTTGGCGGAGTCGGCTATCACCTGGCCAAAAACCTGGATGCAGCCGGAGCACAGATCACCGTAGCGGACGTCAGCAAAGCCGCTGAAGTCAGAGCCAAAGAACTGGGCTTTAAGGTAGTGGATGCCATGGATATCCTGAGTCAGGAGGTCGATATTCTGGCGCCCTGCGCTCTTGGAGGGGTCCTCAATGCAACTACCATCCCTAAAATAAAGGCCTCCGTGATCTGCGGAGGAGCTAATAATCAACTTAAGGACGAAAAACTAATTGATGAACTCTGGGAAAGGAACATTCTCTATGTGCCTGATTTCATCAGCAGCGCCGGAGGGGCGATCTACGGGGCCGGCCAGCTTTCGGGAAAGTCAAAAGAAGAACTCCATGACCAGGTGGAACGGATCTATTACACCACGCTGCAGGTGCTTCAAAAAGCAGAACAAGAAGGGATCAACGTACTAAGCGCCGCTTACGCCATGGCGGAGGAGCGTTTGAAAAAAAGAAACCATTAAAGTCCTTTTTCTCTTTTTATTCTTTCAATCTCTTCGTTGGACTTACCTGAAATATTGGCAATGGTATCAAGGTCTATCCCCGCTTCTAAGGACTTAATGATGATTTCTAGTTTTCCTTGTTCAATACCTTGTTCAATACCTTGTTCAATACCTTGTTCAATACCTT
>CAZJQS010000043.1:13819-54094 GCA_964548175.1 uncultured Saprospiraceae bacterium
CCTTGTTCAATACCTTGTTCAATACCTTGTTCAATACCTTGTTCAATACCTTCTTCAAAGGAAGTATCCACCACATTCTTCAAATCGCGGTAATATTTCAAACTTTCCTCATATCTGGCTTTCTCCTCAGGGTCAAATCTTGCAATTTCTGCTGCTTCAAAGGGTTTTTTAAATACTCTTTCCTGAAGAGCTATAGGCCTATCCTGTAAATAGGGCAGATGTTTTAAAACATACATCCATTTATCAAAATCGGACGATAGTTCATTTTCCGTTTTATTAAATTTTGGCATTTCAAGGTATATAAAGGTGAGCTTATCATAAAAAACCTCACATTCCTGGTTTTTTAATTTCACTTCATGACGAACCTTTGTATCGTTTTTATCTTCATCAAAAACAAAATCAAGAATGCCTATCATATAAACGGCAGCTAACTGAAAATTCCATTCCCCTTTTCTGGCCTGTTCTTGAATCGGAAAAGTGGCATAAAAAACACTCCTGTCTTTAAAAAAATTTTGCTTGGCTTTCTGAATTTCAACAATAAATCTTTCTCCTTGTGGACTTACACAGTACAGGTCAAAAATGGCCTTTCGATCTAATTCAGTAGCACCCAGTTTTTCATTCGTGGTATAGGATAAATCGGCTATTCGATGCCTTTTGGGTAATACCTGGTTTAAAAAATCTATTAAAAGATCCTTGTTGACTTCAGTTCCAAATAATTTTTTAAATCCGTAGTCAGTAAATGGATTGATGTATCTGTCTTCTAATGCCATCCATGAGTATTTTTAACAAAAATAAATGCTTTTTTAAAACATAGCTACAATAATGCATACCGTAAAGACCTTTTTTTCCAATTACCTATTGTAACAACCTGGCATTACGATTGAATACCTGCAGCAAGGACGGACACCCTATGAGCTAGCAACCGAATACCTGAAATGGCCAGAACAGGAAAGAACATCGGCATTAAAGCGTGTTATGTCAATCGGCAATTGGCTCATCCTGAAAATAAAGCTCGAGAAGGAGTCACATTTCGGTGAAATAAGTCACTTTCTGACAACCACTTAAATCATTGACTTTCTGCTAAAAAAATAGGTTGATTGCTTAAGTAGAGCACAGGATAGACCATTCCGCCGTCTCAGGCGACAGAATGATGTAAGCTTTTTTAGCATATTCAATCACTTAAATGCAGCAAGATGAAAAAGTCAATGCTTTCTTTGATAATCGCGGTCTTACTACCATGGACTATGGCTATGGCGCAAATGACTGCAAGCGGCAATTTCATGATCGGGTCTTCTTTTGGACTTTCTTCTGCACAATCTAACGTCCAGCATGATGATGGAACGAATATGAGGGAAGGGAAAGGCCCCTCTTCCACTCAATTCAATATATCTCCAAAAGTCGGTTATTTTGTGGTAGATAATTTTGCCGTAGGGATAGGTCTGGACTACACCTTCAGTGAAGTCAAAGAGCCCAATGAAAACCTGACTAAAGACACCGACCTGCTCTTTGGTCCTTTCGGGCGTTTGTATTTTCCCGTAGGCGAAGATATGGCCCTTTTCCTGGAGGCAAATTTTGGCTTCGGCACCTCCAGCGACATTATGAACATCGACGGAGAAATACAGGACATCAATACCAACATCTTCGCGATTGGCGCAGGACCAGGACTGACCATTTTTTCTAATGAAGCCATCGGCATCTCAGCCTCTTTTAAATACAATTATGCGCGCAGTGATTTTGACACCACCATTGGCGGAGTAAAAAGACGCACCCTCACGAAAACCAATCAGTTTGACTTCTCCGTAGGCGTACAGGTTTATTTCACTGCCTTGAGGAGCGCCAGGAATGATGGTTCAAGGTTTTATTAAAAAATAGTATTGGCTGGCGAAACCCGCCAGCCCTCTTTACTTAATGATCAACCAAAAGGAACCGCCATGTCTTTCCACGCCCTCCAAATTTTTATGCGCCCAAAGCGGTTCCAGCAGACCACTCAGTTCCCGATCTTCACTAACAAAGTAGTTAGGCAATAAAGGTTGGTATTTCTCTGAATTAGCCAGAATAAAAGCGGCCAGCATGTATTGCTCAGAGTAAAAACGATCGCACATAAACTGCGGATAATCATAGGGCAAATAGATATCGTGGATGTGAACGATCACGCCAGGCCGCAAAAACGGCAGCACCTCCATGAAAAAGACCATGACATCAGAATTGGGCAACAACCGATGAGAGTTATCTATAAACAGTATGTCATTAGCCTCTAGTTCCAGGAGTGAGGAAAGGTCCGTCTCCTCAAACGGCTGTCGAATGTTCTTATCCGTAAGCTGATCTATTTCTACCCTGGGGTAAGGGTCGATGGAAATAAGCGCCGTCTGCAAATCATTATCCCGAATTGATTTTCGGGCAACTTTTGTGGAATTTCCCGAACCGACCTCTATATACTTCCCAGGTTCGTAGATCTTCAGCATCGTATACAAAGCGGCGACATCCAAACCAGGCAAAAAGCCGTTATTCCAGCAAGGCTGAAGTGGGTCCTTCTCGTCCTCGCATTTATGAATGCTTTGAATGGCTTCTTTACAGTCCAGCATTTGCTGTATCAGATCAGTATAAATGCTTCTCCTTTTATTGATCTGCCCATATAAAAGCGGATGTGGTGATCTTCCATGCCCATACCTCGGCTGAAAATCCACTTTATATTCCATAAATAGATTCTGAAACTTAGGAGAGAGAAAACGATAAAGTTGTTTAATCTTTTGCATATGATCTAGTTGGGAAACCAGCGGTTATTTTTCCAGATATAGTCTTTCTTTTTTCTATAGACATCGACCGCCTGTGGTTTGATCAATAACTCATCCAGGTAAAAATCCTTATTTTTCAAGTGTTTATTTTCTATGGTCAGCCGAATGGAATGATCTGGATTTTTTAAAAAGAAAGGAATGGTCAGCAAAGCCCAGCCGGCATCATCGATCACGGTCACTTTGCGCCAGACCATATTATCGTAATGCCTGGCTACTTCATTCCCAGCCGCATCCAGTTCGAGCAGTCGGAGTTGCGATCGGGTGTTTAAATCCCGTTGTATGTACATCCATATCAGGATCTCCATGGACTCTTCAGGCTGAACTCCTGGCAGCGAGCCCTCAAAAAGGGTATACTGTTGCGGCATCTTGAAGGACAAGCCACCTTGACCGAAATAGGGCTTTTCCTGACTTTCTTCATCAAATGAACGATACAAAACGACCTGGTCAGGTTTTGATAATACAAAATCGCCTTGTGCAAAAGCAGAATCGAGCCGGCTGATCTCCGCGCGGATGCTGTCCTTGCGATCTTTTATCCGCTGTTCAAAGCTTTCCAGCGAAAGCTCTGCCAGTCGAATGTATCCTTCATCATACAGCGTAATGCCAGCTCCTTTCAGATACCAATATTTCCCCTTATACTCGGGCCGCTCTTCCTGGTAATGATCCCAGAGTAGCAATAAGGGTTTATCACTAGGATAATCTTTCAATACCAAAGGAGGGCGATAGGGTTCAAGCGCCAGCTGCATCTGCTTGATGGTATGCAACGGAGAAGTGCGTGTAAGTTGGGCGGCAGTGACCGGAAGTCCGGTTTGCAGAGAAAGCACCTGTGATTGCTGCAAGCTGAAGCTGTAGTCATAAGGCCACCAAAAATTACCCGAGCCTAAATTGTAATAGGGTATCGGCAAAATGGCCTGGTATTTGGTAAAATCAATATTGCTGTCGGTATATCGCCGCCCTTCTTTCAGCTCTTCGATCTCATCAAGGCTGTAATCCCGGGCCATGCTAAAGTGATAGGCTTCGAAAAAAAGGATGAGCAAAGCAGCAGAAGGAAGAATTTTAGATAACATCCCTTGGTCATTTTTTCGCCATTCATACAAATAAACAAAGGCTACGATATTGCTCATGTAAAATAAAATCCAGGCAAAACGCCCTATGCCCCGGAATTGCTGAAGCGGACCGGTATAATCCACCAAAAACTCCATGCCCGGCAGAATAAACGGCAATCCTAGCGCCAGTATTAACATCAGGAAAGAAGCGACCAACAAGCGGTTAATCTCCCATTTATTGGGTATGCCTGGCAACACATCCGCCTGACCTAACAAGCGCCTGAGCCACTGAAAAAGGATGATCAGCGTAAATACCCCTCCGATCAAGCCAAAATAATTCTGTGCCTCCAAATCTATATCAGGTAAATGTATCAGATGTTCACTGAACCATTTAAAATGAGGCTGGGTCCATGAAGTGAAAAGCCCCTGTAAATTGGCCTTGTAATAAAGGAACCCCCATGGCTTGGAACTGCGATGCTCGATGGGATCCATGAGGATCAGCCAATAGATGAAAAACAACAGCGGCAGACCAACCTGAATGCCGTAATGCAGGGCATGCCATTTCAATTTTTCCCAACTTATTTCCCGCAAAAAGGACAACAGAAAATAAAGCGAAATGAAAAAGACCAGAATGGGGAAGTAATAAAAATGAATCAGTGGATACAAAAAAACAATCGCCGCCATGGCCAAACTCCATTTTAACCTGGATCCTTCAGAAAATTTCAGCAGAAAATAAATCATGGCGGGAATCACCTCAGGATGCGCAAGCCCGTAGTGAGCAATCATCCGATGTGTTTGAGGCGCTAAAAAGGTAATGCCCACAGCCGCCAAGATACCGTACCAGTCAGGAAGTTGTTGATGCTTGAAAATTAAAAACAGGAAAACAGCCGTCAAAAGTATGGACAATAGCATAGAATGATTGACTACCGCAAAGGTATATGGGGATAAGTCTCCAAAAAACCGGGATAACAATTTCAGGGTATTGGACACAAGCGGTTCCGTCGAAGCCGGCACGGCATGCTCTCCGTAAGGATAGTTCATACCTTCATATAGTGTGTAGGTGCTGTCGTGCTGGACGTGGTATCGAATAATGGTGTAGTTCTTAAGGCCATCCCCATAAGGTTCAATGACCTTATAACTCGTCCACTGCAGCAGCTCTCCGTAGCGCAGTATGATCAACGCAGCCATGACGATCAAAAGCACTAAAAGGCCTCTGTTTTGATATAGCCAGCTCATATCCTGATTTTGACGTAAACATAGCAGAAAAAAAATTAGTCCGGAAATTTCATTCAGGAAAAGCCATTAGAACACTTTCGCATTATTTTCCTTAATCTTACAGAAAAAGATTAATAAATCACCTCTGAATGAAGCAGTTTGCCATTTTATTATTAACCATCTCTCCCTTTTTTCTTTACAGTCAAACTCATACCTTTCAGTTGGACGGCTTTTTTGAGGATTGGGAAAATATTGCTTTCATCGAAAAAATGCCGGATCCTTCCAATGAGCCCCACCTAACTCAGCTGGCTGTCGCTAATGATGAACAATACCTCTATCTGCGTATTAAACTAGATCGGGAAATCATTCTTCAACAAAGCGATATTCGCCTTTGGATCGATGCAGATAACGATACACAGACCGGCCGTCGTATTGAGGATATGGGCGCTGAATTATTCTTCCACTTTGGAGAACGCTTCGGTTTTTTTTTGGATCAGATGATCAACCACTTTGATATTGGATTAAATGCTTTACCTACTTATTCCAGCGATGAATTTGAGATCAGGATCACTAAAGAAGCCGTCCCTCTGAGGCATCGCCGGCTAATCACTGCCGACTCCGTTAAAATATTGTTTGGAAGAAGCGATATTCCTGTGGACGCGCTTCCGGAAACCGGAACGCTGTCCTATACGCTTGCACAAGGACCATTCCCTGATCAGGCATCTATCCCACTGGGAAAGATCAGCCCGGATCACATTCGTCTCATGAGTTACAACATCCTTTTTGACCGTCCCCTGGAACCTACCTACAAAGGGCGGTTTCAGCGTATTGTTAAAGCTATAGAAGCGGATATCTTTTGCTTTAATGAATTTTTTGACGCCAGCGCAAGCCAGGTGAAAGCATTAATTGACGAAGTGCTACCTCTCGGAACAGCGCAAGGCTGGTCTGCAGTCAAAAGGGATGCAGATAACGTTATTGTCAGTCGGTTTCCCATTCTGCAGGCTTTCAGGGTAACGGACCAGGGTAACATTACGGCCTGCCTGATCGACTTACCTGAACACTTTGGCACCGACCTTTTTTTGATCGTTGGGCATTTCAGCTGCTGTGATCTGGAAGAAAGCCGCCAGCTGCAATCAGATGCAGTAGCTGCTCTCATTGAAGAAGCTAAAAATCCCGGCGGCAGGGTTGACCTGCCCGCCGGTACCCCCATGATTTTGACCGGTGACCTCAACCTCGTCGGCTTTCGACAACAGCATACTACACTGCTCACCGGCGAAATTCAGAATACGGCTTTATTCGGAACGGCAGGCCTGCCCGATTGGGACGATTCTCCGCTGACAGACCTCGTTCCCCTGCATACTGAGCAAAGATTGGCCACAACCTGGATCAATCCGTTTTCCAGCTTTATACCGGGTCGGCTTGATTTCTTCATTTATTCCGACAGCCGGCTGGATGTGCCTCGGTCCTATATTCTCCAAAGCAGTGCGCTGACCTTCAGTAAACTATCAGCTAACGGACTGCTTTTTGACGACACTGATTTTTCCGATCATTTACCGATCGTTGCCGATTTTAATCTAAAAGAGAGGGTTACCTCTACAGCAGAGATCGACAAGCCCTCACTTTTAAACCTATACCCCAATCCTGTGAGCCGTCAACTTATGGTGGAAAACTTTTATGCTGCTGATCTCAACGGAACATATTCTATTTTTGACGCCGATGGCAGGAAGCTTTTCCAATGCCCCGCCCGCCATGCCAAACAGCTTATCGATCTGTCAGGGTTATCCGAAGGTATTTATTTTCTGGAATGGCGCAATGGAAGGCAGGTGGCATGGAAAAAGCTGATAAAGCAATAAGTTTTTAGCCCGCTTTAAAAAGCTCATTATTTCAACTGGCCTCTTAAAAGTTGGGCATTTAATGCTACAATCACTGTACTTAAGCTCATTAAGCCTGCTCCCAGAGCCGGCGAGATCATAATGCCGATATTGTAAAGTGCTCCCGCAGCCAGGGGAATGGCCACTACATTGTATGCGGTGGCCCAAAAAAGGTTCTGGACCATTTTCCTGTAGGTCGCTTGTCCGAATAGAATCAACTGACTTATGTCCTTAGGATTACTCTCCACCAGCACGATATCGGCTGTATCTGCCAGTCGCTGCGTTTTAGATTTTTTTTCCTGAGCTTCCTGCACCATTTTCACCACCTTATTCAAATAAGCATCTTCCCCGGTATGTTTCACCTCCACCTGGAGCGAGCCACTGCCGTTAATGGCTCCGCCGATGACCTGGTCGCCTGCTTGTTTGCTCACCGGTTTGCTTTCGCCGGTCAACATGCTTTCATTCAGACTACTCTCCCCTTCGATAATCTCGCCATCTGCGGGGATTTTTTCTCTAGGTTTGATCTGAATTCGATCTCCTTTTTTTAATTCATCAACGGACACCTCCTTGATCTCGCCGTTTTCCTGGATCAAATGCGCTTCATCCGGCATGAGCGCCATTAGCTCTTCCAAAGCCCTGGAAGCCCCCAGTACGGGTCGCATCTCAATCCAATGCCCCAGCAACATGACCAGGATCAGGGTAGCCAGTTCCCAGAAGAAGGTCTTACCATCCAAACCGAATACGACAGCTGAGCTATAGCTGTAAGCTACAATAATAGCCACGGCGATCAGGGTCATCATCCCGGGCTGCTTGTCTTTCAGTTCATCCACGAGTCCTTTGAGAAAAGGAAACCCCCCATAAAAGAAAACTACGGTCGACAGGCCGAACAGCACATATTTTTCCCACCAATAATCCCAGTCTATGCCCAGCCATGATTGGATGAGGGGCGAAAGAAGCAAAATAGGTATGGTCAGTCCCAGCGTGACCCAAAAACGTCTTTTAAAATCTCTGATCATCATCCGGTGGTGATCCTGGTGGGAGTGCTGATGGTTTTCCTGGTGGTTATTATGGTTCATACTTGTGTAACAGATTCTATTTTAAGGATGTTTCCTAGACCTCAGAGGTCTTAAAGACCTCTGAGGTTGATTTTTCTAAAAAAAATAAAAAACCCCCAAAAAACCTTCATAAAAAATTGACATTAAATACTTTACATAGTGTTAAAAAAATCACAGACCTCGTAATAATGTCCGCTTTTGTCCGGTGCTTTTTTTGCCTGAACCTCAAAGGTCTTTAAGACCTCTGAGGTCTAGGAACGCACCCCAAAAACCACTTTTTTGGGTTTTTAACCTTAAACCCTTAATTTAGCCTCATCAACAACTTACTTCAGGGAGCTTTCCCCGGAGAACAACTCATCCATACACCCTCATTGTCCGTCAAACGGAGTCTAAAAACAGCTTGTCTTATCTTACACACAATGTCAGGACAAGCCTTTTCTGCTATTCATTCATTTTTAAAACCAGACACTTATGAAAACAGTGAACCTGCTATTCCTTTTTTTAATCACCACCCATTGGATGGCTGCCCAGACCAAGCTCTGGGAATCCGCTCCGGGAGCCCGCTTGAGAAACAACCCGGTACTGGAAGAAGCCTCTAACGCTTCCTCTCTGTCCTCTTCTAATTTCGATAACGATGGATTTGGGGATGTCGTTACTTCGGCCATTTACAGAGATAGTTTATTTTTCAAAATCAATACTAAAAA
The DNA here is from genome assembly GCA_964548175.1 of uncultured Saprospiraceae bacterium. GTDB lineage: Bacteria > Bacteroidota > Bacteroidia > Chitinophagales > Saprospiraceae > JANQPA01. The sequence goes on from CAZJQS010000043.1 coordinate 22,500, forward strand.
CTTCGAATTTGAATGGGACGCACCCATTGAAACATCCAGCAACGAACAGGTCTATTTCATGGGCTTCTCTGAAAACCCCATCCTCAATGGGCAAGGTGATCCGGGGTTTAACCAATTTTTGTTCAGCGTGGAAAAAAATGGGCGCATTATCGCTATACTCATTGGCTTTAAAGATAGTGGCAGCAACTCCTTCACGCTTCAAGAATTCAACATCGGTGCTGATTACGCTTTCTTAAGCGCTCTGGATCATAACCAAAACGGCATCACAGACTTTTTGATCTACAACGCCAATGAACGCCGGATTCAGCTTTGGGAATATTGATGTTGGTTGATCGCTTTAATAGATTAGAAAACTCTTGTTTTTTAAATTAAAAATTATGAAAAAAATCATATACACCTTTACATTTATCTTAACCGCTTTTTCTCTGCATGGTCAGCATCTGATTGAAAAATTCCGCTCTGAGCCGGGTGAGAGATGGTTTAATTTGCGCGAGCTGGCTACCAGAAGCCAGGGCGCCGTCACGAATGACTTTAACGACAATAGCGTGCCGGAAGCCATTTATCGCGACTCTTTGTTCTTCCGCTTCGTTGAATTTGGAACGCCCACCGCCGAATATCAATTCGAAGCTCCCCCTTCTTTAACCGGAAGTGAAGGAGATTACTTCTGGGGAAGCGTCGATATTGACGGATTGGATTTGGCGGAGATCATTGTCAGGAAAGGACAAGATATTTACATCTTGCAATTGAATGAAACCACCGCAAAAGCCACCATCAGCCAGGTCATTAATTCCGGGAGGGGTTTCTTTGATGTCGATGGGGATCAACTGGTAGACATCATCCAGTATGATGCTTCCACTCGTCAAACCATTGTCCTGGGCGTCCCCAATCCGGATGATTTTACAGGCGCTCCATCAACTAATAAGACCGAAAAAAGTACGGAGGAATTTATGCTGACCCAAAAATACCAGGGAGCAGAAGGATTTTCGCTTTCCTATCCTTCTAATTCATTAAGCCATTCCAGTGACTGGGACCTGAACGACGATGGGGTCATCGACCTCATTTTATTGAAAACGGACACCCTTGGCGTTCCCATCGGGTTCAGAGTCATCAATGGCGTCTCGAAAGAAGCCAGATTTACCTTCTCTTTGCCGGAATCGTTCCAAACCGAAGAACTTAACTTTCTCGGCTTTTTTGATGTGGATGGTGAAAATGGAAAGGAGTTTTACCTGAGTAACGGGGCTGTCATTGAACAAAATAAAACCATCCACCAGTTGCCGGAGTCTTTCCAGATTTTTGGTTTTCTCGATATTGATAATGACGGATTGAAAGACATCCTTGGCCAGGATACGGTAGCCAATCGCGTGCAAATCTGGGGGAGCGCGTCTGCTACCCCCGTGGATGAAACCGTACTCCAACAAATCGGGATACACCTGGATCCGGCTTTTCCTAATCCGATGACCACACACACCACCATTCCTTTTCAGTTGTCTGAAAAAAGCCGTGTACTGTTGCAGATCTTGAGCATAGATGGGCGATTGGTTAAAACACTGGTGGATGAGGTACTCCAGAAAGGAGATCATATTATCCGGTGGGAGGAAGAACAATTACCCGCGGGGATTTACCTGTACAAGCTTCAGACAAAGAACCGGATTTTAACACAAAAACTGATCAAAAAATAACATTAAATCGATTTCAAAAGCTTATACGGCACGCAGAGCTCGCAAATATTTACCCAGCTATCCGCGAGAGCTGCGTGCCGAAGAAATATACTCCAGCACGATACCTTCCTCTTTTCATAAATGGCCAAATCAAGGCTCCTATTATTTTTCTCCCCGAGATGGTTGCCTGATTATTAGTAAAAACCGATAAATGTTTCGGCCAACAAAAAGGGGCAATACCACCATTTCACTAATTATCGTATATTTATATTGACTCGAATTTTGACCACGCTTAAAACTGGATTATGACAACCCGACTGACAACTAAATTGTTGGGCGTCCTGTTCGCATTTATCTTACTTACAGGGATGTCCAAAGCCACGACAGTGGCCCCTACCCACCCAACGAAAACGATAGAACCTCCTGTAATCGACGGCGTTTTGGACGAGCCTATCTGGCAGAAAGCCCCAAGTGTAACAGGCTTTCGAACCTTTATTCCCGATTTCGAAAAAGAAATGGGATATTCCACCGTGGTCATGATGGCCTATGACGAAGAAAACCTCTACTTCGGTTTTCGCTGTGAAGATGAACCCAACCTGATCAAGACCTCACTGGCTGCCAGGGATCGCATCAGGGATGACGATTGGGTTTGCATTAATCTGGACTCTTACAACGATAAGCAGTCTCTTTATGCCCTCTACATTAACCCCTCCGGCATTCAAATGGATACTCGTTACAGTAACGGGCAGGAAGACTCTGGGGCGGATTTCATATGGTACAGCCAGGCTACCATTGACGAAACCGGCTACAATATAGAAGTCAGAATACCCTTCAAAAGCATTCGCTATTCAGTAAAGGACGACAAAGTGGAAATGGGGGTTATTTTTGAGAGGAAGATCAGCCGATTGTCTATCCAGGGAACCTACCCCCCACTTGATCCGGACATGGGATTTGCCTTTTTGCTACAGTCGATGACGCTGCAATATGAAGGCATTAAGCCAAATGTTTTACTGGAATTGCTGCCGGCTCTTACCTACGGAGAGGGCAGACAACGCAGAGAAGGCGAAGATCAAAAAACAGGTGGAAAACCGGATTTCGGCTTAACCGGCAAATGGGGCATCAGCTCTGACCTGGTCATGGATGCGACCGTAAATCCTGATTTCAGCCAGGTCGAATCTGATGCTCGCCAAATTGACAACAACCTGCGTTTTGCTCTTTTTTTCCCCGAAAGACGCCCCTTTTTCCTGGAGGGTAATGAAAATTTTATCGTCGCCGGCACCGGAGGTGAGGGCTTGCAACAAGCCGTCAACACCCGAACCATTGTCGACCCCGATGCCGCGGTAAAGTTCTCAGGAAAATTTGGACCCAAAAATCGTTTTGCCACCATCTATGCCTCTGACAACCGCTTCTCTCCCAGCGGAGAAAATCTGGACAACGCCAACGTCTATGTCGGCCGGTATATACGGGCCTTAAAAGGCGACAGCTTCATCGGCGGTATCTATACGCAGCGTGAAACAGACGAACGGGCCAATCATGTAGCCGGGATCGATGGCAACATCAGGCTCACCCAGGCCAGTACTATCTCGGGGCATCTTATGCGGTCTTTTTCCACCGACCGCCTTACTAATGAACAATTCAACACTCATGCAGGCAATCTCAACTACGAACTCAACAACAGACGGATTTCCGTCGGAGGCAGCTTTCTGAACATCAGCGACGGCTTCAACACCGATGTAGGTTTTGTTACCCGAACGGGGCTTACACAATACAGTGCTTCTGTCAACCCTAAGATCTACCCCCAATCAGATCTCCTCATCCGGGTCGACAACCGTTTGTCTTTTTCGCATGGCTATGACCATCCGAGTGGGTTGTGGGAAAAAAACATCAGCTACACGCTGGGCACCACCTGGATCAGAAGAACAAGTTTTAACATGGGTTTCTCTATTCGGGATGAAATTTTCAGGAGCATCAAATTTAACCGGAACCAATTTCGGATATCTTTGTCCAGCCAAATCGACAAGCGCCTGCAAGTCAGCGCTAATTTTAGTCAGTCCAACAAGATCCGGTATATCTTCCAGGAAGGTCTGCTCCCCTCTACTCCGGTAGAGGTGTAGATGTTTTCAGCAGCGTCGTCTGGCAGGCCTCCGATCAATTCAATTTCAATGTGACCCTAAGGTATTCCAATTTCTTCCGCGATACAGACGATGTGCGGGAATTCAGCCGAACCATTATTCGTTCCTTGAATATTTTCCAGCTCAACCAATTTTTGTTTTTCCGCAATATTACAGAATACGATACCAGCACAAAGGAGTTATTTGCTGACTTTTTAGCTTCCTTTACCCTTATTCCGGGGACTGTGGTGCATCTGGGCTATGGTTCCCTTTATAATCGCCAGGAATGGGATCCTAATTCGAGGGAGTATCATGAGGCGCGGCGTTTTTTTAGAGATCGCAGTAGTTTCTTTTTTAAAGCGAGTTATTTGTGGCGGCTTTAACTTTCGAAGTTTTACGGGCGACTTAAAAGTCGCAATACTTGTTAGTTTAGTAGTGCTATTAGTACGCCCGCTGCTACTGCGGAGCCGATCACCCCGGAAATATTACTTGACATTGCATACTGCAGGATATGATTTTTAGGATCATGTTTTAGGGCAATATCATTAGCTACTCTTGAAGCCATAGGCACTGCACTAAGTCCTGTGGCGCCGATGAGAGGATTGATTTTCTTTTTGGCAAAAACATTGTAGATTTTTACCGCCATAATACCGCCGAAAATAGAGATGGCAAAAGCAATGAAACCGCCAACCAGGATTAACAATGTTTCGGCGTTAAGAAAAGTCTGGGCCTTCATAGTCGCGCCGACGGTCAATCCGAGGAAAATAGTCGCCGTGTTCATGATGGTTTCGGAAGCTGCTTTGAAAAGTCGGTTGGTATCGGATCCGATCTCTTTGACCAGGTTGCCGAACAGCAACAAGCCTACCAGGGGGGTGGCCGAAGGCACCAGGATCGCAACGATAACACCTAAGATGAGCGGAAATAAAATTTTGGCCGTACGCATGTCCCTGATCTTTACTTTGGAAGGGTGTAATCGATCCTGCTCTCTCATATTGATGAGCAACTCCTTTTTACTGGTCGTTAAACGCACGACAAAAGGAATGATCACCGGCACCAAAGCCATGTAAGAATAAGCAGCTATGGCGATAGGCCCCAGAAGGTCCGGCGCCAGAATAATAGACGTATAGATGGCCGTTGGACCGTCCGCTCCCCCGATGATCCCCAGGGCGCCAGCCTCCTTAAGCGTAAAGCCCATAGCAACTGCGGCAATGAGCACCGTAAAAATACCGATCTGGGCCGCAGCCCCGAAAAAAGCCAGCCGAAGGTTTCGCAGCATGGGGCCGAAGTCCGTCATGGCGCCGACTCCCATAAAGATAAGAGGCGGCAGCAAACCCGTTTTGATCAAAGCATAATAAAGCATGTTCATTATGCCGTATTTGCTCGCGATGGCCAGCAGGTCCATAGTCCCGATATCATCCGTCATTTCCGCAGAGACCACCCCCATATTTCCTCCGGGAAAGTTAGCCAGCAGAATACCGAATCCGATCGGTACCAATAAAAGCGGTTCGAATTTCTTTTCAATACCCAGATAGATCACCAGAACAGCCAGGGCCAGCATTACCAAAGTCAATGGCGAATGGATCAGCTCCCCGATGGCCGTCATATCATATAATAATCGAAGTATTTCCACGAGTTTATTTCAGTTTTATGATGATGTCGTCTTCTTCGACCTCATCGCCGTTATTAACAAGGATCTCTGCCACGGTGCCGCTTTTTTCGGCTACGATGGCGTTCATGACTTTCATAGATTCAATGTAGGCAACGGTATCGCCTTCCTTGATCTTGTCCCCGATCTTGATGCCTCTTTCGGTGGACTCTCTGGTCAGATAGAAGGTGCCTTCCAGAGGAGAAGCAATGGTTTCTATAGCGCCACCGGAGGCAGAGGGTTTGGCTGCAGGAGCGGCGGCTCCGGGTTCCTTGGTTTGATCATCCGAGTCCCAGCTAATTTTGACATTATAAACCTCGCCGCCTAATTCTACTTTCACCGTATCCGGACGGATGCCGGGTACGCCGGTTTTCGCCGTTTTGGCTGCTTTTTTCTCCTCCAAAGCCGCCAAAAACTTTTCCCGGGCTTTTCCAGACCTAAACTCTTCATATTGTTTGGGATGCATGGCGTACTCAAACAGATCTTCATCATCCGGGCCGTATTCCCAGCCTTTTTCATCCATTTTTTTGCGATAAAGATCCAATTCATCCGGATAAAGATCCTGAGGGTCACCGGTAAAAAACTCACGGTCCTGTTCTTTAGCCAGTTCTACGATTTCCGGCGCCAGGTCTCCCAGCAACTGCCCGCTTTTACCCAGGATCATGCCCCAGGTATTTTCGTCGATCATAGAAAAACGTTCTTTTCCCTTTTCCATTTGAATGACGTTCATCAACGAAACGTTCTTCACATACTGGCTAAAGGGCGTCACCAAAGGTGGATAGCCCAACCTCGGCCATACGTATTCGACTTCTTTGAACAACTTCAGCAGCAGGTCATCCTGCGTAAGGGTAGGTTTATTTCTCTTAGCCAGCCACTTATTCAGACTTTTCAGGTTGTTCTCCAGGTCGGCCATCAAACTACCCATCATACCACCGGGAAGTCCGGGGCCGATGAGCAAAGAATTCATGTAGCGGTTGCGCTGATTGATGAAATAACCAAGGAAATCGTCAATAAATTCCTGTGTCAGCGAACGTGCCGCCATGTAAGCGTCCATGTTGATGTCGGGTATCGAAAAACCAGCGTCTTTCAGCATGGCATGTACCGTCAGCAGATCCGGATGGCCAGTGCCCCAGGACAGCGGCTCCATTCCTACATCAACTACATCCGCTCCGGCCCTGGCTGCTTCCAAACAAGAGACGATGGAAAAACCCGGCGTAGAATGACCGTGATACTGAATGATGATGTCCGGATGGCGTTCGCGTATGCCTTTGGTGATCTTTCCGATAGACACCGGACGCCCTACTCCGGCCATATCTTTAAGACAGATCTCTTCTGCTCCTTTTTCGATAAACTGATCGGCCAGATTAATGTAATATTCCACTGTATGCAGAGGCGAATGGGTAATGCTCAACGCGCCTTGCGGCACCATGCCTCCTTCCTTGGCATATTGGAACGAAAGCGCCAGGTTGCGCGGATTGTTCAGCCCGTCAAAAGAACGGGCTATGTCCACTCCCTGGATTTTTTTGAGCTTATACATCAGTTTGCGCACATCGCGGGGTACCGGGCTCATACGGATGCCATTGAGGCCCCTTTCCAGCATATGCGTCTGAATACCGGCCTTGTTGAAAGCTTCCGTCCAGGCGCGAACAGAATGGTTAGGGTTCTCACCATAGAGGAGGTTGATTTGCTCAAAACCTCCCCCGTTGGTCTCAATGCGGGAAAAGCAGCCCATTGCTGCAATAGGTTCGGCTACCCGCACCAGTTGATCTTTACGCGGCATATACTTTCCGGAGGACTGCCACATGTCTCTATAAACTAAAGAAAATTTTATTTCGCGAGCCATTATGATTAGATATTGGTACTTGTCAATGGTTTGAAAAAAAGATGGAAAAAAAGCCCCGGCTAGTCTTTATCCACATCAATGACTTTTGCCTGGCCTTTGGACCATTCCTGAACCGCTTTTTCGATCAATTGAATTTTAACCGGATCGGTGGGAGCTCGGAGTGTGGCGGCGGCTATTTCTTTTTTGTTAAAAACAAATTGGGTTTTGTCGAGCACCATCAGCAAAAATCTGCCTGACTGCACGACCAGGAAGAGAATGGCAAAAACAGTTAGCATTCCTACTAAAAGAACAACTAATGCCTCATATAGTATTCCATTCATAATTCGGTCTATTTTTCGGGCAATGAATATACACAAATGATGAAATAAATTTCCAAAATGAAAACCAGGGTTATTCTTCTATCGGCAAACAGATACGATCGCAAATATAGTTTTGATTTTGAATAGGCGGTAATAATAGAGGAATTATTGTTCTTTTGACGAGAAGTCGCCCGAGAGTAAAGAGTGGAGGCCGTCTCAACAGGCCTCCACTTGTTCTTAAGAAGCCAGAACGGCCTTTACCCGTTCAGGCGTAAACGGCAGGTGCGTCAGTGGCTTTCCGTAAAGGGCTAAAAAGGCATTGGCAATGGCGCCGGCCACAATGGGAGTGCTGGCCTCGCCCATGCCCTGTGGTTTTTCTATTGACGGAATCAGCTCGATCTCCAGTGTTTCGGGTATATCAACAAAACGCAGGATATTGTAATCGTTGAAGTTGGATTGCTCTATTTCTCCTTGTCTTACGGTAACTTGTTCGGTCAGCACGCTACTTATACCCATAAGAATGCCGCCTTCCATCTGGGCCTTTGCATTGTCGGGTTGCACCATGATCCCGCCGTCCACAGCTGACCAGAAGTGATGCACCTTGATCTTGCCGGTTTGTTCATCGACAGAAATCTCACAAATTCCCGTGCATAAGGCCCCGCTTCGTTCACCAAAGGCGATGCCCCTGGCGCGCCCTTCTGCTGGGGGTGTGGTCCAGTTGGCCATCTGAGCAGCTTTTTCTAATGTTGTTAATGCCCGCGGATAATTGGCCATCAGCTTTCTGCGCATTTCCAGCGGGTCGATGCCCTGATCAAAAGCGACCTGATCGATAAAACCCTCGATGGCAAACTTATTCGGCCCATGGCCGACCGAGCGCCAGTGCTTCAGTCGAATGCCGTTCTTAACCAAATTCAGCTGTACTTCCTGATTAGGAATGTCATAAAATTCATTATCGGCCCCACTGGCCAGCAGGTTAGACCCATCGCCTGTAATATGGTGAGCAAAAGCAATGATGTTGCCCTCGGCGTCCACTCCTGCTTTCATACGCTGCAAGGACATTGGCCGGTACATCCCATAACGCAAATCATCCTCACGGGTCCAGATCAGCTTTACCGGTCGTGCCACCGCTTTGGACAATAAGGCTGCTTCAATAATGTAATCGTGCATACTCCTTCGTCCCAAACCACCGCCCAGGTAGCACAAGTTCAGCTTTACCTTTTCGGGCCCGATGTTCAGGGCTTCCGCTACGGCGCCTGCCACAAAGCCCGGGCCTTGCGTGCCGGCCCATATCTCCACACCACCATCAGTAACCGAAGCAATGGCATTGAGCGGCTCCATCTGGGCGTGGTAGACATAGTCATTTTTGTAGTCGGCTGTGTAAACTTTGACTGCTTTTCTCAATGCACTATTGACATCCCCCTTTTCGATAAGCTTCCGGCTTTCATCGTGCTGCACCATGGTGCTGTATTTTTCCAGATCTTCTTGGCTGGAATGCTGAGCCGCCAGGACATTGGTATTCCAATCAATGTCCAGTTCTTTTTTTATGGCCAATGCTTTTTCCAGGGTACTCGCCACAACACCAATGCCGTAATCCAGCGCCACCAGGTCAATCAGACCGTCTTTTGAACGGATCGCAGCTTCATTTCTCAGGCTCGGACCAGCCCTGTGGACTTTTCCTCTTTCTATCACGGCGTAGACCATTCCCGGGACTTGGATGTCCATCGAAAACTCGGCTGTTCCATCCGTTTTTCCAGGTACGTCTACTCTTTTCAGATTTGCATTCCCGATCAGACGAAAGTCTTCCGGCTTCTTAAGCTGCTCTGGTCTCAATTCCGGAATGCTTTCCGGCGCCTCGAGTATTTCAACGATATCGCCATAGGGCATTTTGCGACCACTGCCCTGATGAACGACCAGACCTGGTTCGGTAGTCAATTCGTCCATTGGCACTTCCCATGCTTTGGACACGCTATGCATCAGCACATAGCGCGTTTGGGCACCTGCCTGCCTGAGGCTGTCAAAATAGCCTTTGACGGTGCGGCTGCCCACATTGAGCATAATTTTAGGCGCATTTGGTCCGAATCCGGGAGCACCGTACGTCTCCGGATCGATAGGTGAGGTCTCGATCACTACTTTTGACCAGTCGGCATCCATCTCTTCCGCCAGGATAACCGGGAGTGCGGTGCGGGAGCCTTGCCCCATTTCCGAAGCCGGGCTATAGATGGTGACCTGCCCATTATTTTGAAGATGCACCCAGGCATTGAGTTGCTTTTCTACCAATTCGCGCTCATCGGTCCCATCCGTCGTGCAGGAAGTAAGCTGTGGCGCCAGGCCGACCACGGTAATGCCGATGGTAAAACCACCGGAAATTCTAAGAAAGTTTCGCCTGGACCATTTATCGGGAGTATGGGTTAAATCTTTCATGAGGACAATGCTTTTGAGGCGCTTTCAATAGCTTTAACAATTCTCATATAGGTTCCGCAGCGGCACAGGTTGCCGTTCATATACTGTAATATTTCCTCTCGGGTAGGTTTTGGATTTTTTTCCAATAAGGCAGCCGCCTGCATGATTTGTCCGGACTGGCAGTATCCGCATTGGGGGACCTGGTGCTCAACCCAGGCTTTCTGGAGCGGATGGTCACCTTTTTTTGAAAGGCCCTCAATGGTGGTGATGGCTTGTCCGTTAGCAGCCATTTCTACCGGCAAAGCACATGAACGAATGGGATCGCCGTTGATGTGGATGGTGCAGGAGCCGCACTGACCGACACCGCAGCTGTATTTGGTTCCCATCAACCCCAGATGTTCACGCAGCACCCAGAGCAGGGAAGTCCCCGAGTCCACATTGACTTCGTGGGAGGTGGAATTGACTTTTAGAGAAAATGTTGGCATGGTGAATGGGTTTTGATTTGCTAAATAAGATAAGCAAATTCTGGAAATAATCGAGGTTAAGTGAAAAGTCATTTTGTCAATAAAGCCTTCCCATTACCTGCGGCCACATCTTCCAGGCGATCATATAATTTAATGAAGCGGAAGCCAACTGCGATCAGGTCTTTCAATTCCAGCAAAATGTTAAAGAACAAAAAGCTGTTAATGGCATTATAGGAAGCTTTTTTAATTCCAATAACCTGCAGGGACAATAAATCTTCGACCTCTCTGAAGAGGTTCTTTTTCTGGTTTTCCAAGGCGGCAAATTCATCATAACTATTGTTTTCCAATGATTGAGCGATCCTGTGGAAATACTGTTCCAAGCCGGCAAGCAATTGTTCCAATTTTTCTACCTGTTTGAGTGTGAGTGGACTATGGAGGTTGTTAAGGTGTTCTATGCAGGATTCCGTGATGAAGCTGGTAGATTGAAGAAAATCCTGCTCCAGATCGTATACCAGCAGATAGGTTCTGCTGGCCGCTGTTTGTGGTTCTTCGATCCGTTTGATCTGGCTGTAAAAGGCGTATTTGAACTCCATGTTATCGGCCTTCAACTGTTTCAAGAGGGTTTCTGCCTGCCTTACCTTATTACGATCTTCATGCATCAGGCCTTTTAAAGAGAACTCGACAACCTGCAATACTTTATTAACAGAACGGGAAAGGTTAGAGGAAGTGTCTTCCGCTACCTGCCTTGCATTTACCTGCCGGGCAGACATTTGATAAGCTTCCCTTTTTTCTTTGGTTTTCTCTAGCCTGCGATGTACCCCGAAACTGCGAATGATCATGAATACGGCCAGCAGTATAAGCCCTATAATGGCATAGATCTGGAAATGATAGATAAGCATGGCAAAAATACCGGAAACGGTGAAGGCGATAAAAGCCGTTGCAAACCAGCCGCCGATAACATTGACTACGCCCGCCACTCTATACACAGCACTATCCCGCCCCCATGCGCGATCCGACAATGAAGTACCCATTGCCACCATAAAAGAAACATAGGTAGTAGACAACGGGAGCTTATAAGAAGTCGCCAGAGCGATCAACGCACTAGCCACCGTAAGGTTAACGGATGCTCTTACCAGGTCAAAAGCAGCCGTGTTAACCTGGTCCTTTTTCTCGCCTTGCTCTTCAACAGGTTCAAACTGGTTTTTTGCCTTTTCCAGCCAATCATTGGGAAGGAACCTGACAGCCGATTTATTCAGCTGATAAACGGCCCGAACGATCCCCCTGGAAAGCCAGTTTGGTGAAAAGCGCTCCAGCCCTTCATGCTGTCGCCCCAGGTTAACTTCCGTTTCCGTTACCGAGCGGGCTTTACGAGAGAACCACAGGGTGACGATCATGACCAGACCGGCGCCTGCAAGCAAATAAGTCTTGGTGGGGTAAGCTTTGCCCAGAATATTCATGCTGAATGACCGTGCGTCCTCTCCGGAAGCCAACCAGGCATTGTAGGACTCAAATCCTGCTACCGGGACTCCGATAAAGTTCACCAGGTCATTCCCTGCAAAAGCCATAGCCAGGGAGAAAGTTCCGAACAATACGACCAGCCTCAGGATGTTAACCTGAAATAACTGATGGATCGCAAACATGATCAAACTGGCGGCCAAGAAAGTGCCCCCGATGAGAAGCCAGCTGTTGTTGAAAGTCCAGTCAGCAAAACTTTCCGGAATAAAAGAGGCGCCTTTTATGCCCTTTATCAATAAAAAATAGATCATGGCAGCCATGGCAAGACCGGACCATAGAGCGCCCACCCATTTTAGCTTCCTTTCATAGTTAAACGTAAGTAACAGCCGTGTAAGGTATTGCACCAGAGCGCCGATCAGAAAGGCTATCCCAACGGATAAAAAGATCCCCAGAATGATAGCCAGAGCGCTCGAAGAATTGATGTAGGCGCTTATGGGTGCTTCACTCTGCCCTCCCATATATTTGATCAGAGCGATCATAAAAGCCGCCCCCAGAAGCTCAAAAACGATGGAAACGGTAGTGGAAGTAGGCAAACCAAAGGTATTGAACAGATCCAGCAGGATAATGTCCGTCAGCATCACCGCTAAAAATAACGCCATGATGTCATAAAACATATAATATTCAGGATTGAAGATCCCTTTTCTGGCTACTTCCATCATTCCGCTGGCAAAGGTGGCGCCGATGAAAATACCGATACTGGCGACGATCATGATGGTGTCCCGGGAAGCTACCCTCGAACCGATCGCAGAATTCAGAAAGTTTACCGCATCATTACTCACCCCCACCACAAGATCAGAAATGGCCAGGCCGAAAAGCACCACAACAATAAAAAGATATATCTCTGGCATATACTTGAAAGGCATTTTGATGAACAATACGGACGTCAAATTAGGGAAGATTGCCTGTTTGTTGAACCCTAAAATTCAAGGATTACAATACTTTACAGAAACTTAACTTTTGTTTTACAGTAAAATAACTTTCTTTGATTTCATGAGCAAAGGCAATATATTAGACGTCGATACGACACCAAACCCATTATTATGAAGACAGTCAGTCCGTTTTTTTCTTCACTTTTTCTCAGAATTAAAAACTTCGTTCAGCCCTATTGGACCAGGTTTGTTCACTGGCTACGTCACTTCAATCCGGATAAACATACGCGCACCGGCGCTATGAGGGGACTGCTGGTCATCGCCGTCTTTTTGGCAGGATATATGGGCTGGCATCGCTACAAGTGGGGCTATGGGCAGTGGATTGACCTTATCATAGCTATCGCAGCAGTTTTGCTGATAGCCATACTCGCCAGCTTGATTTTTTACCTGCTCCTCGGACTGGTCAAACAACTACATCGAAGATTTACCAGCATCGTACTGGGGATACTTTTTTCGGTAGGCTTCGTTTTGGAACTTGAAGGCAGTCCTATCGCCGTTATTCCGCTGGGGTTAATGTTATTATCTGCCTTTATCGGTGGAAGTATCGCCGTTATGCTTCATCCAGGATTCCGATCGACTACCGTAATCAAAAAGATCCTCATCAGCCTGCTGCTGGTGGTCTCTGCAGGCGCCATTGGCGCTTTTGTCTATTGGTTTAATCTGACCGGAACAGAAGAGAAAGCACTTAAGGTCGACCTGAGTGAAGCGCCGGATTTTCCGGTGCTTGACTTATCCGATCCTTCTCTGGACGGTTCTTTTCCTGTAAGGAGCCTGACCTACGGCCATGGTGATGATCGCCGGCCTGAGTTTGGTGAAAAAGCTGACCTGATCACGCCGACCGTCAACGGACGACCTTTTGTAGGCCAATTAGATGGCTGGAAAGGGAAGTTACGCAACCATTACTGGGGCTTCGATCGCTCAGTATTACCACTGAACGGCCGGGTATGGTATCCCGAAGGAGAAGGCCCGTTCCCCCTGGTGCTTATTGTACATGGCAACCACAACATGCGTGATTATTCTGATCCGGGATATGAATACTTAGGTCAATTCCTGGCCAGCAAAGGTTATATTCTGGTCTCTGTGGATCAAAACTTCATCAATGGCGATTGGACGAAAAACTACAACAAAGAAAATGACGCCAGGGGCTGGTTGCTGCTCGAGCACCTCAAGGTGTGGCGCGATTGGAATAGCGAAGACGGTCATCCCTTTTTTCAGAAAGTCGACCTGGACAACATTTCTCTGATGGGACACTCCCGGGGCGGGGAGGCTGTCTGCGTAGCCGCCGCTTTTAATAAGCTTGATCATTATCCGGATGATGCGCGGGTAAAATTTGACTACCATTTTAATATCCGATCCATTGTCTCCATTGCGCAGGTGGATGGACAATACCTACCCTCCTTCCGTCCTACACCACTCGAGAATATCAACTTCCTGCTCCTCCACGGCTCCCATGACGCTGACGTTTCCAGTTTTTCCGGAGACAAACAATACAAGAGGATCTCCTTTAGCAAAGACGGTTATTTTTTCAAAACCTCCATCTATATCTACCGCGCCAATCACGGGCAGTTCAATACCGTTTGGGGCGATTCCGACTCCGGGCCGCCCTATAAAAACCTGCTCAATCGCAAAGTACTAATCCCTGGTGAAGATCAGCGAAAGATAGGCAAAGTCTACATATGTGCATTCCTGGACCTTACACTTAAAGGGAAAAACGATTACCTGCCCCTCTTTAAAGACTATCGCTATGGAGCAAACTGGCTACCTGCCACCTACTACATCAATCGTTTTGCCGATTCGAAAACGACCTTCATTGCTGATTATGACGAAGATATTGACGTCACTACCATTACCTTGCCCAATGGGAAAGCAGAAGCCGACAATCTTACCGACTGGAAAGAAAAGGACATTGCTAACCGGAGCGGTAATAACCGCAGATTGAATCAGGCAGCGTACCTGGGGTGGAATTATGAGAAGGAGGAGGAAAAGACGAAAGGCGAAAGTCAAAAGCCAAAGGGTGAAGCAAAAAGAAACAGTCTGCTTAACTCTGCTTCAGCAGTTCCGGAAAACCAGCCGGAGGACGAGGAGAAAATCGCTGAAGACAGCCTTACTATCCAGGATACCGCAAAATACATCTTACAACTACCCCCAGGATGGGCGACTGGTTGGCCAATTGACTCGGGTAGCGTTTTTACTTTTGCTGTAGCTCAGGTACAGGAGGGGCCAAGTGAGCCGCTTGAGCTAGAAAAAACAGATAAAGAACTTAAAGAAGAAGAAGAGAAAGAAGAAAAGCAGAAGAAAGAACGAAGGGCGAAGGATGAAGATACGTCTCCCCAAGAGCCTGGTCTGCCTAAGCAAGAGGACCAGGGGGTGGCCGAAACAGAAGGAGACCCAGATAACAAGCAGTCCTCCGACAAGTCTGCCGACGACGAGGAAAAGCCCCTGTTTTTTACCATCATACTTAAAGACAGTCTGGGACATACTATACGATTGAATCTGAAAGACTATGCGATGGTCCTGCCGCCATTCAAAGCTAAATTTACGAGGGTTAAGCAGTTTGAAAAGCGGTACGACAAGGCCAGTGAACCTATTTTGCAAACCTTCAGCATTCCGTTAGGAGAAGTAAAGAAAAAAGAACCAGCGTTCAATATTCAACAAATTACGCAGATCAGTTTTCAGTTTGATCAGGCCAGGAAGGGAGTGATCTACCTGGATGAGATTGGATTTCGAAACTAACCCTGCTACAGGGGCTGGGGAAAAAGGACGATGGGCTTTTTACACAGCCCCTGTAGCGGAATAACTTCACTTTCCGGGATTGGCTGAGTTCCGTAAGAATATCCTCCTCGAAGGGTCCGATTCGAGCTTACCTCATAAACAACGCCAAACTTTACGTATGGAAGTTTTGAGTTGCAGACAGGTTAATTATTCTTCAAATCTGGGTGTTCTCTTTTCCAGATTAGCCTGGAAAGCCTCCAGAATATCTCTGGAAATCAGCATAGCTGCATTCCAATTGGCCACGTATTCCAATCCTTCGGATACATTATGATCTCTGGAAAAAAGCAGGTTTTGTTTGAGGCCTCTGATCACAAGAGGTGATTTTTCGGCTACAGAAAGAGCTAAGGCCCTTACTTTGCTGTCCAATTTCACCTTATCCTTGGTGACCTCATTAATTAAACCGATAGCCCTGGCTTCCTGAGCGTTTATCATCCGCGAGGTATAAGCCATTTCGGCTACCCAACCATGAGGGATGATCCTGGGCAGGCGTTGTAATACGCCAAGATCGGCCACCAGTCCAAGCTCCGTTTCTTTTATAGAAAAACGAGCATCTTCGGTACAAAAGCGCATATCGCAGGCCGCTGCAATATCCAGTCCGCCCCCGAGGCAAGCGCCGTGAATGGCGGCGATGACCGGTTTGCGGCATTTTTCGATAGCGTTGATGGAATCCTGGAGCCAAACGATAAAATCCTTTAGTTTTTCCCGTTTGCGTCCCTCACAATCATTCTGGTTCAGTTGTTGAATATACATTAACAGCTCAAGGTCGATGCCGGAACAGAAGTGCTTGCCCTTTCCGGAAAGGATAACTACTCGAACCGACGGATCTTTGTCCAGTTCCTCAAAAGCAGCCTTCAGCTCTTCCCAGGATTGTCGGTTCAGCGCGTTAGCCTTTTCCGGCCGGTTAAAGTGCAGCTCCGCTATATTTTCTGTAATCGTTAGCTCAAAATTCTGATAAGGCATACTGATCTATTTTTCGTTCATGACTTCGATCCCCGTCCACTCCTCTCCAGGGGAGTTTATGGCATTGTTCAGGGATTTATTAAGAAACAGGCGGGTAGTGGCATCTTTAGGATTCTTGTGCAAGATCTCTTCCAATATGGACGAGGCCTCTGCAAAAGATTTACTGAAATACAATGCTAAGGCGGTTTCAAAATCATGGAGCGTGTCTAACTTTAATGCTTTGGCAGATTCCAGGTCACCATCAAAACATTCATAAATCCCCACAGGCACTTTTTTCCCTTTCAAAAGCACTTTTCCAAGATGTCGGAGATGAAAATCACTTTTTCGATCTCCGAGATGCCCTACGGCATCACCGCTCAGCAGGATATTGGTTCCGTAAAATTTATTGAGATTCTCGATCCGGGAGGCTGTATTCACTGAATCGGCAATGGTAGCTGCATCCATGCGTTTAGAGTCTCCAATGATCCCCATGATCAAAGGGCCGGTATGCATTCCGATGCCCATATGGATAGGTTTTCGATTTTTGGCGCGGCGGCTCTGGTTGTATTCCAGAATACGTTGCTGGATACTCACTGCCGACTGTAAAGCCTGATGGGATTGTTCGGAGAAAATCGCCATGATGCCGTCACCCAGATATTGGTTAATGAAACCACCGTTCTGGGAAATAATAGGCCCCAGCCGTCTGTTAAGGGAAGAAACGAAACGGAAGTTTTCATCGGGCTCCATGCTTTCAGCGATCTGGGTGTATCCTCTGATATCTGAGAAGAAGATCGTTACGTCTCGCTGCACCTGGTCGCCCAGTTTCACTTCGGTGATGTTTTCCCTGCCCAGGCTTTTGAGGAAGTCATTCGGCACAAAGCGGCTGGTAGCCTTGTTGAGGTGCAACAGGTTAAGTTGGGTTTTCACCCGGGCCAGAAATTCATCCCGTGAGAAAGGCTTAACCAAATAGTCGTTGGCTCCGATATTGAGGCTTTCCACCAGGTTTTTCACCTGATTTTTAGCTGTCACCATGATAACGGGCAACTCCGACTGCAGGTACTGTTCTCTTATCTTTCTGCACACTTCGTAACCGGACACCTTCGGCATCATGATGTCCAGTAATACCAGATCATACTTCTTGCCACTGGAGATGGCTTCCAACGCTTCTGCTCCGTTGGTAGCCATAGAGATCTCATAGTTATTACCCGTAAGATGGCTACTCAGCACATGTAGGTTGATAGGTTCATCATCGACCAGTAAAACATTAATTTTCTCTTCTTCGGCGGCAAAGGAACCCAGAGAGACGGGAAGGGGGTCTGTCATTTTCTCCAAAGGCTGGTGCAGGGGTTTGATCACGTCCTGATCGCTGAGGCCATTTTCTGCAATTTTCATTTCTTTGGTAGCCAGAGGTAAAGTAAAGGTAAAGGTGGACCCTTTTCCCGGTTCTGAACGCACCCATATCTGCCCGCCGTGCAGTTCCACTAACTGCCGGGCGATGGAGAGCCCCAGTCCGGTCCCGACAAAAGCGCGTGTGGTAGTAGCGTCGCTTTGATGGAAGGATTCAAAGATGCGGCGATGATCTTCTTTCGGTATTCCGGGGCCGGTATCGGTGACGCTCCATTCCAGCCAACCTTCTTTGACTTTAGCGAAGATTGTCACTTTCCCGCTATCTGTAAACTTCACGGCATTCCCCACCAGGTTCTGCATGATCTGATGGATGCGGTTTTCGTCTCCCCAGACAGCCGGAATGTCCTCCTCAATACGGTTTTCGATGATTAGGTCTTTTCCTTGCGTCATAGGCCGGTTGATCTCGATAACGATATTACTCAACGCAAAGAGGTCCACCGGCTTTTGGTGTAGTTTGATATCGGCATTTTTGAGGCGGGAGAAATCGAGAATGTCGTTGACCAGGTTGCTCAGTCGTTTGCCGGAAGAGATGATGATGGAAAGATTGTCTTTCACTTTACGTTGAGGCAGTTCTGGAAAATGTTCTTTCAGGGATTCGGCCATACCGATGATGCCGTTCAGGGGCGTTCGCAATTCGTGGGAAGTATTGGCGAGGAATTGATCCTTGAGCCGGTCGATCTCCAGCAGTTTATCGAGTCGCTCCTGTTCAATAGCAGCTTTTTCTTTTTGCCGCAAAAACCGGTATCGCTGCCAGCCGATGAAGAGGAGAAAAACAAAACCGGCTGCCAGGGCGACGACCAAGTTTCTAAAGTCATTGGCTTTGCGGAGTTCCAGTTCGTGCTGAGCCGTTTGCATTTCCAGGATAGCAGCCTCTTTGGCCAGTTCTGCCTTTTCCTTCATGATTTCAGCGAGGGCGGCTAAATTTTCCATTTTCTCCTCCTCAGAAAGTTGAAGGGCTTTCATCAATTCCTGCTGTGCAGTGGTCTCCATAGCCAGAACGGAATCCAGGGAGTTGATCTTTCCCGAAAGATCGGACAGCCTTCCGTTTTTTGAAGCCTTCATCCTGGCGTCGATCTTGCTCTTCGTTTCCATCAGCTGGGCGTATTTCTCCTGGAACTCTTCAGCTTTTTTTTGCTGTCCCCTCAGCTGAAAGATGGTGGCCAACAGCGAATAGGCTTGTAAAATAAACTGTTGCTCCTGAAGCATTATGGCCTTTTCCAGCGCTTCTTCGGCATAATTTTGTGCTTTCCGGTACTTACTGTTATCGCGATAAAAAATACCAAGTTCCAGACTGCTGGCCATCAGTCCTTTAGCATAATCCAGTTCCTGGCTGAGTTCATAAGCCTCCTCGGCATACTGGAAAGCCAGTTCCGGATCGTTGAATTTGATCTCGGCAATCAGGGCGTTCAGGGTCTCTATGCGCTTAATACCATCCGAGGATTGTGCTGCCGGCCGGCGCCCAATTACGGAAAAAACGACAAAAAGCAGGATTATAGACAATAGGCTCCGAAACATGTCTGGTCTTTTTTCAATCCTAAATATAGGAAAGATATTTTCTATATTCCCATTTGTGAAAACCCTCCGTCAATTTCCAGATTAGCGCCATTGATGAATCCTGAAGCAGACATTGCCAGAAAGGCAATTACCCGGCCGACTTCTTGGGGCTCTCCGATCCTATTGAGGGGGGTACGCTCCAGCACTTTGGCGTATTTTTCAGGATCTTCCACTACCCTGGCCACTCTTGGCGTACGAATATACCAGGGATGCACGGCATTCACCCGGATGCCGTCCCTTCCCCAGGCAACAGCCAGGTATCTGGTTAACTGTGCCAGGGCAGCTTTAGACATGGAATAAATGGCTGTCGTATTCTGCACCACCACCTGACTGGCGATGCTACCGACGTTGATGATTCCGGCCTGTTCACTTTTTTTTAACCAATGATAACAGTGCTGACACAGCTCAAAAGCAGCCGTTGTATTTACCTGAAAGACTTGCTGCATTTCCTCGGGGCTGACTTCCAATGTCGGTTTTCTTACATTGGTCCCTACATTATTGACCAATACGTCCAGGGCATCCCATTCTTTTTTCACCCATTCAGCAATTTTCTTGCGATCTTCCGGCAAGCCGACATCAGCAGACAGTCCATGGGCTCTCCAGCCTTTTTCCCGATAGTCCCTCACATTACTGTCAATAACTTCCTGATCCCTGGCGACGATCAATACCTCTGCGCCCAGCTCAAGAAATTCTTCAGCTGTAGCTCTTCCTATTCCTACCGTAGCCCCGGTAATGATCGCTTTATAGTCGGTTAATTTCCAGTGTTGCATGTTGGTTCTTAGATGTTGGTTTGTCTGAAGAATTTATTTATTAGATGTAAGAGACTGGAGATTTAAGTTAATATTTGATGCCGCCCGCCGGGCGGCATCAAATATTAACTTAACGTGAGTTTTGAGATTTCCTTTTGATCATTAGCCAATTAGCCCCGTTAGAGGCTGAATGTTAGTAGCATGAATTCCTCACCCTAATCCCTTCAATCAATGCTTCTAGTTGCGGTAATCGAGTGGTGGTTCCCTATCTCCGAGCAAAGCCTTGTATTCGAAGTTAGGGCCTTGACGTTCTCGCAGTTCTTTTTTTGCCTGTTCTGTTATATTGGGGTCTTTGTAGAGATCAATGGCCGTCAAGGTAAGGGTTTTGGCGGCCACCATCATCCCCTTGTGGCCGATGGAGGTGCCTCCCGCGGCTACCGCCTGCCAGCTATGAGCCGGAGTACCGGGCACCCAGGTAGCGGTGCGCAATCCAGCGGTAGGAGTCACCCAGCTCACATCCCCCACATCCGTTGAGCCGCCGCTACCTTTTAGTCTGACTTCAAAAGGCTGGACTTCATTGGTTACATTCAAGGGTTGTGGATTATCGAGGGTTTCCTGAATCTTTTTAGCAAAAAACCTTTCCGACTCATTGTATTCGAACCCGCCGACTTTCTTAAGGTTGGCGTACATTTTTTCCGCCAGGGTAACGTTAGGCAATAAGTTATAAATGCCATGGATCACTTCATACTCCATGGTCGTGCCTGTGCCAAGGGCGGCGCCCTCCGCAGCTTTGACGATTCTCTCGAACAAGGCCCCGGAGACAGCAGCTTCGGGATGGCGAACATAGTAATACACCTCTGCGAAAGCCGGGACTACGTTAGGCGCTTCTCCTCCACGGGTGATCACGTAATGAATACGGGCTTCCATGGGAACATGTTCGCGCATCATATTGACCATCATGTTCATTGCTTCGACGCCGTCCAGGGCTGATCGTCCCTGATCGGGCGCGGAAGAAGCGTGAGAAGCCTTTCCATAGAAGCGAAATTTTCCTGACTTATTGGCCAGTGAAGAGCTGGCGTCGGCGCTGTTGGCATTGCTGGGGTGCCAGTGCAGGACTGCGTCCACATCGTTGAAGAGTCCTTCGCGGACTAAATACACCTTTCCCGCACCGCCTTCTTCCGCCGGCGTTCCGTAGACCCGGATGGTTCCGCTGCCGCCGTTTTTGGAAAGCCAGTCTTTGATCGCGATCCCAGCTGCAGTAGAAGCCGTACCGAACAAGTGGTGCCCGCAAGCATGGCCTGCGTTGACTTCCGGGCGTTCTTGCCGAACCGGCACTGCAGCCTGGGAAACCCCCGGGAGGGCATCAAACTCGGCCAGGATGCCGATGACGGGCTTGCCATTTCCATAACTGGCCACGAAAGCAGTAGGTATGCCCGCCACGCCGCTTTCCACTTCAAAGCCTGCTGCGCGAAGTTGCTCCTGCAGCAAAGCCGATGAGCGATTTTCCTGGTAGCCCACCTCTGCAAAACCCCAAATCTGATCCGCGACCTCTGCGTAATGATCTTTTTTCATCTCCAGCGAGCGCTCCAGAATATCATTGACCTTTCGGTCATCCGTTTGAGCCGTCAGCAGTAGTGTACAACTGCCCAAAAGAAAAAAAAGAAAAAAAAATTTACTCATGATTGTATTTGTTTTTCCCTTCATACTGTTTTAACGCTTATTCAAAGCAAAGAACTCACACATTACACATCCAATCCCGTTTCCAGCGGGAGAGGTTATCCAACAACTAACATTCATCCCCTACCCGATCAATCGCTGTTGATTGATAAAATCCAGAAACGCTTTTTTGTATAATCCTCCTATAGGTATTTGCTGATCTCCGATAAACAAGTCATTTTTGCCGATGCTGTCCACTTTATTGGAAGAGATGATATAAGACTTATGGACCCGGAAGAAGGGAGGAGTTGGCAGGACCTCTTCGATCTTTTTCAGGTTTTGCAGCGTCATGATCTTGCTGGCAGGCGTATAGATGCGGGAATAATCTTTCATTCCCTCTATGTATAAGATATCGTCCAGTTTGATCTTTTGGAGGCGATATTCGGAGCGGACGAGGATATAAGAATCTTTATCGTTAGCCCATACAGTAGGGGTTTCCACATTACGGAGGCCGGCTTTAGCATCATCAGAGAGGATGTTATAGACTTTTTCCACTGCCATCAGGAAGCGCTTAAAGCTGATGGGTTTGAGCAGATAATCCGTTACATCCAATTCATACCCCTTTATGGCGTATTGATCGTAGGCTGTGGTAAAGATGATCTTAGGACGCTGAGTAAGCACTTCGAGCAACTGGATGCCTGTCAGTTCATCCATTTGAATATCCAGAAACATTAGGTCGACTTCATTTTCGCGTAAAAAGTTCATGGCATCAAAGCCGTTATCGAAGGTGCCCTTCAGTTCAAGGTAAGGTACTTTTTCAATAAAGGAAGACATTTTTCCCAATGCGAGGGGCTCATCATCTACCGCGATACAAGAAATTTTCATAGCCCTGGTGGTATTTGGTTAATTGATTATTTTTTTGTCGATCTATTTTTAGGCATGGGGATGAGCTTTTGGTGTGTATCATCCCAGCGATAGTCTTTGTAATGGACACCGCCCCAGTAGTAATCGTGTCGGGCCCATTTCAGGAAATCCTCTTTTCCTTCCAGCACTTTGGCGCCGAGTTCGTTCACGCTCAGCTCTCCGTCCTCATCCAAAAGAGGGTATAAATTTTTAAGATACACGAAATATTGGGAATCGCCAAAGCCAAAATGCTGATCCTCTTTGAGCATTTGTCCGACGACTTGCTTTCGATCTCCGATTCCGGAATGTACTATGCGCATCATTCGGTGCTCGATGACGTTGAGGCCGTTATTAATGGAGGGGAATCGTTGAAGGTGGGCGCGAACGGCTGCGGGAAGATATGGGAACCGGGCTGCCTGGCTTTCGGCCAGAGGTTCGAGTTCGGTAGGATCATCAGAAGAGAAAACGGCCCAGAATTGCTGAGCGAAATCCAGGTCTTCCTGATCCAGGTACCGGCGTTGGGCGAACAATTCCGGATATCGTTCCGGTGCGATCTCCCCCAACCCCACCAGGCGGGAATGGCCGGGTACGGCGCCGGAGCATACCAGGGACAAGGCTACTGAACCCAGTTCCTGACGAGCGAACCAGGACAGCAGGGCCATCATATTCATCTGACAGAACAGATCGTATTCAAACCAAAGTGTGATTTCTTCATATTTCCCGAGCCCCTCCATTTTTTCAAACTCCTCAACGGTCAATTCGTGGTATTGCTCTTCTTCCACTTCAAAAAAAGATTCGAAAAAGCTGGCGCGCACTTTCCAGAAAGCCTCCGCCCCAATGGCTTCCGGGACTTTACCCTCCGACAACACTTCCCGCCAGATCATCTTTTCGCCTTCCAGACCTGATCGTTCAAATAATTGGAGTGTTGCATCACCATTCAATACATGCAAATGTGCCATGCTATTAGTTTTGCCGGAAACATAAGACTTCCCGGGATTGTGGAGGTCAATTTAATCATTTTTTAGCAATACCCGGTCTGGCAGGAATATGGAGTTTTACACTAAATGCTCCCTCACTTCGCTGAATCTCGAACTCATGTTCTTTTTCATAGAGCAAATTCAGGCGCCTTTTCACATTACTAAGCCCAATGCCGCCCACCTGATCCTTATTTTGTGCGTTTTGCGCATCGAAAGTATTCCATGAAGTGAAATGAATATCCTGCTCACCGATATCCAGTAGAAATTTAATCCCGGGGCTTTTACCGCTTTTTTTACCATGTTTGTAAGCATTTTCTATAAACGGAACCAGCAGCATGGGAGGGATCTCTTTACCGGCCGGATTGCCCCTGACCTCAAACTGGATGAAGTCCGGATCTTTCAATCGCAACCGAAGTAAGGCGATCATACTTATAATGTATTCGATCTCCCTTTCCAGCGGCACCAAATCTGTATTCGCTTCATAGAGCATATACCTCATAATGCCAGAAAGTTTCAGAATAGCGTCGGAAGCCTTAATCTGATCCACAAAAACAAGGGAATCGATATTGTTGAGCGTGTTGAACAAAAAATGAGGGTTGATCTGAGAACGAAGTAACGCCAACTCACTGTTCAGATTTTGTTTTTCAAGTTCCTGGCGTCGCTTTTGATCCTTAATCCAGCTTTGAAATACCCGGATGCCCGAAAAAAGAAACACATAAGAGTACAGAGAGATGGTCAGGGAGAACATAGCCGGGAAGTAAAACAAAGGGCGTCTCAGCCCACGCGGAAATACTTCCGGATAAATGATCTCAAAACGGACCAGGCGGGCCATGATCACGAAAAAAGCACCCGACAACATAATAGAAATTACAAAAAGAAGATACTTTTTTTCCAGTAAAAACTTCGGAACCAACACATAAGCCGTAAAATAGACCGCCAGTATTTCTATCGGCAGCACCCAAACCAGATGATACCAGAAAAATTCCAGCATCCCGTCGATCATTAAAGAACGATAGAATACAATGGTCCTGAAAATCCAGAAGGCTATATGAGGAAGGATCAATTTTATCTGATCCCCGAAGGAATACGTTTTTCTCACGGGAATGGCAATACTGTTCATAACGGATAGAATGCCTGATCAAACAGGCTTATGGTTTTGTTGAATACAATAAAAATTTCATCGATACTAACGATTAATATCAAATTACACAAGATGGCAGATGAAAAAATAGAGCAGAAGGTATAATAAGCGTATCTAGCATAAAAAAGCACAGACATCTGTAAAGGCACCTAAACCAGGGGTTTAATCTAGGAAAAAAGAAGGTTGCTCTATTTTTGGACTAAAAATGTACAAATCCTCGTAAATTCACTATCGTTATTGTCTGCTCTTGTAAGCATCCGACCACTTCAGCATTCTTTTTTGAACCATGTTTAACACTTGTAGCTAAAAAAGGCGGCGCGCCAATGGCGCGCCGCCTTTTTAGCTAAGAGCCTTATTTTTATTCTATTCGCGAAACTTTTCAAAAATTAAGGAGTTGTAAAATCGAACCCCTTAAGAAAATAGAGTTTTTTCATACTAACTTCATTTACAGCCGTGTTTTGTTATAAGAAACACGGCTTTTTTAGTCATTGTGAGCGGCAAACCGCCGAAAGTTATGTTTAAACGCTTCAAATTCCTGAATGAAGTTGTCCAACCCCATACGCACTTCCTCGTGGTCTCTGGTCCTCGGCCAAGCATCAGGATTTTCTTCCAGGAGGATTTTTTCATGGCGGATGATATCGTGCCTGAAGGCGTCGATGTGCTCGAGTTTTCTAATTAAAATAGCCCTGTATTCATCCACATGTTCAATAACGGAAAGGAGATGAGGGTGCTGGCGAGAAACTTCCAGCAGTTCTTTTTGAAAGATCAGGACCTGATCCTGGTAGAAGTCTAGTTTACTAAGCCAGTCCCGGTGTTCCTGGTGGGTGGTAAAATGGTTAGGATTCATGCTATTTAGTTTTGCCGTTTTCTTTTTGGACAATAGTCCGATGCGGATAAGGGATCTCTATGCCTTTTTCTTCAAAGCGTTTTTTCACCGTTTCCAGCAAGTCACATTTCATAGAAAAAGCATCTGCATTGTTGGCGCTCCATATCCATGCCCTCAATTTAACACAAAAATCTTCTAATGCAATAACCCTCACCCTGACGATGTCTGCTCCCGATTCTTTATCTTCCTTACTTCTGTTGTCCTGGCATAAAGGATGTTTTAAGGCTTCCTCCTGCATGATGGCTCGGGCCAGGTCCATATCAGATTCGTAGCTAATGCCGATTTCCAGCCAGAGGCAGATCTTGTCGTCGCCAAAATCAGCATTGATAATGACTTCATCGCTGATAACGGAATTGGGGATCAGGATGCGGCGATTTTCAAAATCCCGAATAACGGTATGGCGAAGGGTGATGTCTTCAACGACGCCACTCAGCGTGTCTCTGATCTTAAGGCGATCATTAACCCGAAAGGGTTTAAAAATGACTATAAACAAGCCGCTAATGATATTGCTTAGAGCATGCTGAGAGGCAAAGCCGACCGCCACCGCCAAAATTCCGGCGCCGGCAAGCAGGGAGTTGGCCACCGTTCTCATTTCCGGTACGGAGTATACGGCCCAGCTGAAACCTACCAGGTATATGACAGCCGTAATGGCATGCCTTAAGAAGTGGTAGTTCGTCGGATCATTCCGGATTATAACGGTAGATTTCCGGATGAACCGTCTGAACAGCCGGTTAAAAGAATAACCGATGATCAGGGTGGCCACCAGTATCCCCATAAAAATACCCCATTGTTCAAGAAAAGTTAAAATTGATGGATCCATTTAATAGTTGTTTAAGAAATGGCATAAGTAAACACTATTAGTCGAAATTCAAAAACTTTTAGCCGTGCGATATTGTCCCTTTTACGGTAAGGATGTTAATTTTAGCGTGTTTCTCTTTTTCTGACGAGGGACAGCGCACGCGGGAAATAATCCTGCTGTTTTTTTTTGGAAATATCTGTTGTTTATGGGAAAAAAGAAAAATAAAAAATCCTTTTTAAGAAAATTGCGTAATTTTTTCACCACCACCGTTATTGGTGGGATGCTGGTGGTCTTACCGATCACCTTATTGGCCTTGCTGATTAATTTCCTTTTTCAATTCATTACCAGCCTGCTCGAACCCATCCGCAATCTTATTGAGATTCCCCTCATACAGGCGGAGTGGCTGATCAGCCTGATCGCTATCGCCAGCGTCATTGTAGCCTTTTTTTTAATAGGCCTCATTATACAGACCAATTTCGGCAAGCGCTTTTTTCGCTCCCTGGAAGATCGATTCCTGGCGCCTCTACCCTTCTATACCGTCATCCGTGAAACCATACAGCAATTCTTCGGCAAGGACAAAATGCCTTTCAGCCAAGTGATCGCAGTAGATGTCTTTGGCAACGAAACGCGAATGATCGGGTTTATTTCTGAAGAACTCATCAACGAACGGTACGCCATTTTCGTGCCCACGGGCCCTAATCCTACTAACGGCTTTATTTTTATCGTCGCCAAACATCAGATCGAATTTCTCAATGTTCGTCCTGAAGAAGCTATGCGCGCCATCATCGGTGTAGGTATAGGTTCCTCAGAGCTGTTCAATAAGGTCGCCTATGTGGTAGAAAACGAAAATGAGTAGAAGAAGCGGTGTAAGTAGTCCTCTCTCCTTACGCCCTGCCGGCAGGTAAGGTTTGCAGGCCAAAGAGCCATCCCCAAACACGGAGCTAAGATTTATCACCTCTAATTAGGTCATTATCAGCAAAAAATGTATATTTGCGTTTTGTGGTGACTGTGTTATTTTAAAAGAAAAGGGCGGAATAAAGAATAGCGAGGATGCACGTTAAGGTAAAACTACAAATGCGAATGGACTATACCGAAGTATTAACAGGTCTGCGAAAGATTATCCGCTCGGTGAATCTGGAAAGCAAGAGAATTGAAAAAGAATACGGGATCAGCATTCCCCAGCTACTATGCCTGAACTTCCTCAATCGCAGAGAAGGTTTTCAGGCTTCTCAAAAAGAGATCAAAGATTTTCTTAGTCTCAACGCCAGCACAGTTACAGGAATAATTAATCGACTTGAAAAAAAAGGCCTGATAGCTAAATTGCCGAAGCGAGAGGACAAGCGCGTCAGTTACATCACCATTACCGCCAAAGGAGCTGACCTTATTCAAAATACACCGCAGCTCCTTCATGAGCGGCTTACACTAAAACTCCAATCCCTCTCCTCTGCAGAATTGGAGGAGTTGCGAAGCGCGTTCACCCTCATAGCCGATTTCCTGGATGTGGACAAGCTTGATGCTTCACCGATCATTACAGCCGAAGTAAGTATCCAGGAGGAATAACGCTACCTGTATAAGGAAAACGCCCTTGTTGAACTTTTTTTTGGCAGCCACCGTTTTATTATATAGTTTCCATAGAAACTTTTTTTTCACAGCAAAAGCTATTCGTAGAAGGCCTTTGATCAAAAAACTCAAAGGAGAAAGCTCATGACATTTAAGCTATTTACGCCATTTGAGAGCATGACTTATTCGGAAATGACCGAAGTCGGCAGGTTTTTGGAAAACAACCTTGACGATTACCGGGATTCCTACGAAAACATCATCAAAGCAATACAATCCGCCGTAAAACAGCGGCCTTCCTTCGGGGGCTTCGTCATTACAGCCAAAAAAGATCAGCAAATTATCGGGGCCATCGTCATTAACAATACAGGCATGGAAGGATATGCCCCCAAAAACATTGTGGTCTACCTTGCCGTACAAAAAGATGCCCGCCGCCAGGGTGTCGGCACACATCTCATGCAGCAAGCCATCGAAACGACGAAGGGAGAACTTTCTATTTACCTGAAGCCCATGCAAAAAGCGCCTGCTTTTTATAAAAAGCTGGGGTTCTCGGAAGCAGCTCTAGAACTTAGGCATAATCCGGAAAACAAGAATGAGTATTTCTCCTCAAAGCAACCTGAGAAGGTCGGGATTCATTACGACAACTGAGCAGGTGCAGCGCTCAGCGTACTCCGGATCATCAGTCGCCTTCATTACATTTATTCACAAAACCTGTTTTGCCTATGTAGAAAACACAATCCTGGTCCATGATATCAGCGGACGAGAACTGTTATGCCCTGGAAATTTTTAAAACCCTTTCAAGAATTAAGTATTTTGATGAACAAATTGATCACAGATCACCAGGTTTCAGAATTAATTGCCTTTAGAAAACAACTGCACTCCAATCCTGAGGTTTCCGGCCAGGAGTTCGAAACGGCCCAGCTGATCAAGCAGGCCCTCAAGAACTATGATCCCGACGAAATCATCGATGGACTGGGAGGCACCGGAGTGCTGGTGAAGTATGCTCATCCTCAGCAAGGTCCTACCCTGCTCTTCCGCGCCGAGCTGGATGCCCTGCCGATACAGGAAACCAATGAGTTTGAATACAAGTCCCAAAAAATGGGCGTGAGCCACAAATGTGGCCACGACGGCCATATGGCCATTTTGCTGGGCCTGGCGCACCGCCTTCGCAATGGAGCGCAGGTTAAAGGCAATACTTACTTGTTATTTCAGCCAGCAGAAGAGACCGGAGAAGGCGCCCAATCGGTGCTTTGCAATGCAAGAATGCAAGCTGTTCAACCTGACCTGGCTTTCGCCCTTCACAATCTGCCCGGCTACCCATTGGGGACTGTCGTGCTGCGAAAAGGCGCTTTCACAGCCTCCGTCAAAAGCCTGGTCATCAAACTGGAAGGTAAAACCTCTCATGCCGCAGAACCCGAGCACGGGATCAATCCCGCCCTGGCTATCGCTGAGATCATGCAATACGTGCTTTCGCTAAACCATAACGATATTTCCAGCGACCAGTTTGCCCTGGTCACACCGGTTTGTATCCGTATGGGGGAAATCGCCTACGGCGTTTCCGCAGGATATGGAGAAATCCACCTCACCCTGAGAGCATGGGCTCCTGAGCTAATGCAACAGCTTTCCGATCAAATCCTTGACTGGGTGACCTCCAAAGCAGCACAGCATCGGCTCAAGCTTTCAGCAGAATGGACCAATGCTTTTAAAGCCAATTTTAATGACGAAAACGCCGTAGACATCATTGAAGAAGCGGCCCGGCAGTTAGGATTGGCCGTCACCTATCGGGATCATCCCATTAAGTGGGGGGAAGATTTCGGCGCTTTTACCCAGTCCTATTCCGGCGCAATGTTCGGGCTGGGCGCCGGAATGAACCATCCGGCTCTCCACAATCCAGACTACGATTTCCCGGATGCTCTGGTAGAGATCGGAGTCAATATTTTTCACACTATCGCTCGCCTGGCGAGCCACAAAAGCGATTAATCTAAAATATGGCAAAGTCAAAGCAAAAAAATTAAAATTGTAAAAAAGGACGCCTTACTTATTGTCGTGAATTTTGTCGATAAAAATTGTACAATGAAGATCCCCAAAGGCTTTTTTCCATCACCTTGGAAATGGGTTTCTATAAAATCGCAGAGCCAGATGCCAAAGCGACAATATGACTGTCCACAAATCTATTTATTATGAGTATCTTAAATAAAATCAAAAACCTGTTCGTCAACAACAATGGCCAAACCGATAAAAAGGACAAGGTCGGCCGCATCAAATTTTTTAACCGCCAAAAAGGTTATGGCTTCATAGAATCCGACAATACCAGCAAAGACGTTTTCGTCCACGCCACCAACCTGGAAGACTACGTCAAAAAAGGAGACAAAGTAGCCTTCGAACTGGAATACAGCACCAAGGGACTGGAAGCCAAAAACGTAAAGGTGGTTGACAAATAAAATAAATCAATGCGCCAAAAGACCGTTTCTCATTTTTTAACTAAATTTTTCTGCTATGCGATTAAAAAAGAATTTTGCTTTTGGGAAGGGTAAATATTACTTCACGATTAAGTCGACGCCTAATAACATCACTATCTTTAGAAAGTCCAAAAAAGCTGCAAAAGATGCTTATGTGCAATACCTCAAGCTTGGAAAAGACTGCGAATGGCTCGGCCAATGGGACGGCAAACGCTTCATCGAAGCAACCCCTCCGGCAGCATAGCGAGTGTAATTTCATACAATGCCACTTTAAATATTACTGGCAGGCCGGCAGCCCGCCAGTAATATTTGACTAAATACCTTGCTCTAGAAAAACAGGAAAAATGAAACTTAATTTGACTGTTTTTGTTTATAATAACAGACACATTAATTTCTCGCATGAAATAGAAAAGGGTTTTTTGTCTTTACTAAAAAAGTCAGGAAAATCCGTAATTACCAGAATTATCTTTCCACTTCGCTGACTTTGTCGGAAAAATAAATTGCCCTACGCAATTTCTCAGGTAATTCAAGTTTTCATAAAAGACCATCAGCCTTGGTTTGTATCTTTTTACAAACTTTCATTTTTATAT
This sequence comes from uncultured Saprospiraceae bacterium, assembly GCA_964548175.1. Taxonomy (GTDB): domain Bacteria; phylum Bacteroidota; class Bacteroidia; order Chitinophagales; family Saprospiraceae; genus JANQPA01. The sequence continues at coordinate 53,753 of CAZJQS010000043.1, forward strand.
TTTCTTTTTAAAAATTAAGACATGGGAACTAGAAGCATTAAAGTTAAGATCATCAAAGAAACCAGCTCAACCGTTACTGTTAAATTTCTCTCACTCAATAGAAAAATGCCTGTACCTAGAAAGGAGTTCGAACAACGCGTTGAAGAAGGATTGTACGAAGTTGTTAATCCATCCGTAGGTGAGGAAAAAAGCTAACAGTGGCGATGATCCTGCCGATCATTAAAAAAGGGAGACCAAACATTGCTTTTGGCCTCCCTTTTTTGTGAACAAAAGCCACAACTCCGCCAATGTATTCACAATAAAAGGGCCTGCGAAGCTGAAGCTTCGCAGGCCCTTTGTTTA
>CAZJQS010000044.1:0-52969 GCA_964548175.1 uncultured Saprospiraceae bacterium
GTTTTGGGTTTTGGGTTTTGAGTTTTGGGTTAATCGGAGGGACCAAATAACTGTTAAACAGTAACCAACAACCAGAACTCTGGACCCAGAACACTCTCGTAAGAAATTATAGATCAGTATACGCAAACTTTAGTATAAGGTTTTATTTTTATATATTTTCCGGGAAAAATATCCCTTATGACAATAAAAAAGAGGCTGTCTTTTCAGACAGCCTCTTTTTTTTATAAAGCAGAAATGCTTTTGTTATCAAGTCACTGTACAGACTTAAGCTACTCTTGAACAAGCACTTACAACCTCAACATCTCTTTGGTCAGAGTACCTTCAGGAGTTTCCAACTGATAGAACATTGCGCCGGTTTCAGACAAATCATAGCTGCTTAGCATGAACTGGTGATAGCCTGGCTGCAAATCAGCTTCCTTTTCAACAAGTCTGCGTCCCATAAGATCGAATACAGTCAGGCGGACCTGGCCTCCTTTGCTGATATAAAAGGGCATATAAGTCTCCGTAGTGAATGGATTCGGTTGGTTTTGATAGAGGTCAAAGCCTTTCTCCACGATCGGTTTTGCAGATTCGCCGAATCCTATTTTGATGCCTGAAGTATTCAACCGTGCATCATAAGCTTCAGGACTCAACCCTCTGTCCAGATAGATCCAATCACTTAAGCGGCCGGATTGTTTTGCTGTGAAGGCAATGCGGAATAAATCTGCGCCCTCTGAAAGCTCCCTGGCTTCTGCTGCATTCCAGCTTAGGCGGATCACTCCGTCCGTAACATTGTAATTGTCAACGCCAAATTCAGTAAGTACACTGGAAAGTATACCCTCAAATGAAAGGGCTTCACTGTCAAAACCAAGCGCCATCTGCAGGCCAGCCAGCTGTGCCGACTGCTCGGCATTCAAAATGATTTCGTAACGCTTTCCGGCTTCCAGCTCTATATTTTCCGTTAAAAGCATCAATTCTCGCTCAGATCTTGGGACAGACGAGGCAGGAAATGCACTAAAGTCCACATCTCCTAGCTTAATGCCTATGAAAGATTCTTCCACTTCCTTGTCCTTCATCACACCCAATTCCATTTTTACCGGCAATTCTTCATCATAAGGAGCAGCTAAATTCTGGAAAGTATGTTTTTCAGGTATAAACATCCAGAGTTCGTCCTCATTAAGGTTAGTAGGCAAACCAAGAATGATCTTTCTTACCATCAATAGATCTGAGGTAGTTATCGAAGCAGAACGATTCACATCAGCTGCCAGCATCTGATGAGGCGAATCGAAGCCACCAAGGCCGAGGATAAATTTCTGGATCCTGATCAAATCAAGCGTATTGATCCCTTTGTTGGGTAAATCCGACATACGCATCGTCAGGTTGAACTCGTCACAACCCGGGATCTCTTCAATATTGAACACGCCGTCCTGGTTACTCTGGCCATTAAGCTGGTCATTGACAGAAGAGGTCACTACGCTCACTCCCGGTATCGGAGCTCCGCTAACGCTGACCACCCTGCCTTTTACTGCGCCAAACCTTTCTTTGCAAATCTGATTGTGAGGCATCGCCCGAAACACATCACGCTGCATAAGCTCTATGCTGGTATTCCTCATAACGACATCATACATCTTCGTATTCCGGATCATCGCTTTTTCCTCACTGTTCAACACAGGATCATTCTCATAGAAGAAGCGATCGCCATCTCTTGAAGCTCCGAATTGATGCTCCATGATCTTCATGATCGTCTCCCCAAACAGTTGGTTCGGCCTTGGACGTTCCACCAGCATACCTACCCAGGGATCCACCTTGTTGACATTCTTATACAGCTTCACCATTTTGATCAGGACGTTGTAGTCCCAGTTCATCTGCTGGAAAAAGAAATATCTCGGCAAACCATAAGCAGCTCTTACCGTATTGAAGTCCGGCAAGCCGCGCTCTCTTCCCCTGTTCATATTGATCGCAGCCAGATCCAACCCGCCGGCGCCGGGAGGGCCGAAGAGGAAGTTCCTCACATCATCAATCACCCTCGCGTCGAAACCCTGCTGTATCTGTGTCCCCATCCCTTTGAGGAAAGGCTCAATCCCGCCGGATTCATCTACTACCATAACGTTAAAAAAAGCATCCCTGAGTTCCAGATTTCCTCCCTCCAGGATCTCTCCTTCATTGTCCATGCGAATGATATTACCGTTTAACAGCGTGTGCCCTAAGCGAAAAGCCGCCGCAGTAAAGACATTTGCCAGCTGAGGATGAACCGTAGCGTCATAACCCGAATAAGGCCTTAACCTAACCCCCATCACCGGAAGCCACTCATTATATACAATGGACTGAATGATCCCTCCTACGATTTTTCGGGCATGCTGATACAATTGCTCGTCGTCCCAGTCAGGATGCGCCGCCGCCAATTCGTCACACAGCCGATTGTGTTCTCTTACAAATAAGGTGTGGAAAGACAACAACAATGGGTTTTCATTCGCCCGAGGATCACCGGCTACATGCAATTTCTCGGATAAACGAACCGGATTATCCATATGAGGGGCATTAGGATCGATCTCGGAATCGTATTCACCCGTAACCGTATTAAAAGGCATCATGTTGTCAGCTGTAACTTTTAATTTTCCTCCGGTAAACGTGCGTAACCAGTTGGCTGTCACTTCATCCGAACCATATACTCCTGAGCCATCAATAAAAGCCGTAAGTAAGTTTGGATGCTGACGTGGGTTATCCGGGCCCGTACCCGTCTCGGGATCAAATACGTTTCGAACCATAGGGATCACCATTTCTCCCGTATTGAACGGATCAAATAATCGATCTCCTCTCGGCACTCTGATTCCCTGAGGCTCATTTCCATCCGGAGTTAATCCCATATCATGGTCAATGAACTGTCCCCACACCCAACAATAATCACTCAATCCCATCCGGTCATTCATCAATCCGTCCTGAGCAAATACTTCATTAGAAACATAACGAGGATTAGGCCGGTCCTGTCCTCCGGGCTCAGATATCCCATCCTGATATCCTATACCCGATATGCGTAGTAAATTCGTACCGGCAGCGCCCCAGTCCGGATTGTTCAGATTGTTATAGGTTCCATCGTAAGTCCGATATCGTTGTACATCGAACCCGGGCACCGGACCTGGACTTACAGTACCGCTATCCTGGGAAAAACTGCAGATACTCCAGATCATCAAAAGCACAAAAAGTAAAGGTCGTCTTTGCATAATAATTTTTTTAATAGTTCATGGGCAAAGACCTCATACGAAAGATACAAAGTCATCACCTTTTTAATGGTTCTAAAGTTTTGTTGTAATATAATCATTGACCGAGCTGACGAATCAGACCGGTTTTTCCAGAAAATAAAAAACTAGTAAAGTTAGATAGCTTGTAATGCTGATTAACAATGAAAGCTTTCTGTCGAGGGGATCGAAAAGGCTTAAAGCTTTAAATGGAGGTCACCTGAAAAGTTTTTAATAGCTGTGCCTACCTGCCTGCAAATCAACGCTTCCACTTTTTAAACCTCCGTTTCCGCAAAATTTAAACTTTAAACGCCAAGAGTTATTTCGGGTAATCAGGTAAGATAGAGTTGTCTTCACCCTCTTAATCAATAATTCTTTTTCTAATTCTCCATTAAATTGAGGTGACTTTGTGAAACTATCAACTGCAGGGCAGCTTAAAGTATCAGAAATCCTTACAGGAAGAGACCTCTCCTTTTTCTCAAAGCCCTTTTGATGCGACAAATATAAAAAATCAAAATAAATCTCGCATCCCTAAAATAGGGTATTTTCTCTAAATTTCACAAGAGTATGGTGCAAACCTTCAAAATATATTTACCGGCATCCCCTCACTTATGTCTTAGTTTATACGTAAGCCTCTCTTTTTGTTTGCGCCCAAAGGCTAATTTTTCGTTATTTAGACTAAAAAAGATGATGCTGCGTTTCAAGTGGCAGAGCGGATACAAACAATGAATGTAAAGCATATTATGAGGTTCTGGAAAAGGCTGATGTTGATGGGAGGCATAGGCTTATCGACCATGCTCCTGTATGGCCAGTCCGGTCCGCTTTCCAACTTAAAAACACGCACCCTGATCAGCAGTCAGCCCGAAACGCTTACGCTCGACAGCTTGTACATCCTCCCCGCTACTCTTTCCATACAAGATAAAGAAGGACAACCATTGGACCCAAAGCAGTATCGAATGGAAGGATACCGCCTCAGGTGGATTGACCCGCCGGAAGAAGAATACTTTCCGGTTCGGCTCTCTTACCGGGTGCTGCCTTTTAGACTCGATCAGAAAGTCGCTCACCTGGATTCCTCTCTCTTTAATCGCCGGGATCAGTCGGAGCTTATGGTATGGCGCGGGCCGGGAACGAATGTAGAGGAATGGCTGGAGCTTGGCGCCGTTAACTCCAGCGGAAGCTTCGCCCGGAGCCTGTCCTTCGGCAACAATCAGGATCTGGTCCTGAATTCCCGTTTTAATATGCAGATAGCCGGGCAGTTGGGCAATGACATCCAACTGACCGCTGCCATAACGGATGAGAACATACCCATCCAGCCGGAAGGAAACACCCAAAACCTCCGGGAATTCGACCGGATCTTCGTGCAACTCGAAAAAGAGAACAGCAGCCTTACCGCAGGTGATTATGAACTGAATCGCCCCGACAGCTATTTCATCAATTACCTGAAAAAACTTCAGGGCATCAGTGTTCGGAATGCCACACAGCTAAACAAGCAGTTCACGCTCCGCTCTGACGCCAGCCTGGCCGTCGCCAGAGGGAAATTTGCCCGAAACTTGCTTGACCAACAGGAAGGTAACCAAGGCCCATATCAGCTAAGAGGAGCCGAAAATGAACGTTTCATCGTCATCCTCTCCGGAACAGAGCGCGTCTGGCTGGATGGCCGACTGCTCACCAGAGGCATCGATCATGACTATATTATTGATTACAACCGCGGCGAAATTACTTTTACCAACCAAAACCTCATCACCAAAGACAGCCGGATCATCGTGGAATTCGATTATACCGATCAACAATACCTTCGCTCCCTGGTAGCCTTTAACACTGCGTTGGAATCAGAAAAGCTGGATATCCGGTTCAATATGATCACACAGCAGGATAGTAAAAACCCTTCGCGAACCAGCCGCCTGACCGAGGCGGAGAAACTGGCCCTCCAACAAGCAGGCGATCAGCTTAACCAGACATTATCCCAGGCCGTCGACACCCTGCGCGACCTTTCTTCCACCCAGGTCAGCTACTACTACCGGGATACTGTCGTTCAGTGTAGTGGCCGGGATTCGGTTTATGCCGTCCTCCTGCTTAACCAAAACCCGGAAGTCATTACCCCTTTATTGGTACAGTTCTCTTTCGTAGGCGAAGGGAATGGACATTACGAAATTGACAACACCAAAGCCGCCAATGAGCGTGTTTTTCGATGGATTGCTCCCGACCCTCAAACCTGTAGCCCCAGGGGAAGTTATGCCCCTACCCGTCCGCTTATTGCGCCCAAACAAGAAGCCATGGCCGCACTATCCACCCGCTGGCGGATGAACTCCAATAACCAGCTTAACCTGGAATTCTCCTGGAGCCAGGAAGACCTCAATCGTTTTTCAAGCCTTGACAAGGAAGATGATCTTGGCTACGCAATGTTCGCCTCCTGGCAATCCAAACTCCCTCTTGGAAAGGATGAAAAAGACTGGATCCTGGCCAACAACCTTCAGTATGAGTTTATGCACCAGCACTTCAAGCCCCTTAGTCCGTATCGAACACCTGAATTTCAACGGGACTGGAACCTGGTCGGTAAACAAAATGAAGGCTCCGTACTGCCGGCTTCAGAGCACCTGCTTTCCAGCGAGTTAAGCCTGACCAAAGCCCGGCTGGCTCATTTCAACTTCAACTTTGGATTTTTCAATCGGGCGGACAGTTACCAGGGCTTCCGCCAAACCTTTGACGCCGGTTTGGATAATGACAGCTGGGATGTAAAGGCTTCAGCTAGCTGGGTCAACGCCACCACTGCTGAAGAAAAAAGGTCCTTTTTCCGACCTAAGCTGTCCCTTATCCGGACCATCAGCCCGAAATCACCCTGGCAACTAGGCTTTTATACGGAAATAGAAAGCAACAGCCGCCAGGCCGATCAACAGGATACCCTCAATGACGCCAGTTTCAAATATGATCTCTTGAAAGTATTTCTCCAAAGCAATGAACAAGCCGAAAACCAGTTCCAGTTCTCCCTAAGCCAAAGAAAAGACTATCAACCGGATGGAGAAACCTTTGGCCTGCAAACCCTGGCCAGAGAAGCCAACGTCAAAGGTCAGCTGAAAGTTAACAGGCATTTTTCCATAAACGGCAATCTGACCTACCGCAAGCTGGAAATAGAAGACGCCACCGATCTTAATGTTCGGGCCGGGGACACGTATTTAGGACGAATGGACAACCGTCTGGCATTTGCCAAAGGCGCCATCCGCAGTAATACGACTTACGAACTGGGATCAGGCCAGGAGCCCCGGCGGGAGTTTACCTTCATTAGGGTGATCCGGGGAGAAGGCACCCACATCTGGCTGGATTCGCTTTACAACAACGACGGCATCATTCAACCCAATGAAATGGAGATCGCTCCTTTCCAGGATCAGGCGGATTTCGTCAAAGTAGCCACCTTCTCCAATGAATTCATCCGGACCAATTACGTCAACCTTAACCAGTCTTTTCAGATCACCCCCAAAGCCGTCTGGTTCAATAAAAAAGGAATAAAGAAATTCCTGAGCTTGTTTGCCCTGCAAAGCTATGTAAAGATCTCCCGAAGAACGCAACAAGGCGCTCAGATCGACTTATGGAACCCCTTTCAGCTGGAGGTAGCCGATACCAGCCTAATCGCCCTGAGTTCAGGGATCCGCAATTTGCTGTTCTTCAATCGCGGCAACCCTGATTTTGACCTGCAACTCGGCCAGATCGACAATCGAAGTAAGTTTTTACAAACCACCGGCTTCGAAAGCAAGAGCAGACACGAACTTTTTCTGACCGGCAGGGTCAATTTTAACCAAACGCTGGGCGTAGAAACCAACGTCAGTAGCGGTGAAAATGAAACGCTTTCTCAATTAGCGGCTAATCGCAACTTTACCCTTCGCTTTTTTGAATTAAAAAACCAATTGAACTATTTTATCAATACCAGCCTTAGATTCAGCGCCGGCTATCAATTAACCAGCAATAAAAATACCAAAGCGGTGTCCGAGCCGGCCCGGGCAACGACTCACGAGTTTAAACTGGAAGGTCATTACGCCCAAAGCACTAAGATGTTCGTTCGCCTGGATGCGTCTTTCGTACAGGTGGATTTCGAGGGCAACCCCAACAGTCCTGTAGGGTTCGCTATATTAAACGGCCTGCAAAGAGGCCGGAATTTCCTCTGGCGCCTCAACCTCGACCGCCAATTGTCCAGCAGCCTTCGACTGAGCCTGGGTTATGAAGGTCGGAAAACAGGCCAGGCCCGCGTCATCCACGTAGGCCGGGCTCAAATCGCCGCCCTCTTCTAAAAACGAGGGTGTTCAGCGTTCCGGGTTCTGAGTTCTTAGGCACCTTGAATGTCAATGAATTAGAATTTTGTTGACACAGTTAATTGAACTATACCCTAAAAACCTCCTACCTTCTACCTTCTACCTTCTACCTAAATGTCACTAACTTTACTTACAAATCAGTGAATAGTGATTATATTTAAAGAATATTTTTATTTCAGAGGTAAAAAAGAGGCAAAAAAATTTTGACACCAATGAGGCTGTTTATTTCTGCACTTGTTGTAGTATGTTGTCAAAGTCTTATTCTAAAGGCACAAACTGTACAACAACCCTGGCGCACTTTAACTTTTCAGGAAACTGAATCCCTAGAAGAAAAGCAATTCCATTCACCCTGGAAAGAAACGTTTTCCTTCCAGCTGGATCATGATCAGTTAAAATCCATTCTTAACCGATCATTTCTTGAGAAATCCGGTCACAAAACCATTCTCAACCTTCCTTTAGGTCAGGAAAAGACCGCCGGTTTTGAGCTTGTTCCGGAACCGGTTCTTCCACCGGCTTTGGGTAAAAATTATCCCGGCATACTTACTTTCAAGGGGATCAGCACGGACGAACGCGCCTATTTTGCCAGGATGAGCTGGACGGGCAAGGGGTTTCACGCCATTATCAGCACACCGGAAGGGACCTACTTCATAGATCCTCACCCTTCGAAAACGCAGCAACATTACATCAGTTATCCCATCCAGAACAATCTGATCGCGGAGCATACTATGGAGCTCAGCTGTGGGGTCCAGGATCATCAGGAGTTTTACAACGAAGACCTACAGGCAGAAATGCTGCGACTGCTCTTCGAGTCTTCACCGGAGAAATCCAACACGCTTCCTTTACGTAAATACACCATTGCGGTGGCCTGCACCGGTGAGTATGCTCAATATCACGGAGGCACGGTTGAAAAAGCATTGGAGGCCATCGTCATCCTCGTCAATCGACTTAACATGGTCCTGGAAAGAGACCTCGGCATCACTCTGGAGTTGGCCGCTGAAAACGATAAGATCATTTTCCTGGACGCCGTCAACGACCCCTATACCAATGGTGATGCAGGTAGGATGCTGGATGAAAATGCCAATTATCTAAGTGTAGCCTTCGGTGCACAAAAATACGACCTGGGGCACGTAGTCGGCACCAATACCTCCCTCAACGGCATTGCCTATACAGGAGTCGTTTGCGTCAATACCGTTCAAAAGGCAGGCGGTGTATCCACCATGCCCAACCCCGAAGGTGACCCTTTTGCCATCGCGGTCTTTGGCCATGAAGTGGGCCACCAGCTTGGCGCCAGCCATACGTTCAGCAGCTGTCATAACATCTTTCAGCCGACTTCCTTCGAACCGGGAGGCGGCACGACCATAATGTCTTACGCCGGCATATGCAGCAATCCCGTCAATAATCTTCAAGCTACTGCCGACGATTACTACCACAATGTTTCGCTGGAACAGATCCTGTTTCTCACCAGGGAAGGCTCCGGCAAATCTTGTGCTGAACTCGTTCCTACCAATAATGAACGTCCTGAGCTGTTTATTCCATTATCAGACGGCTTTTATATCCCCGCCTCCACCCCATTCAAACTGGAAGCCGAGGCTTTTGATGCCAACGGGGACTCATTGACCTACTGCTGGGAGCAATTTGATCTAGGCCCGATCAACAGCCCTCCGGGTAGCCCAAGGGAGAATTCTCCTCTTTTCCGGTCTATGCCACCTCAACCCTCGCCCGTTCGCTATTTTCCTATGCTGAGCAAAGTCGTCGAAAATGAATACAACCGCTCTGAGGTATTGCCTGCTTACGACAGGGACCTGACCTTCCGTTGCACCGTTAGAGACAATCATCCCGAATCGGGCGCTGTCAACTGGGCCCAGGTAAAATTCAGGTCAACGCAAAGCGCCGGTCCTTTTAAAGTGATGACGCCTCAAATTGAAGGCGCCCAATGGAAAGTCGGCGAACTTCGGGAGGTAAAATGGGACGTAGCCAATACCAACAATGAAATGGTCAATTGTCAATACGTCAATATTCTGCTTTCCATGGACGGTGGAAAGACTTTTGACAAGATTCTGCTCAGCCGCACCCCGAACGACGGCTCTGCTATGGTCCCTGTTCCCAATGTCGTCACTCAAACAGGGCGGATCATGGTCGAAGCTGCCGACAACATATTCTTCGACGTTTCCGATTTCAATCTTGAGATATGGCCTCCCGCCAAGCCTACTTATTTTGCCAATGTCACTCCTTCCTCAATTCCCCAGGTATGCATTCCCGATGCGGCGGAATTCACCATTCAATATAATGCGCTTATGGGGTTCACCCAGCCTCTGAATTTTGCTCTGCTTGGCGACCTGCCCAAAGGTGCGGTAGTGGAGTTCTCCAGAGCTACCGTTCAGCCGCTACCTGAATTGCAGGAAGTGTATCTTAAAATATACCTCGACGATTCGGTGACGGATACCTTCGAGCTTAAATTACAGATCTCTTCTCCCGAATTGGACACCACTTACCGGGACATCCGTTTGATTACGCGTTCGAACGATTATTCTTCCCTGGCAGCGCTTCAGCCGCTTGGTGGGGCGATCGGCATCGCCCCACAACGGGTTCGTTTCAGCTGGAGTGACGTGCCGGACGCAGATTACTACACTTTTGAAATAGCTACTAATCCATCATTTGCCGACAGCACCGTTTTCGTTGCCGACCTGCTTACCGATACCAGTCTTGCTGTAGAGAACCTGCTGGCGCCTAATACCATTTATTACTGGAGAGTCAGGGGCAACAGCAGCATATGTGGGCCTGGTCCTTTTCTGGAAGCCAATGCTTTTCAAACAGTCACTTCCGCATGCCGGACTTACAGCAGCGAAGATACGCCGGTCAATATTTCCGGCACCGGACTGCCTACCATTCAATCCGTTATCGATGTGCCGGAAGGCGGCGCTATTGAAGATTTGAATATTCCCATCGTTGATGTAAACTATCAGCCGATAAAGAGTTTGCGCTTTACTTTGATCAGTCCGGAGGGGCAATCCGCGGTGCTTTATGACCAGGGCTGCGGCAATACCATCCGTTTCTTATCCGGTTTTGATGATGAGGCCAATGACGAGGTCGTCTGCCCTCCTGACGACGGCATTCCCTTCAAGCCCGTCGATTCTCTGGAGCAATATATTGGTGCGACTGCTGCGGGCAACTGGACCCTGCAGGTCAAAGTGGTCGAATCGGGTTTCGGGGCCTCCGGAGGACTTTCCAAGTGGTCCATCGAGTTTTGCAGCGAACTGAGCCCGGCGGCTCCTACGCTTTTAGTGAATGACACGCTGAAAACCGCTCCCGGCATCAACAGGCTGATTGACCAGAGCCTTCTACTTTCCGCTGATGCTGAATTTTCCGACAATCAACTGCGGTACACCCTCATTACGCTCCCGGACAACGGGGACCTGCTTCTGGACTTTCAACCGCTCCGTGCAGGACATTCCTTTACCCAGGCAGACATCAATGCAGGGCTTTTGACTTATCAGCATAGCGATAATGGCGGCAGCCGGGATCATTTCACTTTCCTGCTCAGCAATCCGGAAGGCGGCTGGATCGACAAGGAACAATTTGACATCCTCATCGACGAATCTTTTCTGACCAGCACCAGTGAATTAGCACAACAGCCAGACCTGACTGTTTTTCCCAACCCTGCTGATCAGCAGTTGAATGTGAGCCTGAAATCAGATCAATCTTCGTTTGGATGGATCCAGGTTTACGATGCCTTTGGCCGGCAAGTATTTAACCAGCAAGTTGAACGGATCAGCTTCGAACAATGGAGCATTCCTACCAGTGACTGGAGTGAAGGCTTGTTTGTTTTGGTTTTCAGAAATGAGCAGGGATTGGTCAGCAGAAAGGTATTGATCGTTCATAACTAATGGAAGAAAGGGCGTCAGCCTTTTTTCCATTGGTTAAAACTTATTTTTCCACATCATACTTTCGACAGGACGATCTGTGCGTTTAGTGTATTTGGCGTTCTTTTTCTTATTGTAGTAATTATTGATCTCCCCATCCACGGTAAAGTAGATTAGCTGTCCGATAGGCATGCCGGCATAGACCCTTACCGGTTGGGTGCAGCTGATTTCCAGTGTCCAGGTATTGCAGAAGCCGACGTCGCCCTTGCCGGCGGTGGCGTGAATATCGATGCCGAGTCTTCCCACGCTGGACTTGCCCTCCAGGAAGGGCACGGCATTATGCGTTTCGGTGTATTCTTCGGTTACGCCCAGGTAGAGTGTATTCGGGTGGAGGACCATACCTTCTTCAGGGATCTCCAAATGTTCGATCTCGTTGTGTTTACGGGCGTCGAGAATATGATTTTTATAAATGGCCAGGTGTTTTCCCAGGTGCACGTCATAGGAATTGGTGCCCAGGCACTCACGCCGGAAAGGTTCGATCACAATTTCCCCCTCTGCAATATGTTCCAGTATCTTGGAATCCGATAAAATCATGGCTTTCTCATTTTAGCGATGGGCAAAGCTAGAAAGGAAAATCGAGTTTTCAAACCTTAATTTTATCTCTCATCCATATCCCATAAAATAATACTTCTGTCATCACTACAAGATACTAAAGTATTATTAAATGAACTCCAAAAAAGCCGGTTAACCGAATTGATGTGCCCGCCGTCTCTGACGGTATCCAGTACTTTGAGCAGTTTAAAAGTCCCGGCATCCCAGACCTTAATGGTTTTATCCCTGCTGGCGGTGGCCAGAAAGGCTCCGGATGGAGACAAAGCCAGATCATTGATAGTAAACCAATGTGCGGGCTGGGCATTCACGCACTGAAAGGTTTCCAGGTCCCATACCTTCAGCATGGCGTCTCTACCACCGCTGAATAACAGGTCGCCTTCATGGTTATATTTTACGGAAAAAACAGAATTGTCGTGTGCATTAAGCAGCTGTTGTTTAATTTTTAGCGTGTCTGCATCGAGCAGGTAAATAGCATTATCACTGGCCCCGACGGCTATTTCATTTCTAAAAGGTGAAAAGTCCAGGCTGCGCAGGCTCTGATTAGTGAGGTGGAGGCTGTCCAGAGCCCTTCTTTCTTTAATGCTCCACCGGCTTAATATACCACTTCCCCCGGCAGTGAAGACATGATCCTTGATGTGAAGTATGGAAAACACTCCTTTTTTATGATGAGCGATATTTTTTGTCTGGTCAGGTTGCTCAATATCCACCCAATGCACGCCTCCGTTCATATTGCCGACCACCACCAGGGAAGTGCCCTCCAGGTACTTCAGGGAAAAGATCTGAGTTTCCACCTTTGCCAGTAAGCGCCCAACTTCGGGATCCTCCAGGTTCCATTCCACCAGCCAGCCATCCCCTGCGCCGGAGAGGAAGTGGGTCTTTTGAGGAGCCCTGCTGACACAAAAAACAGAAGCATTATGGCCGGTTAATTGGTATGTTTTTTCAACATTTAAAACAACGGTCATCGAAAAAAATTTTCATTTAACAGTTCAACAGATTATTTTTGTTTTAGTTTCTGACTGGTAAGCAGTCACCCCCGTGGTTAAGGACGTATGCAAACTGCGGTCTATTATTTAAGACCAAACACGTAGCACAAATGCCTGTTTTAGTTCACAAATATTTACACCCGGCCGGAGAATTGGGCCTTTGGGAGATCAAAGAGGAAGAAAGCTGGTTTTTGAGCAATCTGGACTTATCGGAAGCGGAAAAGGACCAGTTGTCCAGCATAAAAGGCCACAGGAGGGTGGAGTGGTTGTCTGCCCGAATGCTGATCCATCATATGTCGGGCAGAGAAAAAAGAGGGTATTTCTTAAAGGATGAGTTTGGTAAACCCCACCTTTTCCAGTCTGATTTTGATATATCCATTAGCCATTCCAGAGAAGTTTCGGCAGCTATAGCGGCGCCGAGAAAAGTAGGGATCGATATTCAGCAATTTGTACCGAAGATTGACCGTCTTATTCACAAGTTTCTGAATCCAGAGGAAAGCAGCAACCTGGATGCCCATTCCCGTCTGTGGCATTTGCATGTTTATTGGGGCGCCAAGGAAGCCTTGTATAAAGCGTATGGAAGAAGGCGGCTCAATTTTTGCCGGCACATTTTGATCGAGCCCTTTCTTTTTAAGCCGGAAGGGGGCACTTTTTTCGGTAAAATAAAAAAGGACCATTCAGAGCATTACTATCGGCTGGATTACGAATTTATTGGAAATTATACGTTGGTATACGCCATGGAGGAATGATTGTCCGGCCATCTGGGGCGGCTACTTTTTTAAATCCCTCAACACCCGGTAGCTTTTATCCTGGCCGCAGAACATTGCCCACCCTTCGGGCGTAGCGTTGTAGACTTTATCTTTAATTCTTGGATTGGCTCCTTTTTTCAACAGGAAGCGAACAGTCTCCACCTGCTCACCTCGTTCACAAGCCAGATGCAGCGCAGTAGCCTCATGAAAGAAAAAGGGAATGACGACATTAACATCAGCGCCGTGATGAAGCATAAACTCGGCTGCTTCGAGGTTTCCGTATCGGCAGGCAAACAAAAAAGCCTGCTGAATAGTCTTCTGGCCATCCGCCAGTCCTGTACCGGGATGTAAGGTTCCTCTTCTCGCAAAAGCACTTTTCAGCTCATCCCATTTATTCAATGCTGCAGCAAAAGGGAGGTACATTTTGGCGCCGAAATCCAGCAGGATATCCGGGCAATTGCGGAAAAACTTTTTCAGTCGCAGGTCCACACCATAGAACAGCGCATACCCCAGAGCGGTGTCGAGAGTGCCATCAAAACGCCCTGTTTTTTCAGGGTCAGCACCTTTTTTCAGTAACACCTCAGCCACTTCTACATTATTGACACTAACGGCATGATGAAGGGGCGTTTCGCCTTGATCAGGCTGTTCCCCGGCATCTACTTCCGAACCAGATTCTATCAACAGTTCGGCAATTTCAGCAGCCGTTTCTGGCCATTGCAGTTCCCCCATTCCCGTAACTTCGTGCAGCAGCGTATGCTGCATGCCGCAGTGGTCAGGAATATCACGTAAGTATACCAGCTCTATGTTCTGTTGAATGAGTTCACGCAATTGATGAACGGCTCCTGCCTTTACCAGCATTTTGGCCTGATCAAAAAGATGGGTCTGTTCCATTCGCTTTTTTCTACTCACAATTCAGTTGGGTTAATTTTTTAATATGGCAGTGAGGCTGTGTAAAAAGTCATTGTACTCGCCGGCCTATCAGCCGGCAGGTTTGCGTGGCTGATAAAATTATTTAGACTAAGCAAAAGGAGCAACTGGCTTTTTTACACAGCCCCATACGATTTAGTGACAAAAGCAAAGGAAAGATTTTATATTCAATGTTCAGACCAGGCCTTCTTTAGAAATAGCCTCTTCTACAGGCGTCGGACGAAGGTGGAGGTCTGTCAGTTCGTGCATGGTCAAACAAACGGCTACTGCAGAGATGAAGGGCCCTGCAATCGGCCCGATTCCCGGGATGCCCAGCATCACTTGCAGCACTAATCCCGTACCTAATGCAATGCCCAGGTACTGCCGGGAGTACTTCAGGCTTTCCTTTATGGAAAGGTCAAATTGCTCGGAATAGTTGTCCATCAGAGCAAAGCCCAGGAAGAAACATTGAATACCAAAGATCACTCCAGGCTTCATAAAGTCAAGCATTCCAATAAAAGGCATAGAAAAGAGAATTCCGATTAAGGTCGTAAAAACGATCTCCATGATCCACGACTGGAAGCTGACCTTGATCATCCGGACCTGGGCTTTAAGAAAGTTCTTAAAGGAAGCCTCCTCATCGCGATCTGTCAGTATTTTCACCGTCCTTCTACTCACGTGATAAATGACGATTTCCATAAAGATAACGATCACATATTTCATGCCTCCGGCAAAGAAGAAGCGGTACTCTTCGGTTATGGCTTCCCACATCATTCCGCCCATACTGCTGATGGCCGTGATCGGATCGCTTTCATAGGCTTCGCTGAGCCATTGAAAGTAAATCTGCAGGAACTTCAAACCTGCTATTACGGCTAAGACCATGAGGATCTTAGCTACCCAGCCATACTCCCAGAACCCTTTCCAAGCTTTGTGCTTGCGAATAAAAGTATAGGCTTCCACATGCTTTCGAAGCGTAATCTGCAAATGGCTGAGTACTTCAACTAATCCGTTGTGCTTTTCTGTCATGATAGAAAATGAAGTTTTGTACTAGTTAAAGCATTTTACACAATCATACTCATTTTTTTGATGAGTGGCGCTTTTTTTTGGATAAGAAAATGAATTCTGCTCTCTTACCTCTATGAACTGATTTAAACTTATGGGCTGCAGACGGGGCCAGGCTATTGGATTTACTGGCGAAGCTTTCCTGCCTGCCGGCAGGCAGGAAAGCTGAAGTCCAGCAAAATTCAAGAGTTTAGGCCGCCGTCCAGATCCATAAGTTTAATTCAGTTTTATAAACGTTTACAAACGTTTGCATACGTATACAAACGTATGTAAACGGAAAAAACACGAATAAATCCAATCCTTGCCTGCATCTTGCCGATGTAACAGAATTTAATAATTAACCAAAATCAAGTACAATGAACAATCTAAGAAACAGCATTACCCTTATCGGCAACCTGGGCAAGGATCCTGAAAACAAAGTATTTGAAAACGGAAAATGCCTAACTTCAATTTCTCTGGCCACCAGCGAATATTACAAAGCAAAGAACGGAGAGAAGGTGCAGGAGACGCAGTGGCATCGCTGCGTTGCCTGGGGGAAAACGGCAGAACTCATGGCCCAGCTACTTGCTAAAGGCAATCAGGTTGCCGTCAGAGGGAAACTGACCTATCGCACTTACCAGGATAAGGAGGGTGTAAAAAGGACCCTTCCTGAAGTGGTTGTAGAAGAATTCGTCGCACTCACTGAAAGAACCAGATAATCAACAGCCTCAGCATTTGCTGTCATTTCTGCGGTACCCGGCTTCAGGCTCTGCCCGAGGTCGGGCTACTGCTTAAACAAGCAATGTGGCGTGTAAAACTAATTCCCGCCTCGATGTGTATATAACTTGGTAGTTTTGATGATCTTCTTTCACTAAAGGACAACCCAATGAAAGTCATCTCCAAAGGTCCTCAACTTCTGGAGGATCTGCAATCCTTTGACATTTTTGATGGCATACCCTCAGAGGCTCTGCAATGGCTGATCAACAAATCAGACTTTCATTTTTACGAAGCGGGAGAGCATATTTTCTATCCGAAAATGCCGGTCGATCACATGCAGGTAATCGTCAAAGGAAAGTATGTGATCGAACTGGAACGCCATGGGAACATTCAGGAACTCGGCGTCTTCGAAAGAGGTTATATTACGGGCATCTTACCCTTTTCGAGGATGAAGGAAGCTCAGGCTTACGGTACCGTCCTGGAGGATTGCGAAGTCCTCGAGCTTCACAAGGACCATTTTACGGAAATGGTCAACGTCAGCTATGAACTGACGCAGAGCCTGGTGGCCACCATGTCTAATCGCATCCGGGAATTTTCACAGATCCGTTTCCAGACGGAAAAACTAACTTCTCTGGGAAGGCTTTCCGCAGGGCTGGCACATGAGCTGAACAACCCTGCCTCTGCAATCGTCCGTGATGTTTCCGAGCTGTATCGAAAGATCCACATGACTCCGGATAAATTCAAATCAGTTATTACCATGAGGGTAACGCCGGAGGAAACAGATGAGATCAACGCCATCCTATTTTCAAAGATCGACAACCTCAACACCATCGAACTAAGCCTGATGGAACGAGAAGAAGCAACCGATGACTTACTCGACTGGCTGGAAGATAAGGGCATCGAAGGAGCCGATGACATCGCCGATACCTTCGTTGACTTCGGAATGACGATAGCTGACCTGGAAAAAATTCACCACATCGTGAACAGCCGCCACATCCCCGCCTTAATATGGTGGATAGAAAGCACCCTCTCCCTGGAAAAACTTGTGAGCGATATCCGGGAAGCTTCCGACCGCATTGCCTCCCTCATCGGAGCCATCAAATCCTACACTCACATGGACCGGGGATCAGCAAAGGAATACATCGACATCCATGAAGGCCTGAAGTCCACTCTGATAATGCTTAAGCATAAGCTAAAAGAAAAAAACATCACGGTCGTCAAAGAACTGGCAGAAGACCTGCCCAAACTTAAAGCGCGCCCCGGCGAACTAAATCAGGTCTGGACCAACCTCATCGACAACGCCGTGGACGCCATGGAAAATCCCGGAATCCTAACCATAAGAACGTTTACCGAGCGCCATCACCTCTGCGTAGAAATCATCGACAACGGCATTGGCATACCCGAAGAAAATCAAACGCTCATTTTTGACCCCTTTTACACTACCAAACCTATGGGTAAAGGAACGGGAATGGGGTTAGAGATCACTAAAAGAATCGTCGACCGACACAATGGAAACATCACGCTTAATTCCAAACCCGGAAGAACTTGTTTTAAATTGTGTTTTCCTTTTTAAACGACCTCCAACCTAAATGATCATGACTGAAGAAAAAAAGCCCATTATTTTTTCAATAGACGACGATCCGCAGGTACTCAGATCCATCCGGAGGGACCTTCGGACCCAATTCAAAAAAGATTATCGCATCATCAGCACCTCCTCAGCTAATGAGGCACTGGCTTCTCTGGAAGAATTCAAGAAAAAGGGGGAAGACGTCGCCCTCTTCCTTTCTGATCAACGGATGCCGGAGATGCCCGGCGTCGAATTCCTGGAGCAGGCCAGATCCTTTTATCCGGAAGCCAGGAGGGTATTGTTAACCGCTTATTCTGACACCGCGGCTGCGATTAAAGCCATTAATGATGTCCAGCTGGACTATTACCTGCTCAAACCCTGGGATCCCCCCGAAGAGAAGTTGTACCCGGTTATCAATGACTTACTCGATCAATGGCACCTCAGCCATTTCCCCTCTTTCAGGGGCATAAGACTGGCAGGTTATCAGTATTCTCCAAAATCTCACAAGATCAAGGACTTTCTCGCCGGGAATCTGAGGCCGTATCAATGGATCGACATGGAATCCAACCCTGAAGGAGAAGAGCTACTGAGCCTGCATCAGTTGGATCGCAGGCAACTTCCCGTAGTCTTTTTTGAAGACGGCTCTTACCTGGCCGACCCCGACATTCAATCCCTCGCAGCCCGTATAGGTCTGCATCCCGAGGCCAAATCCGATCTTTATGACGTTGTCATCATAGGCGCGGGACCTGCAGGCCTGGCGGCCGGTGTATATGGCGGATCGGAAGGACTGAAAACTTTGCTGATAGAAAAAAGAGCGCCGGGGGGACAGGCGGGGACCAGCTCCAGGATCGAGAACTACCTTGGGTTTCCCAGAGGGTTGAGTGGCGCCGAACTGACCCATAGAGCCCTTACCCAGGCCACCCGCTTCGGCATAGAGTTTATGTCGCCGCAGGAAGTGGTTAACTTAACTTTGGAAGGCAATTACAAGAAACTCTCTCTGGCCACCGGCGGCGCCCTTCTGAGCAGGAGTGTGATCATCACTACCGGCGTAGATTATCGCAAGCTCCCGGCCGGCGGAGCTGAAGATTTCACCGGAGCAGGTATTTACTATGGCGCGGCTATGACGGAAGCCAATGCTTGCCGAAACAAAGAAGTGTATATAGTAGGCGGCGGCAATTCCGCAGGCCAGGGTGCGGTTTACCTTTCTCAGTTTGCCCGGAAGGTTCACATCCTGATCCGCAAGCCCGACCTGTCCTCCAGTATGTCTTCTTATCTGATCGACCAGATAGAAGGCATTGACAACATCGAGGTCCACGGCCGCCGTCAGGTCAAAGAGGCCATTGGAGGGGAGCATCTTGAGAAACTCATCATCGAAAACATGGAGGATCAGACCTGCTTTGAAGCGGATGCTGACGCCTTGTTCATTTTCATAGGCACCCGGCCGCATACCGACTGGCTAGAGGGGAAGCTCATCCGCAATGCTAAGGGCTTTATCGAAACAGGCAAGGAGTTGTTGCAGTACCCGCACTTCAAAAAGCAATGGAAGTTATCCAGGGAGCCATATCTGCTGGAAACCTCTCTTCCCGGCGTTTTTGCCGCCGGCGACGTCAGGGCCGGCGCCATGAACCGGGTCGCTTCGGCGGTAGGAGAAGGCGCAATGGCGATAAAATTTGTGCATGAATATTTAGCAGAGATTTAAGCCGGCCCTCATGGGAATTAACTTATTCTACCCCAGCCTTTGATGTTTTTTCCATATTTCGCTAAAAAAGCTTTTAGCGGTTGATGTTCGGGGCGATCCAGGCCGGAATCATCCTCCATGATCCGCAGAGCGATCTCGCGCGCCGTTTGCAGTATTCTGCCATCTTTGGCCAGATCGGCGATGCGAAGATTGATGAGGCCGCTTTGTTGGGTGCCTTCGATATTGCCCGGGCCGCGCAGCCTGAGGTCAGCTTCGGCAATTTCGAAGCCGTTATTGGTGCGCACCATGGTCTGTATTCTTTCTTTACCTTCTTTCGTTAATTTGAAGCTGGACATCAGGATACAGTAGGACTGCTCGGCGCCCCGGCCGACCCTACCGCGCAGCTGATGCAACTGGGCCAGTCCGAACCGTTCGGTATTTTCTATGACCATGACGGAAGCATTCGGCACGTTGACGCCCACCTCGATCACCGTAGTCGCCACCATGATCTGGGTTTCCCCCCTGGTAAAACGCTGCATCTCGACATCCTTATCCGCCGGTTTCATCCGGCCATGAACGATGCTGATTTTGTATTCCGGAAGCGGAAATTCTCTTTGCAGCGCTTCATATCCTTCTTCCAGGTTTTTCAGGTCCATGGTCTCGGACTCTTCGATCAAAGGATAAACCACATAAACCTGCCGGCCTTTGGCAATTTCTTCCTTCATAAAGCCGATGACTCTCAGCCGGTGATTCTCGTTGCGATGAATAGTTTTAATGGGTTTTCTGCCGGGAGGAAGTTCATTAATTACCGATACGTCCAGGTCGCCGTACAGGGTCATCGCCAGGGTCCGGGGAATGGGCGTAGCTGTCATAACCAGTATATGGGGTGGAAACGGCTTGCCTTTTTTCCAAAGCTTAGCCCGCTGCGCCACCCCAAAGCGGTGCTGTTCATCGGTGATCGCCAGCCCCAGGTTTTTAAACACCACCGGATCTTCGATCAACGCATGAGTACCGATCAGAACGTGTATTTCCCCCGTTTGTAAAGCCTCGAGTATTTGTTTTCTTTTTTTACCTTTTACGCTTCCCGAAAGGAAAGCCACCTTCAGGCCTAAGTCTTCGATATAAGCACTAATGGAATTATAATGTTGCTGAGCCAGAATTTCGGTTGGCGCCATAAGACAAGCCTGGAAGCCGTTATCAATGGCCATAAGCATCGTCATCAATCCGACGATCGTTTTACCGCTGCCGACATCGCCCTGCAGCAGCCTGTTCATCTGTATGCCGCTGCCCAGGTCTCTGCGTATCTCTTTGAGTACTCGCTTCTGCGCCCCGGTCAGTTCAAAAGGCAGTTTTTCCTTGTAAAACTGGTTAAAGTACTCGCCTATGGTCGAAAAAACAAATCCTTTGACTTCCTTTTTGCGCCTCTTTTTTAACTGCAGCAGACGCATTTGAAGGAAGAAAAGCTCTTCAAACTTCAGCCGTAGTCTAACCTTTTCGAGTTCTTCTTCCGTCCTTGGAAAATGTATGCGATACATAGCCGGTGCATGAGGCAGCAGCTTCATTTTTTCTCTGAGGTAAGCCGGCAGGTTTTCAGGAAAAAAGGAAGGATCCAGCTTTTCAAACAAGTTTTTCATCATCCGGCGGCGGACTTTGGCATCCACCCCTTTTGCATTGAGTTTTTCGGTGCTGGGGTAAACCGGCTCAAAAGTCTGAGCTGTTGTCGGATTTTCTTCACTGACCAGTTCCATCTCCGGATGCGCCATACTCCATTGGCTGCCGAAGCGGGATATGCGGCCATAAACTACATATTCCGCTCCAACCTGCAGCTTCTTCTCCAGCCAGTGTGCTCCCGTAAACCACACCAGCTCGATATACCCCGTATCGTCGCGAAAACGTCCCACCAGTCTTCGCTTTCGCCCCTCTCCTGTTTTGGACAACCTGCGAAGAATGCCTTTTAGCTGGACGTTGCCCATGTCCTCCTGCAGATCGTTGATTTTTTGAAAACGCGTTTTATCTATGTACCGGTGGGGAAAATGATATAAAAGGTCTCTGAAGGTATGGATATTCAATTCTTTGCGCAGTAGCTCCCCTCTTTTCGGGCCTACCCCCTTCAAGTATTCAATAGCGCTGTCTAAAATGTCCTCCTGCATGAATTAAAAGTAGATGAAAGGCAATGTTTCCTTATCAACTCAAATTTTAAAATTTTAGTTTTAAAAAACACATTTTACAAACAAAAAAAATGAGCAGGAGGAAACTCTTAGTGTCAAAACTGCGTTAATCCCTCAAATTATTCTGTGGTAAGTTCCATTCTTCCCTGAATAAAAAGTACATTTGATCATAACAGAAGTTAGGATAATGGAAACGATAAGACAACGTCAGGTCGCTGAACTGATCAAAAGAAACTTCAGCCTGGTTTTACAACAAGAAGGAAGTTATGTATACGGCCCGGAAGCGCTGGTAACCGTGACGAATGTAAAAATGACGCCGGACTTCAGCCTCGCCAAGATATACTTAAGCGTTTACAATACGGAAAACAAACAGGAGGTGCTCCTGGAAATGGAAGACAGCATTGTGCGTTTGAAGCAGGCCCTGGCCTATCGTCTGAAAAAGCAAATGCGCAGAATTCCGGATATCAATTTTTTTCTGGATGACACCCTGGATGAAATGTACCGCCTAAAACAGCTTTTCCAAAAGCTTCACGACGACAATCAAATGGGGTCGGAAGGAGAAGAAGAAGTTGGAGAAGAGTAAGGGTGGTCGCCGGTCATCATTTCGGCCAGCAACCCTTCTTTCAAGGCATATGCGGATACGATGATTTCCTCAAAAGCAGCCATTTCCAGTACCACGTCGATCAATATCAGGGCGGTTATAAGCATTTCCACCCTGGCCTCCGGTATCTCCGGTATATCCCTTCGCTGCTGAATGGTAGTGAACATCAGCTGTTCGTAGATTGGAGGGAAAGATTCACGGCTGAAACTTGTATAGGTGACCTCTCCTTTTTCCCGAATGAGGAAATTTTCGAGCACGTCAAAGGTGCCTGATGCCCCGACCAGGATACTGCAAGGGTATTGCCGCAAAGCATTCTGCAAGGGCAGCAATTCTTCGCTAAGGTAATGATGTATTTCCTCCACTTCCTGAGCAGTGATGGGATCAGATTTGTGAAATTCTTTAAACAGGATAGCCACGCCTACCTGAAAGCTCCCCGCCCAGTAAACCTGCTGCGTATCTGCAATAATAAATTCCACACTGCCGCCGCCAATATCCATGATCAGGTAGACCTTTTCCCCCAGATCAGGAATGGCGAGCGCCACTCCCTTGCCGATCAATTCGGCCTCTCTTTCGCCACTGATGAGGGCGATCTCCAGGCCGGTTTTTTTTCTGACTTCTTCTACAAATTCCCGTCCGTTAGAAGCGGTGCGTAGAGCAGCGGTCCCGACAGCCACCGTTTGGCCGACATCAAAGCGGCCTATGATTTTCTTGAAATGAAGCAACGTATCCAAGCCTCTGAGAAAAGCACCTGAACCGATCCAATGGATCCCTTCTTCTGCTAATTTAACGAAGCGACGTTCTCTGTGGAGGATCTCAAACTCCTTCCTTTCTTCTTGTCGAACAATAAGTAAATGGAACGTATTGGTTCCAAGGTCAATGACTGCCAGCGGTTTGGTCATACATTCGCTATAAGATAAAAATAAGCCTGAAAGACAAATTCCTGGTGATGAAGGTACTTGCGGCAGGGTCCGCCTGCAGATCGGTCAGCCCCTTGGTCCAGAGAAAGTCAATGCCCCAGTTGTCATTAAAAAAATAGGCGGCGCCAAGCGCCAGGGACAATTGGTTGTCGCTGAAATTGGTGCTCTGCGTGAGGTTCCCCCCCGCCAGGTCTGCAGCAGAATAATTAATGATGCGGCTATAAGTTACGCCTGCGTTAAGGCGAAAACGCCATTCGATGAAATGAGCCAGCAAGGGTACTTCAACGGCGTTCACCCGAATGTTCTCGTATAAAGCATTGGCGGGATCTCCTTCGCTGAAACTACTGCCCAACTGCGCGAACTGAATCCCCATGCTGGCCATCCACCGTTCGCCAAAACCTGCCGATACCCGGGCGCCGGCGTTAAAACCTGGCTGATTGTATCCGGCCAGCAAGTCGCCGTCGATCTGAGACAAATTGGCGCCGATCAACACCGCACCTTCAAAAGTCTGAGCACGGGCCCCAACTACTCCTAAAAAGCCAATTAGCAATACAAAGCCAATCTTTTCTATCATGCAAAAAGAAATTAAGCAGAAAATGTTTAAGGTTCTTTGATCATTACCGCAACCTAATCAAAATTCTGACTTTTTTTTATCAAAAAGGCCATTTTTTCACCAAGCCAATACCATTACATTAATACGCTTCAATATCGAACATATACATGGCGTGGAGGCTGAAGAAATAACTGCGCATCTGGAAGAGCTGATTGCCGTCCGCCATCTCGTTCAGGTAAAGTCGATTAGCGGCGATGGTATGGCGGAGGGCCATGCCAAAATTATCATTGAAATTCAATTTCAGGCCGAAAATAATGGCCACTTGGTTTCTATTAAAATCCTCCTCCAGGAGGCCGTAATTAGGGGCCCGTGCAGACACGGAGGGTTCTTCGCTGATCTTGGTGCTGATCAATCGGGCAAAAGAAGCGCCGGCAAAAAATTCGTAACGAAAAAAGTCCCTTTCTATTTGTTTGAAGTGATGATTGATCATTAGGGGCACTTCCACGAAATTCAAGCGGATATGAACCGGTTTTATTTTGCTGGTAAAATCAAGGGGGCGGCCGTCATCCCTGAGAAGGCTCCCTGTTTGGGTATACAGCATTTCCACCATAAAATCCAGGCGATCGTTCAGAACGGTGGCGACTCGCAATCCGCCGCTGATACCCATTTTGTCGTAGCCTGAAAAATTGTCCCCATCGATCTGTGAAAGGTTAAATCCCAACATCGCCCCTGCCCTGAATCGCTCCTGGCTGTAAACGGATTGAAGAAATAAAAGCGAAAGGAAAAAGAGCATGGCAACAGTGATGAGGGTAGAGCGTTTCATTACTATTTAGTTATTTTATTGGTAATATAGCAATTGAATTACAAAATTGTTGAAGAAGACTATAATTTTAGCTAACGGAAGACATTTGAACAGGGAAATTATGATCAAACCAACCAAGCACAATCTAAAGAAGCTGGAAGACCTCTTCACTACGCTGGAATACGACATTCGGTACGAAAAAGGTAACTTTCAATCGGGCTACTGTATTGTTCAGGATAAAAAGGTGGCGGTAATCAATAAATTCTTCGATACGGAAGGCCGTATCGGTTGCCTGCTGGATATCCTGCAAAGCACAGAGATCAGTGAAGAACAATTTGAGGACCCTAAAATGAAGAAATTTTTCCGGGAGCTGATCAACCTGGAAAAGTAATCAGGAATTAAGCAAATGTTTCTTGGCGGTCTGCGGCCGCCAAGAAACATTTGCTTAATTTTGAGCTGGCACTTAACCTCCCTTTATGTCCATAAAAGGAAAATTAACGATACTAGGCTCCGGTACTTCGCAAGGCGTGCCGGTGATCGGCTGCACTTGCCGGGTGTGCCGGTCATCCGATCCCAGGGATAAGCGATTAAGAACGGCGGCGCTCATCAGTTGGAACGGAGTCAATGTGGCCATCGACTGCGGTCCGGACTTCCGCCAGCAGATGCTTAGCGCCAAGGTTTCTTCTCTGGCGGCGGTGCTCATCACTCATGAGCATAATGACCACATTATCGGCCTGGATGATGTTCGGCCTTTCAATTTTATGGCTCACCAGGACATGCCCGTTTATGCCGCCCCAAAAGTAGGCGTAGAGATCAAAAAGCGCTTTGCCTATATTTTCGAGGCCAACCCCTACCCCGGCGCTCCCCGTATCGTACTCAAGGAACTTTCCAAGCACGAAACCCTGCAGTTCCACAACCTTTCTATCCAGCCCGTTGAAGTCATTCATGGACGACTTCCCGTTCTGGGATTTAGAATAGGATCGCTGGCCTACATCACCGATGCCAAAGTCATTCCTGCTGAAGAACAAAAAAAGCTTTATCATCTCGACACCCTTGTCATCAATGCCTTGCATCACAGTGCTCACCATTCACATCTCAACCTGGAAGAAGCCCTGGAACTGATCCAAAAACTCCAACCCAAAAAAGCCTACCTAACACATCTTAGCCATAAAATGGGCCTTTATGATCAAATAGAAGCCCAGCTCCCTCCTGGCGTACATTTGTCCTATGACGGACTTGAACTCGACTTTGAGCAAAGACAGAAAAACACAGCCTCCATTTTTTAATATCTAAAGCCCTGACTTGCATCCTAATGAAAATATTTGCTAAATTACCCGCACAACCAATCCAATCCAACATATGTCAAGACTTGATTATATTACTATTTTGATCGTTGTCGTAGGGATTATTGCCCTTTCTTACCTGATTTACATGATCTATCAGGATCGTTCTGCGCAAACTTCCAGGATCAATGAGGTCGAAGACTCCTATGCACCGGATCAGCGTACAGATGATGAAACGACCGGCCTGCCTTCTAAGGATTACAATAACTCCATCACCCCTCAGGATGATGACTACTACGATGACGAAGGACAGGGCTATCAGGAGTCGGTCCAGAAAGAGGATTTGCCGGCTTATGAGGAAGAAGAGAACCTCCCCGAAATGACGGCTAAAGGCGGAGAAGAAACGACGTCTTTCGAGGAAGAGAGGGTTTCTGAAAGTAGTGACGCCGGCTACGGAGCGTACATGGTCATCGCAGGTACTTTTTCTCAAAAACAAAATGCAGAAAACCAGGTGAAGCGGCTTAAGGATATGGGCTACTCCAATGCCTCCATGCACATTTTCGACCGTGGCGCTTACGCAGTAGTCATCGTCGACCGCTTTGACAACTATTCTGCGGCCAATCGTTTAAAAAATGAGCTCATCAGCGAGCACAGAGTAGACGCCATCATTCAGAAGAAAAAATAGTTTAAACCGAGATCAACTGACAAGCCATTGGGGCAAAACCGCCCAAATGGCTTGCCGGACAGCCCAGCTCAAACCTTAACCACCAAACTCCTCTATCCAGGCTAAAACTCCGCCCTCCAGATTCCGGACATTATTAAAGCCTGCCTGTTGCAGCATCTGCTGAGCCATACCAGACCGCCTACCGGAACGACAGTAAAGGATAATCTCCTTGTCTTTGCGGTCCTCCAACTCAGGGATTACCCCTGGAAAATTACCAAGGGGGATCAATTCTCCCTCGATATTGAATTCCTCGTGCTCGTAAGGTTCCCTTACATCAATGAGCACAAAATCTTCCCCTTTTTCCCTTTTTTCCTTTAATTCTTTTACATCTATGTCCATTTGATACGATTTTAAAGTAAATGCCTAAGTGACTAATCCATTTTTAATACAGGGGGTGGGTAAAACCTAAAACTGTTCTTCCAACTCACTGGCTTCCTGCAGCACGTCTTCCTGGCAATTGGCCGGGCGAGTGGAGGAAAGATGGATGTTGATCTGGGTTCCCATATTAATCTGCTGGCCAGGTACGTATTCCGGTTCCTGGCGATAGACAAATGCTTCGCTCCATGCTGTCCGGGGTAAAGAAGTAATGACCTGCCCTATTGCCAGATTATTCGTTTCGATTAAAAATACCGCTTCAGAATAGGTTCTACACACCAGAGACGGGATAGCGACCTGATCGGTCGTTCTCCTGGTAATGATAAACTCCAGGGTACTTCCCTTGGGCACCATAACTCCACGCTCAATATCATTTTGAGAAATTTTCTGCTCGTTGAAATAGATGTCCAGGATGGTATTTTCTTCCAATCTGCTATTAAAAACTTGATCTCTTATTTTGTAGTTCACTTCGAGTAACTCCAGCTTTCGGGTATATTGAAAATAATCATAATTGCCCACCAGATTGGGAAGTTTAACTTTTGGAGGGGTGCTTCTGGTCACCACCAGGTACACTGATCTTTTTTCTTTCACCCGGGAGCCCACCTTTGGCGTTTGTTCGATCACTATATTGGGTCGGCGTCCGATGAGGAAGGTAGAGTCCATGACTTCCAGGCGTAGTTTGCGGTCACGTGCAAGGCGACGGGCGTTATCCAGATCCATTCCGACAAAATTTTCCACTTCCATCGACTCCCCATGGTTGGTGTACCAAGCCAGCCCTTTATTGATCAAAAGATAAAATAATAACAAGACCACCAGAATGGCCGCCAGGTTTTTCAAAAAATAACCCGACTTTAAAAAGTTACCGGTATGGATCAATATTTTTTTGAAAAAAGGGAGAGCCTTCTGCTGTTCTTTTTCCTTTTCCACCTTCGCGGATTCACCAATTTGTTCTTCTGTTGTTAGGATGCTATTGCCGTGGCTATTTTGTTCATCGTTTTTTCCCGACTCTTCATTTTTCGGAAAAAAGGCAGGAAAGGACTCATGCGTAACCCGCTGTACGAACCTTCTTTTTCCATACTCTATGATCTTATCGATAAAGTCGTAAGGCTTATAATCGTTGATGGCCGCCTGGTGAAAAATACAGGTAGCAGGGGTCATACCCGGCAGCGAATTCACCTCCACTACAATAGTGTCGATGCTGTTGTCTTCATATATACGCACGAAAGCATCGATACGGGCATATCCCTGGACGTTGAGAATGCGGGCAACTTTTTCCAGATCCTCTTTCACCTGATCGGAGATATAGCGATGATCCTCTTTATTGTTTGCAAAACGAGCAGGAGTAATGTTCTGTCCTTCTCCGGCGAGGAACTTCTCCTCCAGCGAAAGCACGTCTCCGCTGGCCAGCGTCTCCGAAGGTTCAAAGATCTCGTAAACGACCGTTCCGTCAGGTTTAAGGTGGGTCAACAACCCTCCCGTAATCTCCAGGAAATGCTTCGCGCCGTCGCGGTGGATCAGTGCTTCGAAAAGGATGGCTTCTTTTTCAGGAAATTCTTCCTTAGGTCGAAGTTTGAGTATCTTTCGATAAGACTCTTCGTCTTTCCCTGGCAGAAAAACCAGGTGAGCGTAGGCTTCCAGTTCCTGGCGACTTCTGATGACTTTAACTGCCGAGCTGCAACCATCGTCAATGGGTTTTGCGATAAAGGGATAGCTGAAGCGGTGCTCTACCTTTTCAGTGAAAGCCTCATGGTTTGCCAGATAATCCGGTTTGCTCATAACGATCTGGTCGGTCACGGTAAATCCATTCTTTCGGAGCGTCTGTAAGGTCTGAAATTTATCGATGGTGATCAGGGAAGACTGAACGCCGGACCCATTGTAGGGTAGTTCAATTTCTTCAAACAAGCGTTGCAGGTGTCCGTCTTCACCGGGACGGCCGTGCAGTGCAATGAAGCCGAAATCAATCCGATCGCTCAATTCTTTCAACTGCACCGGCATAGGCCGGAAGACAACCTCAGCCGAAGCGTATTTATCGGTTATCTCTCTGCATTCTTTCTTGATCTGGTCCAGCAATTCATGGGGTGCCCACCGGTAGATCTTATCTCTGATGTCATCTGCATTGTCCTTTAACAAGAGATTAATGGGGAGTTGGTAGAGTTCGATCTTTTTAGCGCTTCCGGTCAGGAATAAAGGAATCGGTTCGTACTTATCGGAACTGGATAATTTTTCAAAAATATTGCGCCCGCTTTCCACGGATATGTGCCTTTCGAAAGAATACCCACCAAGAAAAACGCCTATTTTTTGTTTTTTGATGGCTTCTTCTTTAAGGGTGACGATTTGTTCATCCAGGTATTCCAAGAGAGCCCGGTAGGATGCTTCTTCCGGTTTTTCGGCAAGGCGTTCCTGCAGGGAAGTGCGAATAATGAAGGTTAAGAACTGAGAAGGATTTAGTCCGATCTCCGCCGCCTGGTGAAAAAAGAAAGAAGAGGGCAGCATACCCGAAGTCGTATTAGGGTCGTTCAGGTAGATTTTTTTGCCGGGGGTAAAAAAGCCGTCGATGCGGGCATAGGTTTGAAAGCCTAACTCTTCAAAAAGGCGCTCACATTCTTTTCTAATGGCCTGGGTGTCTTCATTTGGAAGCCCAATGGGCGTTTCTTTTCGGGAAAGCCCCGGCATGTATTTTGATCGATAATCGAAAACCTCCTTCCCTTTTACGATCTCCGTTGGAGGAAGCGCAGTTGCCGAACCGTCTTCTTTTCGAACGACGATGCAGGAGAACTCTTTTCCATGGATAAATTCTTCAACGATCACCTTTGATTCGCCGAGATGCCCTTCGAGTAAAAAGGCTTCTTTCTCACTGCCTTCCCATGCCTCGGTATATTTATCTAAAAAGGAAAGTAATTCCTCCGGGTGAAAGATCGTTCGGGTGGCGCCGGCGAACGTAACGTCCATCGGGAAGCCCACCCCATCGCGAATATCGGTGAGCAGTCTGATGTGTTCGAGCTTGTCGTACCGGCTGACCGACCGCCAGCGGCTGACCGGGATGAACTCCCGGAAGAAAGCACCGTTGACTGATTCTTTAAAAGCGTCAAAATCATCGTGCTCGATTATGGACACTCCAATGGAAGACCCCTGATTAGCCGGCCTGATCACCATTGGGAAACCCACTTTTTCGATGGCTTCTTCATAAGCACCGCGGCTATCGCGACCAAGCCACTCTTCTCTTTTAAATACGGTAACTTTAGGACAGGCAAACCCTCTTTCCAGCATCATTTCTTTTTGCAGCGCCTTGTCCATCCCGATCTCACTGGCCCGCACACCGCTGCCTGTATATGGGATGCGAAGGGCTTCCAGCTCCCGTTGGAGCTCCCCGTCTTCTCCGTAGGCGCCGTGAAGGGCCAGAAAAGCCAGGTTAATGAGGTTAGGCAATTCTTCCGGTGCTATGCTTTTTCCGACCTTTTCGATCAGCTGTTCCTGCTGCTGCGGTGATAAGCGGCCCAGGCTTTCCAGGTATATTTGAAAACTGTTAGGGGATGGAGGCAGATAATCCACAGGCGGGTAAAAGTCCCGAATAGATCCCTTGTAAATGTATTGCCAATCCAGGAGAATAAGGTTTTTGCGGCTATCCACAAAAATAGGAACAGCCTCAAATAACGTTTGATTCAAATTATCATAAACCGTTCTTCCTCCGGCAAATGATATTTCCCGTTCTCTGGACGGCCCCCCAAAAAAAATACCTACTTTTATCTTCATAGCATTCAAATGGCCGGGAAATAAGCAATTTCAAATTAAGGCCTAAATCCCTCTGGTATCCAATAGCAGCGTTGAAAAGCTTTTGAGTAATAGTCAAAAGGTGCCCGCAGCTTTTTCTTCAAAAAATGTGATGACAAATTTAGTTGAAATTGCTTTGGAAGCGAAATCAGAATACTTTTTTATCATTATCTTTTGCACAGCATGTGTTTTTTGGAGGCTGTCTCAAAAGACCTCGGTTCTACGCCAAGGGCTTCGCCCAGGCTTTCAGCGCCGGCGAAAGGCTGGGCGGCAGGTGGGTTTCGCCAGCCAATGGAATATTTGAGACATTGACTAAAAATCCCTGAATGAATAAAGAAATATTACGCCTGGCTATTCCAAATATCATCAGTAACGTCTCTGTACCCCTGCTCAGTACTGTGGACACGGCCCTAATGGGACAGTTATCGGCCGCACATATCGGTGCTGTCGGACTGGGGTCGATGGTTTTCAATTTTATTTACTGGAACTTCGGTTTTCTCCGGATGGGCACCACCGGGATTACCGCCCAGGCCTACGGCCGCTTTGACAATAGGGCCATCATACATACGCTGGGACGTTCAGCGATGATCGCTTTAGGTATTGGGCTGCTGATCATCGCATTACAATGGCCACTTGCCTCAACAGGTAATTTTTTGCTTCAGGCAGATGCTCAACAGTCGGAAATGATCTATCAGTACATCAGCATACGGATATGGGCGGCTCCCGCTACATTAGGGCTTTACGCCTTCATGGGATGGTTTTTCGGTATGCAAAACGCAACCTTCCCCCTACTGATCACCGTAGTCGGAAACGCCCTCAATATCCTCCTTAGCTTCGTCTTCGTGTATTACTTGCAAATGGAGATCTCCGGGGTTGCCCTGGGTACCGTTATCGCACAATACCTGAGTTTAGGCCTGGCCATCCTTTTATTTGTGTTGCGCTATCGTTCTTACGGAGTACACTTCAACAAAGAGGCCATGCTGCAATGGGAGGAATTGCGCTCTTTTTTACAGATCAATGCAGATATTTTCCTGCGCACCTTTCTTTTGACCCTCTCGTTCGGCTTTTTCTACAGCAAATCCTCCCAGGGTGGGCAGCTGACCCTTGCAGCCAACGTCATACTGCTGCAGTTTGTCAACTGGATGTCCTATGGAATCGATGGCTTTGCTTTTGCCTCTGAAAGCCTGGTCGGAAAATATTCCGGCGCCCGGGACCTGAAGAACACCCACAGGGCCATTCGGCTGTCTTTCGCCTGGGGAATGGCCTTTGCCGGCCTTTACAGCCTTATTTATTTTGGCCTCGGCCCCAGCATTCTTCGGATTTTCACCGATCAGCCCGATGTTTTGAAAGAAGCGTCCGGCTACTTGTTCTGGCTCGCGATCTTTCCGCTGGTAAGCACTCCTTGTTACATCTGGGACGGAATATTCATAGGCCTGACAGCTTCCCGATCCATGCGGAATATGATGATCCTTTCTATTGCCGTTTATTTCACCGTCTACTATACGGTCGGGCTACAATGGGATAACCATGGATTATGGTTCGCGCTTTCGGTTTTTATGCTCGCCAGAGGTATTTTTTTACAGGTGCAATTTGCCAGGAAAGGGGTTTTTGCCTTAAATTAAACCGGAACTATGAAAGCATTCGACAACTTAAAGATCATTTCGGCAGGCGCAGGAAGCGGAAAGACCTTTCGACTCACCTCGGAGATGGTCAGGCTATTAGAAGAAGGGGTGCGCCCCAGCGGCATTATCGCCACCACTTTTACCAACAAAGCCGCCGCCGAATTACAGGAAAGGGTGCGGCTCCGGCTGCTGGAAAACGGCATGCCTGAACAAGCAGATGAACTCACTAACGCCCTCATCGGCACCGTACACGGCCTGGGCGTTAAACTACTGAAGCGCTTTTCCTACGAAGCCGGCGTATCTCCCGAAGTCAGCATCATAGCCGACGAAGATCAGCAGCTACTGTTCAATCAGTCCCTGGCCACCGTCCTTTCCGAAAACCGAGTGATACGGATGGAGTCTCTTTGCGACCGGCTTGGGCTGAGTGAAAACGAATACTTCGACTGGCGCCGCGAAGTCAAAACTCTGACCGATATCGCCAGGAGCAACGACTTCAGCACCGGGCTGCTTGAGACAAGCAAACGAAGATCGATTGAAACCCTGACCGCCTTTTTCGGACAAAAAAATCCGGCTGCCGGGGAAAACACCTATTCCCGCCTCAGAGAATTACTCGAACGAACCATCACGGCGATCCAACAGTCCGAAGACGGCACCAAAACGACGGAAAAAGTACTCAACACCTTAAAAACCCTCAACAGAGAACTCCAACTGAGGTCCTATTTAAAGTGGCCGCAATGGGCCAGAATGGCCAAACTCAAACCCGGCGCCAAGAGCCGTGAGTTGGTGGAAGAACTTGTCGATTTTGCTTCCCGGCATGATGAATTACCCGACTTCCACGACGACATCGGCGATTTTCTGAGCCTCCTGTTTGATATTGTCATTGCTGCCCTGGAAGAATTCGAGCAGTACAAAAAACAAAGAGGGCTGATCGATTACATCGACATGGAGGTCCTGATCAAAAACCTGCTGGATAACGAGCAGGTGCAACAAATCCTGCGTGAGGAGCTGGATTTGCTCATGGTAGATGAGTTCCAGGACACCAGCCCCATTCAGCTGGAGATATTCCTTAAGCTGTCCCGTTTTGCCAGGTATTCTGTCTGGGTGGGCGATCCCAAACAATCCATCTACGGCTT
Organism: uncultured Saprospiraceae bacterium; assembly: GCA_964548175.1. Classification (GTDB taxonomy): domain Bacteria; phylum Bacteroidota; class Bacteroidia; order Chitinophagales; family Saprospiraceae; genus JANQPA01. Next base: position 33,570 of record CAZJQS010000044.1, read on the forward strand.
TCGCGGAGCTGACCCAAGGATTATGCAGGCCATCATCAAACAAACGGGCGGCATTCGGCCCGAAGACATACAGGAGTACTCCTGGCGCTCCAGAGAAGATCTCGTGCATGCTACCAATGCTCTTTTTACCAGAGCGTTCCCCGGCTTACCCAAAGAGCAGGTCGCCTTGAAACCGAAGCGAAAAAAAACGGCGGACGCCAAATCGCTCAATAAAAAGAATGAGCCGCTGGAAATGACCAATGCATTGGTACACTGGCACTTCAAATTCGAAAGTGAAGGCAGCCGAAGGAAACAACCCGGCAAGCCCTGGCATGAAAACGCCATTGCAGGCGCCTTACGGGAATTCCTGGAAGCCCTGCCTTATATTCAACCTAAAGGAGAAAAAGAAGTCCGCCCTGCCAGAGCCGGCGACGTTGCGGTCCTATGCCGGTCAAATAAGGAATGCATGGAAATGGCGGAAGCCCTTTATCAGGCCGGCTTTAAAGTTTCAATTTCAAGGGCTGGGCTGCTACAGACAGCCGAAGCCCAGCTTATCCTGGCCTGCCTCAAACTCATTCTCAACCCTAACGATGCCCTCTCCACTGCTGAGATACTTAAGTTGGCTGAGGGCGAATCTCTTGAAAACATCATCGAAAGCAGGCTCGATTATCTGGAAAAAACTGCAATGGATGATAAATTTCGCGAGCGTTGGGCCCGGGCCAACAAGTACATTCAGCAGCTCGACGACATACGGCCGGACGTTGTCGAATTGTCTACTACTGAAATCTTAGAGCTGCTGCTGGAAGAACTGGATCTGCGCAGGGTCATCGTCAGCTGGGGGAATGCCCCTAAAAGGCTCGATAATGTGGATATCCTCCGACAGCTGAGCGGCCAGTACGAGGAAAACTGTAACAGGCTACATGCTCCTGCTTCGCTGGGTGGATTTCTGCTTTATCTTAATGAACTCGGGATACAAGGCAATGACAAGCAAGGTTCAGGAAGTGGTCCGGATGCCATCGACGTATTGACCTATCATAAGAGCAAGGGACTGGAATGGCCCATTGTCATCTGCCATAGCCTGGAAAAAAGCCTGCGTTCAGAAGTCTGGGGCGCCGATATTGTCGCTACTGCTGAAGAAGTGGACCTCAATGATATTCTGGGCAACCGCTGGCTGAGGTATTGGGTTAACCCTTATGGGCTCCAACACAAATCCACACCACTATATGAGCGCCTGCAGGATAGCGAAGCCCGGCGCCTTAAGGAAGATCAGGCCAGAGCGGAAGAAGCCCGGTTATTGTACGTAGGGCTTACGCGAGCCCGCGACTACCTGATATTCACTTCCACCTCCAAACCCACCAAATGGCTTAACCGAGTTTGGCATGACGGTAAGGACGACTACCCCACGCTGGATCCGGACAGCCAGGAAAGTCCGTGGATATGGAATGAGGAGATCCTCCCTGTTGATACTACGGTTTTTACTTTCGATGAACATTTCGAGACTTTTTTACCCGAAGAAGCCCCGATCTATTTCCTGGCGCCTCCTGCAGGGAAACTGCCTCATCCCCCCCGTTTTTTCGATTTAAGAAACGAGAGCATTCGCGCTGAGTTTGAGGTCCGGATACCCGCCGGCATGCAGTACGGCCACCGTCCTCAACTTAAAAGCGAGGACGAGCCCTATCTTTGCGCTAAAACGGTAAAGGCTTTTCTGACCGCCTATCAAAATAGTTATAACGAAGAGGAGCTTGTACAGATGGGGGAAGAGCTTACTCTAAGGCACGAATCGGAAGATTTCCTTGACCCTCAGGAATTGGTCCGTCAGGCACATCATTGGTGGCGTTACCTGGAAGAGGCTTTCACCATCCGGGCTGATTACCGAAAATATCCGCTCTGGCATTTTTATAAAGGCAGGATATTCCGCACTGTAGTAGACTTAATCCTTGAAACAGAGGAGGGGCTTATTATCATCCAGCACTCCTCTTTCAGCGGCGACCAAAAAAACTGGCGGAATAAAGCCCTGGAGCTGGCCGATTGGTTTTTCCTCGTCAAGGACGGTTTGCGGCGGCAATTCCCATATCCACACATTCGCACTTATGTGCATTTTGTACTGGCTGGAGCGATGATGGAAGTGAGCACTACTGCCGCGCCAGTCAATCGGTAAGGAAAAGAAATATTTTCTTATATTGCTATTTATACCCAAGTGTCGAAATAAATATGAAACCTACAGGCTTACTCATCCTCGTCCTTTTTTTCTCTCTCATCCTCAACGCCCAGATGGATGACCGGATTTACAAGATCAGGCTATCTTCATTAAAAGGAGAAGTATGGTTTGAAAAGTTTGACAAGGTCGCTTCCTATGGTGTTTTGACTGTAGAACCCGCCGTCAACGGTTTTAATAGGGTATATATCGGAAATTACATAGGAAGGCAAACCGCTCAGCAGGTATTAAATATGATAAAACGCAGGGGATTTCGTTCCGCCTATCTGGTTTTGGATAACGATCTTTATGACACCGACAGCCCGGAGGATCAACGATACTATACCTTTCAATTTGCAGCAGTGAAAAGACTGAATATTTCGAAATTCATCAATAAACTGTCCCGGATCGACCAGGCATTGCTACACATCAGGTACGATAATGGATTTTACAAATATTCTATTGGCATGTATGATCCTCTCCGCTTTCCTAAGGCGGAGGAGAATTACCGGCAGATGGCATTTGATTTGGGTTTTGCGGATGGCTTTGCCAAACAGATAACCAGGTAAAAGAGGCTGCCCAAAAAATATATTTTCTTAATCCCAGGTCTTTGAAGAGAACCAATCCGAACCATCCCGATCCTGCTTTAACCGTTCTCTTTCTTTCTTTGTTCTTTCAAAAACATCCCGATCCAGGAAATAAGAATCTTCATTCAGGGCTGGGTGCTCTTCTTCCCATGAATATTTCTTTGGTTTTTCATCTTCTTCAACACGATCTTTGAACCAGAAGGCGGCGAAAACCCCCGCCAGGCCACCAAGCAGGTGTCCTTGCCAGGAAATCCCTTCCTGCCCGGGCAATATTCCCCAGATCATGGATCCATAATAAAACGCGACGATCAAAGCCAGAGCGATAGACTTTATATTGCGCCTGAAAATGCCGGTCCAGAAAACAAAAGCAGCTAGTCCGTAGACGACGCCGCTGGCGCCTACGTGGAAACCAGAAGCACCAAAGATCATAGGTACGAAACCTGTCAACCAAACGGCCAGCCCACTCAGCAAATAGATCATGACAAACGAAGGCCAGGCCACTTTGCGGTAAAAAAACAAAAGCATAGTCGTCAATACAAAAAAGGGCGGCGTATTGGAAAGAATGTGTCCCAGATCACCATGCACAAGCGGCATAAAGAAAATACCTTTCAGCCCCCATAACTCACCCGGGTAAACACCCAGCCAGATAAAGCTCAGAGGAGTAAATTCCTGGATTATGGTAATTCCCCACATGACGATCAACATGCGAAAAGGCCAGATGACGCTGTCATATAATTTAGTTGAGATCTTTGACGACATGATTTTTTCATTCTAATATTTGATAAAAGCCTGGCATTGTCAAGTATTTTCTACGGACAGATAAAACTGACGGCCTGGCGGCTCTTGAAATACGGCTTAAAAAGAAAATTTATTAGCTGTGCAAAAGAGCAAGATGGCTTTTTATACAACTCCTAAGATAATATCCTGGCTACCTCTAAGAGTTCTTCGCTCATATCAGGATGGGTTTTACAAGCTTTTTCGAAAGGAGTATGAGTGATTTTATTATTAATGATACCGATCATCACTCCTTTTTGACCACTAAGCAAGGCTTTTACAGCCTCGACCCCAATTCTACTTGCATTCACCCTTTCCATGCAGGTAGGTCGACCTCCTCTTTGAATGTGGCCAAGGATGGATACTTTAATCTCATATTCAGTAAAGACTTCTCCTACTTTTTCAGCAATTTTCAAGGCGCCTCCGGCATCATCGCCTTCTGCAACTACAACAATACAGGCATTTTTTTTGTTCTCGTGGCTTTTGTGTAAGGTATCGATCAAACCATCAATACTTGTCTTGTTTTCAGGCACCAAAATAGCCTCGGCGCCGGTAGCGATCCCCGACCGGAGCGCGATAAAACCGGCGTCTCTGCCCATGACTTCGACGAAGAAAAGCCGGTCATGCGCATTAGCCGTATCTTTAATGTTGTCGATGGCATTCATAGCCGTATTGATGGCTGTATCATAGCCTATAGTAAAATCAGTGCCGAACAGGTCATTATCGATCGTGCCGGGGCATCCTACTATGGCGATGTCGGGATACTCCTGCATAAATATATTGGCGCCGGTAAATGTGCCATCCCCACCGATTGCCACGATGCCGTCGATATTTTTCTTTTTAAGGTTTTCGTAGGCCTTTTTCCGCCCCTCCTCGGTTCTGAAATCCTGACTTCTGGCCGATCGGAGGATGGTGCCCCCAAGTTGTATAATATTGCTGACGGAGTGCGGACCCATATCGACGAATTCGCCGTCGATCATTCCCTGATATCCCCTAAGGATACCTATAGCTTCTTTCCCATGGAAGATGGCTGAACGAACGACAGCCCGAATACACGCGTTCATACCAGGAGCATCTCCTCCTGAGGTAAAAACAGCAATTCGATTCATAATCGCAATTAGTTTTTCGTTATTATAGAATGTGAATATAAAGCCATGATCAGATGCCCTCGTGGTTGATTAAGTTTCAGCATCATGAAAAGTTCTTATTACAGGTAGCGACGGCGCACGAGCTTAATGAAGTCCTGTGCGATCTCCATTTTTTCCTCACCTGTCCAGTTGTATTGTTCCGCCAGGTTATAAATTAAGCTCTTTGCTTCCTGTAAGCTTTCAAAGCGATTCAGCAATTTGAGGGATTCATCCAGTTCTTTCATGTCCTTACCGAATAGTTGGTTCATGTACAACAGCCGGTCATTAATGGAAATGGCTCTGGTCAGATCCTGAATAGGTTGCTCGCTTAGCCTATCGGCTAGTTCACCCCCCTTTTTGAAATCGAATAGCGCTTCCAGGTCAGGTTGTCTGGAAGGGGCAGATTTTATATTCTTTCCTTCCTTGAAAGACGGAAATGTTTGGTTAGGGATATTCCGGACTTCAGGTTCGGGCTTTTGGTATTCGGGCGTCGGCGGTTCAGGAGGCGCCAAAGTCTGTTTTTCTTTTTTGGATTCTTCAGAGGCCTCCAAGTCTTTCAGGCTTTCAGGAATTTCGATGATCCTGGGGGGAGCAGGTCGTTTAGGCGGTATTTTTTGCTCAGGAGCGGGAGCCTGTTCTTCCTTTTTGCCGTCGACAACCTCAAAATCAGGTTCTCTGCGAGGGTTAAGGTCGAAATCTGATACCGGAGCCTTTCTAAGGCCAGAGACTTCTTCTACTTCCTGTTCGAGGAACAATTCATATAGTTGCCTGATGTAATTGAGCATCAGGTCGCGTTCGATCGATGTAATAGCGCCCTGGCCCATTGACATGCTCTTGTGTAAGGCGTTTATTTTTTTTATTGCAATTTCTGCTTTTTGCCAGTCCATATCAGCGAAAATGATTTTTTTTTATTACTTTCTTGTTCCGTACGTTTGCAGAACGTTAAGTGTTCGAGGATATTCTGAATTGCATCCAAAGATATTTAATTTTTTCAGCAATTTGTCAGCGTATTGAGTATTGAGTATCGAGTAGAGGGATTTAAGCGCTTCAATACCCAATACCCAATACTCCCAAAATGTTTTTAGAACCTCATTTCAAAAGCCAGCGGAGCGGCTGGATCGAAGTCATATGCGGGTCCATGTTCTCAGGAAAAACGGAAGAACTGATCCGCAGGCTCAAGAGGGCCAAGATCGCCAATCAAAAAGTGGAGATCTTCAAGCCGCAGATAGACATGCGGTATGACGAACATAAGGTAATTTCTCATGATGCCAATTACATTTTTTCTACCCCGATAGCGCATTCGTCCATGCTGCTTACCCATACGAAAGGGGTGAATGTGGTCGGCATTGATGAGGCCCAGTTTTTTGATCCGGAGCTCCCCCTCCACTGTGAGCAAATGGCCCTGAGCGGGATACGCGTTATTGTTGCGGGTTTGGATATGGACTTTAAAGGCAGGCCTTTCGGCCCTATGCCCTATTTACTGGCAATAGCCGAGTATATTACCAAGGTACATGCCATTTGTCAACATTGCGGCAACCTGGCTACTCATTCTTATCGATTACCCAAAAATTCAGAGCAGACCATTCTTTTAGGAGAAAAAGATGCCTATGAAGCTCGCTGCCGGACCTGCTACCAGATGGGAAATATCCTTAATCTGCGAGCCGGTAAGGAGGAGAAATAATTTTTGGTCCTCAAAAAGTACTTCGCACTTTTTATCGACCTGATGATAGTTTTGTTACCTTTATCTCTATAAATAAGTTAAACAAAGTGTTATCCCTATTTAGAACCAACCAATTTTTAGCCAACTTCCTGCTCCTTCTCTATGTAGCAGTTTTATATGTTCACGATTTTGTGATCATTTCTGCGTGGGCGCCTTCAAGGCCTGGGATCCTTGCTCATTTCATTTACCAATGGCTGCCCTGGGATAGCGCCGCTGCAGATCTGACTGCAGCCATACTTGTCTTGCTGCAAGGTATCCTTATCAACTTTCTGGTGGCGGAGAACAGGTTAGGCACAGAGACGACCCTTTTCCCAGGCTTGTTCTACATACTGGTTGCCAGTTGCCTTCCGGAGTTCACCCATCTTTCCCCTTTGCATATGGCCAACACCTTTTATATTATGGCGCTGGTCAACCTTTTCTCGATCTACAACAGCCCCAAAAGTGCAGGCGCCATTTTTAACATCGGCTTTTGGATCGGACTGGGCAGCCTTTTCTATTTTTCCTTCATCACCTTTGTTCTGATCGGTTTTATAGGGCTCAGTGTACTTCGAGCCTTTAATCTTAAAGAACGACTGATGGTTTTCGTGGGTGTTTTTATCCCCTATTTATTATTAGGAACCTATTATTTTTGGTTTGACCGATTGTCTTATTTCCTGCATTACCAAATATCGGACAACATTGGCTGGCTGGCCTTTATTCAGGGGCCTGCTCCGGGAATAAACGGCTATCTCAAGGTCGGTTTGGTCTTGTTCCTGTTACTGATCACGCTGGTCAGCTACACCCAAAATATCTCAAGAAAGGTGCGCGAAACGCAAAAGAAAGTGAATATTCTCTATTGGATGTTGCTTATTGCTGCACTTACCGTTCTTTTCCAGGCCAATATACAGCTGGATCATCTCCTGGTGCTTGCTTTTCCCATGGGTGTTCTGCTGTCTTTCAACTTTATACAATTGCAGCCCAACTGGGGAGAGCTGCTACATTTCTTTTTGTTGCTGGCGATATTGTTTTTTCAGTATCAAAGTTTGGTTTTTGGATGATTTTTTTTTGTCCAGCAAATTTTATTGTACTATTTTTTGGAGGAAAAAAATAGTATGAAAAAATACACCAGTCTTCTCTCTTTACTGCTTTTACTTTTTCTATCAGGAACGACTCCTTCATCCGCTCAGCAACGATCAATTGGCATCGATGACCTCTTCGAATTAAAAAGTGTGGGCAATCCACAAATAAGCCCTGAAGGCGATTGGATAGCCTACACGGTTTCCAGTATGGATAAAAAAACGGACAAACGATCTACCCGTATCTGGATAGCCCCTACTGATGATGGAGAACCGCTCCCCATGACAGCCGAAGACTATTCCGCCGGCTCTCCTCAATGGAGCCCCGACGGAAAGTACCTCACCTTCCTCGCTTCAAAAGGGGAAAAAGCCAAAAGCCAGGTCTGGGCCCTAAACCGCAGAGGAGGGGAAGCACAACAACTGACCCGCATCAAACAAGGGGTGAGCGGCTATTACTGGTCGCCAGACGGAAAAAAACTACTCCTCCTGATCAAGGATCCGGAAGAGGAAAAAGAAAAAGTCAACGGCAAAGAAAAACCGGAACCACACGTCATCGACCGTTTACAGTTTAAGAGAGATTACGTAGGCTACCTCGATCGCAGACGTACTCACCTATACGTACAAACAGTAGGAGACACCACAGTCACTCAAATCACTTCCGGCGATTTTGACGACAGCTCGCCGGCCTGGAGTCCCGACGGCAAAATGGTGGCTTTTGTGAGCAACCGGACCGACAATCCCGACGGCAACGCCAATTCCGATATATGGGTAGTGGCTGCCGATAACACCGATAAAGGCCAGACGCTTCTGCGCATCACTGACAATCCCGGCCCTGACAGCTCTCCTGCCTGGAGTCCTGACGGAAAATCCATTGCCCATGTTTCTTCCATCGAACCGGAACTGCTCTGGTACGCCACTAATCATCTGGGAGTCAGTTCGGCTGATGGCAAGGGGTCAACGAGCTATCCACTTAAAGAATTGGATCGCAACTTCAGCGAGCCCCATTTTTCAACGGATGGCAAAGCCATTTTTGCCCAGCTTGAGGACAGTGGCGAAGAACAGCTTGTAAAAGTCAACCTGGCCACTAAAAAAGTGGATCGACTGATAAAAGGAGATCAGATCGTTTCCGCCTACCACAAAAACAGTGAAGATCAGATCGCTGCCCTGATCTCTTCCTCCACACAACCGGAAGAAGTCTTTATTTTTGACAATAATCAACTGAGTTCCGTTACTCAGGTCAATAAAGGATGGCAGGACAAGGTGCAGTTGTCTAAAGCCGAGAACATCCATTTCAAAAGTAAAGACGGCGCCGAGATCGAAGGCTTTTTGTACAAACCTATCGGCTATAAAGAAAACCTTAAATATCCAACCCTGCTTTGGATACACGGCGGCCCTGTTTCCCAGTACAATTTCGGTTTTAGTTTCACCGCCCAGCTATATGCCGCCCAGGGTTATGCAGTTGTGATGGCTAACCCCAGAGGGTCCTCCGGTTATGGTCAGGATTTTTCAAAAGCTATTTTTGCCGACTGGGGCAACAAGGACTTTGAGGACGTCATGGCGGCTGTCGACCATGTTGTAGATATAGGTGTAGCTGATTCCGACCGGCTGGGTGTCGGGGGCTGGTCTTACGGCGGTATTTTAACCAACTACGTGATCACCAAAACCGATCGTTTTAAAGGCGCCATGACGGGGGCCAGTGAGGTGCTGTACGTAGCTAATTACGGGCACGATCACTATCAATTGCAATGGGAAACAGAACTAGGGCTCCCCTGGGAAAACAGAGAAGCCTGGGAAAGGATCTCTCCATTCAACTATGTGCAGAATGTGACCACCCCCACGCTGATCATGGGAGGCGCCGAAGACTGGAACGTGCCAATCCACAATTCTGAGCAGCTGTACCAGGCCTTAAAAAGGCTGGGTGTCACCACGCAGTTGGTTGTCTATCCCGGAGAGCATCATGGCATTAGAACGCCTAGTTTTCAGGTAGACCGCTACCAGCGCTGGCTGAATTGGTTCGGCAAACATGTAAAAGGTGTGCAGCCCTAAAAACTTTAAAACCTGACATTAATGAAATTTGGCATAATCGTATTTCCAGGATCAAGCGGAGAGGAGGACCTCATCCACGTGCTTCAAAATGTATTACAACGCGAAACGATAAAGATCTGGCATAAAGACAACGATCTTGGGCATATCGAGCCTGGCGACTGTATCATTCTGCCGGCGGGCTTTTCTTTCGGCGACTATCTCCGTCCGGGAGCTATTGCCCGGCTCTCTCCTGTTATGGAGGCGGTAGTTGGTTTCGCCGCGAAGGGAGGGCTGGTCTGGGGCATCGGCAATGGCTTTCAAATATTATGCGAAGCCGGCCTTTTGCCAGGAGTAATACTCAGGAATAAAGGTGAAAGGTTCATATGTAAGAACCTGTACATCAAAGCGCTGACCAGCCATTCGGCATTGACTTCCAACATATTGAATAAGGAGGCCCCACTGAGATTGCCCGTAGCCGCTGCTTTCGGCCGGTATTACGCCGACGAGCATGCTTTGTCTCAGTTGAAGGCAGGCGATCAGATATTATTTAAATATTGCTCAGAACAGGGCGAGATCGATGAAACCTCCAACCCTTTTGGCGCACTGGATAACATTGCCGGCCTATGCAACGCAAAGCGTAACGTTTTTGGACTCATGCCCCATCCCGAGCGCGCCAGCGAGCAGGAAGTGGGGAATACGGATGGTAGGATAGTGTTTGAGTCGCTGATCCACACGGCGACGAACTTGATTGAAAACTAAGGAAGGTCGTCCGGCCTTCCTTAGTTTCCACGCCTGCTTTACGTTAATCTTTTATTAATCAGACTTCGATCACAGAAATCCTGTTTTTTACCCTTTATATTTGCAAAACACAGGATGTATCCGGCATCTGGGACTTGTGTAAAAAGTCAATCGCTCCTCCCGCTGATCGGCGGGCGAGTGCAATGACCTTTTACACAACCCCCGAATATTTGCTGGTCCCCAACAAATACCATTTGAAGTACAACCTGAATGCAATTGAAGCGTATTCAAGTTAAAGCGTTATTATCCGCCTAATAGAATTAGTTGGTTTCGATTAAAAACAAACACATGAGGTATATCGCACTTCTGCTATTTATGGCCTTCGCCATGCAATTAAATGCACAGATCGTCGACCCGGTCAGTTGGTCTGCTGAAGCTAAAAAGGTGAACGATGATGAATTCGACCTGATCTTCACGGCGCTAATCGACGAAAACTGGACGATCTACTCCCAGTTTGTAGAAGAAGGCGGCCCTATTCCAACCAGCTTGATCTTCGAGGAAGGCGATCATTTTGAATTATTGGGGAAAGCGAAGGAGGAGGGAAAATCTAAGGAAGGCATGGATCCTTTTTTCGGGATCAATGTCAAGAAATTTTATACTAAGGCAGTTTTTACTCAGCGCATTAAGCTAAGGGAGTCAGGCGTTCCGGTAGTGGTGGAAGTAGAGTTCATGTCCTGTGATGATGAAAAATGCCTGCCGCCGACGACCGAAGATTTTTACTTTACGCTGGCCAAAAGCGCTTCTGGCAAAGAAGAGCCGGATCAACAGGAACAGCCCCCTAAAGAAGAAAAGCGCATGGAAGAAGGACAACCTGAAGGTGATCAGTCGCTGATCATATTGAACGATTCGGTAATTCTTCCGCCCTCTAAGCCCCAAAACGATCATCCTGTGCAATGGAGCGGGCAGTTGCAACAGTTGGACAACGGCAACTATCTCGTACAGATCACCGGCAATCTCAGGGAGAGCTGGTACCTTTATTCTCAGTTTCTGGAAGAAGACGGCCCCATTCCTACTGAAGTCACCTTTGTTGAGAAAGCCGGATATGAGTTGGTCGGAGCAACCAAAGAAGAAAGTCCACAACGAGTGGATGAATTCGACAATACCTTTGAAATGCAGCTGATCAAAATGAAAAAGTCAGCTACTTTTTCTCAGGAAATAAAAGCAGAAGAAGGGTTAAATACCCTCAAGGGCGAGGTATATTACATGGTATGCGACGACAGTCGCTGTTTGCCGCCATCCACAACGCCATTTCGTATCGATTTCGCCAATAACCAGATCTTAGTAGGCTCAGAAGCGGAAGCTTATGAGGGAGAAAGCGAGGTAGCTGTTGTAGAAGACGCCGGCGCTCTGGCCACTGTATTTGGGATGGAAAACCCTGATCTGAAGAATCCGGAAAGTGCATGTGGAGAGATAGAGGAGGAAGCAGGCGAGAGTAATTGGTGGCAGATTTTTGCCCTTGGCTTCATAGGTGGATTGATCGCTTTACTGACGCCCTGTGTATTTCCGATGGTTCCATTGACGGTCAGTTTTTTCACCAAAGCTAAGGATCAGAAGCGACGCCGGGGTATTGTCAAAGCGGCGACTTACGGTTTTTTTATTTTCCTGATATACTTTTTGCTGAGCATTCCTTTCCATATGCTGGAAAGTATTGACTCGGGCATTCTCAATAGCATATCCACCAATCCCTGGCTGAATATTGCCTTCTTTTTGATCTTCCTGTTTTTTGCTTTTTCCTTTTTCGGCTACTATGAGCTGACGCTTCCCCAAAGCTGGACGAACAGGGCCAGTTCGGCGGAAGGCATAGGCGGAATGCTGGGTATTTTTTTTATGGCATTGACGCTGGCGCTGGTGTCCTTCTCCTGCACCGGGCCCATTTTGGGAACGCTGCTGGCGGGAGCCCTGACAGCTGACGGAGGCGCCTGGTTGCTGACCTCGGGCATGTCCGGTTTTGGGTTGGCTCTGGCCTTGCCTTTTGCTGTATTTGCCGCATTTCCCGGCTGGATGAGCAGCCTGCCCAAATCAGGAGGTTGGTTGAATACAGTAAAGGTCGTATTAGGGTTTATCGAGCTGGCCCTGGCCCTGAAGTTTCTCTCCAATGCCGATCTTGTAAAGCATTGGGGCATATTAAAGCTGGAACCCTTTCTGGCGCTCTGGATATTAATCGCCCTGGGGCTAGGCTTGTATCTTTTTGGAAAGATCAAATTTCCGCATGATTCGCCGGTAAAAAAATTATCTATCGGCCGAATCGTATTAGGAACGGCATCTATTGCCTTTGCCATTTACCTGGCTACCGGTTTCCTCTACGATGAGAAAGCCAATTCCTACCGTTCGTTAAAACTATTGAGCGGACTGGCCCCGCCGGTTTGCTACAGCTGGTTTAACCCCTGCGATTGTCCTCAGAACCTGAATTGCTTCAAGGATTTAAAAGACGGACTGGCTTACGCCAGGAAAGTAGACAAACCCGTTATGATCGACTTTACCGGTTATGCCTGTGTGAATTGCCGAAAGATGGAAGAGCACGTATGGCCGGAGAAAGAGGTGTATGATGTGCTAAAGGATGGATACGTGCTGGTGTCTTTGTACGTAGATGACCGCGAACCGTTGCCTGAAGCAGAGCAGATCCCGGTGGAGAACTGGCGGGGGCAAAAAGAAGTGTTGGAGACCTATGGGGAAAAATGGACCCATTTGCAGTTTACCTATTTCAATAATGTTTCCCAGCCGTATTACGTATTAATCAGCCCGGACGGGCAACTGCTCAACCGCCCCGTGGGCTACACGCCTGACGAAAAGGAATATGCTGATTTTCTGGAGTGTGGTTTAGAAGCGTATGAAGGTTTGAAGGCAATGGGGTTAAGAGAAAAGTGATCATAGAAGAAGCAGCCCGAACAGGCAGGAAAATTGGAGTAATACTATACTTCAACGTGATCTCACCGCAAAGGCGCAAAAGACGCTAAGTTTTTGCGTTCTTTGCGGTGAGATCACGTTTTTTTACTGTTCGGAGCTTAGGCGGGCTGTTTCTTTTATGATGGTTATTCAAATTCAATAAGCACCGTATTTTTCTCTACTGCTGATCCTTTCTTAACAGTTACATTTTTGATCACTCCCTCGCCCGGCGATTTGATCACATTTTCCATTTTCATGGCTTCCAGTATGAGGAGAGGCGTATCTTTTTCAACAGTATCGCCCGCTTTGATTTGAATGTCCAGCACCAGTCCGGGCATTGGCGCTTTCACTTCTTTTACGGCATGATCGGATTGAGCAGCCAGGCCCAGTTTATTTACAAGGATATCCAGCGGATCTCTGAAGTTGAGGTTATAGAGGCGGCCATTGACTTTAATGCTGCAGGTTTTATGTGCAAAATCAGCGGAAACCAACTCTGCTTTATAAGATTTATGCCCATTAAGGATATGAAACTGACCGTTGCCTTCGGTTTTGATCAGGTCGATTCCTGCGGTATCAATATCTACGAATTCGAAGGCCTCGTTGACGATAACTTTGAAGTCCTGGCTTTTCATTTTGTTTTCGTTTAAAAGATCTAATAAGGTTAATTATTTTCCTAAAGCTAAAAAATAATTTTTTTTGCGGGAGGTAAGTGAGGGTGCAATTTTAAATATAATTATTTTCAGGCCGCCGGTCTGACGGCTAGTTTTATTAAAAGCTTCCTGCGGCCTGGGGAGGCAGCCACTGGAGGATTGTTTGCTTTCCAACTTACGTAAAGGGTAAAGTTTTGCAGGTGGTTTCGAGCAACATTTGGAAGGGTCAGGTATTCACTTTTGATATTTTCATCATGAAATAAGTTTCAAAAGCTGTGTAGGCGAAGTAGATGGTAAAGAAAGGGATGATGAACAATTTGCTTTCCGGTTTGGCAAGAAGAAAGTAGATGACGATAGCGATGACGGAGATAAACAATTTAAACATGGTGAATCCCAGAATCGCATTGGTAAAGGTATACTTATTTTCTTTCTTTAGGGCTTGTTTCCCGAGGTAGAACATGGTGATGCTTAAGAGAATAAAAAACAGCCATCCCCCCCAGGAAAACAAGGCATGGGGTTGAAAGAGGTCATTTTGATTGAGCAAAAAGATGGCGGCGGCCACGATAGCGGAAAGAATACTGAGTTGGAGAAAAAATTGCTTGGTCTGCATAAAATAATCTTAAAAAGCAGAGCGGATAAGCAGGCCTTAAAGCCATGCTTATCCGTCTCTGTTTGGGTTGCGGGAAAAATTTCGGACAAAAGTACGATTAATTTTTCACTTCAGATCTTTAAGTGTGATGTAGAGGGCTGCGAATATAGATAACAAAGCCATTATGACAGTACCCCAAGGAGTTTCGAGTTCAAAATAGGCATCTATTTTTCTCCCGATGAGGGTTCCGATGAGAATGATAATTCCCATCTGAAAAGCCATTCCTGAGTATCTGGCGTACGTCCGAAATTTATCGGCGGCGTTTTTATTATCGCCTTTTTCGGGCGGTTTATTTGACTCTTGCCGGTTTGGGTTCTCCTGCAACTTTATCTGTGTCTTGTTTTACGGTTTTGAGAGTAGGTTTTACAGTATCATTTTGTCCAAAGTTCTTTTTGCCGCCCATATTACAAGAAACGTTGAATACCGCGCCGGATTGGACGATCAGCTTGTTGGTGGCGATCTCTCCGGAGATCTTGGCGCTTTCTCTGATGTTCAGCAGTTCTTCCACCACTATGGAGCCATTGAAAGAGCCTTCGATGACCGCGGAGCGGCACTTCACTTCTCCTTCAATACTTCCGCTGCTGCCAATGATGACTTTAGCTTTACAGATCAATTTACCTTTGATCACTCCATCCACGCGAATGTCGCTATCAGAGGTTACGGTTCCTTCCACCATAGTGCCCTGAACCAAGCTGTTCAGCGAGTTGACACCGGCAGTCGGAATAATCGAACTGCTCTTACTAGCCTCCTTTTTGTTGTTGTTTCCAAACATAAAATAAACTTTAGGTAAATAGAAAATTTAAATTAACAAAGCGTGCAGCCGAGATTAAAATTGTACAAACTTGGAAATTTAACACACTGGAGGGGTAGACATAGCTGCTAATTGATGTTATTGATCACTAAGTGGCGTTCACTTAGTCGTTTCCTCCCTATTATTAAGCCAAATTAATTAATTTTTTTTTGAATAGAGAAGAATCAGGGCTATTTCCTTTTGTTCAACACTTTTTTATTCGGGTAAACTACACTTTTTACCAAGGAAAGGGAAGGACAGTTAAGTACTTACATATTTCCTTTTTTGATTATAAATCATTTCTAGATACGAAAAGAAGAGGTAAAAGGTTAAACAAAAAGGAAGTTTTTTTCAGGAAGAGAAGTGTGGAGGACAAGGAAAAATGGCCCTCGGCCATTTTTCCTTGTTGTGTTTTATTTATTTATTTGCATCAAAACTCAGGACAATAAGTCCCTGTTCTTCTCGCGCTGCAGATCTTATACACCATAGCGAATTCAAAAGAACCCTGAGAGTTACTGGCGGGCTGCAATGGAGAAACGTTAATATCGTAGCTGAATCCTAAGCTAAATTGATCGAAATCGAAACGTGTGGACAGAATGATGGCGTCAGTGAGCGTTCCTGTATCCAGATTGTTAGCCATGCGCCCCCAAAGGCCAAGCTGGAAGGACTGGTTGATGCCGCCACGCTGATTGAGCAGGAACTTAAAGCTCGTTCCGGCATTGAGCTGGAAAGAAGGCCCCTGACTCATGTAGATTACCCCCGGCACCAAACCCAGCTTTTCACTGATCAGGAACTCACCACCAGCATGGATGGTATATCTACTGAACAACAGGTCGGTCTCTTCGGAAGAAAAAGACTGATTGGCCCGGTTGAGGTGGTGGAAGGCGCCGCCAATGTAAAAGTTCTGATTATCGTCAAATACGGAAAACCATAGCAGCCCGGCCGCCATATCGGCAAACATAAAATTATCGCGATCGAACTTTTCTTCCTGTGAGTCCAGATTCGGGTTGAACCCTCCTTCCCCATCGTGCTGTGTTCCCCATCTCAGATTAAGAAAGTCAAGGCTACGTTGAGCCATGCCACCTTCTACTCCGAACACCAGGTACTGACCGGTAGAACCGCTACCGCCCATGCGCTTGCTGTAGGAAAGCGCCAGCTTACCCGTGAGTGTCGAAAAATTCGCTTCTCCAGCACGGTCACCCCAGAAAGTACCGCCTATACCGAAATAATCATAACGGCCAGCCGCAATTCGCTGATCATAAGAAACAGAATAGGTATTGAAAGCATTAGACCTCAACACGCTGGCCCACTGATTGCGATAGTTGGCTACTATTCGGGTGTTGCAATTCATGACTCCAGTAAGCGCTGGATTAAGATTTAAAGGAGAGAGATAAAATTGAGAAAAATGGATATCCTGGGCACTTAAAGGGGCTATCCACAAGACAAGAAGACAGCCTACACAAAACGCTTTAAAACTTTTCATAAGAAGGTTTTTAAAGGATGCTTTTTATTATCAACAGTTGCTCTTTTCAGAAGGCAATATTAGTAAAACCACCTCAAATAATAAAAGCAATTATCTTATAAATTAAATTTAAATATAAAAACGGTTCGCCCTGCCGGGCAGGTAGCTGAAGTCGTTAACGTTTTTCTAACGCCCTGCTTGAGAAATTATTATTTCTCAGGCAAGATAGAATACGTTAAAAATGGGATGCACGGAGGGCACTTGTCTCGCTGAACAGCAATGTACCGCTTTGGGTTGCGAAAAACGACCAGAGTGCCTTTTATACACCTTTTTTGCAGAGATTATGACGCAACAGCAATAATACCCAAATTTCAGGAGAATCCCTATCAAATCTCCTCGAAGTGTAGGACAAATTGCAATATGATCGCCAGCGGTAGTTTTGATCCGGAACACGAACAAATGTTCGTTTTTTACGTTTTTATTTTATATATTTGCAAAAACAAAAGCGCATTTAAGTCATGACACAAGAGCAAAAGTTCCAAGCCAAAATAGACGACGAGATCCGCATCGAGCCTAAAGACTGGATGCCGGATGCCTACCGCAAAACGCTGATCCGCCAGATCTCTCAGCATGCTCATTCCGAGATCGTAGGCATGCTGCCGGAAGGCAACTGGATCACGCGAGCACCTTCATTGAGAAGGAAAGTAGCGCTCCTGGCCAAGGTACAGGACGAAGCCGGGCATGGTCTTTACCTCTACAGCGCCGCAGAAACACTGGGCGCCGACCGGGACGAGATGATCGAGGACCTGCATGCCGGCAAGGCCAAATACAGCAGCATTTTTAACTATCCGACGCTCAACTGGGCGGATATCGGCGCGATCGGCTGGCTGGTCGACGGCGCCGCCATTATGAACCAGGTGCCGCTGTGCCGCTGTTCTTATGGACCTTACGCCAGAGCTATGGTCCGCATCTGTAAGGAAGAAAGCTTCCATCAGCGCCAGGGTTATGAGATCATGCTTACCCTTTGCCGGGGCACAGCAGAACAAAAAGCCATGGCCCAGGATGCATTGAACAGATGGTGGTGGCCCTCCCTGATGATGTTCGGCCCCAATGATGAAGATTCCAAACATACCCAACAGTCTATGGACTGGAAAATCAAGCGCTTCACCAATGACGAACTGCGTCAGCGCTTCGTAGATATGACAGTGCCTCAGGCAGAATACCTCGGCATCCAAATCCCCGATCCTGACCTCAAGTGGAATGAAGAAAGAGGTCACTACGACTTCGGCGAGATCAACTGGGACGAGTTCTGGAATATTGTCAAAGGTAACGGCCCTTGTAACAAACAACGGATCAAAGCCCGAAAAAAAGCTTATGACGACGGCGCCTGGGTAAGGGAAGCCGCCATGGCTTATGCCGAAAAACGACGCAAAAGATTAGAGGAACAAAATGCAAAGGTGGCATAGTTGCTTTCACTACCCGCCAACCGATAACCGACAACCGACAACACATGAGCGATAAAAAAAACTGGCCTCTCTGGGAGGTCTTCATTAGAAGCAAAAACGGATTAAGTCACAAGCACGTTGGCAGTCTTCACGCCGCTGACGCTGAAATGGCTATTGAAAACGCCCGGGATGTGTACACCCGCAGAAGCGAGGGTATCAGCATCTGGGTCGTAGAATCCAAGCACATCACCGCCTCCAGCCCTGACGAAACCGAATCCTTATTCGATCCCGCTAACGATAAAGTATACCGGCATCCTACTTTTTACGACATTCCGGATGAGGTGAAGCATATGTAGTAGTGGGTTTTGAGTTTTGAGTTTTGGGAGGTAAATAGAATCAAATTATAAAGATGACAGCAAAAGAAGCCTTATATCAGTACATTCTCCAGATCGGCGATAATGGGCTTATTCTGGGGCAGCGACTGGGGGAGTGGTGTGGCCACGGCCCGGTATTGGAGCAAGATATTGCGCTGACCAACATTGCTCTTGACCTGATGGGGCAAGCCAGAAGTCTGTTTAGTTATGCAGCTGAAGTAGAAGAAAAAGGTCGTACAGAAGACCACGTGGCGCTCTTAAGAAAAGAGCATGAATATAGAAATGTGCTGCTGGTGGAACAACCCAACGAGGATTTTGCCTACACCATAGTCCGGCAATTCCTTTTCGATAGTTTCCATTACTATTTCCACGAAGCTCTACAGCAAAGTAAAGACGAGCAGTTGGCTGCCATTGCCGCCAAATCGCTTAAAGAGATCAGGTACCACCTCAAATACAGTTCTGAATGGATGATCCGGCTGGGCGACGGCACCGAGGAGAGCCACGAAAAAATCCAGAATGCCCTGGACGATCTCTGGATGTTCAGCGGAGAATTAACCGCTCCCAACGCCATTGACAACAGAATGGCGGAAACCGGACTGGGAGTAGATCTTAAAAAGATCAAACCTCTCGTGGATGAAAAAAAAGCCGAAATCATTGAAATGGCAACGCTTACCCAGCCCTCTTCCGACTGGATGCAGTCGGGCGGCAAAGAAGGCCGTCATACCGAAAGCATGGGCTTCATTCTCGCTGAGTTGCAATACATGCAAAGAGCCTATCCCAACATGGAATGGTAGCCTCTTAAAATGAATAAAAAAGAAAGGAGGTACGCCTGCAGGCGTACCTCCTTTCTTTTTTATTCATTTTTATTATTATTTTGCCCTACCGATG
>CAZJQS010000045.1:0-48431 GCA_964548175.1 uncultured Saprospiraceae bacterium
TCTTCAAATATAGGTTTTGTTGGCGCCTTAGGCGCCAACAAAACCTATATTTGAAATGGTTGGCACATTTAACCACCCCTTTTTAAACATTATTAAATGGATACGATCTTTTTAGGAATTGTGGAAGATGACCATTGGATCAGTAATAATTTGCAAACTTTTTTTGAAGGTTGTGAGGATATTGAGGTAATGATCAATACCGACAGCATGGAAAGCTTTTTGGAAAAACTGCCTCAGTACCCTTCTGTCAATATGGCTTTGATCGATATCGGATTGCCGGGTATGTCAGGCATTGATGGTATTCCGAAGATACAGGAAATCCAGCCGGATATAGATATCGTTATTTACAGCGCTCATGAGGAAAAAGACAAGATCTTTACGGCACTTTGCAATGGAGCGGTGGCATACATTTCCAAAAAATCAGAGTTGTCCAGAACGCTGGACGGCCTGCGCATGGTCAGAAAAGGAGGCTCCTATATGTCGCCGGAGATCGCCCGAAAAGTCATAGATCATTTTATCGTCAGAAAACCAGCCGAACAAAATCAGCTGACTTCCCGGCAGAACCAGATCGTCGAGGGGCTGGTAAAAGGATTGAGCTACAAAATGCTGGGCAATGAGCTCAACATATCTGTCGAAACGGTCCGCGATCACATCAAAAAGATATACCGAAAATTACAGATCAACAGCAAAGGAGAGTTGATCAAAAAAAGGATGGATGGAGAGATTTGATTGATTCACTCGCTTTTTTTTCCTATTTTTACCATTCAAAACGCAGTTTTTATAATCACTAATCTCGGCTACCTAAACACGCGATGTCATTTCCCTCTTGCAGCTATACAATTGAAAACTATTGTTAAGGTGGATCCCTACCGATTAAAGGACAGGGAAACTATGGTTGTTTAACTTAATCAACAAACATGCTTTTTCGATCTGAGTGGTGGAAAATGTGGCTGCTGGCCTCATCAGTCTTCTTTTTTGTGGGAAAACTACACAGTCAACCGATCGGGATCAGATCCGAGTATTATACCTTGGAGGATGGTCTTTCAGATCGGGTGGTGACGAATTTGCATTACCTGGAATCCGGTTTTCTTTGGGTGGCCACTGAAAACGGGCTGAACCGTTTTGATCGCTATGAATTTTTGACGTTTAACAACCGGGAGGCTCTTCCTCAGCGCATTTCAGAGAGCAATATCCGCCAAATGCTTATCGATAAGGCCCAGCAACTTGTGCTGACCTATAATAACTCCCCTCATATCATCGATATTTTTCATCCTGAAACCACAGAACTGACTACGATCAAGCTTTCGGCTCTGAACGGAGTAAAAGGCATTCCAAGGGGGATCTTCAGCGATCGGGATCATAATATTTTCTTTCTCACCCTTTTTGAAGATGGTATTCGCATCTATGAGTTGTATGTTGACGGCGCCTATGAAGAAGTTTTCTTTCTGGCAGAAAGCCATGAAAATACCAATATTGACCTAAGGGCCCTGCACTTGATGGACGGCACCTTTCTAATCAATGACAAAGAAAAGGGGCTGCGCTGGTTCTCTAAAAGCGGGGATCTGCTGCAGTCTTTTAAGAGAACGGATTTTGGCCTTTCTTCCTCATCTTTATACCCCAATCGATCCAATATTCTATACGAAGACATAAAGGGCCGCATATGGATGTCTTTTCATAAAGTGAAGGGACTTTTCCGCTGGCAGCCTTTGCAGGACACAGCCAGTCCGGTCACCGAACGGAACATGGACAAGCAGTATGCCTATGCCTGGGAAGATCCGGAAGGCAACGTGCTGTTCGCCGAAACGGACGGCATCGGTTTTTTCCCGGATGTGACCGCCCTGCATCTGATCAACCTGAAGGATGAATGGATGGACTTTTCCTTTTTACTCAAAGAAGCCAGCAAGATCATTACCGTTACATCCCCGAATTCTTTTTTTGAAGACCTTTACCTGGGCATGGAAACCGGGCTAAAAGTGGTGAATAACCGCCGCTCAAAGGTCAAAACACTTTTAGCGGACGACCTGCCGGATTACCTGCGCGGCATCGTCATCCGGGGTATAGAGGAAGATAAAGACGGCACCATATACTTTGCCAGAGAAATAAAAAACTGGTTTCGCTGGAACCCTAAGGAAGAAAAACTGGATACGATCATCCTCACAGATTCTCTTACCAACCAGCCGCTTTCCTTTAACTGTAGTTTCAATATCCAATTTGATCACCAAAAAGAGTATTTGTGGGGCATCAGCTGCAATGCTCAGGATGAAGGCCAACTTCACAAAATGAATCCCCAAACAGGGAAGGTCATCACCTACCGGTTTCAGTATAAGTTTACCGACCTTTTTGTCACAGAAAGAGGCCTGATCTGGGTCCTATACACCTCACAGATCGGCACCAGCGGACTATTGGCTTTCGATCCGGCTACAGAACGATTTTCGACTTATTTTGAAAGCGCCCATAACATCATGGAAAATGCTTATCCCCGGTTTGTACTTGAAGACTCCAAAGGACTGCTTTGGATAGGCACCAACAACGGCTTGTTTTCTATAGATCCGGTAAATCATATCCACAAAAGGTACGATCAAAAATCTACACCTCAACTGACCAGTAACTATATTATCGAAATTCATGAGGACAAGGACGGGCGGCTCTGGCTGGGAACAACCGGGGGCATCAATATTCTGGATCCCAACCGGAATTCCGTAGAGGTATACAGCATGAATGACGGACTACCCAATAATACGATCTGCGGATTTGTCCCTGATGAAAAGGACAATTACTGGGTCGCCACTTTCAATGGTTTATCTTATTTTAATACGCAGAACCGGTCTTTCAAAAACTTTTTTAAAGAGGACGGACTTTCTGAGAACGAGTTTAACCGTTTTTCTTACCATCGTGCACAAGACGGCAGGCTTTATTTCGGCACCGTCAACGGGCTGAACATCATCGACCCTGAGGAACTGTTGAACGATTCCACCAATACGGATATTTTTTTAACCAAGTATACGACCTATGATCGTCGTAAGGATAAGGTAGAAACCCAATACATGGGATTGAACGGTGTCAGGTGCTTTACCATTTCGCCTTATGTTCCCTATTTTCAGTTTGATTTTGCGTTGACCAATTTTGTGAATCCGGATAACAACCGCTATGCCGCCTGGCTGGAAGGGGTAGAAAAGGATTATTCTTATCTCGGTAAGTCCAATTATGTACGTTATTATAAAGTACCTGCGGGGAAACACCGGCTGCACATCAGGGGCGCCAATGCCAATGGAAACTGGAGTGATCCTCTGATTATCGAGATAGAAGTGAAGAAGTTCTTCTATCAGCAGACCTGGTTTGTCGTCCTGATCATTGTTGCAGTCGGACTGATCGCCTATGTTCTTTCCAGATTTATTCTCAGCCAGCAGATCCGTATGGAGCGGTTAAGGACAAAAATATCCAGTGACCTCCATGACGAGGTGAGCGGCCTCCTGGCCGGCATCGCTATTCAATCCGATATTTTAAAGCTGAAAAACCAAAATGAAGAGAGCCGGCGCAAACTCGGGCAGATCGGAGAAGTCAGCAGAAAGGCCATTTCTAAAATGAGCGATGTGATCTGGTCTATAGATTCGAGAAATGACCGCGTGGAGGACCTTTTGCAACGCATGAAAGAACACCTGGCGGAAGTATTGGAACCTAAAGACGTCGACTACTACATTGAAACGTTGCGCATCAATCCCAAGGCTAAAATACCGGTCAATATTCGTCAGGACCTCTATCTGATCTTCAAGGAAGCGGTGAATAATATTGCAAAACATTCTGACGCTACCGAAGTCAGGATACGTGTATTCACAGAAGGCAAAAAATTTAAAATGACCATCCAGGACAACGGCAGCGGCCGCAAGCGGCAGATCAACGGATATGAAAACGGGAAAAAAGGCCAGGGTATGGCCAATATGCGCATGCGCGCCCACCGCCTTAAGGGCGAGCTCGTCATTTCGGACCGAAAAGGGTATATGATCAACCTTTCTATAAAAAAATTCGGATAGAAAACTAAAAACCCCATCGATATGGGGTTTACAAACCCACTTGCTAGGCTTAAATTTGTCATCATAAGATTACGAATAAAAACTGCATAAGTTTCATTCCTTGATCCTTCCTATTCACCTATCAACAAGAAGCGTGTTTACTTATGGGATTTCCTAGTGGCCTATCCAGGAAATCCCATCTTTTTTGAAGACATTTAAAGCGCGCTAATTTTCAACAATATTTTTAGAGTTTTCCACAATGGCTGGATTTTGAAAAAAAATGTTGAGAAATCCTTTCTAAAAAGTTTTTCTTTTAGTGGTAAAGCTTTAATTTAACAATAAAAATACGAGCATGAATACGAATAACGCCAGGAAGGCCCTGAAGAAGTATTTTGGTTACAATAAGTTCCGCCCTATGCAGGAGGAAATTATCCAGGCCATTTACGATCAGAAGGACAGCCTGGTGTTGATGCCGACGGGAGGCGGTAAATCCATCTGCTATCAGATACCGGCCATTACTTTGCCGGGCACCTGCGTGGTGGTGTCTCCGCTGATCTCTTTGATGAAAGATCAGGTGGAGGGCTTGCAATCCAACGGCGTTTCAGCTGCATATCTCAACAGCAGCCTCTCGATGCCCGATCAGCGGGTAGTAGAGGAGCAATTGTTTCGAGGGGAACTGGACCTGCTGTATGTCTCTCCTGAAAAGCTGGTATCGCAAGGATTCCTGCCGTTTCTGAAGAAAAGAAAGATCAATCTGTTCGCTATCGATGAGGCTCACTGTATTTCTGCCTGGGGGCATGATTTTCGACCGGAATACACCCGGCTGAAGTTTTTGAAACAGGAATTTTCCGACGTGCCCATCGTAGCTTTGACGGCCACAGCTGATAAGGCGACCCGGCAGGATATTGTCAGGCAATTGGATTTACCCGAGCCGCAGATGTTCGTCGCTTCTTTTGACCGGCCAAACCTTTCCCTGGAAGTTCGTCCGGCCCGGCAGCGCATCGAACAGATCATTGACTTTGCTTATTCTCATGCGGATCAACCCGGCATTATTTATTGCCTGAGCAGGAAGAACACGGAAAAGGTAGCCGAAAAGCTTCAGCTCAAGGGGTTCAATGCGATGCCTTATCATGCCGGTCTGAAAGATGACGAGCGGGCTAAAGCGCAGGAAGATTTCATCAATGATAAGGTGCAGATCATTGTAGCGACGATCGCTTTCGGCATGGGTATCGACAAATCCAATGTGCGTTGGATCATCCATTATAATCTGCCCAAAAATCTGGAAAATTATTATCAGGAGATCGGCCGGGCCGGCCGGGACGGGGTGGCGGCAGAGACGGTGTTGTTCTACAGTTATGCTGACGTTAACATCTATCGGGATATTTTGAGCCAGAACGGCTCCGATGCCCGATACCTGGAGCTGCAGATGTCCAAACTGGAGCGCATGCTGCAGTTTGCAGAGGCTCCATTCTGCCGGCGGCAGATATTGCTGACCTACTTCGGTGAAAATTTTCAGGAGAATTGCGGCAACTGCGATATCTGTAAAAATCCACCCCAGTATTTCGATGGGACCGTCATCGCCCAGAAAGCGCTTTCTGCTGTGTACCGGCTAAAAGGTAAGGTCGGGATCACCATGCTGATCGATGTCCTGCGCGGC
The DNA here is from genome assembly GCA_964548175.1 of uncultured Saprospiraceae bacterium. Lineage (GTDB taxonomy): Bacteria > Bacteroidota > Bacteroidia > Chitinophagales > Saprospiraceae > JANQPA01. The sequence continues at coordinate 5,665 of CAZJQS010000045.1, forward strand.
TCTCAGAGAAAAGCCTTGTACGCCAAAGGCTATCAAAACATTAAAACCTTCGGAGTAGGGCGGGATCTGTCCAACTTCGAATGGCAGTTCTTCATGACCCAACTGATCAATACCGGCTTTTTGGAGGTCGATTATCAGGATAATATGACCCTGAAACTTACCGAAAACAGCCTGCCTGTGCTCTTTGAGGGCAAAAAAGTCCCCCTGGTCAAATACGTTCCCAAAGACAAGGAAGAGAAAAAAACCAGGTACGAGCCGACACCGCGGACGCCGGAAGAAGAGCTCTTCGAGGAACTGCGCCAACTACGGCGGGCTATTGCTCAGGAACGGGGCATTCCACCTTATCAGATCTTTTCCGATGCTACCTTGCATGAAATGGTACGCATGCAACCCATGACGGACGAAGTGATGCGCAAAGTGCCGGGGGTCAGCCAACGGAAGCTGCACCTGTTCGGAAGCCAGTTTATGGAAGCCATTTTCTTATATAGAAATGCACATTTTCGAAAAATGGGCGGAAGCTCTCAGGAAATCTCCTTCGAGTTATTCCGGCAAGGCCTGACCGTGGAGGAAATTGCCGAAAAAAGAGACCTTAACGAAAGTACGGTGTATTCACACATGGCCACGCTTTATGAAGAAGGTAAAGATGTTCCTATAGAGCACTTTATCAGCAAAAAAGAGATCGAGGCCGTCAGAAAGGTCATAGAAAAAATCGGACAACCCGATAAACTTAAGCCCATCTTTGAAGCGCTGAACGGAGAAGTGTCTTATCATAAGATCCGATTGGCGCTGGCTTACCTCAATAAGGCTATTGCTTAGGAATGCGGTTGGGATAATCCGTTATGATACCGTCTACGCCAAGTTGGATCAAAGCTTTCATATCAGAGGGGTCATTGACCGTCCAGGGGATCAGTTTCATCCCTTTGTCATGCACTTCTTTAACTACTCCGGCATTGACGAGTTTGTAGTGCGGACTGTAAATGTCGGGCTTAAAGCCGATTTTTTGAAGATTCCCTTCCACCCCCTGTATGTTATCGACAAGCAGGGCAGTGGTGATGCTGCTGTCCAGTTTATGAACGGCATTCAAGGCCCTGGGGTCGAAAGACTGGATGCAGGTTTTTTCGTAAATATCAAGTCGTTTTACTTCCTTTATCAGCAATTCGGCAAAAGTTTCCGGGGCGGGCGTATAGAACTGATCCCATGCAGGGCGGGATTTGATCTCGATATTGTAGAAAGGCTGTTCCCGTTCGTTTCTCAGGCAATAATTTTCAACGGCTTCAACGACTTCAGAAAGGGCTGGTTTTTGAACCTTCAACGGCGTTTGTCCGGGAAAGTTTTCATTGCCCCGGCTTCCACAGTCGAACATTTTTGTTTCCGCATAGGTCATTTGAAAAATAGACAGTTCTTTTTCCTCTTCTTTCGTGACGGGGAGTCCTTCCAGGCGGCTACAAATATTATGAGACATCCAGGGTTCGTGCGAAAGAATGATCACGCTATCTTTAGTAACAGCAACATCCATTTCCAGCGTTTGGATCTGCTCGTACGCTAAGGCTTTCAGAAAAGCAGGTACTGAGTTTTCCGGTACCAGGCCCCGGGCTCCGCGATGCCCTTGCCAGTCAATCATTGTCCGCTCTTTTGAGTAATGTTCATCATTCGCTTGCCTGGATTCACATCTCCAGAACAGTAGGAGACAGGCACTGATCAGTAGTGGATATAAAATAGCAGGGATTCTCATAAATGAAGTTCAGTATCAGTAGTTTTTTTTTGATTTCAATCCTTCGAAGCAAAGATACGGTTTATGGCAGGAATAATAAACATGAGAAACACATATAAGTTTGTCTACAAAATGTTTATTTTTTTGGGTTTTTTAAACAAAAAGATTATTTTGTAAGACAATAACCATTATTTGAAATTGATCGCTCACTTAAATAGCAGGAAATTTTAAGTAAAACTTCCCCCGTGTGCGGGGGAAGTTATACTATAAAACAGGGGTTGTATAAAAAGTCAGCTACTTCTCCCGCCTGACAGCCGGCAGGTTTGCTCGGCTTAAAGGATTCTATTTTGCGTGTTTTGCCGAAGAAAATCACAGATTTTCTTCGGCAAAACACGCAAAAAAGAATTTTATCAGCTGTGCAAATTTGCACGCTTACTTAAACCTTATTAAACACCAACTCATGGAAAAGTACAAAAATGAGATCAAGTGGGGGCTTATTTTTTTTATTGCCTCATTGGCCTGGCTTTTATTGGAAAAGACGGTAGGTCTGCATGACGTCCACATTGACAAGCATCCCGTTTACACCAATTTCTTTGCAATTGTGGCCATTGCCATTTACGTTTTTGCCCTGATGGATAAAAGGAAGAATTATTACAACGGCAAAATGAGCTGGAAACAGGGTTTCGTAGCCGGCTTAATCATTACGCTGGTGGTGGTGATATTGAGCCCGCTGGCGCAGTATTTAACACATGCTGTTATCACACCGGATTACTTTCCAAACGCGATCCAATATGCGGTGGAAAATGACAAGATGACACAGGCGGAAGCAGAGAATTATTTCACCATGAAATCTTATATACTCCAGGGGGTTATCGGAGGAGCAGTAATGGGCATTCTCACTTCCGCGATTGTTGCCATTTTTGTAAGAAAAAGCTAGTTTACCTGTAATAAGTGCTTAAATATAAGTTTTATTGGCGCCTAAGGCGCCAATAAAACTTATATTTGGTTTGCTTACTTATTAAACGCGTTCTTTTCTGCTTCCCAGGCTGTCTTCGTAATGCCTGATGAGCAGGGCCTGCTTTTCCGCGATTTTATTGAGCACTCTCAACTCTTCCTTAAGTTCTTTTTGAGCTTTGTTGGGGTTATCGAGGTAGGGTAGTTGTTTGCGTAATCGATTGATGTCTAGGATTTTTTGCAGTGTCAGATTTAGCGTGATCTTGGCTCTGAGTAACCTACGTTTAATCGATCTCTTCATTCCCCATTGGGTTTGGTTAACAAAATTATAGTGAAATATATACATTAATAACGTCATAACCCAAATTTTAGGTTTGTAAAAAGTCGAAAAATCCAAATAAAAATATTTTTTTCCCGAAAATAAAAATTTTTGCTTTGGTGTGCTTTTTACAATAAGTGGGAGTGGAGAAAGCGGTATTTTTCATGTATTTTAAAATGAAATATTTGTTTGTGGTTTAAAATGAGTGTTAAGGTGAAGATTGGAGGTTGGTATGTTCATTTGTTCTTATGTTTATATCCGCCTTTGGCGGAGGATGGGGTTGCCTGAACTGGAAGCTATCCAAAATGAGGTTGCCAGGATGATTAATTTAAAAAAGATGGAGGCCCTCTTGGATGTCTTTGTAGGAGCAGGAACAGGCATATGGGATCAAGATACTCAGGATTATGTTGATGGACTGAGAGAAGAAGATTGAACTAACTTTTATGAAGCTTTTCTTTGATACTGCACCATTTATTTACAATACCCTAATGGCACATCGGCACATTACTCATATCCTGCAGGAAACGCAGTTCGGAGGGGACATAAAAATTCAAGCCTCGCATGATCAACAGAAAGGCAATGACTAAGAGGACAGCCGGGACCAGCTTGCGTACGCGATTGCGCCAACTGATGCCGATGAACTGTCCGGCGACAGAGGTGGCGAGCATCAAGGGGAGAGTGCCGAGCCCGAAACTGGCCATGTAAACGGCGCCTTCCACAATATTATGAGTGGTCAATGCGCCGATAATGGCCATGTAAACCAGCCCGCAGGGCAGCAGTCCGTTCAGCATGCCGACCATAAAAAGGCTTTTGGCGCCGGATTTTCGAAGCAGCAAGCCTAATTGCTGTTTGACCCAGCTGTTCAGCTTCTGCATAAAAGGCAACCGTAAAATCTGCGCCTCCATATTCCAGGAAAAAAGCGCCACCAAAACCAGCAAAACACCTAAAATCACCGACACATACGTCTGTATCCCGGCAATGAAAATGCCCATGCCGAACAAGCCTAAAACGGTGCCCAGCAGGGTATACGTCAGTATCCGGCCACTCTGATACAACATCATCTTGCCTGCTACCTGCCAGCGATAGCTGCTCTGATAGGGTAGAGCCATAGCGATTGGCCCGCACATGCCCACACAGTGCAAACTACCTACTAATCCCAACATGAAAGCGGTCCACCATTCCATAAAATCAAATTATTCAATAGTTGGCGGGCGCAGCCCGCCAACTATTGAATTTTAAAAGATTACTGTTTCTTCCTCATAAAACTTCTTCCCTCCGGCTTCAAAATTTACTTTGACCTTCCAAAGTCCTTTTTTCAATCCGCTGATAGGGACGAATTGTTTATTCGTGCCGCTGGTATTGACCGGGAGCTTGAAGTCCTGTTTGCTATCGGAAGGGCAAAAGAAATGTATATTGCCCTTGACGTCCGCCAACTCGGCGGGAAATTTCAATTCCACAAAACTGCCCTGTTCCGTCTTTGCGATCTGCAGCGGCTCATTCAACTCCTGGCTGTTGATCAGCTTATTGTAATGTTTCTGATAATTGATATCATCCTGATAATAATGATCTGACACCAAACTGTGGTCGTATTGGGTGGACTTGATCACCTGCCACACCAATACCAATACGAAAACAGAATAAAATAGTGCGATTCCTGTGCCCCAGTTAAATTTCATGGTCTCTTCTTTTTATGCGCTCACGTTGTCCTGCCGGTTGCAGGAAGGTATTGGCGTGCTCACGTTGACTTAAATTGACTTTTATTTTCAGCTCTCCAGATATCCTTCTACTTTCTACCTTCTACTATTTCACCGGCCCCAAAAAGTTCGTCTTCACCCGGTCGATCAATTCATCTCCTGAGTAGACTTCCACTGTGATCCGGTTCTTTCGGCTGTCCAGTTCATTTTTGTTCAATTCGATAAAAAAGGCGCCTTCTACGACATCTGCTGCTTTGGTATCCGGTACTTCGCCCACGGTGCGTATTCTGCCGTCCAGTCCGCCAGCCAGCCGGAACTCTATCGGGAATTCCTCATTTGTTTTGTTGATGACCTGGTAATTATACAAGTTGCTTAGATAATTTTCATCGACCTCCTGATACAGCATACCAGGCGTACGCAAGATCAGGACCTCGATATTAGTGCGGCTGGTCAATAAGAAAGCATTGACCGCAAGCAGCACACCCAATAAGGCCGTGTAGGCAATCACTCTGGGCGTAAATATTTTTCTTGAGCTTGTCTGAATACCGTTATCGCTATCAAAGCGGATCAGGCCACGCGGCCGGTCGATCTTATCCATCACCTCATCACAGGCGTCAATACAAGCGGTGCAGTTCACGCATTCCAGCTGGGTGCCGTCTCTGATATCGATGCCGGTGGGACAGACCTGCACGCACAATTTGCAATCGATACAATCGCCAAGAGGGGGTTGGGTATCAACTGCACCTTCAGGCGTACCGGCCACCTTTTGGGTGACCTTTGAAGCCGCTTGTTGTTTTCTTGATTTTCTGAGTTTTCCACGCGGCTCTCCCCTGACGTAGTCATAAGCAATGATGATGGAGTTTTTATCCAGCATAACGCCCTGTAGTCGTCCGTAAGGACAGACGGCGATGCACACCTGTTCGCGCATGTAGGAGAAAACAAAATAAAAAGCGCCGCTGAACAGGATCATTGCGATGAAGCCCTGCCAGTTTTTGGAAATGGGCTCACTAACAATACGCAGCACTTCTTCTACGCCAATGATATAGGCAAGGAAGGTGTTGGCGATCAATACGGCGATGGCAAAGAAAATACCCTGCTTGAGGGTCTTTTTGATGATTTTATCCGTATTCCAGGGTTGGTTGTTAAGTCGTCTTTGGGCGTTGGCATCTCCTTCAATGAAATATTCGATCTTTCGGAATACCATTTCCATGAAAATGGTTTGTGGACAGACCCAACCGCAGAACAAGCGTCCATACACTACCGTAAACAAAATAATGAACACGATTAGCGTAATCATAGCCAATCCGAAGAGGTGGAAGTCCTGAGGAGTGAATAACAAGCCGAAAAGAATGAACTTGCGCTCGAGGATATTAAATAACAATAGCGGCTCTCCGTTCACCTTAATGAAAGGCGCTAAAAACAAAAAGGCCAGCAGGGCAATGCTGACATAGGTGCGCGCCGTGTAATAACGGCCTTTGGGCTTTTTTGGATAAATCCACAACCGTTTCCCCCTTTCGTCTACCGTGGCTATTTTGTCGCGGTAAGCTTCCGTGTCTTTGATAGGTTCCATTTGTTGATCTAGCATCTCTTTTGATTGTTAGGACCGGCGATCCAAAGTGGATCGCCGGCCTCTGTAGAATATTATTGCGCCATACCAATGGCTTTATTGTCTGTGGTATCCTGTACTGCCTCATTTTCCACCTGCTCTTCGTACAATTCACCTTGTGGTTCTTTCTGGTTCGGCGGGTCGGTGCCGACCAGCGCTTTGATGTAGCTGGAAACTTTGGCCATATCCCCGGCACTGAGCTGAGCTTTCCAGGCCACCATTCCTTTATCAGGAACGCCATACTTGATGGTTTTGAAAATATCCTGAATAGAACCGCCGTGTATCCAATAGTTGTCGGTCATATTAGGGCCGATACCGCCTTCTCCCATTTGTCCGTGACAAACGGCACAATTGGTTTCGTAAATGATCTTACCGGTTTCCAGGTCAGCAGCCTCGGTAAGCATTTTTACGTTGGTTTCGTCCACCAGGTTAGCTTGCTTGGATAGATAAGCCTGTACGGCAGCTTCGGCTTTTTCCATTTCCTGCTCATACTTCTCAGCCGAACTTAGTCCGTAGCCGGAGAAGTGGTGATAAGCCATGTAGACCACTGCGAAAGCGATGGTAATGTAAAACATGGCGACCCACCATGGCGGGAGGCTGTTGTCGAGCTCTTTGATGCCGTCGTAGTTGTGGTCCATGAGAATGTCTTTCTCCTTTTCGATGGGCACCACGTTGGTCCAGCGTTTGTACAATCTGTCCCAAAGGCTCTGCTTGGGCTTTTTCACCTCTTTTAGATACTCTGTGAATCCTTGCTCCTGATAGATCCGTATCTGCTGAACCTTGATCATGATGTTCAGCAGTTGAAATAAGGCGAAGAAGGCGCCGATAATGGCCAGGCCTGCAAAGAGCAACAAACCGTTGGCCAGCAGCTTATCGTAGAAGTACCCTCCGCCGGAACCCTGATCACCGGTGTCAGCAGCTGCCCAGAGGTAGGCGGATTGCAACAGAAAGGACAGCGTTAGAACAATAATGGCTATATTTTTATTTTTCATTTTCGCTTTTTTCAGAAGTTTGAGGAGTGTGGTCTTCCAGTGGAAGATGAGACATCTTGTTGATGTATTCCGGGTTCTTTCGGATTACCGTAATGGCGCTGATCACGAAGACTGTAAAAAAGGTGATCAGGGCAAAAATGGCCATCCAGTTGATATTCCCGGCGCTTTCCAAAAGATGCTTATACATAATGATTGATTTTTGCGATTTTAATAAATAAGCTGGAAAGGGGTTGCCGCCTGAATGGGAGGCAACCTTTTTCCTTAGTTACCGGCTTGTGGCCTTGGGTTGATGTCTGTTCCCAGGCGCTGCAGGTAGGCGATCAAAGCGATGATCTCTCGTTTTTCGAGATTTTCATCCTGAATGCCGTCCTTACGCAGGCTTTCGGCTACTATTTTTGCTTGCTTTTCCAGATCGTCAATAGCAATGTCGGCATATCCTTCAGGATAAGGGGTGCCGAGGAATTGCAACGTCCTGATCTTATCGGGAATATCGTTTGTTCTGAGTTCTTTGCGAATTAACCATGGATAAGGCGGCATGATGGAGTTGGGAGACATACTCTCCGGATCCAGCATGTGGTTATAGTGCCAGCTGTCAGGATATTTTCCACCTATCCTGTGGAGGTCCGGTCCGGTTCTTTTGGAACCCCAAAGGAACGGACGGTCATAGATGAACTCTCCTGATTTGGAATAATCACCATAGCGCTCCGTTTCAGAGCGGAACGGTCTGATCATTTGAGAGTGGCAAGCCAGACAGCCTTCGCGGATGTAAATGTCTCTACCCGCCAGTTCGAGCGGAGTATAGGGTTTGACCGATTCGATCTTAGGAACTTGTTCGTCTATCATGACCATTGGGAATATCTCCACAATACCACCGATCAGGATGGCAATGGTGGCGCCGATCAACAGCTGCACCGGACGTCTTTCGATCCATCTGTGCCAGTGTTCGCCCTTGTGCTTAACGTGTACCTCACGAGCAGGCGCTTCGGTTTCTTCGTAGGCCAATAGTTTGCCCTGCCCCATGGTCTTGAACAGATTGTATACCGCCATGATCATACCGGCAAAGTACAGCGTGCCGCCCAATGCTCTAAGCGCATACATAGGGATCAGTTGTGTAACCGTTTCCAGAAAGTTTCCGTACTTCAGGAACCCGTCAGGAGTGAATTCCTTCCACATCAGACTCTGCGTCCAGCCCGCCCAGTATAACGGAATGGCGTAGAACAAAATACCCAGCGTACCGATCCAGAAATGGGCGTTGGCCATTTTCATGGAATAGAGCCTGGTCTGATAGATGCGTGGCATCAGCCAGTATAATATGCCGAAGGTTAAAAAACCATTCCAGCCTAATGTGCCGATGTGTACGTGGCCAATGGTCCAGTCGGTAAAGTGGCTGATGGCGTTCACAGACTTCAGCGATAGCATGGGGCCTTCGAAAGTCGCCATACCATAAGCCGTAACCGCAACCACCATGAACTTCAGGATAGGATCCTGACGCACCCGGTCCCAGGCGCCGCGAAGCGTCAGCAGACCGTTCAGCATACCGCCCCAGGACGGCGCGATCAGCATGATGGAGAACACACTACCCAACGATTGCGCCCAATCTGGAAGAGAGGTGTACAATAAATGGTGTGGTCCCGCCCAAATGTAAATGAATATCAACGCCCAGAAGTGAATAATGGACAGTTTGTAGGAATATACCGGACGATTGGCGGCTTTGGGAAGGAAATAATACATCAGTCCCAGATAAGGGGTGGTCAAAAAGAAAGCCACCGCATTGTGGCCGTACCACCACTGCACCAGGGCATCCTGAACACCTGCAAATACCGGATAAGATTTCCACATGTTCACAGGGATCTCCAGGTTGTTGCCTACGTGCAAGACCGTCACGGTCACCCAGGTAGCAATATAAAACCAAATTGCTACATACAGGTGATTCTCCCGCCGTTTGAGGATGGTCCCGAACATATTGATGCCAAAAACGATCCATACAACAGCAATAGCAATGTCAATGGGCCATTCAAGTTCGGCATACTCCTTAGAACTGGTAATGCCCAGTGGTAAGGTGATCGCGGCCGCCAGAATGATCGCTTGCCAGCCCCAAAAATGAATGTTGCTCAATGTCTTGCTGTACATGGGGGTCTTCAACAGGCGCTGCAAGGAATAGTAGACGCCCATAAAAATACCGTTACCCACAAATGCAAAAATCGCTGCATTAGTATGCAACGGACGAATACGGCCAAAGGTCGTTTCTGCAATGCCCAGATTCAAGGCGGGAATGACCAGCTGAAGGGCGGCAATAACCCCTACCAGCATGCCGATCACACCAAAAATAATGGTAGCAATTGCAAAATTGCGAACAATGGCATTGTCGTACGCAAATTTTTCTACTCGTGCCATTAGGTCAGAATTTTTAAGATTTATTGTTGTTTTCTGTTTGTTCCTTGTCCAGCAGAATTCTTACCGATGGGGTGTAATCATCGTCGTACTGCCCACTTTTTACCGCCCACAAAAAGGCCATGAGGAACCCCAGAGCGATAATCAAACTCAAAAGGATTAATAGAATGATCACCTTCATGTTTTGTCATTTTTGTGCAATATACCGGCAGAGGCTACCCGCTCGCATGATAATCATCAGACCAGGGGGTGATTTTTGTCATCTACTCCAAAACCGCTTTTTGGGGGAGTGAATAGTACTTTTTTATAAGTAAAAAGTGCTATTATTTTGACCGCCTTTCCGCTGTATATCACTTTTTTTTTAAAAAAAAATCAACCTCCAAATTCCTTTGAATTGAAGTATTTAAATATCTATATGATTGTTTTATGCTATTATCTTTATTACCTGAAATTCGAGAAATACTGCCCATTGTCACCTCCTCACAATCCCATTCGTCGGGCAGTGAAATTGCTGGATAACATGCCGAAAGTGACAATGGAAATCGAACTCAACGGCATCAGAATGGCGGCTACAATAGGGGATAGCAATCCCTGGACCGCAAAACTCAAACCGATAATATTGTAAATCAGTGCAAATCCATAAGCCCAGTAGACCAGCCGGATGCTCTTGCGCGCAAACTCCATAAAGCGCGGAAGCAGCCCGAACTGCCCAGCCTCCAGGATAGCGTCACAGGCAGGTGTGAAGTTGTTGGTGTTTTCCGAAACGACCAACCCGGCATCACTTTGTTGTAAAGCGCCGGCGTCATTCAATCCATCTCCCAGCATCATCACTTCTTTGCCTTGCGATTGCAAATCTTTTACAAAATTCAGCTTGTCCTTCGGACTCTGGCGATACCTCAGCCTGCTTTCCCCGTCAAACATAGGCGACAGGAGGCTTCTCGTCTTGTCATTGTCACCCGAAAGCAAATAAATCGGCCCCCGGGTTTTAAAATATTCCAGTACTTCCCAGGCACCTTCCCTCAAGAGATGATCCATTTTAAAACAGCCTCGAATTTCATCATTGATCTGTATGTAAACGCCGTTGCCTTCCGTACACCGGCTTTCAAGAAAGTTGTCCATAAAATCAGAGGAGCCTATCTTGATGAACTTATGTGCTACGATGCCCTGAATGCCCTTGCCGATCACTTCCTTCCATTCCTTTACCTGTAGCAGGTCTTCATCCAGCGTAGTGCTTTTATGTCCGTTGAGTTGTTCCAGAAATTGATGAATTCTCCGGCTGGCGGGATGCGTGGATTGCTCCGTAAGCCGCAACAAAGCCTGGCGTTCCGTCCAGTCCAGCGGCGCACCTTCAAAGCTGATGTGCCCCTCTTCACGTTGGGTAATGGTGCCGGTTTTGTCAAAAATGACATGCCGAATCTGAGCCAGCCGTTCGATTACTGAAGTGTTTTTGAGAAAAAAGCGGTGACGCCCCAGTATGCGGATGGCATTGCCGAAAATGAAGGGAATAGCAAGCGCTACCGCACAGGGACAGGCAATAATGAGCACCGCCGTGAAAGCATTAACGGCAGTAGGCAAATGCCTGGGCGCCCAGTAAAAGAGCGTGGCAAAAGCGATCAATAAGATCACAATGGTAAATGCCTTGCCGACCTGGTCCGCCAGCTTTATCGTATTGGAATCTATTTTCTTGGTGAAAGCTTCGTCGTTCCACAATTCCGTTAAATAGGACTGGGAAACCCGCCTGGTTAGACTAAGCTCTATGGGGGTATTGCCTACCTGACGGCCTCCCGCAAATACCTTGTCCCCGGTTTTGCAATGAACCGGGGCCGACTCGCCCGTGACGAAGCTGTAGTCAATCTGGGCTTCTCCCTTCAAAAGGATGGCATCGGCCGGAACCAACTCCTGATGCTTGACGATGATGGTCTGTCCGGGCTCCAGCCGGTCCAGTGAAACCGAGCGCTGCCCGCTATCGTCCTTTAAAAGCGCCGCAATAGGGAAGTAGGACTTGTAGTCTCTCTCAAATGAAATGTGATGGTAGGTGCGTTGCTGAAACCACTTGCCGATCAATAAAAAGAACACCAGGCCGGCAAGGCTATCGAGGTATCCGGCGCCGGTGTGCGTAATGATCTCAAAAACACTCCTCCCAAAAAGGGTCAGAATGCCTAAGGAAATAGGGACATCTATGTTTAAGGTCTTTTGCTTCAATCCTTGCCAGGCTGATTGCAGATAGTCCCGGCCGCTGTAAAAGACCAGCGGAAGGGCCAACAGTATGTTCAGATAGCCGAAGACCTGGAAGAACATGCCGTCCGTCGTTTTATCAAGCCCGAGGTATTCCGGAAAACTGAGCAGCATGATGTTGCCGAAGGCAAAACCCGCCACTCCCATTTTGTAGTAGAATTTGCGCTCGATAACTGGCTTGTCCTGCTGATCCAGATCGCCCAGGTTAATGCTGGGAGCGTAGCCCAGGCTGGCCAATAGTTCCGCCACCTTACGTAAATCCGTAAGGCCTTCCTCATAACTCAAATGGATTTCCTTTTTCAAAAAATTTACCCTGGATTGAGTAATGCCTTCGTTTAGTTTGTATAAGTTCTCGAGTAGCCAGATGCAGGAGGCGCAATGAATCTGCGGCAGATAAAAGCTGATCCGCGTCCTTTTTCCATCGGTAAAATCTATCAGCCTTTCCTGTACCGACGGATCATCCAGGTAAGCATATTCCAATGCTGGTTGTCCCTTTAGCGATATACCGGCATTTTCGTCTATGTGGTAATATTGACACAGATCATTGTTGTTTAGAATCTCGTAAACAGTTTTACAACCTTCACAACAAAAAGCTTTGTCCTCTAACACTATGCGGTCGTTCTCGCAGGCTTCCCCGCAGTGGTAACAACTGCTGGAAATCGACGTTTGCGCCTGGATGTTAAGATCTTTTGTTTGCATATTAGTAACAAGTCCTTAAATGCATCGGAACTGTCTCAAAAGGTGTTTCGCAGGCTTGTTTGACTGTGAAATACATTTTGAGTCAGCCTCGATCTTTTTTTATTGGCTTTTTGTAAAACTAGCCTTAATAAAAAGGCCTTTTGATGACAAATGTCACCCCGGCTATGGACTTTTTCCTCTTGCTAAATGCTTAAAAATCAGCTAATCTGTAAAAAAAGGAGTTTTGTTGAATGTTTATTTAAATTTCGATACATGCGCTTAAACATAACGTTTATTTTAGGGCTGTTTTTTGTTAGTAATGCGATAGGACAGGTTACTATCAAAGAGCAAAATTTTAACAGAAAAAATTTAGAATGGGAACTTAGGCTGTTCAATGGGGGAAAAGAAATGGTGGTTATAGAGGCCCTGGGCGCCACGAGTTCTTTCCTCGCACTGGAAGTTTGTCAGGAGGAGCCGGTCGAGCCGCCCGTATTTCCTGGTTTGTCTGTTGGCTTTCCCGTTCACCGGCAGGAGACTGTTCTCGACCTTGTCTCGCCTGTGTACCTGCCGGCGGGCGAAGAAAAAAGCTTGTCGGTCTCCCTTTTTCCTTTACCCCAAGCCGTTTGTGATTACTGGGAAACTGAGGTGCAGCTCATCTTAGGGACTGGTGATCTGCAAAAGCTTTTCACTACGTCCGTCACCATTACAGAAGATGATTATTACGATAAAAAAGACTGGCTCGATCTTTTCAGAGACAAAGATGGCGACGTATCGTCGTTTACGCCCAAAAACATCAGCAGACCCAAACTCAGGGAAGAGCTTCAGAGCGAAGAGTCCGATCGAATACTTAGAGCATTAGCCGATTTTAATGACTTTTACTGGCCTGTCGGGGAAGCCAACCTTTACCTGAAGCCCTTGTTGGAGCACAAAGATTCCATGCTACAGTTGATGGCCCTTGAAACCTGGCGTGGACAGCAGCAAAAACTTGCAAAAGCCAGGACCATTCTTGCCCGGCCCCAGCAGAATTCTCCCGCCCGGGTCAAAGAAGCGGTGGAAGGCCTTGGCCATGCACACGATGAGCAGTCGGTCGAACTGATGCTGCAATTCTGGAAGGTGGACAAAAATACAGAGCCTCACCTGGTGGCCAGAAGCCTGATCAAAATGAATGCCGGCGGGCATTTGGATCAGCTCCGCAAGCTTGCACTCGAGCTGGAGCAGGCCGCCGATCTGAAAAGCGGATTTTCACATGATCGCTGGAAATGGCTGACGGCCGCCGCTCTTTTAGCACATTACGGGGATATGGAAGGACTTCCGATATTAGAAAGAAGCTTTGACTTTATGCTGAACAATTTTGAATATCGAGAGTTGCAACTGTTGCTGGAGGCATTGAACCGCTCCGACAATGAGGCCTTAAAACAAAGACTTAACGGATATTTCGATAAAGCTATTAAAGTCAATTATTCAGAAGAACTGACCCTGGCGGCCCTCCCGCTTTATCTGGCTTTTTCCGGAGAACCCGAAAAAGAGAAAGTAACAATGTTGACTTCTTTGTTAACCTCCGAAAATAGCGATATGCGAAAAGCAGTTATTCGACAAGCCGGAATGCAACATTTTGTTACCCTTTTGCCGTTACTAAAAGGACAGATGAATCAATCGAGGAGATGGGAAGAGCGCTTTTACCTAAAGGAAAGCATGGGAAAGCTGGATTAAAGATATGGCGCCAGTGCGATGATTGTACTTTTCAGTCTGCTTCGCGGCTTATCAGGAATAACACCCGATATGAAGAAAAATATTTTCACGTTTTTACTTTTTGGATTTTCCAGCCTTTTCGCCCTTCACGCCCAGGTAAACGGCCGCATCATTGACCAAGAAGGTGAGCCTTTACCTTTTGCAAGCATCTACGTCAAAGGTACTTCAAAAGGGACGACCTCCAATGTCGAGGGTCGGTTTCAGCTCAATCTGGAAAAAGGAGATTATGAGCTTGTCTTTCAATATATTGGATATAAACAGTTGATCAAAAAGATTAATGTTCAAAATACAATCCTTACGCTGGAAGTAGTACTGGAAAAAGAAGCCGTTGATCTTAAGGAAGTGGTAGTGAAAGCAAATGATGAGGATCCGGCCTACCAGGTGATCAGAGAAGCTATGGCCAGGCGGAAATATTACCTTGAACAGGTGGAAACCTACTCCTGCAATGTCTACATTAAAGGCAATATTAAATTTTTAAACGCCCCTGAAAAATTCCTGGGTCAGGAGGTCGGCGACCTCGACGGAAATCTTGATTCTAACCGGCAGGGAATCATATACCTATCTGAGTCAGAGGCTCAACTCTACTTTAAACAGCCCGATCGATATAAAGAGATCATGCGATCCACTAAGGTTAGCGGCAATGACAACGGTTTTGGCTTCAATCAGGCTTCCGAAATGGATTTTAATCTTTACCGGAACTATGCATTATACAACAGACAGATCATTTCTCCAATTGCTTCCAATGCTTTTGGTTATTACCGGTATCGGCTGGAAGGCACCTTGCTGGATGAAGAAGGCCGGCTGATCAATAAAATTGAAGTGATTCCGAAAAGAAGCGAGGATCCGGTTTACAAAGGCCATCTATACATCATTGAAGACTTGTGGAACATACAGGCCGTAGACCTGACCTTAATGTCCGGCGCTATGAAAATACCTGGCCTGGACTCCCTGACCATTCAACAACAATACGTGCCGGTCCGCTCTCCTGATATATGGCAGATTTTTTCCCAAACCATTGATTTTAAGGCGGGTTTGTTTGGGTTTAAATTGAGGGGTATTTTTACCGCCATATATTCTGACTATGACCTGAAGCCGAATGTTCTGGAAGGCTTCTTTGACAATGAAATCTTTCGAATAGAAGAAAATGCGAATCAGCGTCCGTTGGAGTATTGGTCGGATGTACGGCCCATTCCGCTGACCGAAGAAGAAACGGTCGATTATATTATAAAAGACAGCTTGCAGGAAATCCGAAAAACTAAGCCTTATCTGGATTCAGTGGACGCGAAAAACAATAAGTTTACACCTCTGGACCTGCTTTTTGGATACGATTACCAGCGGTCATACCGCAAAGAATACTGGTCGTTGGGCTCCCCGTTGACAAAGCTTCAATTCAATACGGTGCAAGGTATAAATGCCGACCTGGATGTGACTTACCGGAAATACTATGATGACTACAGTATGCGGTGGTTTTCTATCAACCCGAAACTCAATTACGGATTCTCGGATGCTCAGTTGAGGGCTTCCGGGGAATTTATTTACAACTTCAACCGCACCCATTTCAGCCGCTTGTCCATATCCGGAGGAAGAACGACAGCGCAGTTTAATCCTTCCAACCCCATTTTGCCGACATTGAACAGCCAAATTACGCTGTGGTATCGCGACAATTTCATGAAGATCTATGAAAAAGAGTTCCTGCGGCTAGGCTTCAATCATGAGCTGCTGAACGGGGTCTATTTCACGGCTTCTTTGGAATATGCCGGTCGGATGGCCTTGGTTAACAAAGACGATTACAGCCTGCGCAAGCAGGACCGCAAGGATTTTACTTCCAATAACCCTCTGGCGCCTGATGATTTCGATCCGGCTTTTGATCCTCACCAGGCATTGCTTTTTGATCTGGCGGTCCGTTTCAGGATCAAACAGCAATATTCGCAGTATCCGGGCAGAAAGTATCTGGAAGGGTCAAAATGGCCTGATCTTTGGATCATTTATCGGAAAGGGGTAGCGGGATTAGGCAGTGACGTGAATTTTGATCAGTTGGCCTTTCAGCTGAGAGATGCTTATATTCCCGCCGGAGTGTGGGGTAGGAGCGCCGTCAGGGTAGAAGCCGGCAAGTTCTTAAACAACCGCCGGCTACAGTTTATGGACTTCCGGCACTTCGATGGCAACCAGGTATCTACGGGGAATCCTTCGCGTTATCATTCTTCATTCTTTAAATTGCCTTATTATACGCATAGCACCGCTGAGGCTTATCTGGAAATTCATTATCAGCACTTCTTCGAAGGTTTCTTCTTTGACAAAATACCGGCCGTTCGAAAGCTCGGCTGGATGATGGTGGCCGGAGGAAAATATCTGCTCACTACAGAACAGCCCTTTTACACTGAATTGAGCCTGGGCATCGACAATATCGGTATCGGGCCCCTGAGACTCTTCAGAATAGATGCTGTGGTGGACAACCTGGAGGGAAACTGGGATTTGGGCTTGATCGTGGGGATTAAGTTGTAATTAATAAAGCCCAGCCGAGCTATCCAGGCTACCCTTTTTCTATTATTTTTTGCCTTCCATCCTACCAATACATGATAATTCTTTTTATTTAGCAAAAATTAAAGTAATTTCGTAACATAATAATACTAATTGACCGGAAGAGAGAGTGCTGAGGGAATGAATCTTGTGAATCTGCGACCTAATTCTACACGTAATGAACCGAAACGCCGTTACTTGGTTGTTAATGTTGGTGCTGTGCCTGATCTGTGCTTCTTCAGGCCTTTCTCATTTGCTTGCCTCTAACGAAAATGCCTTCGCTGCAACTTCCACCTCATCTGCTACAAATTTCATGCCGGAAAATGACTATTCCTGTATCGGAGAGGTCATTGTCCAGCTCGGCCCGGATTGCGAGGCGGAAATCACCATTCCGATGGTGTTGAAAGGTTCAGGGGTAGATACGCTCACCGGCTTCAACGTCCTGGTGTCTTATCCTAATGGCTCCGGCACGGTTAATTACGTAAGAGGGCACGGCAGATTTACATACGAAGTTTTTGATGAACAGGATGAACTGGTTTGCTGGGGTAATCTCACAGCCGAGGATAAAACGCCGCCACAAATAGTCCCTCCCCTTAAAGCTGATACCCTGACCTGCACCGACATCGATTCCATACTCAACCGGGATCTGGATGATTTCAACGGTCGCATATGGCAGCGCCTTCGCGATCGCAATATCTTCAATATCGATACGGCTTTAACCGATAATTGCTCCGATCGTTCCAATATCAAATTGCTGGTTACCGATCACTTTTTTCCTTCAGAAGGCGAATGCGAGGTAAGTGGCCGCATCGAAAGACACCTGCAGGCGACAGACGAGAAAGGGAATGTCTCCGCCGTCACCAGGATCGAATTCGTTTTTCTGCAGCCCGAGTTGTTTTACGATGATCTGAAAGACACCCTGATCAGTTTTTGCGCTGAAGGAGAAGACTACCAGTTGACGCCCGAAGAGGCCGGCGCTCCTTATTACTTCAATGCCTTTGGCAATAAGCAATACGTCTATGCCGCAGATACCGTATTCTGCAATTATGCGATTTCTTTCCGTGATGATTCCTCAGCTGTAGCTTGCGGATATAAATTGATCAGAACCTGGGTGATCACCAACTGGTGTACTCCGGAGGATCCCAGGGACACCATCCAACAAGAAATTAAGTACGGGGATTTCGACGCCCCTCAGGTATTCTGCCGTCCCGTGAACTACAGCTATTCCACCGGGCCTTTTGACTGCACGGCCAGCATCGAAGTTCCCAGGCCTGTTGTCAACGATTGTAATCCTGACTGGACCTATACGGTAGAAGTGTATACCAAAGAAGCGGAACTGGACATTTTCGGTATTCCGACGGGGGATTCTGTTTTTGTCAAAAGAAATGAACCTATCCTTGGTGACCCGGAAGCCGGTTACCTGGCTACGGGAATACCGATCGGCCGGCACTACTTCTATTATTACGTCAGTGACGTTTGTGGAAATACGGCCGAGGTGCTCAAGTGTGAATTTGAAGTGGTGGATCGCACTCCTCCGGCGCCTGTTTGTTTTGATCTTGTGAATATTTCGCTGGGTGGAAAAGGGATCGGCAGCGTTGAATACAGCGACGTGGATGAGGGCAGCACCGATAATTGTGAGATCGCTTCCCGCCAGTTGAGAAGAGAGATCCAGGAGGATTGTCTGGATGCATATGTAGATGCAGTGCTGAGCGGGGGAGAAGGATTCTATACCTTTGATGATCTGGTAAAAGATGCCGGGGCAAACATCTGGCGCTTTGAAGATCAGATCGTCGTCACCAGAAAGGGGAGTATTTATTACTCTGCTTTCATGGATGAAGTCGTGGTCAATTGTTGTGACATCGGTACTATTGTGACTATCGAAATGAAAGTCACGGATAAATCGGGTAATGAAAACAGCTGTTGGTCCTTATTGCAGATCGAAGATAAAGTGCCTCCAGTCTGCTATGCACCTGATGATGTTACCGTCGACTGCGATACTGCATTGATCAATCGCAATGAATACGGTGATACTACCATTCTGCAGCAATATTACGGCAAGGCGGAAGCTACCGATAACTGTGGCGCTACAGTAAAAGAACTGGCGCCGGTCGTCGAAGTTAATGAATGTGGCTTCGGGACCATCACGCGCCGTTTCCAGGCTAAAGATGCCTCCGGTAATACCTCCGGTATCTGTACGCAAACCATTACCATCGTAGGCATTTTTGATTATGAGCTGAGGCTTCCAAAAGATGAATCTTCCATCATATGCGGTCGCGTTGAACCCGACACCTTATTGTACCAACTCCTGGCTTGTGAAAACCTGGTGGTAAATGTAGAAGACGAAACCTTTGATGCAGCTGACGATGCCTGTTTTAAAATTTTCAGAACCTACACCATTATCAACTGGTGTGAATATGACGGCCAAAGCGATCCGCTGGTTATTGGAAGGGATGAAAACCAAAATGGAATAGTGGGAGAAGAAGTGTACCTGCTCAGAAGAAGAGACGGCGCTTTTTATATAGATGAAAATAACGACGAAACGGACGGCTTCCTTCGTACCGGCATAGCCGGCGGATATTATCAATATTCACAGATCATCAAAGTATATGATCAGGAATCTCCCGTGCTCAGGTTTGAGACGCTGAGTGCCTTCTGCAGCTACGATACCCCAAGCGGGCCTGATGATGTATGCGAGGGGCAGGTTATGGTGCCCTTCAGTGTAGACGACAATTGCACCCCGGAAGAACTCGAGACCAGAGTGTTTCTGGATGAAAATGCCGACGGTGCATTTATGGTGGAAATTACCAATTCTCCCATGTTGGTCAAAGAAGGCCGGCAATTCATGTTCACTGCCGACCTGCCTATTGGTAATCACCGCCTCCAGGTCAGAGTTGTTGACCCTTGCGGCAATTTCATCGTGAGAAGCATTCCATTTGAGGTAGAAGATTGTAAGGCGCCTTCCCCCATTTGTATCCAGGGTGTTACAGTAGAATTGATGCCCGTTGATCAGGACGGCAACGGGGTGCCCGATTTCGGCATGAATCTGGTTCCGGCACGGTCTTTGATCGGAAGCGAGGTTTTTGATTGTTCCGGTAAGGTGACTTATTCCATCCACCGCAAAGGAGAAGCCCCTGATGTCAACCAGACCTCACTGATGGTTTCTTGCCTGGACCCCTTTAATGAAACATTGCCGGTCGAGGTGTACGCCTGGGACGAAAAAGGCAATAAAAATGCCTGTGAAACCTTCATCGTAGTCCAGGACAACGGCCGGTTCTGCGGCGGAGGGATAGAAAACGGCCGCATTGCAGGAGCCATTTACACGGAAGAAGACATCCCTATGGAAAACGTAGCCGTACGCCTGAGCGGCAACCGATCTGGTAATGTGCGGACCGATTTTGACGGAGTTTTCGAATTCGTCGATCTGGAGGAAGGGCAGGATTACTCCGTAGAGCCCTTTAAAAATGATGATTATAGAAACGGGGTATCCACCTATGACCTCGTTCTGGTCAGCAAGCACATACTCGGCGTACAAAAACTGGAGACCCCCTATCAGGTCATTGCTGCTGACGTTAACCGCTCTAACTCCGTGACTTCGCTTGACCTGATACACCTCAGAAAGCTTATCCTTAGCATTAATGATACTTTTCCAAATAACAACAGCTGGCGTTTTGTCAGAAGGGATCATGTTTTTGAAGCTCCTGAGCGTCCATGGGCAGGTGGCATTCCTGAAGTAGTGAACGTTAACAACCTGATCGGCACTTTTGACGAAGCTAATTTTGTAGCGGTTAAGATCGGTGATGTGAACGGCAGCGCCCGCTTAAGTCAGACGCTAATTGCCGAGGAGCCTCGCAGCATGACCGGACCGATGGAGATGCTGGTTACTGAACAGCTCCTCGCAGCCGGTGAACCAGCAGAGATCGTTCTGACTTTAGGTGATTTGGCCAAGACCATGGGGTGTCAGTTCACTTTCTCCTTTGATCCCGGATTACTTGAGCTTAAAGATATTCGATACGGTCTTTTCCGGGAAGAAAATGTAGGTTTGACGCAAATAGCAGATGGATTGATCACAGTAAGCTGGAATCAAATGCAGCCGGGCGATTTTGACCCGGACGCATCGCTCATCAAACTAACCTTCAACAGTTTAAAGGAAACCCGAATTTCAGAAGCTATCGAGCTCAATTCCCGCGTGACTGCTGCTGAGGCGTTTGATTTCCAGGGCCATCAAAAAGGGATCAGGCTCGTTTTTCAGGACACTCACAATCCGGAAGCGGCGTTTGAGTTGCTTCAAAACCACCCCAATCCTTTCCAGGAACATACGGTCGTTCGCTTCCATTTACCGGAAAGCAGCCCGGCTACGCTAACTATCCATGACCTAAACGGCAGGATGCTCCGTCAGATCGAAGACACCTTCGATGCCGGTCTGAACGAGCTTAGAATCAATAAAAAAGATCTGCCCGCCGGCTTGTTATTGTACACCTTGCAAGCAGGAGAATGGAAGGAAGTGAAGAAGATGTTGGTGATGGAATAGTTATTCCTAAAAAAAAGCTAAATATTCCTCATATCCTGCAATTATTATTGAATATTTATATATTTGCATTGTATACCAGTTTTATCCTTTCACCATTTTTGCTACCCCTTACAATAGAGTGTTCCAGCTATTGTGGCTGTTGAAAATTAGCCCTATATTTCAAGCTGATAGCTGGGTGGATAGCATCCACTAGTCATTTACCGGTCAATACCCCTTGTATCCGGAACCTTTAACAGTACAATTCGTACTACACTTATTGGATAGTGCGTTACTCATAGAATGAACATAGAACATTATTGAACATATTTTTACAAACTTTTTAATTATAATCTCCATGAAACGTATCCATCGACTCTCCCAGTCGCCTTCGCCTGCTGTGAATAAGCCACAGATCAGGATGAAATCTGGCACACTTATTGTAAATCTTTTCATTGTTAACCCTTCGAACCTCTTTTCTTCCTGAACCGGGATGAAGCCCCATTTTAATGTCTGTCCAAGAAGTCAGCTTAAATGGGTTTTGAGAGGCTAAGCTTTTGAGAGAAAACGAACTTTTAAAGTATCTACTGCCGGGTTTCGACGTCCCAAAAACGTACAGATGTTAAAAACGGCAAGTTTCAAACCGGTTAACATGAAAAGAAT
This sequence comes from uncultured Saprospiraceae bacterium, assembly GCA_964548175.1. Taxonomy (GTDB): domain Bacteria; phylum Bacteroidota; class Bacteroidia; order Chitinophagales; family Saprospiraceae; genus JANQPA01. The sequence goes on from CAZJQS010000045.1 coordinate 27,678, forward strand.
TCAACATACTAGCTTATTGTACTCCCATTTTCTAATCTTCTTTGCACTGCTTTCAGTCCACCTGAAAAAAGACCGGGCTCCTGTTTTGGTTCAGCCAGTTACTGAAATAACCACGTCCTGCGAGGAGCCAGTCATCCAAAGCATCACTAAATCTACAGACTCCATCTGTAGCGGCGATCGTGTTTTCCTGCGAGTGACCGGAGCATTGAATGACGCCAGTAACTGGTACTGGTATACCGGCAAATGCGGGGCTGAACAACCTATTGCCGTCGGCTCTTTCATCACTGTAACGCCAGATACCACTACTACTTATTACATGAGAGGAGAGGGGGAATGCTTTCCGAACGGACTGGAATGTCAAACCATTACCGTTACCGTCATCGATTCCATTGCCCCGACCGTTTCTTGTATCGGTGATCAGATCGGGCGGGTAGATGAAAATTGCGAATTTATTGTTCCGGATTACCGCATTTTAGTGGTGGCCGCCGATAATTGCGTAGACGAGGTGCGATTAGAACAGACCCCCGCTCCGAATACCGTCATTTCTGAAAACACAGAAGTAGCGATCGTCGCCTGGGATAAAAACAACAATTCAGATACTTGCTCCTTCCGACTTTTGCTGACCGATCCTTTCCCGCCCGTAGTCAATTGTAAAGACGCCACCATTTATCTGACAGAAGAAACCAACCTGGCTTATCTGGAACCCCGGATGATCGACGGGGGCGTATTTGATGCTTGTGGAGACATCAAACTCCGGGCCAATAAATCAACTTTTGACTGCACTCAGCTCGGCGATCATAGCGTGGAGTTGACCGTCGAAGACAAGGTAGGTAATATCCTGATCTGTGAGGCTACCGTCACTGTAAAAGATACCCTCTCTCCAGAGGCCGTTTGCGGTGAAAACATTCAAATTTCGTTAAATGACGAGGGGCAGGGAACCCTCACCGCCGAAGAAGTGGGCGGCAACTCCCTCGATAATTGCGGGGTGGATCTGCTACAGATCGACCGACAGAGCTTTACCTGTACTGATCTGGGCGTTCAGAACATCTTGCTCACAGTAACCGACGTTTCCGGCAATACTGCAACCTGCGTCGCTCAGGTAACCGTAAAAGACGATCAGCTTCCGGTGGTTAATGGAAAAAATATAGAAATAGCCTTGAATGAACAAGGCGTGGCCACAATCGTCGCAGCTGACGTTAATAACGAAAGCTGGGATAACTGCGGCCTGGAGGAATTGTGGCTGAGCAGGTCCCAGTTCGATTGCAGCCAGTTGGGTGAAAATACCATACAACTTTACGCCAGTGATCAGGCCGGTAATGAAAACAATACCACAGTGATCGTAACCGTGATAGATCCGATCCCTCCGGTTTTGGATTGCGGCGGCACCCGGAACATTGTTCTAACTGCAGGGTGTACAGTGGAGCTTCCAGATTACACAGCGCAAGTGAGTTTGACCGATAATTGCTCCAACGCCCGGATCATCGAGCAGCTACCGGCGCCCGGCACGCCGATCCAGGGTAGTACACGGGTCACCATCAGAGCTGAAGATGCTTTCGGCAATGGGGTGAGCTGTTCATTTACCGTTATCGTTCAGGATCAGTCACTACCCGAAATATCCTGCCTGGACGCTCAAACGACTCCGCTAATCAATAACTGCGAAGGAGTCGTCGGTGATTATACCGGTATGATAGACATCAACGATAATTGCGGCTCTGAGGAGCTTGCTGTGTTTCAGATCCCGGCGCCGGGCACTGTCATCACCGAAGATGTCGAAGTCCGGATAGTGGTGGTTGATGCAGCCCTGAATGAAGCTGAATGCAGATTTGACCTGATCCTGGAAGATAAAGAAGCCCCGGATATAGAATGCCCTGGGGATCAGGAAGTGATCCTGGCGGAAGGCTGTGATGTTGCTGTACCTGATTTTTTAAGTCAAATCAACGTCACCGACGCCTGTCCTGAGGGATTGGAGCTGACCCAGTCGCCCACTGCAGGAACGCCGGTCACAGAAAATACCCAGGTAATCATTACCGCTAAAGATCAGGCAGGTAATGAAAACAGTTGTACTTTCAATTTGATGGTGAAAGACAACATCAACCCCACCTTAACGTGTAATAATGTTATTTTCATCAATATCGAAGAAAACGGCATCGCAGAACTGACACCCGATCGATTTGCCAGTCTGGCTACAGATAATTGTTCTGCAACCCCTGAAACTGGTCTGCGTGTAGATGTCAGTAAGCGCTTTTTTACTTGTTCTGATATCGGGTTTAACAAGATCACTTTAAGTGCTATGGACGCTGCGGGTAATGAAGCCAGCTGTATGATCCGCATCGGCGTGATCGCTTCGGACAATTGCCCGCCACCGGCTATAGCTAATTCAGATGACGATATGGATCTGACGAACCTGCCGGAGGAGACTGATATTGGCGACCCCTGTAGTTGTTTGGGAGAAGGTCGCTTTTCCGAACAGGTGGTCATCGGTCCTTCCAAAGCCGGACAGGGTTGGGAAGTAGCGACAACCAGTCTTCGCTCGCTGGAAACTGAAGCGGCTTATTCAGCAGGTACAGCATTTACCGAGATACCTTATCGCAATGATTCCAGCTTGTACGTTCTTACAGGTATGCATCTGGATGGAGAAGGGTATGAGTTGACGGCCAGGAGTGATTTCTTCCCCGGAAGCACACTCAATATTTCCAATCGCTGTTTTTATCCAAAACCACAGATCCTGAATCTGGACAGCAAGTACTGTCTCAATTCCGGACCGATTACCCTGGAAGGAAGCGTCGGCAATGGCGTCGAGGGCAGTGGAACCTTTAAGGTGAATGGGGTAGAAACGACGGTCTTCGATCCGGCCGCTCTCGGACCAGGCGCTTATCTGGTGGAATTTTCCTGGAATGCCGGTAACCCGGCAAGTGAGTTGCAACCGGAGAATGTAGGATGTATCGAAAGCATTACACAGGCAGTTCAGGTATCACAGTCTACGCCGAATTTTTCTTGTAACGACCTGGTTCGTGTCAATGCCTCCTCCGAATGTACCACGCTGGTAACCCCGGATATGATCATCAACGGCAACCTGGCTTGCCTGGATGATTATTTTGTGCGTATCTATATCCCCGGGCGGCCGGGGTACCTGCCGAATCCCATTCCGGCAGAATTTTTCGGCCGAACCCTTAACGTGATCGTCGAGCATCTGCCGAGCGGCAACTTCTGTGAAAGCCAACTCATCATGGAAGATAAAACTCCTCCAGTGATCGAATGCCCGGGGGAAGTCTTTGAGTTTGCTTGTACGGACTATGACTCCATTTTCAATAAAGAAAAAGCTTTTGCCGCCATTGGGTTTGATCCGATCACAGACATCTACGATGCCTGTCATGATCGCAGTGACGTCTCGGTCAATTGGACCGATCAGTTCGTTCCTTCCGATAATGAATGCGATAATGTAGGAAAGATCGTCAGGACGATCGATGCCGTGGATGCCGCTGGTAATGTCGCTCAACGCTGCCGAATCACCTTTTTACTCAAAACGCCGGAATTGCAGATCGACCTGATCCAGCGTCCTTTCGAGTGGAATATTTGCGTCGATCAGCCGCTGCCTTTGGATAATAACGGGAACCCCAACCCAAGAGTAAGCGGAGCCCCTTATTTTATTAATGGTTTTGGAGACACCATTTTCGTCTTCAATCAATCCACCTGCAATTTTGCAGTAGCTTACACGGATGTGGTAGTGCCCAATTGCGGATTGTCTTATGAAGTATTCCGGACCTGGACCCTTTCCGACCCTTGTATTACGCCAAGTGTCAGACAACTGGTCCAGGTCATCAAAGTCAAGGATAAAATACCTCCGGTAGTCAGTGCTGCTGATGGTGGAGATCTGGTCTTTTCTACAGGCCCCTTTGACTGTACTTCCGCATTTAGAGTGCCGGCTCCTCAGATAGCGGACTGTAATGAAACCACCTATACCGTAGAAGTGAGGTCAGTAATACCTGCTACGGATATCTTTGGCGTGATCATTCCCGGAAAATTCGATACCATTACCTTAAATTCATCCATAACCGGCAACAGCCGAAACGGCTATTTTGCTGCTAACGTACCGGTAGGAGAGCACTACCTTGTCTATAAAGCAGTGGATGATTGTGACAATACCTCGGAGTTGTTCTGGCGACTATTTGAGGTGAAAGATCTGGTGGCCCCGGTGGCCATTTGTGGAGATGACATCAACTTTTCTGTCGGCGGAAACGGTATCGGCCAGTTGTTGGTGGAAGATGTCAATCAGGGAAGCCGCGACAATTGCGGACAGGTGGAGCTGGCCATGCGCAGGGAGATCGACCAGGTCTGTCTGGATGCATATGTTACCGATGTTATCGGCAGGCAGGTAGAAGGAGCGCTGACTTTAAATGATCTGGATAAGATCGGCAATGAGTATTTCTTCAATGACGAATTAGTGATCGTTTTTGAAAATGGAAAATATTACTCCAGCTATTCCGAAAGGCTGTATTTTTTCTGTTGTGATGTAGGGACCAGCGTTAACGTTCAATTACTGGTAACGGATGGTTCGGGTAATTCCAACTTCTGCTGGATCAATATTGCCGTGGAAGACAAGGTGCCCCCTCTGGTGATCCCTCCTTCAGGAATTACGGCGACCTGCGATACCCTTACATTCGGCATTACAGACCTGACCGATACGCTACAGCTACAACAGAAGTTCGGCAATGCCCTAGCTTCTGACAACTGCCGTTCGGTTACCTTTGAGCTGCCGCCTCAGGTGAGCCTGAATAATTGCGGGGTAGGGCAGATCATACGGAAATTCAGGGCCAGGGATGCCTCCGGAAACCTTTCCGGTATCGCTCAGCAGGTCATAGATGTCATTGCAAAGAATAGTTACGAGATCAAATTCCCGGCAGATGCGCTTTCTGCCCAGTGCGGCGTTTTCGAGGCCGATACGCTTGAATTTAAAGAACTGGCCTGCGATCAATTGCTGGTCAATGTCGAGGATGATCGCTTTTCGGCTTCCGGCGATGAATGTTATAAGATCCTGCGTACTTATCAGGTGATCAACTGGTGTGAGCATAACGGCATAGACGGCCCCGTTACCATCAGCAGAGATGAAGACGGAGACGGCATACCCGGAGAAGAGATCTACCTGCTACGGCGTCGCAACAGGGTTTATCTGGATAATAATAATGACGAAACCGATGGTTTCATTAAAGAAGTAACTTCCATCGGTTTCTGGAAATATACTCAGATCATTAATGTTTACGACACAGAAGATCCCCAGATTGATTTCACGGCTCCTGACGAACCTTTCTGTTCCTATGGCGATACCCAAGCCGGTTGTGAAAGTACAGTGAAAATCGACTTTGGCGTGGCGGATGGTTGCAGTCCCAACGAATTAAAGGTGGAAGTCTTTCTGGAGCCTTTCCGCGACAGCAACAACCGCATCCTGAAATCCGGTACTGACGAGGTTCGCAGGGAAAACGGACGATACCTCTTTGAAGGTAAGGTGCCGCTTGGCGAGCATCGCTTATATGTGCGGGTTACCGACGCCTGCGGGAACATCAGCACGGCTCAGATACCGTTCGAACTGGTAGATTGCAAGGTCGCCGGTCCGGTCTGTAAAGGCATTACTGCTGAGATCATGCCCATGGATACGGATAATGATCAGATCCCCGATACCGGGATGGCCATCGTTCCGGCCCGTGCCTTCCTGGCGAGCATCGATTCCCTGAACGACTGCTCCGGACCACTTACTTATTCCATACACCGGAAGGGCGCCACGGTGATAGATCCCGGTCAAAAAGAATTAGTGCTCACCTGCGCTGATTCCACGAATGTGGCTATTCCGGTGCTCATCTACGTTTGGGATCAGGCCTATAACCCGTTGGCTATACAGCCTGATGGCAGCGTCGGAGGGCCGAACTATAGCCTATGCGAAACCTTCGTCGTGCTGGAGGATAATTTGTCAGGTATTTGTGACGAAAGATCTCTGGTGGCGATCAGTGGAGGCATCAGAACCGAGGAAGGACGAGCCATAGAAGGCGCCATGGTCAAATTGAGCGGCATCTTTTCAGATTCCGTTTATACCGATATTGACGGCGCCTATATGTTTGAGGAACTGGAAACCAACTACGATTATTCGATCAGACCGGAGTTGAGTCACGACTATAGGAACGGGGTTTCTACTATTGATATGGTGCTGATCAGTAAGCACATTCTTGGCACGGAAAGATTACCTTCCCCTTACCGAATGATCGCTGCCGATATCAACAATTCAGGTAGCGTGTCGACTTTCGATCTCATTCAGATGCGCAAGCTGATCCTGGCCCTGGAAGACGAATTCTCCAACAACAGCAGCTGGCGATTTATAGATGCAACTTATGATTTCCCTAACGAAACCAACCCCTGGCTTAAGCCGCTCAAGGAAGTGGTTAACTTTAATAATATTGACAACGACCAACTATCGGCTGATTTTGTGGGAGTCAAGATCGGGGACGTTAACCTGAATGCCAAGACAAGCAGCCTTGTGCATGCTCCACGGGCAGAGGGAGGAACGCTGGAATTGGAAGTCCACGACAGGGAGTTGTCGCCCGGACAGACTGTGGAGGTTCAACTTACTTCGCAAATGCTTTCCAACATCATGGGTTATCAATTCACTTTCGAGTTCGATCCCGGGCAGTTAGAGTTGAAAGACATTCACTACGGTACAGCAAGGGAAGGCGACTTTGGCTTCAGGTATGTTGCCGATGGACTGATCACGAGCAGCTGGCATCCTCAAGATCAGGTAGATGAGACACAACCGCTCTTTTCTTTGGTCTTCAAAGCCAGAGGTTATGGTCTTTTGAGTGAGGCCATCGGGCTGAATTCCCGGCTTACTCAGGCGGAGGCTTATAATTTTAGCCAGGAGCTAATGGATGTGCGTCTCCGTTTCGTCGGTGAAGCGTCTATTTCCGATGGACCTGTATTTTCTCTTGAACAAAACCAGCCTAATCCATTCAATAACCGAACGGTAATCGGATTCACGCTGCCCGAGGCCGGCCAGGCCAGCTTAAGCATTTTTGACGCCAACGGCCGGACGGTCAAATACATCAACGGCTATTTCGGGGCCGGAGAAAACAGGGTGGAACTGAACAGCACCGGCCTGCCTGCCGGCGTGTTATACTACCGCTTGGAAAGCGGGCCTCATCAGGCCATACGAAAAATGATCCTTTTAGAATAACCAAAAAACGCTATATTAAGGGTAAGGCCGGAACGGCCTTACCCTTAATGCTTTTTTAATGACAGCAAAAGAATTTACCCCTCAGACCTGGTCGGAACTGATGAATGTATTGTACTATGATTCCCGCAATGCTTATCTGGAGCGTTATCGCTCTTCTTATGTCTACAGGGGACTGGAGGATAAAAATTACGAATTGACTACTACCCTTAACCGGCTGGGGGAATCTCACCTTGAGAAGCATTTGCTGCGAAATTTCAGGAAGTATTCCCAGATCGAGGACGAGGGCAAATCTGTTTGGAACTGGCTGGCGCTGGCCCAGCACCATGGTCTTCCCACCCGTTTGCTGGACTGGACTTATTCTCCCTTGGTTGCGCTGCATTTCGCTACCTGTAATTTTTTGCATTTTGAAAAAGACGGCGCCATTTGGGCCGTCAATTATGTGGATTCTATGAGGTATCTTCCCGACCAGCTTGCCGAGATCATTGAAGAGGAGGGCTCGCATATTTTTACAGCCGAAATGCTGGACCGGGCGGTCAATTCTTTGCAAGCCCTATCGGCTTTGAAAAAAGACGACTTTTCTGTTTTTCTGGAGCCTCCTTCCATTGATCAGCGCATTGTTAACCAATACGCCGTTTTTTCTATGATGTCCAATCCCGATCTTAAGCTGATGGAATGGTTGGTAAAAACCGATATCCGGTATTTTAAGATCGTTATTTCTGCGGAGTTAAAATGGGAGATACGAGACAAACTCGACCAGGCGAATATTAATGAGCGGGTCCTTTTTCCCGGTCTGGATGGCCTGGCTACCTGGTTAAAGAGGCATTACAGAGACATCAGGACCAAGTAACAAATACCGCACAGACAGCCCTTATTCCAAAAAAAATCGAATAAAGTAAGAGAAACCTATACCTACATAATTACCGATCGCCAGTCCGAAGATACTCAGTGCGATCCCTGTAAATAGGAGACTTCTGTTGTTTAGGGTGGTAGCGATCTGTCCGATGAAGACTGGTCCGTAAAAAGCGGCAGTGGAAGTGATCAATACTGTATCCCGATCGATTTTCAACAGTCTGGAAAAGAAAACATGCAGAATGACGGTCAGGAAAAACGACAAAGCATAAAAGCCCAGAACTTCCAGTCCGGTATTGACGATCTTAACCAGATCTGCGCACATGCCCACCGCCACGCAAAAGACCAGCAAAAGATATTCTCCTACCAGAAAGGCCCCTTGCCAGCTGCGTATCCTTTTGGAAAAAGAAGCCAGGATGCTCAAGGTAGTTAATACCAGGATAAGGAATGTGCTGCTCTGGTCATTTAGGCTGCCATAGGCAAATAAGGTCAAGCCAACACTTACACCGACAATGAGGATGGCCAGCCCGACTGCCTTGATCGTCTGCGGAAGGATCAGCTTTTCCTCTCGTTCCCTGTTCATCTTTGCCCCGGGTTTTTCTTGCTGGAAAGAAGGTAAAAAGCGGGCATATACGGCCGGAGCGGCTGAGGTCAGAAAGATCAGGAAACCGGCCCCGATCAGTGTGTCGGCGCCGTTAACCAGGATAATGGTCTCATCTGAAGCTTCCAGGGCGATCGCAATTGCTTGTGCATTTGGTGTGCCTCCGGTGTAAATACCCACGATCATGCCGGACATGATCCAGATGAAGGGGATTTTAGAGGCGAACACAAAGGCGGCCAGCCCCACGCAAAAGATGCCGCATAGCACACAAAGCAGAAAGGAAAGCAAACTCTTGCCTGCATATTTAAGCGTTTGTATCAGGTCGGCGGAAAAAAGCAGCAGCGGGATGGCCAGGACGATGCTGCCTTCGTACATGATCTTGGCCAGCGATTCATCCACCGGGAAGGAGGTAAAATTACGCAGTATAATACCGGTGGCATAACAGATCACAACCGGGCTCAATAAGTTGCTGTAGACGTATTCCATTAATCGCTGACTCAGGTAAGGGACGCCCAAAATAAGGACAACATGAAGGATCATCCAGGTCATGATCATTAGAATTTAATCTGTAGGGAGTTGGTATAATCGATCCAGATATCCTGATTCTGTACTTCAGGATGCTCCAACATCCAGCCGGCGATCGGGTTAACAAGGGTTTGCTCAATGGCTCGCTGCAGGGGGCGAGCGCCGTAACGCTCATCAAAACCGACTGCAGCGAGTCTTTGTACTACCTGATCAGAAAAGTGAAGTTTTAGATTCCTTTTGATGAATCCTTCTCTTTTCTTTAACTCTTCCAGCTCCTTTTCTGCGATCTTGAGAATGTCTTTCTGAGAAAGAGGGGTAAACATTACGATGTTGTCTATGCGATTGACGAACTCAGGCCTGAAGTGTTTTTCTACAGCAGACCGGTACTGCGCTTGAGGGTCAGTCGTTTGCACAAAGCCGATTGATTTTTGATTTGTAGCTCCAAGGTTGGAAGTCATAATAATGATGGTATTGCGGAAATTGGTGGTCCGACCATAAGCGTCCACCAGGATCCCTTCATCCAGCACAGTAAGCAAAGCGTCGAAAATGGCCAGGTCTGCTTTTTCGACCTCGTCGAGTAACAGCACCGAAAAAGGTTTATCACGGATTTCCTTGACCAGTTGTCCAACCTCTCTTCCTGAACCGATCAGGCGGGTGATCTGGCTGGAATGCTGGAATTCACTCATGTCGATCCGCACAAGGGGGGACTGGACCTGTCCCTTGCCGAAAAAATAATCGGCCAGGGCTTTAGCGCTGGCCGTTTTGCCAACGCCGGTAGGGCCGGCAAATAAAACTGTGGCGATAGGCTTATGGGGATTATTCAGCCCTGCTTTGAAAATCTTGACAATTTCGCAAAGACTTTCTACGGCCATTTCCTGACCTATGATGCGGTTGTTGAAATAGTCGCTCAGCTCTTCGGTGTCCAGCAGTTGATCGTCCCTCAGCAGCATCTCGGGAAGCCCGGTTTGTTTGACGAAATTGTCGATGACAATCTTGCGGTCGATGACATGGCCAAGGTTCAGCTGTGTTTCATTCAGGCACTGACCGAGAAATTTAATGCCCTTGCCTGGGAAACTCTCATAGGGGTAGTACCGTTTCAAAAGCCGGTAGGACAAGCTCATGGCATCATCTGTGACCTTAATTTTGAATTTCTGATCAATGTAGTGAGCGAATTTGTCTATTACAGCTTGTGTTTTTTTCTCGGGAAGTTCTTCTATGTGGACAAGCTGGAAAGTCTCTACAAAACCCGGCAGTAGCCGACGCATGCTGTCAAGTTCTCTCGGACTGACTTCTCCGATCAGCTGAAGTTTGCCTTGCTGAAGGTAAGTCATTAGAAAAGCCGCCACGCTGTCTTCCGGGCCAGAGCCCCCGATCTCCAGCAGTTGGATCATATCAATGACCCATAAGACCCCGTTGGCCATCCCTAATTCCGTTATCAATCCTTCTACGGTTTCTTCCCATTCACCGAGGTATTTGGTGCTAGCTGTAATTCTTTGAGGCATTATTCTCCAGAAGGAGCTTTCCAGTTGGTTTTTCTTAAAATGCTGCGTAGCTTTTTTGATGACCTGCCTTAATACTGCGCTTTTTCCGACACCCGACTCTCCGACGATGAGCACATTGGAACGGGTGGAGATGAGTTTGTCCAGCACCTCGGCTACCTTGTCTTCCAACTCCCAGGCCGATTCCGGTAAGGAGGATACATTCCTTCTGACGGCCTTGGGATAAGGATATTTTTCGGCAAGGCGGGTCAGCAGGGGGAATTCTTTCCTAAAGGGGTTTTCCCAGTCGAATTCCCGGTTGTAGTTGACCTTAAGGCTGACCATGTCCAACTGAGGAACAGGATATTGCAAATAACGAAACAATTGCTCAGGAGGTTGGGCATTGAGTAAATTCGTTACAAAATGCTGTACCAGCGAATCAAACTGTCGGGTATCGTAATAGAAAAAACTCTGACCGAACAGCGGCAGATAACACTGGTAGTAATCCTGATCAATTTCGCCGTATATGATCGGCACAGGGATCTCTACTTCGTAGCCGTATGGATAAGAACTGGAGGCGTCCCGATAGGTAGGCCGCATTTTAACCGTTATCATCTTCAGCTTTGGTTCCTCAATATCAAAATAGGGGTAGGCATCGTATTTCTTGTATTGCTTTTGGAGATGATCCAGAAAAGTAGATTTGATTTTTCTTAAATCACTATCGATAAGCTGATAGCTGGTCCCTACCAGAATACCCAGGATGAGGTCTTCTTTTAGCCGGTAATACAACAATGGGTAGTTGATTCGATCCATATTTATTGGTATTGGCAAATTATCTTTCAATATAGCTTTCGTTGACAAATTGAGCGCTAACGAAACCTATATTGAAAGAGTATGCTTGCTTAAGTATTGAGACTTATACATGAGGGCTGGAAAATGACTTTTTACCTCGCCCCTAATTTTCAATATACAAAACCAGTCCTTTCAGGTATTCCCCTTCCGGATGAAACAGACTTGCCGGATGATCTGCCGGTTGACTCAGCTGATGCATGACTTTAACCCGTTTACCTGCTTCATGAGCCGCTGCTACTACGGTATGGTAAAATAGCGCCTTATCCACTACCTGTGAGCAGGAAAAAGTAAAAAGAAGGCCTCCGGTTTGAAGTTTTTCCAGTGCTGCAGCATTTAGTCGTTTATACCCTTGTACTGCATTGTGTCGTTTTTTAATGCTTTTGGCGTAGGCCGGGGGGTCTAAAATAATCATATCATATTGATCGGGAGAGGTTTCTTTTAAAAAAGGAAGAACATCCGCTTTGTAAGACTGGTGTTCTTTTTTTTCGAAACCATTCAACTGTATATTATCTTCGAGCAGGTCGACGGCTGACTGTGAGATGTCCACGGAGTCGACTTGCTGAGCTCCGGCGGCGAGTGCGTAAAGGCTGAAGCCGCCGCTATAGGCAAAAGTGTTTAAAACTGATCTGCCCCGGGCATATTGTTTAACAAGTTGGCGGTTTTCTCTTTGGTCCAGGAAAAAACCGGTTTTTTGCCCGCTCTCCCAATTGACGGCAAATTGGTGGCCATTTTCCCAAACGATGCCTTGGCCGCCCGTCCCCAGCATGGGTCCATTCTCCACTCCGGTGGCATAGCCGGACGGCAGGCTTTCTTTACTTTTATCAAAAACGGTGGTGATCCTTTCTCCCAGCGTATGTTTCAGGGCCTCAACAATATTCATCCGGTTAAGGTGCATGCCTACGGAATGGCACTGAACTACTGCGGTTTTGTCATATATGTCAATGATGAGCCCTGGCAGTCCATCACCTTCCGCATGAACGAGCCTGTAGCAGTTGGTATGGTCTTGGTCGACTAGGCCCAGCAATCGGCGGTATTGGAAGGCGCGGGCTATTTTTTCGTTCCAAAAATGTTGATCGATCTCTTTCTGTGCAAAAGAAAACAAGCGCACCATGATGCTGCCTTCCTGGAAATGCCCGGTAGCCAGGTAAGCTCCATGTTGATCATAGACTTCTACAATTTCTCCATCTTCCACGGGCGCTTCCATTCGCTGGATGGCTCCTGAAAAAACCCAGGGGTGAAAACGTTTTACTGCAGCTGCTTTTTTAACCTTGAGAAATATTTTTTTCAAGAATGAATGTGTTTAGTAAAAGGATACGCAAATATTAAGGAATAAAATTTTGTTATCTCCTTAAAAAAGGGGATTTTTTTCGTCTCTTTTAAAATTTATTCTTAATTCAATTTTTTTATGAAATCACTCCACTATTTAGTAGTTCTGATGCTATGGATAGGCGCCGCTGCGCCGTTAATGGCTCAGGACGCCAAAGAAGAAACCACCACTCAGTCGGATTCTACTGATACGAAGGAAAAAAAGAAAAAAGATCCATTTAAAGCGTATAAAGACGTCATTACTTCTGAAGCCAAATCGGATGAAGGGCTATTTACGATACACCTGATCGATGATAAGCTTTTTTATGAAATACCCTTCGATAAGCTGGATAAGGAAATGTTGCTGGTTAGTCGTATTGTTCAATTGCCTTTAGGTTTGGGGGGCGGCTACACCAATGCTGGCTCTAAGGCCCATGAGCAGGTGGTGCGCTGGCAACGAAAAGGCAAAAAAGTTTTTCTGCGGATCGTTTCCTACACCAATGTAGCTGATGAAAATCTGCCCATTGCTCAATCGGTCAGGTACAACAATCTGGAGCCTATCGTTCAGGCTTTTGACATCAAAGCGGTCAATGATGATTCCACAGCTTTAGTGATCGAGGCGACGGACCTGTTCACTAAGGATGTGACCGCCATCTCGGGCTTGCGCTCTAATCTGAAAAAAGCCTACAAAGTAAGCCGGCTGGATGGTTCCAGAACGATGATCGACACGGCCCGCTCTTTTCCCGTTAATATTGAAGTGACGCACACCTTGACTTACAATGCCTCGGAACCCCCTTCCAACAGCGAGGTGGGCTCTATAACTTTGCAGATGAATCAGTCTATGATCTTGCTACCGGAAAAACCTATGATGCCGAGGCATTATGATGAACGCGTGGGCTGGTTTACCGTCAGTCAGTATGATTATGGGTCGGAAGCACTGAAGGCAGATCGCAAGACGTATATCAGAAGATGGCGGCTGGAGCCTAAGGATCCGGCAGCTTATGCTCGCGGAGAGTTGGTTGAGCCGGTAAAACCTATCGTTTATTATCTCGATCCTGCTACTCCTGAGAAGTGGCGGCCTTATTTCAGACAGGGCATTGAAGACTGGAACGAAGCCTTCGAGGCGGCCGGGTTTAAAAATGCGATCATTGCTAAAGATCCCCCTACGCCTGAAGAAGATCCTGAGTTTAGCCCTGAGGACGCCCGCTATTCTGTTGTTCGTTATGTAGCCAGTACGACTCGAAATGCAGTAGGCCCCAGTGTGTCGGACCCGCGTACGGGAGAGATCCTGGAAAGCGATATTATTTGGTATCACAATCATTTGCGTTCTTACCGGAATCGCTATATGCTGGAAACCGGGGCAGCGAATCCTAAAGCCCGCACCCTGAATACCCCAGAGGAAGAGATCGGCGAGATGATGCGCAGGGTGATTTCCCATGAAGTTGGCCATGCTCTGGGGTTGCCGCACAACATGAAGGCCAGCGCTGCCTATCCCGTAGATTCTCTGCGCTCCGGTGCTTTCACGCAGAAATACGGCATCGCCACTACCATAATGGACTACGCCCGTTATAATTACGTCGCTCAGCCGGGGGATGAAAATATTCGCTTCATTCGTCAAATCGGCCCGTACGATCTGTATTCCATAGCATGGGGGTACCGGGTAATCCCCGGCGCCAATAGCCCTGATGATGAAAAAGCAACCCTGAATAGCTGGATCGATAAGCACGAAGGAGATCCTATGTATATGTTCGGCAGTGCAGACGGTATTGACCCTACCTCCCAGACTGAGGGTGTTGGGGATGACAATGTAGCTGCCAGCGAATACGGTATTGCCAATTTGAAAAAAGTGGTTCCCAACTTGATCCAGTGGACGACTACCGAAGGGGAGAATTACGAGGATCTTGAAGAATTGTACGGCGAGTTGATCGGTGTCTGGCGGCGGTACGTTAATCACGTGGTAACCAATGTCGGAGGGGTGTATCATACCCGGAAAACGGCCGACCAGGAGGGTGCCGTTTATGAACCCGTGCCGGCCGGCATTCAGGATAATGCCATGAAATTCTTGAATGACTATGCTTTTCAGACTCCTTTTTGGTTGATGGATAAAGAAATATTGACCAGGATACAGAATGCAGGTGTAATTGATCGCATGCGTTCGATTCAGGTAGGATATTTGAATAGTCTGTTGGATATGGGGCGCATGCAAAGGCTGATCGAAGCAAAAGTATTCGCAGGGCCTCAGGCTTACGGCCTCATGGAAATGAGCCGCACCCTTCGCAAGGGCTTATGGATAGAGCTTGAGCAGGGAGCGCCCATAGATATCGGTCGCAGGAACCTGCAAAGAGCATACATCGAGCGCATGCACCATCTGCTTACCGAAGAGCAGTCTGAAAGAGCCGCACGCTTCGGCACCGGCGTGGATGTCAGTCAGTCGGATATCCGCGCCGTGGTCAAGGCAGAATTGAAAGCCTTGCACGACGATCTGAAAAAAGCAGCTAAACGGACTGCTGACCAGATGACCAGGTTGCATCTGAAAGATTGTATGGAGCGAGTGGAGAAGGTCTTGGAAGACGCTTAAGATAAAAACATTAAGGCTGTCTTTTTGGAGAAAAAATGGATTTCTCCAAAAAGACAGCAAAAAAGAATTTTTGAGGTTGCTCCCGCCTGTTGAGGAAAAGGCCTCCAATTTACCCTATGATCCAATTGATGATATTGGACTGAAAGTCGACAAAATTCATTTCCCAATACCAGCACCAGAGCCAGGACAAGAACAGATAGATCAACAGATGGCTGATCAAAAAAGCCATGATCATTGCGCAGACCACATAAATCCATCCCAGCCAGCTGATGGGGTTGGCAAAGGTGAAGAATTCGCTGCCGCCGTCTCCTTCCACCGGAGTATTGAACCGCTTCATTACCCGGTGTAAATGCCCCTCGAACCAAAAGGCATAAAAGCAAGGCAGGGAAAAGACAGGAAATTGCAGTCCTTTCATATCCCTGTCAATCGCATTCCACCTTAATCTTACATTCCGTGCGATACCGATCTTGATCCGTCCGAGGTGCCGGGTAGACATGCCCAGGTAGATGAATCGATAGCCAAACAGCGAGTACAATAATTTTTTCACCTGATCACAGTTTACTTAAGGTGATAAAATTACATTTTGTTTTTGATTAAAAAAACTATTTGTGGTTTTCTGTAGCGAATTTCAATACATCCTCGAAATAATCTGCAAAATGCACGGTTAAACCTTCCTTGATGTAATCGGGCAGCTCTTCAAAATCTTTCTGATTGTCGATAGGGAAGATCAGTTCCTGGATCCCCACACGACGTGCGCCGATCGTTTTTTCTTTCACTCCGCCGATGGGCAATACCTTGCCGGTCAGGGTTAGCTCTCCGGTCATGCCTACATCTTTTACAGGCTTTTTGGTGGCCAGCGAATAAAGGGCAAGGGCCATGGTAATGCCTGCCGAAGGGCCATCTTTAGGTGTTGCGCCGGCAGGTACATGTAGGTGCACCTGATGGTTCTCGAAGAAATCCACACAATCGCTGTTTTCCTCCTTCTTGCAAATAAGCGAGCGAACATAGCTGTATGCGATTTCTGCAGATTCTTTCATGATATCGCCCAGTTGACCAGTGAGTTTAAAACCTGGTTTTCCGGTTTTGATGGCGTTGGCTTCGATGTAGAGGGTAGCGCCACCCATAGAAGTATAGGCTAAGCCTAAAGCAACTCCCGGGATCGGGCGGTCATACAACTTTTCGGTTTTGAAAACCGGCTTACCCAGGAAGGATTCTACTGCTTCAGCTGTAATTTCAAAATCTACTTCTTCGCCTTCCGCTTGTTTTAGTCCTGCCTTGCGGATGATCTTTCGAATCTGTTTCTCCAGGTTTCTCACTCCCGCCTCCCGGGCGTATTTATCGGCAATGACCTCGAGCGCTTCGTCTGTAAAAGCAATTTCATCTTTAGAAAAACCGTGTTCTTTAAGTTGTTTTGGCACCAGATATTGTTTGGCAATCTCAATTTTTTCCTGCATCACATAACCCGACAATCGGATTACCTCCATACGGTCGAGCAGCGGTCCGGGGATGGTATCCAGTTGATTGGCCGTGGTGATGAACAGTACATTGCTAAGGTCGTAAGGCACATCGATGTAATGATCCATGAAGCTGGAATTCTGCTCGGGGTCGAGCACTTCAAGGAGGGCGGAAGCCGGATCGCCGCGGAAGCTATTGCCGATCTTATCGATCTCATCCAGCATGATCACCGGGTTAGAAGTACCTACGCGCTTCAAGGCCTGGATCATCTTCCCGGGCATGGCGCCGATGTAAGTGCGCCGGTGGCCCTTGATTTCCGCCTCGTCACGCATGCCGCCCACTGAAAAGCGGAAGAACTTCCGGTCGAGCGCATGAGCGACGGATTTACCAACGGACGTTTTACCGACACCGGGAGGTCCCACCAGGCAAATGATAGACCCGGCGATCTTCCCTCTTTTGACGACTGTGCTCAAAAACTCGAGAATGCGATCCTTGACCTCTTTCAGCCCATAATGATCGCGATCGAGTACGGCTCTGGCTTTACTGATGTCGTTATTGTCTTCGGAATAAACACCCCAGGGCAACTCAGCTATGGTTTCCAGGTAATTTCTGGTGACATTAAAATCGGGCGCCTGGGGGTTGAGGGTTTTCAGCTTGTTTAATTCCCGGTTGACTATGCTGACCACGTCTTCGGGAAGCTCTAACTCCGCAAGTTTTTTTTCAATTTTTTCAACTTCCGATTCGTTTTCGTCTTTTTCCATGCCCAGCTCTTTTTTAATGGCCTTGAGCTGTTCGCGCAGGAAAAATTCCTTCTGTTGCTTGTTGACTTTTTCGTCAATCTGTTTACTGATCTTCTGTTGGATCTTGGCTACTTCCAGTTCTTCTTTGATGAGTACCAATAGCTTGTTCGCTCTTTCCAGCAGGTCGAAAGTTTCGAGCAGATCCTGCAAGGTTTCCGAATCCCCGGAGAGCAGATTGCTGATCACGTCCATGGTCTGCCCCGGGGCTTCATAATTCAGCTGGCCGACGACCATATTGACCTGCTCCTGGAAAACAGGGTTAAGTTTAAGCACTTCGCGGATTTCAGAACTTATGGCCATCATAAAGGCTTTGAGGTCAGGACTGGGCTTTTCTTTGGGGACTTCAGCATAACTGACTTCCCATCGGATATGGGGTTTGACCAATACGATCTTTTCTTTAGCGAACCTTCTTACCCCTCTTCCAATCACCTGCACCGTATTGGGTGCTATGGGGACTATGCGCATGATCTGATACAAAGTTCCGACCTCGTACAGTTCAGACTCTGTGTAATCTTCTTCATTGTAATTCTGCGCCAGGGCCAGGCCGATAAAGCCTTCTTCTTCTTCGTATGCTTTTTTCAGGACCTTGATCTTTTCTTTCCCTGCAAAAGTCAGTGGAATGGAAATTCCAGGAAAGATAGGGCGTTGGCTGAGGGGAAGAACGCTGATGTGCTTTGGAAGTACCTTGTCCATGACCTGCAGCTGCCGGCCATTATCTGTGGATACATCTTCCACCATTTCTTCGTCTAGCAATTTATCTTCTGCCATAAAAGTGTTTTTCTTTAAAATGTCTTTTTTTGGCAAAAGGTTTGCTGGTTTTTCATCGATGTCAGAAAAACTAATTAACTCAAGTTGCGAAGCAACTTAGTAGAAGGTAGAAGGTATTAAGTAAAAAGAAATACAACCCCTTAATTAACCTTTCCTTTTCTCTTTTTTTTCCCTTTTTTCTTCTTTAAATCAGATAACTCGCCGTCATTCACCCTTATGGAACGGCCGGAGCGGCTGACATTCTTGAATCGCTCTTTAACCTGCCTGCTTATTTCGGGTTCGACGTCAAAATAGGAATGTGTCCTGTTCATGTCGATCTTTCCCACTGAATGACCGCCAATGCCTGCTGTGTCACAAATGAAAGCCAGGAGTTGCCCTTTGTTATCCACATCCATTTGGCCCATATTAATGAACAGCTTGTGCATCTTTTCATTGAAGTCTCGCTTTTTCTTCTTTTTCTCAATGTGGTTCAGATCGGGAGCTGTTTTGTAGCGATCAAGGAATCGATTAAAAGACATGGCAGCCATGCGTTCGATCAGGTCTTCCTTAGAAAAGGTATCCAGTTCCTCGATAAGGCTGGGCAGGAAACCAGCTAATTCAGGCTTGATTTCTACTTTTTTCAGATCCTGAATGTAGTTGACCACTTGCTTCTCACAGATGTCTGTTCCTGAGGGGATCTTTACTTCTGTGAACTGGATCTTGATCTTTTTTTCTAGTCTTTTCAGCAGATGCACATCGCTGGGGTGTGCGAAGATCATGGAAATTCCTTTACTGCCTGCTCTGCCGGTGCGGCCGCTTCGGTGAGTGTAAAAAGACAGGTCGTCCGGAATATTGAAGTGAAAGACATGAGTAATGTCCGATACGTCAATGCCTCTTGCGGCGACATCTGTGGCGACCAGTACTTGCAACTGGCGGGAGCGAAATCTTGACATCACTCTATCGCGTTGTGTTTGGTTGAGGTCGCCGTGGAGGGCGTCGGCATTATAGCCGTCTTCCACGAGGGCGTCGGCCACTTCCTTGCAATCGCGACGCGTGCGGCAGAAGACCAGGCCGAATATATCCGGGTCATAATCCAGGAACCTTTTTAAGGCTTCCTGGCGAGCTTTAGGAAACACCTTAACGTACTGATGATCAATGTCAGTGTTGGAAATATCGCCGTTGCGCACGCTGATTTCCAGCGGATCATCCATGTAGTCTTCTGCGATCCGGCGGACTTCTGCCGGCATAGTGGCGGAAAACAACCAGGTGAGCTTTTCTTCAGAGGTGTTGCTGAGGATGTCGTCAATCTCTTCCTTGAAGCCCATGTTCAGCATCTCGTCTGCTTCATCCAGCACAACGAAGTCAATTTGCATAAGATCGATGGTTTTCCTGCGCAGATGATCTCTCAGGCGTCCTGGAGTAGCTACAACAATGTGAACGCCTTTTTTCAATGCTCTAAACTGGGTTTGGATATCCACCCCTCCATAGATCGCCAGCATTTTCATATCTGGTTTGTGAGCAGAGAAAGCCGTGAGCTCTTTGCTGATCTGCAGGCAAAGTTCCCGGGTTGGCGCCAGCACTAAGGCTTGTACCTTATTCAGGCGGGTATCCACCTTATCTATTAATGGCAATCCGAAAGCAGCTGTCTTGCCCGTTCCGGTTTGAGCCAGACCTACCAGATCCGTTTCGTCTTCAAGTAATTTGGGAATGGTTTGAGATTGAATAGGGGTGGGGGTTTCGAAACCTAATCCACTGATGGTTTCAACTAATGCCTCGGATAGTCCCAAGGCGGAAAAATTACTCATAAATTAATATTCACAGGCCGGAAAGCCTTCCAATCCAGCCCCAGCCTTACGCCAAAAAATATTGTTAGGAAGCTTCTTCAATAAGCTCCTTTAATTAAAGCAACAAAGGTACACTTTTTTCTTTTTGAAACATACTTTATTTTTTTAAGCATAAGGAAGTAAGCAATTTTAAGTATAACTTTCCCCGCCTGCGGGGGAAAGTTATATTATAACACATTGAGGTTGTGTAAAAAATCATTGTACTCGTTTGCGCAGCTAATAAAATTCTTTTTTGAGTTTTTTGCCGAAGAAAATCACTGATTTTTTTCGGCAAAAAACTCAAAAAATAGAATTATTTAAGCCGAGCAAACCTGTCCTCCGTAGGAGCGTCATGTTTTTAGCAAGCCGAAGGAAATGTATTATTAGAGCTCCATAGGAGCGTCATGTTTTTAGCAAGCCGAAGGAAATGTATTATTAGAGCTCCATAGGAGCGTCATGTTTTTAGCAGCCGAATTAGAGCTCCGTAGGAGCGTCATATTGTTAGCAGCCAAAGGAAATGTATTATTA
>CAZJQS010000046.1:0-47377 GCA_964548175.1 uncultured Saprospiraceae bacterium
GCTTTTTCCGCAGACAGGAAAAACGTTAGCGTGCTACTAAGTGAGCATTGGTGTGAATACTTGAGGCCAGGGATATTCTCATGCTTATTTTTTTCCACACATGTGAATTGTAGAACGGAGCCCTTGTTGAAAAATTTATTAGCAAGTGCTTCTGTAGTATCCTATCTTTACAATTCTTTGAGTGAAATCTTAAGAAGTTAAGACGCAGCTTAAACAAGATGTGACGAATTACTTTTATTGGCGCTTTTATACAAAGGCGTTCGACCGGTTTCGCAATAGGGAGGTAGCGCTCCTGTTGTTGGTAATTCGATTTTATTTTAGTTGGCAGGAGCCGGGTAATAACACACGGCTCCTGCCATTAAAATACTTAAAGCCTAAGGATTAATTTGTACTGTTTAATATTTTTGGCATGCCTAATGGGATTTGATTTTGCTGTCAAGTCCCTTTTTTATTTGTTTTTTTGGTCCAGATTATGATTGGAATAATAGCCTGTATCCACATCTTTTAAAGCCTTGACGTAATATGTGATCTGTCCGGTATGATAGGAAAAATGCTCAATGACGTGAATTAACATACTGACGCCGCTTTCTTCAAAGCCCTGCACTTCATGCAAACCCATCAAATCGCTGACCCGGATTTTTTCCAGCACTTTGTCGATCTCCATAATGAGGGCATCCAGCATTTGGAAAAGCTCCTCCTTGGGGATGGGGCCTGTTTCATCGAATTCTTCCTGTCGCTTTCTGGTATCTTTGGCCTTTCCCAATCCGGAAACAATCCATTGGCGGGCATTCCCACAAAGGTGGAGGACAAGATTGCCCACACTGTTGGAGTGCTTATTGGGTTTTCTCCAAATCTCGTCTTCCGACATCAGGTCCAGACACTTTCGGATACGCGGTATACTCTCATCGAAAATACGACGACGTGTTTCCGAAATCAATTGAGCGTGAAGTTGGGCGGATTCCCAATTCATGGTTGTTGCTTATTTATTTAGTGAAAACCTAATAATCGAACAAACCGATCAAGTATTTAATGCCCCACAAACACTGATAGTTTGCCCGGAAATATAATTACTCAGATCAGACCCCAGAAAAACACAAACATCGGCTACCTCTTCTGCTTTACCGAGGCGCTTCAGCGGGATATTAGCCAGATAGGTTTCCTTCGTCTTGTCGTCGAGCTTGTCGGTCATATCCGTTTCGATAAACCCAGGGGCAATGACGTTACACCGAATATTGCGAGAGCCGACTTCTTTAGCGATGGACTTGGAGAAGCCGATGATGCCGGCTTTGGAAGCCGCGTAGTTCGCCTGTCCGGCATTTCCGGTGATGCCCACAATAGAGCTCATATTGATGATAGAGCCGCCTCTGTTTTTCATCATGGGGCGCAATACCTGCTTGGTCAGGTTGAAAACGGACTTTAAGTTGGTGTTGATGACCTTATCCCATTGTTCTTCGGACATTCTAAGCATAAGGGTATCCTGGGTAATGCCGGCATTGTTGATGAGGATGTCGATTTGTCCAAAATCTTCCAAAACTTGTTTGACCAGGGCTTCTGCTTGTTCATAAGAGCCGGCATCCGACTGGTAAGCCCTGGCCTTTCCACCATTATCATTGATCTCATTTGCTATGGCATTGGCATGTTCTGCTGAGGACCGATAGGTAAAAGCAACGCTAGCGCCTTGCTCGGCATACCTTTTTACGATGGCGGCCCCGATGCCACGGGAGCCTCCTGTGATCAGAGCGACTTTATTTTGGAGTAGACTCATGCTTTTGGTGTTGATGTTTTAGATGAATAAAAGACTGAATGAAACAGGAGACATCCCGGAACTTTAAAAGTTGGTTTGATGCATGTTTCATTCTTCGTGGAGCTAATGTAAGGAAATTTGAGAAAATAGTTATTTTTAACAAGTGGATGCAATTTTCATTTTTAGGTATTGGCATTATTACCCAAAATTATAAACTACAATGATCAAAGAATTTAAACAATTCATCAGCAAAGGGAATGTTGTTGAAATGGCGGTAGGATTGATTTTAGCCTTATACTTCGGCGCCATTGTTAAGTCTTTTGTAGACGACATAGTGATGCCTCCCATCGGTTTATTACTTGGAGGAGTAGACTTCAGTGAATTAAAGATTGTCTTGAAGGAGGCTAGCCCCTTGATCGTTGATGATTCAGGGATCACCATTTCGGAAGCAGTTAAGGAAGTAGCGGTTAATTACGGCCGGTTCGTAAATAACATCATTACTTTTCTGATCGTAGCGCTGGCTATTTTTTTTGTTGTCAAAGCTTATAATAATATGAAGCGCAAAGAAGAGGCCGCAGCACCTCCTGCACCTCCTGCTCCAAGTAAGGAAGAACAGTTATTAGAAGAGATACGTGATCTGTTGAAGAAAAACTAAAATAAAGGGAACCTTTATTTTAGTTTTTCTTTAAGGAAGGCTCCGGTGAAGGAACGCTTTACGTTCAGCAGTTCCTCGGGTGTACCTTGATGCAGCAGGTATCCACCCTCTTTGCCGCCCTCCGGTCCCAGGTCGATTACGTAATCCGCAGATTTGACGACTTCCAGATTGTGCTCCACCACCAGTACGGTGTGGCCGTTTTCCACCAGAGCATTCAAAGCGTCCAGGAGCTTGCGGATGTCGTGGAAATGCAGCCCCGTAGTAGGTTCGTCGAAGATGAACAGGATGCGCTCGCTGCTGTTTTCTTTGCCAAGGAAAGAAGCCAGCTTTACTCTTTGCGCTTCTCCACCCGATAAAGTGCTGGACGATTGTCCTAATTTGACATAGCCTAAGCCCACGTCTTGCAAAGGCTGAAGCTTTTTCACTACGTCATCAGCATCTGAAAAGAATTCCAGGGCCTCTTCTATGCTCAGATCAAGGATATCATGTATATTTTTACCTTTGTACTCCACTTCCAGTACTTCCTGCTTGAAGCGTTTCCCTTTACATACCTCACATTCCAGGCGGATATCGGCCAGGAATTGCATCTCCACGATCTGCTCGCCTTCTCCTTTGCAGGCATCGCATCGACCACCGTCCACATTAAAGGAAAAATGCTTAGGTTTATAGCCTCTGATCCGTGATAGCTGCTGATCAGCCATCAGGCTGCGGATGGTATCGTAGGCTTTGACATACGTCACCGGATTGGAGCGGGAAGATTTTCCTATCGGGTTCTGATTGATCATCTCGACCTGGGTAATGGCGTCCAGATCACCCTCCAGCCCCATAAAGGCGCCTGGCGATTTGGAATAGTTTTCCCCCAGCTGCTTTTTCAGCGCCGGATATAAAATTTGTTTCACCAGCGTGGTCTTCCCCGAACCTGAGACTCCGGTAACTACCGTGAGGGTATTCAGGGGAAAATCGACATCTATTCTTTTGAGGTTGTTCTCGCGTGCGCCGAGCAATCTTATCCTGCGAGTGGCTTTCCGGCGGTTCTTGGGAACCGGTATCTCCATGCGCCGGCTCATATATTGGGCGGTCAGGCAATCATTGGCTTCATTGTAAATCTCCTCATAAGGGCCGGCGAAAACGACTTCTCCGCCGAAGATGCCGGCGCGTGGACCAATGTCCACCAGGTAGTCTCCATTAGCGATGACATCCTCTTCATGTTCCACCACGATCACCGTATTGCCCAGGTCTCTGAGCGCTTTCAATACATTAACCAGGCGGGCGGTATCCCGTGGATGAAGGCCCACGCTCGGTTCGTCGAGAATGTACATGGAACTGGTCAGGTTGCTGCCCAGCGTGCGGGTGAGGTTGATCCGTTGGGTTTCGCCTCCGCTCAGCGTAGCAGAAACCCGGTTGAGGGTCAGATAGGTCAGGCCCAGATCCGCCATGAAACGCAGCCGATTACTGATTTCCAGTAATAACCTCTTTGCGATCATCTGGTCAGCATCGGAAAGCTTCAAGCCGGAAAAGAAGTCCAGTAGTTCATCGATAGGCAATTCAACCAATTCCGTAATGTCCCTGCCTTGGATTTTTACATAAGTGGCTTCTTCCCTCAATCTGCCTCCATCACAGGCCGGACATTTGGTGCGGCCCCGGTAGCGCGCCATCATCACCCGGTTTTGGATCTTGTACATTTTTTCCTGAAGCTCATTAAAAAATTCTTCTATTCCCCAGAAATGTTCATTGCCGCGCCAGAGCAACCGCCGCTCCTGCCGGGTAAGATCCTGATAGGGACGATGAATGGGGAAATCGAACAGGTGGGCATTTCCCAAAAACTTATCCAGCCAGCGGCCGTATTTTTCCCCCTTCCAACAGGCAACGGCGCCTTCATAAACGGAAAGGGAAGGATCGGGAATGACTTTGTTCTCGTCTATACCCATGACCTGGCCGAAACCTTCGCACTTCGGACAGGCTCCATAAGGGTTATTGTAATTAAAAAGCTGGGGAGTGGGCTCCAGGAAGCTGATCCCATCCAATTCGAAGCGATTGTTGAAGCTCCGCTTTTCTCGCCCCATGATGTCGACCAGACATTCGCCTTCGGCTTCATAGAATGCCGTCTGGACCGAATCGGCGATCCGCTTTATGTTCTCCTCTTCCTGAGGTTTTACCACGAAGCGGTCGATGAGCACCAGGAGCTCGTTTTCTTCCAGTTCGCCGATCTTTTTCGATAAGATCTTATGCTTGCCTTCCAGAAGATCCTGTACATCCTGCAATGTATCTTCCAGAAAAAGACGAGTGTACCCTTTTTGCAATAACAGGTCCAACTCCTTTTTAACCGAACGGTCTTTATACTTTATCGGCAGTGGAATGAACAGCTGCACTTTAGTGCCCTCTTCGAACTGGTGAATGAAGTCGGTTACATCCGCTACTTCATGCTTGCGAACGATCTCTCCGGAGACAGGCGAGTAGGTCTTCCCGATCCGGGCAAAGAGCAAACGAAGGTAGTCGTATATTTCTGTCAGGGTGCCTACTGTGGAGCGGGCGTTTCGGGTGCTTACTTTCTGTTCAATGGCGATGGCCGGACAAATGCCTTTGATAAAATCTACTTCCGGCTTTTTCATCCTCCCCAAAAACTGGCGGGCGTAGGAGGACAAACTCTCGACGTATCGGCGTTGGCCTTCCGCGTATAAAGTGTCCATAGTTAGGGATGATTTTCCCGAGCCAGACACACCCGTCACCACGATCAGTTGATTTTTAGGGAGATGGAGTTCTATGTTTTTCAGATTATTTCCCCTCGCCCCTTTGATGTGAATGGTCGACAATTGCTTGCTCACGGGGGCTTCCACTGCGATCTCTTCTCTTTTTTTCGTTGTCATGCTTAAGCCTGCTGTTAGATATACGATATAAGAACAGAAAAGTAAACTTAGGGTTTTGTGGGCAGAAAAGAAAGTGGTATTTAGCCGCTTAAAACAGCAGGCTCTTGTTGTTTAGAAAAGGGTAGTGTAAAAAGTCATCTTGCTCCTTTAAGCAGCTGCTAAAATTCCTTTTCACGTTTTTTGCCGAAGAAAATTAAAAATTTTCTTCGGCAAAAAACGTGAAAATAAAATATAAACCCTATTGAAATCATTGGTTATTTTCTGACCAATGGCGATTTTGGGTTTAAAAAGAAGAAATGAATAAAATTTATAAACACCCCCTTCTTTGTTTATTATTGGGAGTGCTGGTTTTCCAATGCACCAGAAAGGAAAGCATATTCGACGATGGTCGCGAAATCACCTTTGAGGATGGCGTTCTGGAATGCAAAGAATGCGTCTATTTTGCCTACTTAGTGGAGCTGGATCAGAACAGCTTGTTCATTTCCGGCAACGATGAACTGTTTTGCATGGAGTATAAAGGCGCCGACTGGGAACTAACACAGTCGATTAAGAACGAAGGCGAGGTGTTGTCGATCACTGTTGGGGGGGATCATCTTTTTTTGGGCATAATGCTGCCTGATGGCGAAGGGGTGGTAAAAGTTTTTGAAAAGCAGGCAGGTTTATGGACAGAGGTTCAGGAATTAAGTGCTGAAAATCAGGGCGATAATTTTGGCGCTGTTATGGCCTACGATGACGGACATCTTTTGGTAGGTACTGATGCTTCACAGGCCATTCCCACTGCGCAGGAGGCATCCGGGGGGATCTATTTTTTTCAAAAAAAGGATGGTGTTTGGGCCTACCAAAAAGGATTTGATTTTCACGATTTAGGAAAATCGGTCGCTTTGAAAGGCAGTTATTCATATGCCGGAACTCAGAAAGGGCTTTATTCCTTTTATTTTGACGGAAGCAATTGGAGCAGGAGGGATTCCTTCCCTTTTTTGTTGTCTGCTGAAAAACTGTGTTTGGAAGGCAACCAATTGTTCGTCAAAACAGGATTCAACTTTCAGCCTTTGAGGGCTTTTGAAGTGGAGAACGGGCAGATCACTGCAGAAAAGCCTGTACATTATGATGACGTCAAGGATCTGGAAGTCCTTTTTCACGGGGATGTTATCAAAATGCAGGACAATTACGTTGCTGTGGGAATCGATTCCTGGGATATGGATCACAGGGGAGGGCTCATGTTGCTGGAATACAAAAATAGGGGATGGAGCGTAGCGGAAACTTATCTTCCTCCGGCGCAGGCCAATAGAAGTTTTGCTCATACTTTTGCCATATCTGATCATTGGGTGGCCATCGGGGACAGTTACTCCTACAATGGGAAAGTGTTTTTGTATAAAAGGCATAGGTAGCTGACTTTTCACACAACCCCAAAACCTATATTTCAAGGTGATTTGCCGCCCAGAGGGCGGCAAATCACCTTGAAATATTTTTGTGTAAGCACTTAATTAGGAAAAATCACTATATTCACTACATAACGATCAACCATCTATAACTATAAACAGAAGACAATTCCTCCGGAAAACATCCTACGGAAGTATAGGTATTTTAGGTGTACCTGCCTTTTTGAGTCAACCCCAAAAAAAGTTATCCAGAATTGGTGTACAGCTCTATACGGTCAGGGACGCCATGGGCGAGGATCCGGCCGGCACGCTCGAGCAACTGGCAGGGATCGGTTATAAATACGTGGAGGGAGCGAGTTACGATGAAGGAATGTTTTACGGGCAGAAGCCGGAGGAGTTCAAAAAAATGCTTAAGAGCGCCGGTTTGAAAATGCCCAGCGGGCATACTTTAACCGGAAGAATGAATCCGGAAAAGAAAAAGACCATGACCGGCGGCAACTGGGAGGGGGCTGTTGAGGATTTCAAAAAATTAGATCAGGAGTACATCGTTCTGGCCTGGCTTCCGGAAAATGAACGGGAAGGACTCGATGATTATAAGGAACTGGTGGATATCCTGAATAAAGCAGGAGAGACCTGCAAGGAGTACGGCATTCAACTGGCTTACCACAATCACGATTTTGAGTTTATAGAAATGGAAGGAACAACGCCCTACGAGCTGTTGCTCTCCCAATGCGATCCTGAGTTGATCAAAATGGAGTTGGATATCTACTGGACGGTCAAAGCCGGCAAAGACCCGGTTCAGTTTTTTGAAAAAATGCCGGGACGTTTTCCTTTACTACACATTAAAGATATGGATGATACGCCCAAACAGTTTTTTACCGAAGTGGGCAATGGCGTGATCGATTGGAAAAAGGTGTTCAGCGGAGCTCATAAGTCTGGCCTGGATTACTTCTTCGTAGAGCAGGATGTGAGCAAGGCGCCAATGGAAAGTGTGAAAAAGAGTATTGCCTATTTAAAGGAACTGCGGTTTTAATGGTTTTATAAAATGAAGTTTCCTTTTTGGGGTGGTGCAATGGTTTAAGATTATTATATTCTTCAGGTTAATATTGTGTTAATCACAGAAAAAAATGGCGACAAATTTCCGTTTTTTGATGGATAACCATATCTTTACGATGAAATCAAGAAAATTCTCTATTTAATTCTATTCTTTAATTAAACTGCTAGGCTATCGAAAGTAACTTCTACACTAAATAATCGATGATCCCATAAATACTACTAAATTATTTAGTTATGCAAGTTACACCACTCAGTGACCAGCAGTTAATCGCTAGTTACCTTGAAGGAAATGAAAAGGCTTTTGAAGAGCTTTTGAACCGCCATCAGCAGAAAATCTACACTTCTATTTATTTGTTCGTCAAAGACACAGAACTGGCTGAAGACATCTTCCAGGAGGTGTTCATCAAAATTATTGATACCCTCAGAAAAGGAAAATATAACCACGAAGGGAAATTCCTGCAGTGGGTAATGCGCATCTCTTACAATATGTGCGTAGATTATTTCCGCCGCTCCAAGCGCCGCCCCAAAGTTTCTCCTACTGACACTTTCGATATCTTCGATGTCCTACAAACGCCCGATTTCAATGCGGAACAGTCCATCATCCGCTCCCAGACGCACGACAAAGTGCGCGCCCTGGTTGACATGCTTCCTCCCGAACAGCGCGAGGTGGTCATCCTGCGTCACTATGCGGATATGAGCTTCAAAGAAATCGCCAAGTTGACCCGCGTAAGCATCAACACAGCGCTCGGTCGGATGCGTTATGCCCTGATCAATATCCGTAAAATGATAGAAGAGAAAGAAGTGATTTTGCAATAGAGTATTGAGTAGTGGGTATTGGGTAGTGAGATAAACACAAAGAAGTTCCCCACTACCCAATACTCATTACCTAATACCCAACCTAGCGTATGCTTTGGCAAAATAAGTAATAATCACATCTGCGCCGGCCCGCCTAATACTCAACAAAGTTTCTGCCATTGCCTGTTCCAGATCCAGCCAGCCTTTCTCGGCTGCGGCTAATAACATGGCGCATTCGCCACTCACGTGATAAGCGGCGATGGGCAACTCAAAATCCTCTTTGAGCAGATGAATGACGTCCAAATAGTTCAGCGCAGGCTTGACCATAAGAAAATCAGCGCCTTCGAGTGTATCCAACTCCGCCTCGATCAGTGCTTCCCTTTTATTGGCCGGATTCATCTGATAGGTTTTTTTATCCCCCGCTTTTGGCGCAGAGTCCAGGGCATCCCGGAACGGACCGTAAAAAGCACTGGCGTATTTAGCAGTGTAAGACATGATGCCCACTTTGATATGTCCAGCTTCATCCAGCGCACTGCGAATAGCTTCCACCCGACCGTCCATCATATCAGAAGGGCCAAGCACGTCAAAACCGGCTTCGGCCTGGGCTAGGGCCATTCTGGCCAGGATGTTCAAAGACTCGTCATTGAGAATTTCGCCGTCCTTTACCAATCCGTCGTGTCCGTCCGAACTATAAGGATCCATAGCTACATCGCTGATCAGACAAATATCCGGGAAGTGCTTTTTAATGTCAGCGGCGGCTTTCAGGTAAAAATTTTCAGGGCTGTAGCTGTAGGTCGCCCTGCTGTCTTTGAGCGCCTCGGCGACCGCTGGGAACATAATGAACGACTGCAGGCCCAGTTCGAGGCATTCTTCTATTTCTTTTAACACATTGTCTACGGACAGCCGATAGCTGCCTGGCAGGGATGGCACCTCATTTTTGATCCCATGGCCGTCGACAACGAAGATCGGTTGGACCAAATGGGCGGCGGTCAGGTGCGTTTCCTGTACTAGTGAGCGTACGGCGGCGGATTGTCGGTTACGTCTGGGTCTTCTCAGCATTTTTTCTGTGTTTTTTTGGATTTTCCGGGACGGGATCGTATCCGTGGCCGCCCCAGGGGTGACAACT
This sequence comes from uncultured Saprospiraceae bacterium, assembly GCA_964548175.1. Classification (GTDB taxonomy): domain Bacteria; phylum Bacteroidota; class Bacteroidia; order Chitinophagales; family Saprospiraceae; genus JANQPA01. The sequence continues at coordinate 9,620 of CAZJQS010000046.1, forward strand.
GCTAACGCGTTTAATGCCCAGCCATAGCCCTTTCACCACCCCCCATTCCTGAATCGCCTGAATCGTATAGTGAGAACAGGTCGGCTGGTACCGGCAACGCGGGCCGATCAGAGGCGAAATGGCGCCCTGATAGAAGCGTATAGGTAATATGACGAGTTTTTTTAAAATTTGATTCATTTTTTCAAAAAGAAACTTTTTCGGTATTTTGACCTCTTTGTAACAACATCATTCCTTTTCTCCGATTCGGCCCGATTATGCTGATGACATTCTTTTGATCATCGTAGACCTCCAGAAGAATATTATTGGTGATCTGCAGTTCTTTTAAAGAGGGGACATTCAGAATCTCCAGATAACACCAAACACCCAGCAGGTCTTCGGAGGGTTCTTTACCCAGGAATTCATACTTCATAGGTTTACCGTTGACTTCTAATCGAAAATTTTTTTGGATGTATTCCGCCATGTGGCGTTCCGCATCAGGTTTTTCCATGCGCGTACAGATGAAAAGGCTGTCTGCCCCTTGTTGGCTGAGCGCCAGTTCCAGGTCATCCGTGAATATATGCATGCTTATTTGCAGAGCCTGCTCCGATTCGTTGAATTCTACCAGGCATTTGCTGACGTGGAATTCGTGGACAAAGGAAGGCGACAACAGGCCGATCAAAATGTTTAAAATGAATAGTTTATGCATATGGTCAAGTTAATTACTGACGTTACTTTGCCATTTACTTCCTACGAGATATCATCAAGGGAAGATTGTAGTACTGTTTAGCAGCTCCCAAAACTCAAAACCCAAAACTCAAAACTCAAAACCCTGAACCCAAAACCCCATCACACCGGTATTCGCTCCAGCGCCATAATCAAAGCAACTCCTGCGGCGGCGCCCGAAACAAACAAGTTCCATTCCCGCTGTCTGATTTTCAGCAAGTTAAATGCTAAAAAAGAGATGATCAAGATCATGATCACGATGGTCAGCTGGCCGACTTCCACGCCTATGTTAAAAGCCAGTAATTGCTTGACCATTTCTCCCTCTTCACCTGGCAGCAGCATAGATTTGAAGAAGTTAGAAAACCCCATCCCGTGAATCAGGCCGAAGAGCAGAGCAAACAAGTAATTCAGGTTAATTTTTCGGTTAAAGGTGGAGGTGATCTCCTCCCGATCAGGCTCCATTTTATGAGCGATTACATTGTAAAGAGCGGTTGCCAGAATGGTCACTGGTATCAGAAATTCGATGAGTGCAGGTTTTATGGGGATAATGTCCAAGGCCGCTAAAGCCAGCGTAATAGAATGCCCAATTGTAAAAGCCGTTACTAAGATGGCCACTTTTCGCCATTCGCTTAATCTGTAGATTGCACAAAGAGCAACAATAAAAAGGATATGATCATAACCGTTTAAATCGGAAATGTGTTCAAACCCCAGTTGAAGATAAGTTCCAAAAGTCGAGCGCATTTTTTGTTGCCAAAATAGAAAAGAATATTGTCTTTTTGGGAGCTGGGGTTGTATAAAAAGTCATTTTGCAGGTCTGTGACGCCTGTCAAAATACTTTTTATACCCCCCAAGCTCAAAAACATTAATATCTGTAATACTCCGGTTTGAACGGCCCCTCTTTTTTCACTCCAATATACTTCGCCTGATCTTCGGAAAGTTCATCTAGTTCGACGCCGATCTTGGCCAGGTGTAAGCGGGCCACCTCTTCGTCCAGTCGTTTAGGCAATGTATACACTTGATTTTCGTATTTGTCGGCGTATTTCCACAATTCGATCTGAGCCAGTACCTGATTGGTGAAAGAGTTGGACATCACGAAAGAGGGATGACCGGTGGCACAACCAAGGTTGACCAGGCGGCCTTCCGCCAGCAGGATAATGTCTTTGCCGTCGATGGTATATTTATCCACCTGAGGCTTGATGGTGATTTTTGAGTTGCCATGTTGCCTGTTCAGGTAAGCGACGTCGATCTCGTTATCAAAGTGGCCGATGTTACAAACGATAGTCTTATCCTTCATGGCCTTGAAGTGGCGCTCTGTAACGATGTCTTTGTTTCCGGTGGCGGTCACTACGATATCCGCTCTTGGAATGGCGTCGATCATTTTTTTTACTTCAAAGCCATCCATAGCCGCCTGAAGGGCACAGATCGGATCGATCTCAGAAACGATCACTCTACAGCCTGCGCCGCGCAGTGAGGCTGCAGATCCTTTTCCAACGTCGCCATAACCTGCCACCACGGCTACTTTACCTGCAATCATCACGTCGGTAGCTCTGCGCAGGGCGTCCACCAATGATTCTTTACAGCCGTACTTATTGTCGAATTTGGATTTGGTCACCGAGTCATTAACATTGATCGCAGGAAGAGGGAGTGTGCCGTTTTCCATGCGCTCATACAAGCGATGTACGCCGGTAGTGGTTTCTTCGCTGAGTCCGTTGATGCCGTCCACCAGTTCGGGGTTTTTATCCAGCACTATATTGGTCAGGTCACCACCGTCGTCAAGGATCATATTCAGGGGCTTGCCGTCTTCAAAAGCAAAAAGCGTTTGTTCAATGGCCCACCAGAATTCTTCCTCGTTCATTCCTTTCCAGGCAAAAACGGGAATACCGGCGGCGGCGATGGCAGCGGCAGCGTGATCCTGGGTAGAGAAAATATTGCAGGAAGACCAGGTCACTTCGGCGCCCAGTTCCACCAGCGTTTCGATCAGCACGGCCGTTTGTATGGTCATGTGCAGGCAACCCGCAATGCGAGCGCCTTTGAGCGGCTTTTCTTCGCCATATTTTTCACGCAAGGCCATCAGACCGGGCATCTCAGCTTCCGCCAGTTCGATCTCTTTGCGTCCCCATTCCGCCAGCGAAATGTCTTTTACTTTGTATTTCAACTTTGGTTGAACCGTATCCATAAATGATAATTTTTTGGAATTTTATAAATGCGCTGCAAAGGTACAATAATCTGCATAATAATGTAAACGACTTTACAAGCTAAGGAGTTGAAGGTGAGTTGTTTTTTACCCTAAATTGATGAGATACCTCAGAACAATATCCTTACAAGCGCAATACTTCCGAGAATCAAACCGATCAGTACGCTTTGAAAGGCTTGGCCTAAAAAATAAACAAGCACGGTTTTCAATACCCCTTCTCCCCATTGTAATTCAAAAATCTTAGTCAGGGCATAATAAAAATAACCCAGATTGATTACCAGAATGATAAAGCCCAGCAGTGGGGAATCCAGCAAAAAGGGAATGAACGGCATGATCAGCAAGGTTTGTATGGAAAAAATATATACGTTGATGACCAGGTGCTCGGGAAAATTGAGCCCTTTTTCTTTAAAAATCAGAAAGGTCGACAGCGTTATCGTGGGAATGTTGGCCATCAGGAAAAGGTTGAAATATTGCTGGGACAATTCGAAGAAGCGGATCAGCAATTTCTGTATTTCTTCAGGCAGCTTTTTTAAACCGGCATCCCTGGACACCATCTCCGCAATCGTCGACTCGAAGTCCAGTAAAAAAGAGGACATAAACGCCGCAATGGCTACTACCAGCAGCATAAAACCCAGCGGTTTTACCATTCTGTGGCGATCTTCAAATAAATACTCCTGTACAGCTTTCTTTGGACGCAGCAGCATCTGTTTAATGGTATACCCCAGGCCCCGCTCCAGGTTGAACTGCTCAAGCAGGTATTCGGCTATGCTTTGCCAACTGATTCGAGGAAGTTTGGAGTGTTCGGGCTTCATTGCGTTAAAATGATCGTTTTTATCATGAAAAATAGGAAATTTATTTAGCTTATATTTGATAAGAAAGTGAGTAAAGTTATACTTAAAATTGCTTGCTTCCTTACTATTTAATTTATTATTCAAACCCTGGTAGGTATTTTCATGAAAAAAGTAATTGTCCTATTTGTTCTCCTGTACTCATTTTCTGCCCTACTTTGCGCCCAGTCAGATAATATTTATGACAACTGCACCCATCTTAAAATGGGCGGCGCCATAAACCCATTGCCTGGCGATACCATTACCGTACCGGTGTACATTTCAGAAACAGTTCATCAAACCGAGGGATTTTTATTTACCGTCAGTTTTGATACTGAGTTTTTGAGGTTTATCGGCATAGAGAAGTCTTCCTCCGCCTTTGATGTGTCCCACAGGATTAATTCAGATAACAGCATCAATATTCAATCGCAGCCCTTTGGTGTAGGGGTCGAGTTTAGTGTTTCCAGTTCAGCACCAATAGTATTCATCCAATTATTGGTTCGAAAAGAATACAGCGAACCTTTGGAGATTGCTTTTGATCACCGTACTGTAGGAACAAAGTATTTTCTGGACAGGCAAGGAGATATTGTCGAACTACCAGGGATTTCCGGTTATGTGTTTCCAGAAGATACCGGAGACTCGCCACTATTGATATACGACTTTTGTCTGGACACGGATTCTACTAGTTGTGAGGGAACCAAAATAGCCACTGTTTTCGTGGAAGGGGGAACGCCTCCTTACCAATACACCTGGACCTACTACAATATGGAGGAGCCGGACTCTCTGCCTACCATTGTACTGGATCGCGAAGGCCCGTTCAGGTTTACTGTTATGGATGCAGATAGTCAGATGCTGTCTGCAGCAGTGGTTTTTTACGGTACGCCACAAGTTGTTGATGTTGACTATGAAGTTTCTGTTATTCAGCCACAAAACTGCAATGAATACGGGCGTGTTTCAGTTGAACCAAGTAGAAATTTTGATTTTGAATGGTCGGATGGCAGTGAACAGCTGAACCGCACGGATTTGTTGCCGGGAAGTTACCAACGCCAATACTTGCGCCATGACCATCGACAACGTCAATCAGGGCTGCTTCGATCGGCTTAATGATACCGTTTTGTTGACCATGGAAGCACCGGTTTTACCGAATGACCGGCAGGTGGTCGTGCCGCTTACCTTATCTTCTGACACCTATATCCATACCCTGGAAACCAGCATCTCCTGGGAATACCCCGGCCTTAGCCTCAGCGAAATCCAATTCGGTCCAGCCCTTCGTCATCCCGAAGGATTCCGCTTTGAAACTACATCATCCCATCAAGTTAACCTGGCCTGGAACAGCGACAAAGGCAGTGACATTTCTTCCACCAATATCTTTTGTTTCCTCATTTTTGATCTGGATACGCTAACCGGAGAACCCTTTCATTTTTCTTTTTTGTCAGAAAACACCAAAGCTGTAAATGTAGCCGACCGCTCTCTGACCGTAATAGAAAAAGTGACGCCGGCCATCGCCGGCGATGCAAATAAGTATGATGTCGAAGGGAAAACAACCTTCTACATTCCTGATGTTCAGGCCTTTCCCGGGGATATTATCGAAGTGCCGGTATACGTGGCAAATTTCAAAGATATCCTGGGTTTTTCGGCCACCTTCACCTGGCCGAACGAACTATTGTCATTTATAGAGATTACCGACTCCAATCCTATTCTGGAAAGGGATTTGAACCTGAACATAAATCTGGTAAGAGCCAGGGAAACTGGTCGGCTAGCCATGACATGGGTTTCGCCACCTGGTCGCACCATAGAGGACGGCGAGCCCCTGTTTAAGTTGAGGTTAAGAGCAGCTTCAGAAGAAGGCACAGCTCCGCTAGGCTTGAGTAATGACTTTTTATCCGTAGGGGTGTTTAAGGATTTTAGGGACGGCAATGCTTTCTTTCCCTTCTTTGAAGGTGGTCAGGTTCAGATCTATGATCAGGATGTCTGGCCGGGTGACGCAGACAAAAACGGCATCGTCGATAGAGAAGACTGGCTGTATCTAGGACTGGCCTCCGGGAGGGAAGGTCCGCCTCGCTCAGATACTTCCGGAATATGGATGGGTACCCCTGGTTTAAACTGGAAGGCCGGCTTTCCCGTGTCTTCCGTTAATTTGAAACATGCCGACTTCAACGGAGATGGGGTCATCGAACTTTCCGATTCCTCCATTTTAATACAAAATTTTAACCAACGGACCGCGAATTATCCGAATACTTTTTCCAAACCGGTTGCTTTTCATTTGTCTGACCCCGTCCATCTTTCTTTTTCTGCTTCGCCGGACACCCTAGACGCGGATCAGCAAGCAGAACTTTCCGTCAGGATGGATAATCTGGATATGGGAGAGGAACTGCTGGGGTATGCTTTTATTTTGAAGGCGGACACCACCTGGGTAAAGGAAGGTACACTTCGATTCATTCCCAATGAATCCTGGCTGGGTGCGGAAGTATCTACGCGATTGCTTTCAGTGGATGAGGGGCAAGGGGAGGTGCAGGTAGCTGTTTTCGGAGAAAATGGCGGCGGGTTTTTTCAGGAGGAAGGACTAGGACAATTGTTTTTTGAATTAAATCCCTCACCCAAAAACTTTGAAGTCGATAGTATTTCGTTGACGTTGGAGGAAGTGGTCTTAATGTCTCCTGATGAGCGCCGGTATTTGACTGAGGGAGATTCCATAACCCTTCCGGTTCGTTATCTCATTTCCTCTACAGTGGACAGGCCATCGAGTAAACAGTTGCGAATATTTCCGTTGCCTGCTAACGATCGCATTTATTTGGATTTAGAAAATGGCGAAATAACAAGAATAGACTTATTTGATTTAAACGGACGTTTTTTGAAAAATTATCAGGGGGAAAACTTAAAGGAGGTGCGTTTGCCAAATCTACCGTCAGGAACTTATTTATTAAGGGTACACCAATTTGGAAATGCTTTTCCATTGACCGCCCGGCTACTCATTCTTACCAATGAGCGATAAAATTTTTATTCCTGCTCCAAGTCCGGCTATTTGTATCCAAAAAAAGAGCTATGAAATTTATTTTCAGTTTATTACCGCTCAGTTTTTGGCTGCCTTTAGCTTTTGGTCAACCGGTATTGCAGAATATTGAGCATCAATTGCTGGATGCTTATGGGCAGTCCGTACAAACGGAGCAGGACCAATTTCAACCGATGGTTGAAAAATTGGAAAACGAATGGAATCAAGGAAAAGACCCTATGGTTCATTATTGGTGGTGTTTTGCTTTGTATCGGCAATCCATCTATCAAATGAATTCCGGGGAAGAAGAGCACGCTTTCAAGACCTTAAAAAGAGGGATTGAAAGTTTGAAAGCACTGCAAGAGCCGAACTCTGAAGAGCTGGTCCTTCTGGCTACCATGCTCTCTTTGTCCATCAATTTTCAACCTCAGCAAGCGATCGTACTCTCTGCGGAAGCCGCAGGGCTATACGAAAAGGCCATCAGAAAAAATGACCAAAACCTAAGGGCTTACCTGGGCGCTGGGCGCAGCGATTTTTATAAGCCTGTACAGTACGGCGGTGGCCAGAAAGTAGAAACCTATCTGAAAAAAGCCCTGACAAAACCCGATGCCTCCACCAAAAAGGAGCATGCCCCCATTTGGGGTAGGGATGAAGTATATTATTATTTGGCTGGTTATTATCAGCGGGAAAACCGCCTGGATGAGGCTCGCTTGTATTGTATTCAAGGACTGAAGGCCTTTCCCGATCATCCCAGACTGAGTGCATTGAAAGCTAAATTGCAATAATTATGCGGCATCTCATCTGCACGGTATGTCTATTGATCCCTTTTTATCTGCACGCACAGATAACCATAAGTGGGTGGGTAAAAGATAAAAAAGGATCGCCTGTTCCGTTCGCTAATGTTTACCTCAAAGCTATTTTTGATGGGGGTTCTACGGATGAAGAGGGGCGTTTTCTATTTTTTACGAAAACCCAGGGAACCGCCGTACTGGTCGTCAGTAGTCTGGGATATCAAACGTTGGAAAAGCCGATTGACTTATCGCAGGATACGCTGTTTGTCAATTTTACTTTAATTCCTGCAGGTAAGGAGTTGGATGAAGTTGTCGTGTCCGCCGGTGCTTTCGAGGCTAGTGACGAAAAGAAAGGAACGATATTAAAACCGCTGGATATTGTTACAAACCCGTCAGCAAGCGGGGATTTGTATGAGGCATTAGAGACACTGCCCGGTGTCACCCTTGTCAATGAACAAACCGGTTTGTTTGTAAGAGGGGGGGAAGCATCGGAAACCAAGACGATCATAGACGGCGCCTTAGTCTCCAGGCCTTTTTTCGGCGATGTCCCGGATATTCCCTCACGCGGGCGGTTTAATCCATTCCTTTTTAAGGGGACTTTATTCAGTACGGGAGGATATTCGGCCGAATATGGCCAGGCGCTTTCCTCCGTGCTCATCTTGAATACAGAGGACGTGCCTGAAGAAAGTGAATACAGCATCAACTTAAACATGGCGGGATTGAGCGGTGGTTTTACCAAAGTCTGGAATGAACGAACGGCGCTGCTGGCCGATATCGGGTATTCGAACTTGAGCGTGCTCTACGATATAGTTCCCCAAAACCGGAATTGGACTAAGCCGCCCAGTGGAGTGGGAGGGACGCTGGGATTTCGTCACTTAACGGAAAAAGGAGGCCTGTTCAAATCTTACCTGCAATATCAAAACGGAAGCATTGGACTCAATTTTTCACCTAACGGAAACCCAACCACCCAATCTGTTTTTCAAAACAACAACCAGAATCTTTTCTGGAATAACTCTTATAAAGGAATGCTGGGCAAAAATTGGGGACTGCTGGCGGTCGGCGCCATTAGTTATGACAACGATGCCGATCAATTGTCCGGCGATGAATTTGGTTCGCGTGAGTGGCTGGGGCAGGGCAGGATAACCATGAGTAGAGAGTTTGGAAAAGTATTTGCGCGTATGGGGTCAGAAGTTAATATTTCCCAGGGAACGTATTATTTTAATGAATTTGAGTCGAACCTTGAAAACAGTTATGTTGCCTTATATGCCGAAACAGATATCCGGCTGGGGAAAAAAATAGCTGCCAGGGTGGGAATAAGGGCCGAACATGCCTTTATTATCGAGGACTACAGTTTAATGCCAAGGGTGTCGATGACCTACCAGTCGGCGACTAACTCCATGTTTTCTCTAGCATACGGGCAATTTTATCAAACCCCTGAACCTGATTTCCTTCGGCAAGCCGACGATTTGATTTTCGAAAAGGCAACTCATTACATCTTGAATTACCAGTGGCAAACTGAGCAGCGCATTTTCAGGGTCGAAGCCTATTACAAGGATTACGATCAACTGGTTCGCCAGACAGGCGAGCAGCTATTTAATAATCAGGGGCTGGGGTTTTCAAAAGGAATAGATGTATTCTGGAGAGATCAGAAAAGTATTCCAGGACTAACCTACTGGATTTCCTATTCTTTGATCGATGCGCAAAGGTTGTATCGGGACTTTCCCGCTCAGGCAACGCCCAATTTTGTGTCTACCCATACCTTAAGTCTCATTGGCAATTACCAATTTACGCCGCGAACAAGATTAGGTATGGGCTATTCGTATGCCAGCGGGAGGCCGTATTTTAATCCCAATAACCCTGAATTTCTGGCGGATCGAACCATTCCCTATCACAATTTGAACGTCAGCGGAAGTTACCTGACTACCCTTTTTGGAAACTTTACCGTAATTTATGCATCACTGAGAAACCCGCTGGGGATCAGGCAGGTTTTTGGCTATCGCTATTCGGAAGACGGCGCCGTGCGCAGTCCGATAGAGCCCGCCAGCACCTGGTCTTTCTTTGCAGGAATCTCCGTCTCAATCAGGCCGTAATGACCAGAGAAATAATCAAACACTGCATCTTTTGGATAAGCTTCCTGCTGTTGTGGAGCGCCCATGACCTGGCTTATCACAGCAACTTTTTTGATTTGGTGCTTGGGAATATGGGCACCCAGTGGCCTTACGTTCCTTTAGTTTATTTTAACCTCTTTGTTCTGGTCCCCCAATTTCTGCTCAGGAAACGTTATGGCCTTTATCTGTTTATTTTAGGAAGCTGTATCCTGTTAGCGACTTTTTTTACTTCCTGGATCAGTTTTGTTTTTTATTCAAAAATCGGACGCAACTATCCTACAGCTGAGTTTTTCTGGAGTATAGAGGGAAGAATTACGATTTTAACAGAGATTCTGGTGCTTGTCGGATTAACCATGACGCTTTATTTACTGCAAGAGTGGTATCAAAAAGAAAGATACACCAGGGAGGTGGAGCAAAAAAAGCTGGAAACGGAGTTAAATCTGTTGAAAAGTCAGATCAATCCTCATTTTTTGTTTAACTCCCTGAACAGCATTTATGTCATGTCCGAAAAAGATGCTGTGGCCGGCCGGAAAATGTTATTGCAATTTTCAGATATTCTCAGCCATCAGATATATGAGTCGAGCAAAGAAAAGGTGCCGCTAGCTAAAGAAATTGACAACCTGAGCAATTACATAAAAATCGAAAAAGTCAGGCATGAAGACCTGGCCAGGGTTTGTTGGGAATTTCCGGAACAGGTGAATGGCCAGCAGATCGCTCCCATGTTATTGCTGCCCATTGTTGAAAATGCTTTCAAACATGGACAAAGCAGCGATGGGTACTGGATCAAGGTACGTTTAGCGCTTGAGGCGGAAAACAATTTATCTTTTTGGGTGGAAAACAGCTTTAAGCCGGGGCGACTATCTATACAAGGTGGATTAGGTCTTTCCAACCTAAAAAGAAGACTTGAGTTGATCTATCCGAACAATCACCAAATGGAATTGTCGAAGAGTGAAAATATATTTAAAGTCTGTTTAAAAATTAAGCTACATGAGCAGCCGTTGTATCGTAGTTGATGATGAACCCCTGGCTCGGCAGGGAATAGAGGGGTATATTAAGCGCACCCCATTTTTGGAGCACGTCTCCTCCTTTGGCACGGCTTTTAAAGCGCTGGAGTTTTTGCGCCGCGAGGAGATCGATCTTTTGTTTTTGGATATTCAAATGCCGGATATGACGGGCCTGGAATTGATCAAAGTGCTTAACCATCCTCCCAAAGTGATCTTCGTTACGGCCTATCGGGAGTTCGCCCTGGACGGATTCGAACTCGATGCAGTAGACTACCTGCTGAAGCCCATATCATACGAACGCTTTTTAAAAGCTGCTCATAAAGCACTGCCGCCGGTGCAGGCGGAACGACAAGACGAATCCCATTTTTTTGTGAAATGCAACGGCCTAATGGTCAAAATTCCTTTTGCCGATATTCTTTATCTGGAAACAGCCAAGGATTATGTGTTCATTCATACTTTGCAGCAGCGATACATGGCATTGGTGCCCCTAAGGCAATTAGAGGAGCGACTCTCTTCAGATCAGTTTATGAAAGTCCACCGTTCTTATGTAGTTCAGATCAGCAAGGTGGACAAAATTGAGGGCAGCTTACTGCACCTGGCGGAACACAAAGTTCCGGTAAGCCGCAGGCTCAGAGATGAAGTCTACAAGAGAATTATCGGTGATCGCCTGATCGAACGATCTTGAAGCTCTATTTACTCACATCTCCAGCCTGATCCCATTCATCGCCGTGATCAACCCTATGCTGATGCCGATAGCAAACATAATAAAACCGACAAAAATAATTTGCAGCCCAAAAGCTAAGCTTCCTTTGAAAATACCCTTCCAGCCCTTGGGAGCAAAAATTTGATAAAAACAAAAGCAGCAGTAAGGCACCACCAGCACAAAATAGATCAAGGACATTTGATTGTAGCTGACAACAAGCATAAACGGAACGAGGAGGGCATAGACCAGACTAGTGTTGCCATAAATATATGCATTGATGACCAGGTGTTCTGCAAAATTATACTGCCGAAGTTTATAAACGATCAAAGTGCCCAAGGCCGCTAAAGGGACGCTGATGAAAAGAAAAACGTTGAAATACTTGTAAGTAATCACCACCACATTATTCATATACAGCTCCACGACTTTTTGTTGCTCTGAACTTAGATCGTTCATGGCTTCCGTTCCGGCGCCTGCCTGGAAACCTGCATTCATCTGTTGACTGAAGTCTTCCTGGCTCAAAATACTAAGCGTGGCTATAGTAGCCAGCGTGACGAATACAATCAAAAAACGAAGGGGATGAACGATCCGGCTCCGGTCTTCGTACAGGTGTATTCCTGCGCCGCTCGTCCGGGCCGTACAGCAAAAACATAGGCCGTATGCAAAAAACCTTTTTCTAGGTTCAGAGCAGAAAGGATAGATCCGAGGGGTCTCTGAAAAAAATGACCATGTCGATCTTCGCCTCCACCAGGCGGCTGGCGATCTGGGCATCGCCGCCCATGGGGCCGCTTTCCATACGCTGTACTTCCAGCCCCGCCTTGGCAATATGGGAGCCGGTGGTGCCGGTGGCGATCAGGTTAATGTCGCGGGCGTGAAAAGCTTCTGCGTGATCCTTGATAAAGGCAACCATCTCTGCCTTTTTGCTGTCGTGAGCAATTACTGCAATCGTCATATGGTAGTGTTGCAGCAGTTGGCCTTCAACTGCTTTGAGGTTAATTAAAGACGCTAACATAGCATCTCTTAAAACTGAGCCTTTAAAAAAATATTAAATTCAACTTTTTATGTTCCTGGCGACCGTGAATCTACTAACTTTGATGCAAAATTTAATTCAATCGATCACTAAAACCGAATTGAAATGAAAAAAGTGTTTGTACGCTTTACCATGGCTGTGGCCTTAGTTATGATGGCCTTCAGCCTACATGCTCAGATCCAGACACCCGGCGCCAGCCCTACCGAAGAGTTTAAGATCCGCGTTGGCTTGACGGATATTGCTGTTACTTATTCCCGCCCGGGTATGAAAGGCCGCGCCATCTTCGGCGCAGACGGCCTGCTGCCTTATGGCGAGTTCTGGAGAGTTGGCGCCAATGCCGCCACAAAGATCGAATTCAGCGATGAGGTCACCCTCGGTGGTAAAAAGATCCCTGCAGGCGCCTACACCCTGCTGGCTAAGCCGGGCAAAACGGAATGGACTGTAATGGCCTTTCCTTACGAATCCACCAACTGGCAGTCTTATACCGAAAAGGAGCCTGCCGAAACCTGGACCATCAAGCCTGCTATGCTCAATGATGTGGTGGAAACCTTCCGCATCGACGTCAACAATATCCGCGACGAAAGCGCCGACATCAACCTGGATTGGGAGAAAATCAGAATTACCCTGCCGCTGGAAGTGGAAGTAGACTCCAAAGTGATGGCTCAGATCGAACAAGCCATGGGCGGACCCACCGTATCCGAATACTGGGCTGCCGCCAACTACCTGTACAGTACCAACAGAGACCTGGATAAAGCTTTGGAGTATGCTCAAAAAGTAACCGCCGCCAATCCGCAGTACTGGACACTTCGACTGGAGTCTCTGCTGCTTGGTAAAATGGGGGAAAAGGACGAAGCGATAAAAGTGGCCAAAAAATCTCTGGAAATGGCTAAAAAAGCCGGCGATAACGCCTACATCCGCATGAATGAAGCCTCCATTGAAGAATGGAGCAAGAAGTAATACAGGTACGAAAGATTATTGAGGCTGCGCATTCCCAGCAATATGCTGATGCCCAGGCTTTTTCCTTTTTTTATTTAACAATAAAACCGAAACAAAGCATGAAAAAAACGATCTTACGTTTTTCATTATTAATTGCTGCTTTGAGCCTTACCATTGGACTTCAGGCTCAGGATAAGCCTGCTCCAAGTCCTGCTTCTAAATTAGAGCAGCGCGTGGGAACTACTGAAATTACCATTACGTATTCCAGACCTGGCGTGAAAGGCCGCACCATTTTTGGTAAAGATGGCCTTCAGCCTTATGGCGAATTCTGGAGAGTAGGCGCCAATCAGGCTACCAAAATTGAATTCAGCAAGGACGTAAAAGTAGGCGGCAAGGATTTGTCTGCCGGCGCTTATGCAATCCTGGCCAAGCCAGGCAAGTCCGAATGGATGGTGATGATGTACTCTTTCGAAGCTTCCGGATGGGGCTCTTATCGTGAAAAAGAACCTGCCGCCAGCTGGACCATAGAGCCGGTGGAGTTGAAAGAAATGGTGGAAACCTTCCGCATCGACGTGAATAACCTCCGTGATTATTCTGCTGATATTAACCTGGAGTGGGAGAAAACTAGAATTACCTTACCGATCGAAGTGAAGTAGATCTTGGATTTTGGCTTTTGGAGCTTTTAATTGAAGTATGCCGAAGCGATATCCAATAGCTTGATGACGGCACGCAGATTTCTCAAATCGCACCAATAAAAATCTGCGTCATCCGCGAAATCTGCGTGCCCAAACACACTCCTAGTCAAACTCCATTGGATCTTTATATTTAAAAGCAAAGTCTAGCTTTTTCTTAAGCTTATCATTGCGGACTATCTTAAATGCCTTATTGGTCTTTTCTGAAACAAACGCCGGCGGCTCCAAACCCAGCAATGTCGCCTGTTGCATATAGAAAACTTCCCTGCTGGGATGCTCATCCGCACATATGTTGAAGAGATCATTCCAGGCTGACTGCCGGATAACGGCCTGAATGGCTCTGATGACATCATCCCTGTGCACCAGATTTACCGGCGCTTCTCCATTCGTCAAACCCTTTTTCCCTGCCAGAAACCTACCGGCTTTCCGCTCTCCACCGACCAGGCCGGCCAGTCGAAGGATGGTCAATGACCGCCCCGCGTTTTTTAACAACTTCTCCGCCTCAACGACCGCTCTAGAAGAGGGGGCGGCAGGATTAAGCGGCGATGTTTCCATTACCTCACCTTCCTGGTCTCCATACACGCCGGTCGAACTGGTGTAGATCAAATATTCGATCGTACTTGCTGGAAGGGCGTTAATGATTTTCTGTATTCTTCCGGTATAATTCCTAACAACGTCCGGATCCCGCCGCCCGGGAGGCAAGGTAATGATCAATAGGTCGGATTGGAAAAAGGAAGCGGGAATGGCTTTATCATCGTCCAGGTTGATAAGGAATGATTCGAGCCCTGTCGCTTTGAGCTTTTCTAACTTATCGGGTGAGGTGGTGGAGCCTTTAATCTGATGCCCCTCTTCAAGCAACGCTTTTCCCAGAGGCAGCCCGAGCCATCCTGCTCCAAGTATTGAAATGATCATAAAAGAAAATTTTAAGCATAAGTCATCCCTTAAATCGGATAAAAAGGGTTGAAGTTTTTTTAGATCAATGGATCGGAAGCATCTGCTTGTAGGGCCATTTAGCTAAAATTCAGGATGATTCCTATTTAATTCCCGTATTCATAGCATCCAATGTCCGGATTCTGCGGATCGCGATCTTTTCCTTCCAAATCAATAGTGATGGGATTGGGAAAAAGAATGGGCCGTGCCTGGCTCTCAGCAATGGATAAGGAATCCAGACGATAGTCATCCTCATTAGCATCGGCGAAGAGGGTATCGGTTCGGGTGGCATTGATGCAGGGATTGCATTGGTTGCCAATAAAATCGGCGTATAAGCCGTCCCGTTGTTCGAGCAACTCATCTACTTTGACGATGCAGTTCTGGAACCTGATCTCAAATTGAGCAAGGCCCTGGCCCTCAAAAGCATCGGATAAAATGATCTCATCAGAGGAGCTTCCGAAAATAATGCTGTTGATGAAGTCTGCCCGCAAAGGATTCGTCTGGAAATTTTCGCAGACATCGTCAAAACAAAAGAAATTACTCATCGCCAGCGCAGAAGCATCTACGCCGTAACTGGCTATGGTGCAATAGGTGAAGCGATAGTTCCCGCCTTTGATCAGCTGTACGGAATTGCCGAAATTATTGTACACCAGCGTATTTTGCGCCGTAACAGAAGCCTGATAGGCCAATATGCCCGAGCCTGCCGTGTTGAATATCTGCGTGTTTTTCAGCGTAGCCGAACCTGCCGAATCTACGTATACGCCGAGATTAGAGTTTTTGATGATGGTGTGCTCAAAATTATTTCCCTTGCTGTTCCGGCCGATGATGATGCCGAACCACTGCCCCGGATCGTCCTGGAAGGGCGTCTCGAGCCGGTCACCCTGGATGGTGATGGGATTTTCCAATGTGCCTTTAAAATTCAGTCTTCCTCTTTGTAAGGTGTATAAAATGCCGTCATTAAACACTCCGAAAAGATCGTTGCGGGCAATCCCGCCGTGTACGTATATCTGCGTGCCTTCCACCACCGTCAACATGCAGGAGTCTATGAAAATTTCCCCATAGATCACATAAGGCTTGGGATCATCCCAAACAACCTCCTGATTGTTACAGGTTAAAACAGTGGGTACGCCCTTGTTGAAACGACTGGGGAAATAATTGGCATTTTGTCCCCAGGCTTCGAGCACCACCTTTTGGACGTTGTCGTTGGTTTCAAAAACTATGCTTTCCTCAATCACAAAAGGACTGACCGATAAAGGCTGATCCGGATCGATGGTCACTTCCGCAAATACGTACAGACTGTCATTGGCCAGTACGAGCACATCCTCCAACTCCTTACCCGGAATGCCGTCAACGTTCATTCGAAAAAAGGATTGCACACCGCTTTCCAGATAAACCCTGGAAACGCGAACGGCTTTATCGTTCCGGTTGTAAATCTTAAAGTAACGGGTAGCTGAGCCTAGCTCAGTAAAAACGGTGTCAAAACGCAGCGTGTCCACCTCAAACTCCAGCCGCGCATCCGAAGAGGTCGTGATCTCATCAGGCTGCTGACAAGAAAAAGTCAATAATAAAACACCTAGAGCAAAAAGAAGATAAAGGTATCGTTTCATCAAATGGATTGATTTTCCAGACAATCAAGTAGTGCCACAAAAGTATTACGAAAAGGTGGATAGTTCATTGTGCAGCACGTATAAATTTGTAGGACCACAGACTTTAGTCTGTTCGGTTGACGACCTTTAGGTTGTCAACGGGCATTCGGCAAGCTGAACCTTGCCTGCCAAACAGACTAAAGCCTGTGGTCCGAACCTTGCCTGCCAAACAGACTAAAGCTAAGGCTTCACCTCTTCTTTTTCTTTCTTCTTATCCAACATTTCCTTCGGCTCCCAGGCTTCATTTAAGGTATGCTTCATTACCCATTTGATTTCTTCCACATCACGTGTGCGCTGGTGGCGAGGTTCGCGGAAGCCATGCGGTTCGCGGGGGAAACGGATGTAGCGGACCGTCTTGCCCATATCTTTCAACGCGGCGAAAAACATCATACTCTGGGGTTCCGTATCCGTGCGATCGTTGTTGCCGTGCATAAGCAAGGTGGGGGTGGTCACATTTTTAGCGTTAGTCAGCGGCGATTTGGAACGGTAGCCCTCCGGATTCTGCCAGGGGGTGCCGCCGATATACCACAATTTGACATCATAATTAAAACCGATACCATATTCGGACGTCCAGTCGGAAACCATCGCGCCCAGCGAAGCTGCTTTGAATCTATCCGTTTTAGTGATGACCGTGCCGCCAAGGATGCCTCCGTAACTCCAGCCGCGGACAGCCATTTTATCTTCATCGACGATGCCCTTTTCGATCAGATGGTCCACGCCGGTCATCAGATCTTCATAGTCGCCGCCCCCAATATCTTTCATATTACCGCGCAACAGTTCATCGGTATAACCGGAACTTCCGCGGACGTTAGGGGCGAGTTGAACAAAGCCCAGGCCGGCCCATACGTGATAGCGGGTGCTGAAGTTTTCGGTGAATACGCCGGCTGGACCGCCGTGGATGTGCAGCAGCAATGGATATTTTTTGCCTTGCTCATAATCAGGCGGCAAATAAAGAATACCCTCAATCTCTGTTCCGTCCTTGCTTTTCCAGCGAATCACTTCCGTTTTGGCCAGATAAAAACTGTCCTGAATACCCGGGTTCAACTTGGACAGTTGTTTGGGCGCAAAGCCAGGGAAATCGGAGAGGTACAATTCTTCTGGCGTACTGGGATCTTGCAGGCTGAAGAGGATCTTATCCTGGGCTTTACTCATGCCGTACAGCCGCATACCTCCTTTGTGATCAGTGAGTTTTTTAACTTCTTTGCTGTCGAGCATCACCTGGAAAAGGTTAGATTGGGTGCGTTGCAGGCCAGGGAAATAAATCGATTTACCATCATTGGCCCACTCGTAACCCGAAATGTTACCCTCAAAATTACCGGTGACCATTTCATAGTCTTTAGTTTCCAGGTCCATTACCCAGATCTTATCATTTCGCAGTTCCCAGTTTTCATCATCCGGTGCATCGAAAGCCAGCTTTTTACTGTCAGGAGAGAATTTTAGCTCCCCTTCCGGCGCATTGTTATCGGTCAGCTGGATCAGCTCTTCTTTTTCCAGGTCGTAAAGATAGATCTCTGAAAGGTTGCCCTGATTGCGTCGGTTTTCAGTCCGACAGGTAAAAGCCAGGTAATTTCCATTGGGAGAAACAACCAGGTTGCCCAGCAGGTGATCCCCCTGGGTGACCTGCTTTTCTTCTTTGGTTTTCAGGTCGATCATCCAGACGTTATTCCAGTTGTCCGGAGTCTGTCCATTTGGCCCTTCATCCACATAATAGGAATCATAGCCGTCTTTTTCCTTTTTCTCCTCTTCCTTGGATTTGGCCCGATCGGCAATAAAGAAAATTTTACTTTCGTCTTCCGCCCAGACATAGCTGCCCACGCTGGATTTGTGTTTGGTCAATTGCACCGCCTCTCCTCCGGAAGTGCGCATCAGAAATATCTGCTGCTTTTTTTCCACAGCCCTCTTCAGACTTAGAAAAGTACCCTGAGGAGAGTAAGCCAGACTACCGGCCTCTTCTTCTCCGATGTATTGGTATTCATCCTGTCCATCGGAGGAAATGTGGTAGTATTTGGTTTCCCGTTTGTTTTTTTCCCAGTTAAGGGTAGATTTTCCATAGATGACGGACTTTCCATCGGGGCTGATCAGGGAGCTGCCCAGGCTCACCATTTGGAGGCCGTCGTCGGTAGTCATGTTCCTTTTTTGCGAAAAAGCGCAAAGAACAATAAAGAAGCTGAGTGCCAGAACGCTGAAAAATTTTTTCATACCCAATTGTGTGTTTGAAACTTTATGAATAAGTAGGTGCCTGTTCAAAAGCAACGTGACCTATGCCGGCGTCTTGGGAATAAGTCAAGTTAGTTTCGTCCAGGCACGTACTTGCTCCTGTTAATCATGCTGAAAGCGAAAATAAGAAAATATGGATTAATCCTTAGAGGTGAATTCCATATTGGTAACATAGTGCATATGAGTTAAGAGAATATTAAATCATGGACTGCCGAACGCACTTGCCTGCAATCTGTTACCTCACGGACAGTATTTCGTCAGAAATAGTGTACCTTTGCCAGTGAAAAGAAATTGAACGCAATATCTGGCGGTACGCTAGAATGAAACCTGACAATACGAGTTCACTTTCGATTAATGAAAAAGAGCCCTAATCTTTCCCAAAAATAAGATCAGTTTGGAAAAAAGCGTTATTGACGTGATCATCCCGGCTTTTAATGAGGAGTCCTCTATCGGGCGTGTGTTAGCGGAGATTCCCCGGGAATGGGTCAGAGACATCATTGTTTGTAATAATGCCAGCACCGATCACACCGCAGCAGTAGCGCGTGCAGGTGGAGCTGTCGTGTTGGATCAGCCCAGAAAAGGGTATGGAAGCGCCTGTTTGAAAGGCATGGAATACATTCGAAACAGGCCGGAGGAAGAACAACCGGACATTGTCGTTTTTCTCGATGGGGATTATTCCGATCATCCTGAGGAACTTCCGGAAGTGATTCGACCTATAATAGAAAGGAACAAAGACCTCGTTATAGGTTCCAGGGCCCTTGGGGATTTGGAAAAGGGCGCCATGCAACCGCAGCAGATATTTGGCAATTGGCTGGCTACCAGCCTGATCAAGTTGTTTTACAACTATAATTTTACAGATCTTGGACCATTTCGCGCCATAAAGTGGCGTAAATTGCTGGATCTTAATATGGGGGATCCTGATTTCGGATGGACGGTGGAAATGCAGGTCAAGGCCGCCAAATACAAACTAAGTTTTGAAGAGGTTCCTGTTTCGTACCGCAAAAGAATAGGGGTGTCCAAAGTTTCAGGAACCATCCGCGGTACGATACTGGCCGGGCATAAAATTCTTTGGACCATATTTAAACTGTTATGATTGAAAACCAGAACGGGATTGTAGTTGTTCCCCTGAGATTTCTGAGCTGTTAACGGATGGACGTACAAACTTTGGAGACGATCCGGAAAAGAAAATTATTCGGCTGCGTGAACAAATAGTATGGTAAAGCAGCCTCATACTCATACGTAAGTTAAACTTTAAAAAAATGTCGTTTTTAGGATATTTTGTATTCACTGTTTATACCCTTGCTTTGCTGTATATCACATTATATTGCGTATTGCAGTTCGCTTTATTGTATCACTACAAGAAAGCAGAAAAAGCGGGAGCAGGTCAACTCAACAAAAAAAGGCCAAAAAGAAGTATCCGCCGCAATAAGCGGATGAATACCGTTGCCCTGGTTGATTCGGGTTATGGAAATCAGGCTTTCGACAATGTGACTCATGAATACGAAGAGAATGGTTATGAGGATTGGCCCTTTGTAACCGTACAATTGCCTATTTATAATGAAAAATACGTCATTGAACGCCTGATCGATGCTGTAGCAGATTTCGACTATCCCAAAGACCGCTACGAGATCCATATCCTGGACGATTCTACGGATGAAACCGTGGATATTGTTCGCAGGCGGGTGGAATACTATCAGCGAAATGGTTATCATATCGAACAGATCATTCGTCCTGAGCGAAAGGGATTTAAAGCCGGTGCTTTGAAAGATGCGATGCCGCATGCCAGAGGGGAATTCATCGCTATTTTCGATGCTGATTTCCTGCCCAAACGAGAATTTCTGAAAGAAACGGTGCCTTATTTTGAAGATGAAAAGGTGGCGGTCGTCCAGACCCGATGGGAACACATCAATGAAGATTATTCTTTAATCACCAAATTACAGGCCTTACAACTCAATGTTCATTTTACGGTAGAACAAAAAGGTCGTATGGCGGGCGACTTTCTGCTTCAGTTTAATGGCACAGCCGGCCTTTGGCGCCGTGAAGCCATCGAAGATGCGGGTGGCTGGGAAGCCGATACGCTGACAGAAGATCTTGACCTGAGCTATCGCGCCCAGCTCAGGGGCTGGAAGATCCATTTTCTGGAAGAGGTGGGCTCTCCGGCAGAACTGCCCGCTGAAATGAACAGCTTGAAATCCCAGCAGTTCCGGTGGATGAAGGGAGGAGCGGAAACGGCTAAGAAGATGCTGCCGACGGTCTGGAAGTCGGGACTTACGTTCTACCAAAAAATGCACGCGAGCCTGCACCTGCTGGGGAGCAGTATCTTTGTATTTGTGTTTCTGGCCGGCGTATTTAGCGTGCCGCTGTTGTTCTATTTGAGTGATCTGATCGAGATGGGCTTCGACAAAGATTTCTTTGCGTATTTTATGGTGGGCCTGTTGTCTGTCATTGCGATCTACTATGTTGCCAACGTACAAGCCACTCACCAGGATGAGGATTTTGGAAAATCGGTATTTAAGTTTACCTTTTTATTTCCAATGTTTCTGGCTTTATCCATGGGGCTTTCCTTACACAACTCCATCGCCGTGATCCAGGGGTATTTGGGAAAAAAATCGCCTTTCGTACGTACGCCGAAGTTTAATATTAAAAGCATTACAGACTCTTTTGCCAAAAATCAGTATGTACAGCGAAAAATTTCCTGGACGACGATCCTGGAAGGGGTGTTGTCGCTATACTTTTTTGCGGCGGTCATTGGCGCCATTTACGTTCAAAATACCACTTTCCTGTTCTATCATTTATTGCTGGCGCTCGGCTTTGGTGGTATTTTTGTCTTTACTCTTCGCCATCTTAGTCTGAAGTGATAAGGAGGTGAGGGCTCATTCGCTGATCGACCGTTCTCCCTGGCTATTGGGTTTAATGGGCCTGGTCAGCCTGTACTGTGCCTTAGTGTTAGGATACAGGGTAGAACAGTCGGATTTCGGCCCTATCATTTTTCATTATGGCGTCTGGTTTTTTTGTTTTTTAGGAATTTACCGGATCGCAGGAAAAAGACAGCTGATGGCGCTGGTCTATCTGGGCGTGATCCTTCGGCTGGTGTTCATTTTCGCATTACCGGCGCTCTCCGATGATCTTTACCGCTTTATATGGGACGGACGGCTCTGGTTGAATGGGGTCAATCCTTTTGATCATAAGCCCATTCACTATATTGAGAATGATCTTCAATTGGAGGGCATCGACGCCAGGCTTTTTGAGCGGTTGAACTCTCCTGAGTACTTTACCGTCTACCCTCCTGTTGCTCAGCTCATTTTCGTTCTGGCTTGCGGGTTGTCTCCAACCAGTATTTTGGGTAGTAGTATTGTGATGAAACTTTTTCTGTTTGCTGCCGAAATCGGCAACTTGCTTCTGATCCGGAGGTTACTGACCCATTTTAAGTTGCCGTTAAAGCGCATCTTATTGTACGCACTTAATCCTTTGATCGTAGTAGAAATTGTGGGCAACCTCCATTTTGAAGGGTTGATGGTCTTTTTCTTATTACTGGCCTATTGGTTTTGGACAAAAAATAATTGGTGGAAAGGCGCAATCAGCATGGCGCTTGCCGTTTTGACCAAATTACTGCCTCTGATGTTTTTACCTTTTGTGATCCGCAGATTGGGGTGGAAAAAAAGCCTGTATGTTTTTTTGCTGATGGGCGTGCTCATAGTAGCTGCTTTCCTTCCGTTGTTCAGTGCAGATTTTATTCAAAACTTTTCCAACAGCATCGATTTGTATTTCCGCCGGTTCGAATTTAACGCCAGTATCTATTATCTGGCCCGCTGGGTGGGATACCAGATGCAAGGATATAACCTGATCGCAGTCATAGGTCCAAGGCTGGCTATTGTAACGCTTTTGTCTATCATAGCCTTTTCGCTTCTGGAGAGAAAAAACGATTGGAAAAGCTGGCCTTCCTGCTGTCTCTTTGCTATTACTGTTTATCTGTTTATGACTGTAACTGTGCATCCCTGGTATCTCAGTCTGCCTGTCGTATTGTGTATTTTTACCCGTTTCAGGTATCCTGTTCTCTGGTCAGGGCTTATATTTCTTACCTACATCAATTACAGCTATCCGACTTATCAGGAGAATTTGTGGGTAGTGGGAGGAGAGTATGTAGTGGTATGTTTATTTGCTATTTGGGAATTGGTAAAATTGAGGATGTCAAAGGACCGTGCGGGCCTTTGACGCCTTATAACTTTACTTCAAGCCGTTCCATGGCCCGCCGTTCATCGCTTTGATGCCTTTATTATTCAAAATGCGGGCGGCAGAGCCGGAGCGTGCTCCGGAGCGGCAACAGGTCACGATCGGTTGTTTCATTTTTTTGATCTCATCGACCCTGGATGCGATCTGATCCAGGGGTATGTTAATGGACCCTTTCAGGTGTCCGGCCTCGAATTCCGCTTTCGTTCTTACGTCGATTACGGCGCTTCCTTGTTCGATATATTCCCTGGCTTCCTGTGCATCACCGGCCCCCAGGGCTTTCATAATCCAATTCATCATTAATTTTTTTTGATGACAAAGATAAGCGGAATTTATGGAGGAAGGCTGTGATGACTGTCACACATCCCACGGGCTACAAATACCCTTGTGCCTGTAAATGGAACAACTCTGCATACTTTCCGTTTTTGGCGATCAGTTCTTCATGGCTGCCGTATTCCAGTATCTGGCCGTACTCCAGGAACAGTATCTTGTCGGCCATGCGCACGGTGGAGAAGCGGTGGGAGATCAGGACTGCCGTTTTGCCTTCGATCAGGCTGGCGAAGCGTTGGAAGACCTCATGCTCGGCCCTGGCGTCCAGGGCGGAAGTCGGTTCATCCAAAATGAGTAGCTGTGCTTTGCGCATGTAGGCGCGCGCCAGGGCCACCTTTTGCCATTGGCCGCCGCTGAGCTGAATCCCTTTTTCAAATCGCTTTCCCAGTAATTGATCGTATTGATCCGGGAGTTCTTCAACCACCTGGTCAGCCAGACTTTTTACAGCCGCTTCTTTGATCAGGTCGCGATGCTCCAGATCCTCAATATTCCCGATGGCGATGTTTTCGGCGACGCGGAGCTGGAATTTGATGTAGTCCTGAAAAATGATGCCGATGTTCTGGCGCAAGCTTTGCAGGTCGATGTCCTTAATGTCGATGCCGTCAATTAAAATGCGTCCTTCCGTAGGTTCATACAAGCGGGCCAGTAGTTTTACCAGGGTCGTTTTTCCCGCCCCGTTTTCACCCACCAATGCCAGCTTCTCGCCGGCCTTTAGGTGGAAGGACAGGTTTCGGACCGCCCATTTATGGCTGTTGGGGTATTTAAACCCCACCTTTTCAAACGTAAACCCGTGCTGTATTTTTTCCGGGAAAAGACGGCTGTTGGGCGCAGAAGTAATTTGTGGTTGGATTTCAAAAAAGTCAAAAAGGTCCTGGAGGTAAAGCGCTCCTTCTGCGATCCTGGAAAAGCGGCTCATGATGCTCTGCAGCATAGACTGCATCCTGCTGAAGGAACCAGCCAGGAAGGTCAGCGTACCGACCGTGATCACCGCATTAATGGTTTGGATGATGATGAAGACATAAGCTCCGTAATAAGCCACCGAGCCAATAGCCGAAAGCACTATTCCCCAGCTTGCCCGGCTCACCGCGATCTTTCGGTTGGCCCTGTAATAACTATCGGCCAATTTTTCAAACCGCTGTGCCAGAAAATCGGAAAGGCTGAATATCTTAACCTCTTTGGCGGTGGCATCACTGGCGCCGATATAGCGGATGTAATCCAGCTCCCTGCGTTCGGGCGTCCAGCTTCTGGTCAGGGAATAAGTTTTTTGGTTAAAATGGGATTCGCCGAGGAAGGACGGAATAACGGCTATGATCAGTAAGAGGATCAGCCACGGATTGAAGGCGACCAGCCCGACGCCCAGGAATAGGATGGTGATGATATCCTGAAGTTGAGATAAAACCAAAGACATCAATATGGTTCGACCGTTGGTTTGCCGCCTGGCCCTTTCCAGCTTATCGTAGAAATTCGGATTTTCGAACTGGTAGAGATCCAGTTTAGCTGCATGGCGGATCAATTCCACCGAGGTTTTGTTGGCAAAAAGATCGCCGAGCAGGCTATCCAGCAAAGTAATGATCCGGTTGATCAGGTCGGATACCACTACCAGACCCAATTCCAGGCCGACCATCAGCCAAAGGTAACGGGTGTTGCCGTCCTGAACGTCAATCAGCCGGATCACCTCGTCAATAATTTCTTTACCTATCCAAAGAGTCGCCAAAGGGATACCTGCTTTGATGAACCTCAGCACCATATTACTAATCGTCATATATTTATTGGTGCTCCAGATCAGTCTGAAGAAGCGAGGTAAATTGCGCAGGGCGGAAAACTGCTCGGCTAAAGCTTCTTTCGGCATGTTTGTTTTTCTCTTGTAAACCTTTGATCGTTTTGAATAGTTTAGATTGGAGAACGGCGAATCCGCTAGTGAATAATATTAAAACACGAAATGAATCGAGAACTCGAAAAACTGCTGGAACTGCTTCAAATCGAACGGGAGGAAGACCTGGAACAGTACAAAGCCTTGATAGAAAGTCTGCCTTTGCATGAGCGAAAAGCCAAAGGATATACCTGGTATCCGGTGAATGTGGTCAAAAAAGGCTATACGATAGGGGACCGGGCATTTGTTATTGTGGAAAAAAGCGGAGCGGAAGATGAAGAAGACCACCTTCGCTCGGGAAAGACGGTTCGCATCTTCTCGGAACTACCTGCTGCCGACAAAGCCGACCGTAATGGAGTCATTCACTATGTGAACAAAAACAGGATGAAGATCATCCTCAACAGCAGGGAATTACCGGAATGGATCAGTCTTGGGCAGGTAGGAGTCGATCTTTTGTTTGATGAACGTACCTATGTAGAGATGGAGAAAGCCCTGAAAAAGGTGATGGACATAAAAAGCGGCCGATTTGCAGAATTGAAAGCCGTTCTGATGGGTAAGCAGGAGGCCGCATTTCACACCGGCATGCCGCAGGTGGAAACAGAGGGTTTAAATCCATCTCAGAATCATGCTGTCAATGAGATCCTGGCCGCCAAAGATGTGGCCGTAGTACACGGCCCACCGGGCACCGGAAAGACGACAACGATGGTTCATGCAGTAAAACTATTGACGGAGAGGGAATCCACCATATTAGTGACGGCGCCCAGCAATACGGCTGTGGATGTACTCACCGAGCGATTGGTCCGCGAAGGCCTCAATGTGGTTCGTATCGGGAATATTTCAAGGGTGGATGAGGACATTGTCAAGCACTCGTTAGAGGTTTTGGTGACTACTCATCCTGAAGCCAGGAACATCAAAAACATCAAAAAGGAGGCAGCCGAAGCCCGCCGCCGGGCTTCTCGTTACAAGCGTAAATTCGGCAGGGAGGAGTACCAGGAGCGCAAGCGACTATACCAGGAAGCTGCTGAGTTGAGTAATTGGGCAAATCAGCTGGAAGATAGGCTCATTAACCAGATATTGGACGGCGCACAGGTGATTACCTGCACTCTTGTCGGCGCAGCGCAGCAAATACTGGAAGGGCGAAAGTTTAGAACGGTTTTCATCGATGAGGCAGCACAAGCACTGGAGCCGGCCAGCTGGATCCCCATTTTAAAAGCTTCCAGAGTTGTTCTGGCAGGCGATCCCTTTCAGCTTCCGCCAACCGTCAAGTCGATGAAAGCCCAGCGAGCAGGCTTTAATATTACCTTGATCGAAAAATGCCTCCAACGCATATCCAGAACCAGTTTATTGAAAATACAATACCGGATGAATGAGAAGATCATGGGGTTTTCCAACCGGCTATTTTATGAAGATCAGCTTCGGGCTGACGCCACTGTCCGGGACCACCGGCTGGCCATTGAGGATCACGAACCGCTGGTGTTTATAGATACTGCCGGCTGTGGCTTTGATGAAAAAGTTCAGCCGACCTATCAGAGCAAATATAATCCGGAAGAATTTCAGATTCTTTGTGAAGACTTGTACCAGCTCGTGGATGCTTGTCAGCAAGAAGGGAGTGATGGATTACCAAGTATCGCCCTTATTTCCCCATATAAAGAACAGGTGGTGCACATGAAAAATGCAATTGCTGAAGACCCGGCCTTGGGTGGAGTGCCTATTACGGTGAACACTATCGACGGGTTTCAGGGGCAGGAGCGAGATGTGGTGTACATTTCTCTGGTGCGGTCCAATGGCAAAGGAGAGGTTGGTTTTCTGAATGATGTTCGCCGTATGAATGTAGCTATGACCAGAGCCCGGAAGAAACTGATCATAGTAGGAGATAGCGCCACTATTGGCAATTCGGATTTTTATCAGGCTTTTTTGGAGTACTGTGAGCAGGAAGGTAGTTACCGAACGGCATGGGAATACCTGAGAACATAAAAGGGCGTCCTGCGGGACGCCCTTTTCTATGCAAGTTACTTTAAAACAGATTCCGGCATAAGCCGGAATCTGTTTTATATTAATAAGTCCAAAGATCGTGTTCGAAGTTAAAAATTTCCTGTTTGATACGATCAGCTTCCAGCAGGAGGTCTACCCCTGAGAGGTAATCTTCGAGACGGCGGTTAAAGACGTTAGATCTCTTATAGATATAGCTGGAAAACATACGCATTTCGAACAGGTTTTCCCATGTGATCGGAGCGGCGTCGTTACCGGGAAGGAATACTTCTTCTCTGGCCAGTACTTCGCGGGCTTCAGGGTAGTAAACCCAGAAGAGCACTTCCTCGTAAAGGAAGTTATCGTTTTCGTCCTTTACATCGCGAATAGGAGCGATACCGAGGATGCGATGATACAGTCTTGAGGTTTGCTTATCGAAAAATACGACCTCTTTAATGCGGTAGCGGGTCACCTCCATTGGATTCAGCGTGTTGACGACGATTTCGGGCTCCGGCTCGTAAGTTTCAGGGTTGATTCTGAGAATAGTATCGATGGATGCACCGATGGAGGACACCTCGTCCTTGGTAAGTGGGATGGTAAATTTATCGTCTTCCTGGCTGTAAACGGTAATTTCACCATTTTTAGCTGCGTCCATTAGAACGGTAATGAAAGGACGCTCTTCGTAGCGGAAAACGAGGTTGAGTTTCTCACGTGTGTCAATAACCCGCCAGATACGTCTTTCCCACATAATATCTGCTTCACGGATTTGCTGATAAGGAAGTAATCTTCTTTCCTTAACCAGGTTTTTCTCGACGATATCATTGAGCGGAGGGCGTTTTTGGAGCGGCTCGCCAGATTCGGTCGTCATAATGTTTTCAGGCTGACCGAAAGCTAGACCACAAAGCAGTACACCCAGCAGGCTACAAAAAAGTAGTCTCGTATATTTCATCTTGTTTTCAATTTAAAAAGTACAACAGTGATATCCTTTTAACGCATAAAACAGCGCCCTATTACATTTGTTAGCAGAAAATATGGAAAAAAAAGAGGCTGTTTCAAAAGCATCCTACACGGTGGGTAAGTCTTCTGAAACAGCTTCTTTGGGTGGATGGAATAAACATCATCTAATATTAAATACCAGCGAGTTGATCTTACGGGTGATCTTATCGCCGGGGCATTTGGCCCGTATGTTGCGGAAGTAGAAGGTATCACCGGCATTGGCCTGGTCTGCGAGCCTTCTCGTCTTATCGTTGTACCTGGCGCCGGGATTTTCGCTGGTAACAACGTCTCTGTTCTTAGGTTGATAAACAACATCGTAACCCACAATATCACATCTGGCTTCAAAATCAAAGTTGTCCAGCCAGGCAATGATACCAGCCTGTGCCTTGAACGTTCCGTTTTGTACGGAGCCGTCATCCAGATTACCCAGGCGGGCAACAGGGTCAGGGATCATTTTAACCCGGAAATTCTTGGAAGCCGACAGTCCGCCCCCGCTTACATTGATCTGACAATCCTGGGTTACTTCGGATACGTTGACGACGAAGTTATTGCTGCCCACTTTTCTGATCTTACCGCCGCCACCGGAGATGCTGACTCTCAGGTCGTTGGAAGAAACACCCGCTGCGGAGACAGACAATGGATTGTCCACGCCAATGTAGAATACGTTCATTTTATCGGCTGAAACAGCTACAGAGCGCTCGCCTACCTCGTAGCGGAAAGTTTTGGAATAGGTTTCCGTTTCGTTAGTGAAAGGATTGGTCACCGAAATATCGACCTTGTACTCTTTTTCACCAATGCTGTTAGGCGTTACGCTATATTGACCTTTTCCGTCGACGATCTTCAGCGGGCTACCGTTTACGCGCATAGAAATATTTTCGGCAGCCTGGCTGGAGAACGCACTCAGGAAGATCTCGGCGTTATAGGTTTCTCCTCTGATGATGTAAGCCTTATCAGTAGCGGCTACCGGTTCAAAAGCGTCGAATTCGATGGTTGTTTGACCCACCTGCTTAGCAAGGAAGCCCAGAATGGTGGCTTCAGAGTTTTTGGCGTCATTCTGGAACTTTCTCAGGATCGGATAGCAGGCAGCCACAGGCATATGCCCGAAGGTAAAGTCGGACCAGCTCGGCTTTTTATATTCCTGCCAGGTCTCATCATCCACAGCCAGAGAGATCTGAGATTTCAGGTCTTCGATCATCTCAGGCGTAATGTTAGTCCCTTCGATTTTGAGCTTGGCTACATTATCGACGATCTCGATGAGTTTATCTCTGGTTTCCTCGATGCGCTGTTTGATTTCAGGGCCGACCGGCTCCTGTTGTACGCCCAGTGCTTCCTGGCCATCCACGAAATAGCGGGTGGGGATCTCTTTGTCGCGATAGCGCTTCGGTTTTCCAGCCTTTGCTTTATCCTTGTAGTCCTCAGGATAAAGGCCCCCTGCCTGTTCGTCCAGGCCGGCGCGGATCTCGTCAACATAAGAAACAAAGTCTTTGACGACTGATTGTGCTTCTTTGGAAGCCGTCAGCAATGGCTTATAGTTAGGCTTTTCTTCCACCGTTTTGTCAAGAGCATCGATGATCTTATCATTAGACTCTCCCAGCACCTTGTTGGTAGAGCTGATGCTGTCGTCAAGGGAGAAGAATGCATTCATTACCTCGGCAGACACGTTCAGGGCCAGTAGCGCCGTCAACACCAGATACATCAGGTTGATCATGAGCTGCCGCGGCTCCTTTGGTATAGACATGTTATTATTATTTTATTTGTTAATTTTTTGATTTTTCAGTTTGGCCGTTTTTAGTTTATTCAGTTATTCGGCTATCTGGCTGTCACATCATTAACCGAATAGCCAAATAACCCAATAACCAAACAGCCAAATGGCTTACCCTTGTCTCACATTGGCCATGGCAGAGATCATATTGCCATACACATTATTCAGAGAAGAATAAGTATTATTCAACTGGCCGATATTCTTGTTCAGGGTGGACAGTTGATCTTTGTACACCTTGGTGTCTTCCAGAGAATCGCTCAGGTCGGCCATGGCTTCGTTCAGTTTGGAGTAGAAGTTATTCATGGCTCTGATCTGGTCGCTAGTGCCGGAGAAGTCGACTTCCTGCAATGCTTTCAGAGAAGACAGGCTGCGAGACATGGTCTGCAGCTCAGTGAGCATGCCGCCCAACTGCTGTTCTACTACTTCGCCATTCAGTGCGGGAGCCTGTTCCATAGGCGTAACGACCGGCCCGGCGGCCAGCGGCTGTATGGGGGCATTGTATTTATCGAGACCTGGGTACAGTTTTTCCCAGTAATAATCTTTTTCCGGCCCGATAAGTCCCAGAAGCAGGAAGATGAAAGCCTCTGTCATCAAACCAATAATAAGCATGGTACTGGCGCCTTCCCAGCTCTCCAGTTTAAAAAGGGCGCCCATCAAAACAACGGCGGCACCAACACCAATGATCAAGTTTTTCAGATACTTGAAACCTTTTGATTTTAGAAAACTCATTTTGGGAATATTTAATTTAAAGGTTAGCTAATTAGTTGAAACGATTGAATTCTCATTGTCATAATGATCAAAACGGGAAAAGTAACATTTTGATCGCGCAAAAAATGAAAAAAGTTGAGATAAACCAAAAAAAAGCCTCAGGAGCTTAATTTTCCGGATTTCACCAAAGGAAAAAAGGAGGTGGTCAAAACGACCACCTCCTTTTTGGCTTCATTTTATATCAATTTAGAATTGATCATTTATGGATCTTCCCAGGAAGGTGAGCGCACAACGGAATCCAATATACGACTTAGTCGTATCCTGGTACTCCCAGTTGCGGGTTGCTGTCATCAGATAATGCTTCACATCCTTCCAGGATCCGCCTCTTACGACTTTGCGTTTAAATGCTTCGGGATCGGAGTCCAAAGCGTCATAACGCATATCGGGGTTTAAGTCATGAAGGAAAGAATAGGAGTTTTCGTCAAAAGCAGACAATGTCCATTCCGCCACGTTACCGGACATATTGTATAGCCCGTAATCATTAGGGAAGTAAGCATCTGCTTTTACGGTATACATGCCGCCGTCTTCTGTGTAGTTACCCCGACCAGGTTTGAAGTTAGCCAGCAGGCAGCCCTTGGCATTGCGGATGTAATAGCCACCCCAGGGATAAGGCGCCAGGTCGTGGCCGCCCCTTGCGGCATATTCCCATTCGTGCTCTGAAGGAAGACGAAAGTTCTCTGTATTGACGGTTTTCTTAGGACGATTTTCGTTCCAATAGTTCGTCCGCCAGTAAGCAAAAGCATTGGCCATGTGCCAGTTGACGCCCACCACCGGATAATCGTCAAAAGCCGGGTGCCAGAAGTAGTTTCTGGCCATAGGTTCATTATAGGAATAGCTGAAATCGCGGATCCAGACCAGGGTATCCGGATAAACGTTCACTTCCTTGCGTTTGATAAATTGCTCGCGAGGAGTATCCTTCTTGTCATGAGCAGCAGCCTGCCAGTCGAACCACATGTATTCGTAATTCAGATTACTGACGTCGAACTGGTTCCTTCCGGCGAACTGATTGCTTCCCTGAAGGTAAAGATCTTTGATGTCTTCATTTTGCCAGTCGATGTCCACAGGCCAGTCAATTTTTCGATTGCCCTCATCATCCTCGATAAAGTACTCGTCATTGTCAGAAATATTATAAACGACAACGGAGTCTCTGACCCAGAACACGAATTGGCGGTATTCGTTATTGGTGATTTCCGTGTCATCCATAAAAAAGCCCTGGATGGATATTTCACGGGGACGCTGGACAAACGTGTTGGTGACATCCTGGTCACTGGCGCCTATGTGCAGTGTTCCGGAGGGAACATAGACCATGCCGTACGGATTAATCCCTTTCCAAGTCGGTCTGTTGAGAACACCTAACAGCTCTCCTGATTGCCGCTGACCACAGGAAGTGGCGACAATTACCAGGAATACCAAAAGAATTTTTAATAATTTTTTCATGTTAACACCCAAGTTTTCCTTCAGATTAATGTATGAAAAATCTTTTAATGCGATCGTAAAGATAGATTGTTTGAAAAAAATAAGAAAATTAATTATTTCAAAACTGCCGGAGCGATATCGCTCAAAAATCGCTTAATATAGAAAGGAATGAAAAACAGCAGGAGTTGTTTAGCTGGTCTGCCTTGTTTTTTCATCCTTTTGGTCTTTCAGAAGGGATCAAACGACTGAAGGACCGATTTTATATCCGAAAAACGCCAGGAATGCACAGATATTATCTTCGCCGATCAATTTAATTTCTGAAAACCTGATTTCTTATGTTCTCTTTTTCCATTGGGCTTCAACCATTCGGCGATGGGCCTCGAAAGGTAAAGAAAAAAGTTAAAGATTTCTGGGATTGTAGATGATCCTTGGAGGGATACCTTGCCCCAGACTGGTATTCAGGTTATAATTGATCATTATTTCGTGAGATTGGTTGCTGATCACCCTTAGGCCCGAAAGCGATATGTCGTATGCATAGCCGAAGGTGATGTTCTCTCCCAGTTTGAAACCTGCGATCACTGAAACAGCATCCAGCGTATTTTGATTATATCCTCTTAACGAAGCACCTCCGAAGATATTGTCATTGTATCTCAAAATAGCGCTGATTTGAGGCTGCGTTTGTTGGAAGTCCGACAAAACCATAATTGATGGATGAAGCGACAGGCTGCTGTTGACTTCAATATTTCCGCCCAGATAGCCGGTATACGTCCTGCTGAGCGTCGGTTGAAAAGAAGGGAAATCGATGGTCGGCTCACTCAGGTTAAGCACGGAAAAGCCTGCTTCGAATACTTCGCTGTAAAAATAGATGCCGGCGGTGAACGAAATGCCGCTGGCGTTTTCATTGGCAATAGGGAGCAGGTCATCCTGGTGATCGATGATGTTTTCGTAATTGCCGTCGGGCGTTCTCAACAGGCTGCCGTCCAGTGTTTTCTGTACCATTTGTGCTCCAAGCCCAAAGGTGAGCAGGCTGCTACCCAGTTCAAGCTGGTAATTATAAGAAAAGGTGATATTGGTGGTGCTTTCTGCGCCCAGTTCATCGTTTTCAAGGGCCAGACCGATCCCGCTGCTCAGGAAGAGTAAAGGGGCATGTACATTAACGTATTGAGACTGGGGGTTAAAATTGATGTCCGTCCACTGTGTTCGCAACCCTCCCGTCAGGCTGATGGAGTGATCCAGCCCCGCATACGCCGGATTAAAATTGAGCTTGTTGAACATATAAAGAGAGTATTGCGGGGTTTGCTGACTGAACACGCCGTCTACAAAAAATAGCAGTGCAATTATGATGAGTAAACATTGCTTCATCTCTGATCGTATATTTTCTTTTCTGTAAAGGAATGGGGTTTGTGCACAAATTCAGTCTGGTGGGGTGGTCTTAAAATACCCGTAGCCTTCCTCGCCAGCCTACAATATTTTCTAATGGTCTTCTTTGAGGGAAAATTTCCATTTTCTCTCAAAGAAGACCACTAAAATAGAAATTTATTGGTTTTCGTCTTTGCCCGCCATCAAAGGAGCAGGATGTTTTCGAGACAATCTCTTGCTGGTTGATCAGCTGACGTTTTCGTACAATTCCGCCGGGGTTTTTCAGTAATGGAACCTAATTTAAATAAATTAGGATAAGTTAAGAGGAATAATTACGCATTTTGACCGACAATTTGCTTGATTGCTTCCTCTACCTTTGTTTGAGGCAATTGGCAGGCGTACTGGCGGCATACATATATAAAGGCGTCCTGCCCGGCTTTTCGGTTGGCGAGCAACGGAAACCGGTCATTTGCTTCTTCAGCCGCCATTATATGAGCGCAAGGAAGGTACTGATGCTGAAGCTCCAATGCTTTCACAACGGAGTTTTTTCCGACCACTGCTATTTCGTATTCGGGATAAGCCTCGGCAAGAAGGCCGATCGACCAGTTGGCGAAGGAAGAGGGATACTTTTCTATGGCTTGCTTGAGGTTCGCCAGCATTTCCTGGCCCAATCCGGCATATTTTTGTTCATTGAGCAACTGCGCCAGTATCCTAAGGTTGTGCAGCATAGCTGAATTGCCGGAAGGGATGGAAGCATCGAAGATCTCTTTTTTCCTTATCGGAACATCTTTGTGCCGGGTGGAAGTATAATAGAAAAGGCCGGATGCTTCATCCAGAAAATCTTCGATCACCAAATCTGCGTATTGCTGCGCCTCCTCTAGTAGTTTAAGGTCGAAAGTGATGCTGTACAATTCGAGTAAGGCATTTATCCAGTAGGCATAGTCATCCAGAAAGGCGTCATACTGACTTTTTCCTTCTTTGTAAGTGTGGAAAAAACGGAGGCCGTCCTCCTGAATAAACGCTTTTTTAATGAAGGTATAATTGTTCTTAGCTGCCTCCCGGTATTCCTCCTTTTGCAAGGCTTTATAAGCTTTGGCATAAGCAATAAGTTGAAGGGCATTCCAGTTGAGCAGTATTTTGTCATCCAGGCCTGGTCGGATACGCTGCGCTCTTTCTTGAAAAAGCCTGGCCCGGCTGTTTTCCAATATATTTTTAAGCTCCTCCCTGGTAAGATTGAACTTTTGGGTAGTGTCTTCCAGTGTGTGCGGACGCCATAGGATGTTATGGCCTTCCCAGTTCCCTTCGTCAGTAACCCCGTAGAAGTAGCAGAAAACTTCACTTGCTTTGGGGTCGTCTAAAACAGCTTCGATCTCTTTTTTGTCCCAGACATAGAATTTTCCTTCCTCTCCTTCAGAATCAGCGTCCAGTGCAGAATAAAAGCCGCCTTCATTTTGTGTCATTTCTCTTTTGATAAAGGAAAGAGACGCTTCGATGGCTGTTCTGAACAAATGGTTTTTGGTAAGTCTGTAGGTGTCGGAAAGCAATCCGATCAGCAAAGCATTGTCATAGAGCATTTTTTCGAAATGGGGGATCAACCAGGCTTTATCGGTGGCGTAACGGGCAAATCCCCCGCCGAGTTGATCGTAAATGCCGCCCTCGATCATTTTAGTGAGCGAGAAGGTCAGGTGATCAAGGGCTGGTTTTTCTTTGGTGTGGAAAAAATAGTCCAGCAGGAAACGTAAAGACATGGTAGCCGGGAATTTTGGGGCGCCCCCAAAACCACCGTCCTCCTGATCGAAAGACTGGCTCAGTTTGGCGTAGATTCGATCAACGGAGGCTGTATCGAATTGCTCGTCTTTAGCCAATCCAAGCTGGGAGCCCGGGTAAAAGGTAGCGTCAGATTGCCCCACCAGTTTTGTTAACTGATTGGCCTGCTCTTCCACTTTCATCGGTTCTTCCCTGAATACTTTTATCATGTGTTCCAGAACCTGCATCCAGGAAGGGCGGTTGCGCAACGGCTGCGGCGGATAATAAGTCCCTGCGTAATAAGGGCGTCCGTCGGGCATTAAAAAACAATTCAGCGGCCATCCTCCCGCACCGGTAATGGCCTGGCAGGCGTCCATATAGATCTGGTCCACATCCGGGCGTTCCTCCCGGTCTACTTTTATATTCACAAAATGTTCGTTCATAAAGGCCGCTACCTTGGGGTCCTCGAAAGATTCCCTTTCCATAACGTGACACCAATGGCAGGTGGAGTAGCCGATACTGACTAAGATGGGTTTATTTTCTTTTTTGGCTTTTTCAAAAGCTTCCGTTTTCCATGCGTACCAATCGACAGGATTGCCTGCGTGCTGAAGCAGATATGGGCTGGTTTCGTGTTGTAATCGATTCATTGTGATGAAATAGGTTGTTATGTTGAACAGTCCGTCATCATAATAACCGTAGAATAAAACCTTTGTTTAAGTCGCCAAAACCCAAAACCCAAAACCCAAAACCCAAAACTCACTTAACTGCATGGGAAGTCAACCGGCATTTAACTTTGAGGATTTCGCGGATGTCATCCGGTTCGACCTGATAAGCCTGATAAACGGCGTGGTTGTCAGAGATCAGCCGGAGTAGAGTCAGGCGGTTATTCTTTTTAATCTGTTGAATTCTTTTTGCGACGACAACATCGGTAACGATGACATAAACGTGGTTATCTCGCAAAGGATCGCCGCGCTCCACTTTTTCACAGATCACGATATCTCCGTCGGTAATGGTTGGATGCATACTGTCGCCGCTGATCTCGAATGCGATGAGTTCGCCTTCAAGCCTGGGGACGGAAAATTTTTGAAGGCTATTCAGGAAGGCTTCATTTTGGTGTTGGAGTGCGTATCCGGCCAGTGCTTTTTCCGGGACGAGTGTAATATTAGACCGGCCGCCCGGCAGACCGAATTCCTTCGAGTGGGAGGGGATTTCGCCACCCGCGAAGGCTTCTTCCAATTGCATTTGGTCGCTTATGCCAAATAAATAATTGGCATTGACAGGGAATTCCTCGAATAGTTTTTGCAACTGGTCGACCGTTATGTTTCGCTGGCTTTTTAGAATGCTGTTGATTACATGGTTGTAGGTGCCCAGTTTTTTGGCGATATCGGATTTGCCTTTGATCAGGTCTTCCTGCTCCAGCCATTGAAAAACTTTCTTAAATCGCTGATTGACAATGTTGTTTTTAAAGTCCCCCATTTTTTTAAAACAAAAGTGTTTTAAATAGTTGTTTTATGAAACTATTTGTTTTATATTTGTTGCATATCCAGTAAAGAAATTCAAAATGTTTGAAAACTGAATCCGGAAGATACAAAAAATATTAAAAACATTATGTCATGAGGTCCAGATACTCAAACCAGCCATACGACCAGGGAGATTCCAGAAATAACTATGATCAGTCAAATGAGAAAAGTGTAAGCCGGGGGCAATGGTTTTTTCCTGCCATAGATTTTACGCTGATGGACTTGTTGCAAAAGCTTTTAATGGGTTTCAAGCGACTGTTCATTGCTTTGAAGTATCAGTTTTATAAAAAAGCTTCACCTGAAGAAACGATGGGTTTTGGATCGGGGTCGGCGAGAAAATGGAAGATACCCTGGTTTAAAGTCGGATTAGTAGGTATTGTGATCTTTTTATTTACTCAGAAAGATATTCAGTTTTCCATCAATATGCGAGCTCCTTTGGGAGGGGAGGAATCGGTCGGTTCTTCCGGTGATAGTGATGCGGATCGCCAGCCTATGAATGTGGCTCAGGCCATACCGATGAAAAATTCAGTTAAACGGGAGAAGAAGGGAGAGCGCAATACTGCCGGACAGGGGCTGAGTACATACAGTACTTATGATGCAAACGCTTACATTTCAAGGTTTAGAAAGGTGGCTTTGATGGAAATGAAAAAATTCGGAATCCCGGCGAGTATAAAAATGGCCTGGGGAATCCTGGACAGTCAGGCAGGAAACAAACCCGCCCGGCTGGAAGATAACAATCACTTTGGAGCTATAATGGAAGGCACCCCATTTGCCACCGCCTGGGAAAATTGGCGTGCCCATAGCCTTTTGCTGCAAGAACAATATCCCGGTTTGTTTCAGGGAGGCAACGATTATCGCCAATGGGTCAAAATGCTGGATCAGGCCGATATCTCCGGCGATAAACAGTTCGGCCAGAAATTAAACCGGATCATCGAACAGTATGAATTGCATCAATTAGACCTGGAGTCTATTTGATAATTTCCCAAAACTCAAAACCCCAAAACCAAAACTCAAAACCCCAAAACCAAAA
>CAZJQS010000047.1:0-46598 GCA_964548175.1 uncultured Saprospiraceae bacterium
CTCAGTTGGAGAAGACTCGCGTCTTAATCCTTGTTCAAATGGATCATCTACTCTGACTCTATTTTTCACATCTCGCTGACAGCCAATTACTTGACTGCCAGAAAATGAAAATTTTAACACTTTTTAACAGGGGTTTTTGCCCTTTTTTGTCAAAAGTTTGGGTCATTTTAATATCGTTTTTTACCCTTTTTTCCCCTTATCTTTTACGTAAATTCCTCCTGAAAGATACCAAAAAGCCGTCAGTAAAACAAGGTGTTGGGTGGGTCGACGAGCGATTGGATCTGGATGTCCTTGCCCAATATCTTCATGCTGCTGACCGAACTGCTCTGCACTGGTACTAACAATATGCTGTCGTCATTGTCATAGGCTTCCTGCACCTCCTTCAAGGTTTCGCTGATCTCCTGGAAAACCTGCTGATGCGTTCGGGCCATATAGACGGATTTCTGTATCCGGATACACCCCTTACTGATCAGATACTTGGCAATGTGCGTGCGCACCCGGTCGTCTTCAATGTCGTACATGACTAAATAGATCATATCATACTGGTTTTTGTTGGGATCCCTGACCAATTGTAAAATCTGGCGAATGCGTTCCTGCAAGGAGCCGATCGGCCCGTCTTCCGTCTGGGGCGGCTCCTCAGGACCTGCCTCCGGCTTTGGCGTAGGAAGTCCCGCTTCTTTTATCTTTTCGATTTTTTCTTTGAGTCCGTATTCTTTCTTCTTGGGTCTGGCCATAGCTTATTTTTTACTCGGTTCCGATCAATAATTCATACAACAGCTGATGGGCCATATCGGCCAACTGCTCATTGCTGCCGGTCTTGGAGGTTTTAACCACCGAAAAGCCTTTTTTCCCGAAAAAAACATTGACCTCCGCCCAGTGCTGACCGGCCCCTACCTTGAGCTTCCTGCCGTAATGAATGGGCTCCTGAAGGATCAACTCCATCTGCATTTCCTTTAGCCGCTCTTCTACCCTGGGCATGATGCTGTCTAGTTCCGGCGGAACAAATACGTCTCTCTTGGGGCGAGGCCGAAAGTTGGGATTGAGCTTTTGCTTGATCTGCTGAAGGACTTCGTCGCTCAGCGGTTCTTTTTCCGGCCCCGGTCGCTCAGGGGCTTTTTCTTTGAGTTCTTTCCTTTCTTCCGATAACCTCTGCCGGGCGTCTGGGTCATGAGGATCAAAAATACTTTCCAGGATAATGGGCGTGGCGCCCGGATTGTAGTAGGCCTCGGGATCAACACTGAGGAAGCAGGCGCGGGTGACGTCGTGGGTGCGCAGATCAATCACCTGCTCCAACTGATACTTCGCCGTCAGACTCTGGACAAAAGCTTTGTAAAACAGGCTGTACAAACCGGCGTCATGGCAGGGTTCGCTCAATCGGAACATGAGCTTCAGTCCGTCACCCCCGGGAGAGGTGAAAAGCAGGACCAGCCGCTCGTCTTCCTGCAACTGCCGGGCCAGCTCCTGCCGGTCTTTACCGGCTTCCTCAAAATGGTCCAGGTCGATCATAAAATATTGAATAACGGCAAAATACTCACGACGGCGAACGGCAGGGTGGAATTGCCCGCACACAAAGTAGGGCAGACTGCGCTTGAGCCGGCTGTATTGCTTAGCGTCCATGCTGCGCACGAGCCGCAGACGGTGGATCTGCTTGCTGAAACTTTCCTTCGGCCGCGCGATCCCCTGGTGCAAGCGATCAAGAGAGATCTTGCTGAGGGGGTCGTCGGCCTGGGTAATATTCAATCCGTATTGTACCATGGATCAGGAGGTTTGCTGAAAAAATCGGGCTAATTGATGGGCGTATTGCTGGATGTGCACTGCTCTTGACCGCTCCAGACTGCCCATCTGCACCACCTCGGCCAGATAATCGTTGACCGACTGGATCAGGATGCGCTTGCCTAATCCCTCCAACCAGCAGGCGCCGTTGCGGAAAACGAAGCATTCCTCCGGGAAGGCATGCTGCCGGCACAAGCGAATCACTACGTAATCTACCCAAACGCGGAAGCGCTCGATCACATCAAAGACAAGCACCGGCCGGTTGTAATCGTCACGGTGAAAAACGCCTACATAGGGGTCGATCCCGGCTTTGATAAGGGCCCCTTCGATTTTTCCGTACAGCATTCCATAGCCGTAATTGAGCAAAGCGTTAAACTGGTCGGTGGCCGGATGCTGGCTGCGTCCGTCAAACTGGTACTCCTGTGGTAATATCGCCGAAACGGCCTGGAAGTAGCGTCGCGTGGCGGCCCCTTCCC
Source organism: uncultured Saprospiraceae bacterium (assembly GCA_964548175.1). GTDB lineage: Bacteria > Bacteroidota > Bacteroidia > Chitinophagales > Saprospiraceae > JANQPA01. The sequence continues at coordinate 2,250 of CAZJQS010000047.1, forward strand.
AGCCCCGCAGCGAAGGGGCAATGTCGGAGATGACATCGCCTTCCGCCTTGGCGATCTTTTGTTTATGGTCTTCCAGTGCATTGACGGCCCTTTGGATGATGCGCTGAGCTTTTTCATCCTCGGTTTCCAACGCCAGCAACACAGCCTGCTGCGTGTCCATTTTGTACTGTAGCAGCTCTTTGATCCATTGGACGGATTTTTTGGAGAAAATGAACTCCAACTGGTTTTTTCGGATGGTGGAAATGGAGCCGTATTGTACGCTCCATACCCGACCTTTCGGCATGCCCTTGGCGTCAATGAACAACAGGTCGATCTCGTGTTCTATGGCCAGCAGTACAGCATCCGAGCTGACTTTGGCGCCCCGGCTGATGGAAATGGATCGCACCTGCGAGGGGGCAATGTGGTCCTTGCCCTCCTGAGTGTAGATCACAAAGCGGTCTTGATGCCGCTGGAGCGAAGTACCGTAGGAATTCAGAATAATATGCATAGCTTATTGTTTTCTTTTGTTACGTGCGGCATACATCCGGGCAGCGGCGTCCGGGCGCCGCTGATTGAAGCTTTCCACCCACCAGCCGTCATTTACATACAGGTGTTCCCGCGCCCGGGTGAGGGCAGTGTAGAACCAGCGGTAGAGCTGTTCGGACTGCATGCCGTAGATTGATTTATGAATGTTCAAATAAACATGCGGCCATTCGCCCCCCTGTGCTTTATGGCAGGTGACGGCATAACCGAATTTAGCCCGGAGTGCATTGAGATAGGGGTCCGTCATCATGGCTTCCCTGTAATCATTGGACTTCGGCTTGACGCCCCGTTTGCGCATGCGCTGATCGAAGTCGATCATCAGGTTCTGGGCTTCTTTCTTTTGCAGACCTGGCTGGTCATTATAAAGCAACTCCCGGATCATGAGCGTGGTATAAACCTGATCGTTGTGCAGCGCCCGCACCCTGACTTTCAGAAAGGTAAAACCGGCCCTTGCGCTATGGTAGTCTGCTTTTTCCATAATGACCTGATCGCCATTGGCGAGATCGACATTGTAGCTGTTCTGGACAACCATCAGCAACTCATTACTTTGCAGGTGCTTGTTGGGATAGAGGGCTTTCCTGATGTAGTAATTCAGTTGCGCGACCTGCCAGTTGGAAAAGCCGATCAGGATGGCGGAGTGGAAACCTTTCTGCTTTACCTGCTGGACAAAGGCTTTCTGAAGCATGAAATGGTCATCTAGTACACTCGCTTCTGCGCCGGAGGGATAGGCTACTTTGGGATATTTTTCATAGCGTCGGTGTATGATAGCGTGGCGAAAACGACCGGCCAGGTCGAGGATCTCACTGCCCTTACTTTGCCGGATGATCTCCTGCAACTCGAAGACGCCTGGCGTTTGTCCTTTTAGTTCGGTTAAATATTCCAGGCTGAGGGCTGACGAGAGCGGATTGTCGGCCACAGGCGGCAACTGACAGGGATCGCCCACGAAAATGATCTGTCGATCTCCGGCATAGGAGAGAAGATCGAGCAGCAAGCTACCGGAACCGAACGTAGCGGTTTGACGATCGCCCCTTGGCTTTTCATGAGAAATCATAGAGGCTTCATCAATGATAAAGACCAGATCCGAATCAATACATTGGTTAGAGCGCAACTGGAAATTCAGCTGCAACTGGCTGTCAGCGTCAGCACCGCCGGCCATCTCATCAAAGGCGTAGATGCAACCGTGTATGGTGCTGACAGGCCGGCCGGTTTTGTTCTGAAGTACTTTTGCCGCCCGTCCTGTAGTGGCCAGGAGCCGGGACGGGCGTTCCTGCTCCTCCAGCCAGTCGACCAGCCGACCGATAAGGGTGGTCTTCCCTGTCCCGGCATACCCCCGGAGGATGAACAGTTGGCAGGACGTCCCGGACAGGAATTCTTGCAGCTTTTCAAGTGCTTGCCGTTGATGTGGTGTTAAGTTCATGGGACTGTCAGTTATTGGTTGATAGTTGTCAGGTTGATAGTTGTCAGGTTGATAGTTATTAGGACCACAGCTTTTAAGCTGTTAGGTCCGCAAGCTTCAGCTTGCCGAGAATAAAAAACATTCAATAAGCTCACCTCCCTGCCGGCGCGCAATCTAATAGCATATCCTTTGATGCAGCCACTAGCTGATCGATCCTTATTTTTTTGGAGAATGGTAGAAATTATTGGGCCAGGCAATCGGCCATAAGAAATCCTTATTAAAATGGATAGAAAAATGGAAAATATGTAATTGGAGAGGAAAAGTTAAGATTCTTTCCGCAATTTTTCAAATATACAGCCAGCCAGTTTGGCGAAAGCCGGCAGTTTCCTGTTGATCCCGCTGGCGCGGGGTTGTGTAAAAAGGTAGCTACTTCTCCCGCCGGCGGGCGTTACCTCTGCAACTTCACCTCTCCCGTCCAACTCTTACCTTGCCGATAACCGCGGTGACCATAGCCCAGATAATCTATTTTGGATGAAAAAGCAGGAAGCTAAGCCCCAAAAATCTTGGCTTATTGAAAGGGCTTTATTATTTTTATAGTCACTGTAAAACGAAAACACCAGAACCCCGCATAGCTGCTCTTCAGATTCCCGGTTAGTCGATTTTAGCTTACCTGTATTTTTTGAACATCACACACAACTACTATGGTGGTCCTTTCCGGGACCTTTTATCTTAATTTTTTTCAACCTAAAACTCCTATTTTATTCCACCCAACCTTTTTAATAGCTTTCCTCAAAAAAAACTATCTTCAAGCCTGGATCAATTCCTGTAAATGGCATGAAAACCGTCCTGCTCATCCTCGGCTCCATACTGGCTGCTTCTTCCTTTTTCGTAGCCTACCTGTTCTACAGGCTATCCCCCTCACACCAACCGCCTTACCTCCGCATCCGGCCCCAACGCCATCTCCGGCCCCATGCTCAGCAAATTAACTCCCGGCCTTTTGCCCTTGTCGAAGCTGCCCAGCTCATCCTCGTAGCCTAGAGCCTCCGCTCCGTTCAAAGTCGCCCAGCGCAGCAGGGTTTCAAACGGTACATAGGATTGGTACCGGGCGATGGTTTTCATCTCTTCCAGAACAGACAACTGCCAGTTGGAAGTCAGACTGTCGGTGCCGATCGTCATTCTTGCATTGTTGTCCATAAAAGTCTGGTAATGCGGCATGCGGTTCTCGATGTACAGATTGGCATTGGCGCAGGTGGCCCAGTAAACCTTGTCGCTCCATTCATGAGCGGTCCGGATGTCTTCGGCTGTGGTCAGGGTATTATGTACGAACAAGGTGCGGTGCGCCGGATTCATATGCTCCAGCGCATAATGAATGGCTGTTTTTCCGGTGGGCTGGAAATGCTCCATCGAGAAGCCGAAGCCGGCGAAGAAGTCGAGCAGATCGCCGGTTTTTTCCAGAAAAAGGGCATTCTCGTGGGGCGTCTCCTGGTTGTGGATGCTGATCGTCAGGTTGGGCTCGGTATTGGTGACTTCTATGAGTTTGAACAGATTGGGCGAAACGGTGTATGGGGCATGTGGCACGCAGCTCTTCCGGTTCAGGCCCTTGTGGCTTTGTCCGTCAAAGGCAGCCTTGAAGTTGTTGTAGTGCTGCCCCGCCTGGTCGTTTTGCAGGAAATCGAACATTTCCACAAAGGTGTAATACCGGATAGGACTTTCGTCTTTGCACCGGACGGTATCCAGCTTGTTGGAAATATCGCCCACAGCTACGATGCCATTGTTGTACATCTCCTGGTCGGCTTTTTTGATGGCGTCCAGGATCTGTTCTTCGGGAATGTTGCGCATGGTAACTACGGCATGGATAAAGGGAATCAGCCCGGTTCCGGTGTCAACCATGCCTTTCATGTGGGATAGTTCCAAATGACAATGAGTGTTGATGAATCCGGGGACGAGGATGCCCTGGTGGATGGCTATGCTGCCAGGGTCGTGTTCGGCTCTGGTGGTTAGATCCAGGATTCGGCCATTGTCGTCAATTACTAATACGCCTTTTTTGATGGGCTCGGAAGTGATGGGGAAAATATAGTCTGCAGATATTTTTTTCATGTATGTTTTTTTTGCCATGATTTTCAATGATTTTCGCTGTTTTTCGCCGCTCAAGCTGATTTTCTTGAAACAACTGACTTTTCATATTATCCAGAGAGTTTTTTGGGTTTTGGGTTTTGGGTTTTGAGGCGCCTTACGGACAAACCGTCTTTTTTTGCTTTTCCCGGCTCAGCCACCCTCTAACTCCCTGTAGGGAGAACCGCGTAGATGTTTATGAGATCATTTGTTAGTAAATCGCAGCATCACAGCATCCAGCATCTAACATCCAATCCCGCTTCCAGCGGGACAGGCTATCCAGCCTCCCTCAAAACTCCAGCACCACCAAACCGTTTTTCATTCTCGGCTCGAACCAGGTGGACTTAGGCGGCAACATTTTATCCTGGCTGACGAGGGTGATCATTTCTTCGAACTGGACGGGATACAGGCAAAAGCCGATGGCTTTATCGTTTTTCTGTACTCTCTTTTGGATGGCCTCCAATCCTTTTGGACCGGCTACATAGGTGATCTGGGCATTTTCCTTGACATTTTCGAGTTTTAGGATATCCTTCAGCACCCAATCTTCCAGCAAGGCGCAATCGAGCAGCACCTCGTTTTCCTTGTATTGCTCCAGTATGCTGGTTTTCCAGGTCAGGCTATACCATTCCGTTTTGTTGAGGTGCATGATGACCTCAAACTTGCCGCGGGGTTTTCGAGGCCCCTCAATGGGTTCGATGTTTACGATCCTGGAGAGCCGGGCCATGAAATGAGCCATGCTGAAAGTGTCGTCCAGTTCCACCACCCGGTTGAAATCGTAAATGTCAATTTGGGAAGCGGGAAAAAAGGCGCTCAACAGGGAGTTGTATTTTTCTTTTTGTTCAGGGGTCTTTGCACGTTCATAAAGCAGAGCATTAGTGGAGGTGCGGTGGTGACCGTCGGCGATAAAAGCATGAGGAACGTGGCGGTCGAACAGATCCTGGAACAAATAGGACAATTCGTGGTTGGTCACGGCCCAGATGAGGTGATGGGTTTGTTCTTCCTCAAAGGCGATGTCAAAAACCGGCTTTTCTTTTTCTATGATGAATTGAGTAAGGTCGTTGATCTCCGGAACGTCAGGGTAGGTCAGCAGGATCGGCTTTACGATCGCCTTGCGGCGCAGAAGCAACTGAAGCTGCCTTTGTTCTTTAGCCGCTATGGTAAATTCATGTTTCTTGATAGCCCCCCGCAGGTAATCCTCTATCCGGGTGGCGCTGATGATCCCGGTGTAAACTCGTTCGGTATTCCTGATCTGATAGATGTAAATCGCCGGAAAATCAGAGCGCTTAAAGAAGCCGCTCTGCGCATATTCAGGGTAATCTTCTTTCACGGAACCAAAAAAAGAATCATTCGAAGTAACGTAGTCCAGATTCGGATAAATGGCTCTAAATGGTTGAATGTGCATGTCGATGCTTATGCAGATTAGCAATGGGACTAAATTAAATATTTTAGAGAAATGGAAAACAAAAAAGGAGAGAATATCAATGTATAGAAAGGGTAAAAAAATAAAGAAAGGTGGGATGCTTGCTCACGCCTCCTCACCTTTCATAAAAAACTAAACCCCAGTTATATATCTTGATTTAATTTTCTATCATCTATTATTTACGACTGCTAAGATAAAATTTTTTTGACAATTCAAAACAAAATCTGATTTTAATATCCAAAAAAATCTCCAACAAATCAAGGATTCTTTACCCTTTAACTTTTTTGTTTACCGCCGATTCGGACTGCTATTTAGTAAAAAAACCATTTCATCAACGCTTTTCTGTGTTAGTGGAAAAAAGTAATTATAAGTAAAAAAAGAGAAGATGTTATTGTTGTACATACGCTAAATGAGCGATGGCTATCGGCATGCCGGATTCAGTAAGAATAAACCACCGGCCGTTTTGTTTAACGATACCTCGAATAACAGTCCTTTCTTCGACGATCTTTCCGAGCGTCGTTTTGTAGACCAAAAGGCAGGGCTCTTTTTTCAAATCCCATTCTTCCAATTGAGCCAATAGTGTCCTTTTTTCCATATTCTAAACCAATAATCAAAATATTGCGTTAGCAAAGCTGTATATTCACGGTCTAACAAACTAAACACAACAATCGTTTTTTAATGGTCGATAAGAAAGAAAAAAAATACCTGGTGACGTCCGCTTTACCTTACGCTAACGGACCCCTGCATCTCGGACACCTTGCAGGGGCCTATCTTCCGGCGGACATTTATGTTAGGTACCTCAGACTTTTGAATAAAGATGTCCTCTGGGTTTGCGGCTCTGACGAACACGGAGCCGCGATCACCATCCGGGCCAAGAAAGAGGGCGTCTCGCCCAAAGAGATCATCGACAAATACCACGAGTTAAACAAGTCTTCTTTTGAACGCCTCGGCATCTCTTTCGATTATTACCACCGTACCAGCTCACCCCTGCATCATCAGACCAGCCAGGACTTTTTCCTCCAGCTATATGAAAAAGGTAATGAGTTTTCAGAGAAAACCATCGAGCAATATTACGATCCCGCTTTTGACCAGTTCCTGGCCGATCGCTACATCACCGGTACCTGCCCAAAATGCGGATACGAAGCCGCTTATGGCGACCAATGCGAAAACTGCGGCTCTGATCTGTCTCCCCTGGAACTGATCAACCCGAAATCGACCCTGAGCGGAGAAACTCCCGTTTTGAAGGAAACCAAACACTGGTACTTCCGTCTCGATAAACACGAAAAATGGCTGCGCGAATGGATAGCCGACGGGCGACTGGATGGAAAACAACACCACGATCCGCAAAAATGGAAAAAACACGTCATCGGTCAGTGCCTTTCCTGGCTCGATAACGGACTGCAGGCCCGCTCCATCACCCGGGACCTGAGCTGGGGCATACCCGTCCCACTGGAAGAAGCCAAAGGCAAAGTACTCTACGTTTGGTTCGACGCCCCCATCGGTTATATTTCTTCCACCAAACAATGGGCCATTGAGAACAACAAAAACTGGGAACAGTACTGGAAAGGGGAGGACGTCAACCTGATCCATTTTATCGGAAAAGACAATATCGTTTTTCATTGCATCGTCTTCCCGGCTATGCTGAAAGCACATGGCGAATTCGCCCTGCCGGTAAATGTGCCTGCCAACCAGTTCCTCAATTTCGAGGGACAGAAGTTCTCCAAATCGCGCGGCTGGGGCATCGAACAACACAGCTTCCTGGAGGAGTTCAAGGATTTTCCCAACAAAGAGGATGCCCTCCGTTATGCGCTTATTCGAAATTTACCGGAGAATAGAGACAGCGACTTCAAATGGGATGAGTTCATCGATTTTCATGATAAAGAACTGGCCGACAACCTGGGGAATTTCGTCAACCGGGTCGTGGTGTTAACCCATAAATACCATGACGGGGCTGTTCCTGACCAGGCCGTCAACCTCACGGAAGCCCATCCTGAGGTGATCGAACTGGTGCATCGCCTGACCAAAGAGCTGGAACGCTTCAGCTTTAAATCGGCGGCTCAGGTGCTTATGGAACTTTCTTCCTACGGCAATACTTACCTGCAGGAGGTTTCTCCCTGGGCTATTTATAAAAGCGATCCCGATAGTGTACAGATCGCCTCTTGTATGAATGCCTGTGTTCAAATGGTGACCTTGCTGAGTGTATTGGTGGAGCCTTTTATACCTTTTACCGCTCCAAGAGTAAGAAAGTTGCTGAACCTGCCGGCGCTTGAACGAGGAAGCCTTCGTAACCTCCTGGATCAGCTGAAATCCGGGGAGCCGCTTATTCCGGCAGGCCATCAGCTGTCGGAACCTGAATTGTTGTTCGCAAAGATCAACGACCGAAAGGACCACAGTCGCCTGGAGATCGTACAGCGCCAGAAAGATAAATTGCAGGATATCCTGATTAAAGAAAAAGAAAAAGAACGCGAGTCGCTCAAACCCGAGATCCAGTTTGACGACTTTACAAAGCTGGACTTGCGGACCGGGACCATTATGGAAGCCGAAAAAGTAGCCAAAGCTAAGAAATTACTTAAGCTGACCGTCGATATCGGCCTGGAAAAAAGAACTGTAGTCTCGGGGATCGCTGAATTTTTTAAACCGGAAGAGATCGTCGGTAAAAAGGTCGTAATGGTGGCTAACCTGGCGCCGAAAAAACTAAAGGGCATTCTTTCTCAGGGCATGATCCTAATGGCGGAAAACGAAAAAGGAGAACTCGGGTTCGTGAGCCCGGAGCATAATTTTGGAAATGGCTTTGTTGTGAGATAAGGAAGTGCCAGGACAGATAAATTCAACACTTTATGCCGCCCGCCGGGCGGCATAAAGCGTTGAATGAAATAAGTCCAGCCACTTACGCGGTCTCTGGAAATTATATTAAATCGATGATGTATGAAAAAAGTACTTTATTCTTCGTTAACCCTCCTTATCCTATTGTTAATTAGCGCATGTGATAATATTGGTGATTCCGAACTGAATCCTAATGTGGAGGATAATCCGGTTGTGGTGCTGGAAGAAGTTCTTATGGACGGCGCGAGGTTTTCTATGCTGCAGTCCTTTACGATAGGCAACCATGCTGCTCAGCTAACGGCTAACACCACGAATAATAGCATTGATGTGTACAATTGGGTGGGGCTTTCGGATACCTGGTACACGGTTTTTAATACCATTACGAAGGCCCGAAACCTGGAGGTGATCGGCCGGGAAATCAATAATCCCAACTATGAAGCGGTCGGCATAGTGATCCGCTCCTGGTTATTTTCCATTCTGACGGATGCTTACGGCGATATTCCATATACCCAGGGCGCCCAGGGACAGGAGAGCGGCGTACTCTTCCCGAAATACGATGCCCAGGAGACCATCTATACCGGGCCCGAAGGAATACTGGCCGAACTGAGCCGGGCCAATGACCTGATCGACCCTGCCGGAGCAGCCATCGATGCAAAAGCTGATCTGTTATATAATGGAGATCTTAACAGGTGGCAAAGGCTTTGCAACTCCCTGCGCATCAGATTGCTAATGCGTATTTCCGCCAAGCAGGACGTGGCTGCCGAGATGCAGCGCATCGTGAACGATCAGCCCCTCTTTTCGAGTCCCGAGGAAGGGGCGCACTTATCCTATATCGGGGATATCGCAAGTGACCATCCGTTGTTCGGACTGAATATTTCCGACTTCGAGTCTGTCCGCCTGAGCCAGTCCGCCCTGGACTTTTTCGAGGCCTACCGTGATCCCCGACTGGGCCGGTACGCCAGACCAACAGAGGACACACAGGGTAGCGGTCAGCCGGAATACCTGGGCTGGGTGAACGGCGCTAACGGCTGCGATCCTGATAATTCGGCTTCCCTGCTGGGACTGGCTTATTACGATTTCCCGGGCTACCCCATTGTCGGTCTGAATGCTCGCGCCCGCAGCATCATCATGACACATGCCGAACTGCAACTCATCCTGGCTGAGGCGGCTCATAAAGGCTTTATCAGCGGAAGTCCCGCCGACTACTACCGGGCCGGCATTGAAAGTGCAATGTCTTATTACGAGGTAGATTTTGCAGCTTTCGGCTGGAAAAATTTCGATGATTACTACGAAAATTCCGGCGTAGCTTTCCAGGATAATGCTGACCAGATCATTGAACAGAAGTGGGTCGCGTTATTCTTCACCGGCCTGGAACCCTATTTTGACCTGCGCCGCCGGCTGGCGGAGTTCGATTACAACTGGGAGGAACTGCCCTTCTTGTCGCCTACTTGCGGCAATTCCAACGGCGATAACCTCCCGCTCAGGTTTACTTATCCGGACGAGGAGGAAAGTCTTAATACGAGCAATTACCAGGAGGCCGTTGATAGAATGGGCGGAGACTCTCAGAATACAAAAATGTGGTTGCTTAATTAAAAAACATCACCTCACTGTGAATAAAAAGACTCTTGCAATAACAGTAACTTTAGCTGTTTTCCTGGCCGTCGCGGCCTGGATGGCCTGGGAGATCTTTGATCGATCCACACAACAGCAATTATGGGGATACCGGCCAATGGTGCTTTTCCTGAGCGGCTGGCTGAGTATAGTCGCTTTTTTGCATAGGAAACATCTTTTTTCCCTGCGACCAGACCATCCGCTGACGTGGTCCACTGTGAGCGGGCTATTGTTGGGGCTGGGATTTCCGGGTGATGTGGGCTGGTTTTTTCTTATGTTCATAGCTTTTGTGCCGTTATTCAAAATGGAGGAGTTGATCGGCGAAGAAGAAACCGGGCGCCGATCTTGGAGGGTATTTGGCTATGGGTTCCATGCTTTTATCCTTTGGAACATTTTGTCTACCTACTGGCTGTCTAACGCTTCTCTGCCGGCCGGTTTGTTTACTATTGCAGCGAATGCAGCCTTAATGGCCCTGGTGCTGCTGTTGCTGCATCAGTCAAAAAAGCGGATTTCCAAATTTCATCTTCTTCCCTTTGTCGCTTACTGGTTGTTGTTTGAATATTTTCACTATCGTTGGGAATTGGCCTGGCCCTGGTTGACACTGGGCAACAGCCTGGCGGAATGGCCTGCGCTCATTCAATGGTATGATCATACCGGTGTACTCGGAGGCTCCCTCTGGATTTTGCTGGCTAATATATTGGTCTTTCAGGGATGGGGGAAGTACCGGAAAAAAGAGAAGTGGCGGCCTGAAGCCATTTTATTGATCCTGCTGCTTTTAATTCCGGGCTTATGGTCGGCATTTCGGCACAGCAGGGTTCAGGTTGGGAGCGGTGCAGCCGAGGTGGTTATCGTTCAGCCCGGTTTTGAGCCGCATTATGAGAAAAGAAGCCTGCCCGCCACATTGCAAATGTCCCGTCTTGTGGAACTAGCCCTCCCTAAGCTGACGGAACAGACTGACTATCTGGTTTTTCCGGAAGGGACCCTGGGTTATTTTGAGCTGGACCGTTTGGAAGCATATCCGCAGATCGGGAGGTTGCGGGAACTGCAGTCGGAATATCCCAACCTGAAGATCGTAGCCGGCATGAGCCTTTATGATGACCTGGGCACAGAAAAGGTGGAAGGTCCTTTTGTAAGGGAACGCGAGGAGGGCGGACAAAAAATATATTACGAGGTTTACAACGCGGCCGTTCAGCTTACCCCTGAAGTCGCGAAAGTCGATCTTTACAGAAAATCCAAATTGGTGCCGGGGCCGGAGTTTTTTCCTTTCAGCCGGCTGCTGGGCTTCTTAAAGCCGCTGGTGGAAAGCCTGGGTGGAACGACGGCCAGTTTCGGCACTCAAAAGGAACGGGCCGTTTTCGAAAGTACGGCCGGCAAGGTGGCGCCGGTGATCTGCTACGAGTCTGCTTTTGGAGAATACCTTACCGCGTATACAAGAAAAGGCGCCCAGGCCATCTTTATCATGACCAATGACGGATGGTGGGATAACACCGCCGGCCATCGCCAACATAAGGCGATCGCCAGAATTCGGGCTATAGAAAACAGAAGACCGGTGGCTCGAGCCGCCAGCACTGGGGTTTCCTGTTTTATTGACGCCCGGGGCCGTACCCGGCTGGAAACCCAATACGGCTCGCCCACAGCCATTAAAGATAAGATAGACTTAAGGACGGATGTGACTTTTTATCTTCAATGGGGCGATATGATTGGTCGTTTAGCTATGTTTGTCAGTATTCTGTTTTTGTTGAATACTTTTGTGAAAGGGTTGCTTCCAAAAGCAAAATGAGGTTGTCTCATTTCATCCTGGGCCTCCGGCGCTTCCCACCCGGCCTGAAGCCGCCTTTGGGGCCTGCTGCTTTCATTTGACCGCGATTCTGAAGCACTTTTTCAAACTGTTTCAGTTGATCTTTGATGGCCTCCTCGGTAACCTTAAGGCCTTTGGCGGTGCGGAAATGATTTTGTGCCTGTTTCCACTTCCCTTTAGTCGCTGCAATATTGGCCAGCTGAAGTTCTAGCATGGCCTTTTCGTTATCTGTAGGTATTTTGATCTGTTGTGCCTTTTTCAGGTAAGCTTCTCCTTCGTCTATATGCTTTCTGGACAGCGAAATGGAACCTTTGATCATATAATAAAAAGCGCGATTCGTAGCATACAGCAATCGTGGAGAGAGCGTTAGGTTGAGCCGCTTCTCGGTGGCGTCAAAGTCGTTCTGCTGCATGAACTGTGCTGCAGACTGGACGGTGCCCAAAATCAAATATCCAACGAGCAATACCAGGCCGATCAGGATCAGAGGCAAAGCATACCAAAAGCCAAAGCCCTTGATAAAAGAAAGAATGATGCCACCGAAAAGAAAAACGCCTATCAGGGCGAAACGGAGATATATATTTATAGTAAACATAAAGTGGTTTTTTTATTCAAATGACTCAATTTAAGGCTGAAAAATGGCCGGCCGCCTTATTTCAGCCTTAGCCTTTTTCCTGGCTCGCAAAGTTAAAAAAAATAAAACTATCGAGGAATTCATTTCGCTTGTCGAAGGATCATAACTATATTGAGAGATAATCGCTAATATACCGCCTGAAAAATGGCGGCCAATACGCCCATATTCCGCATCCGCTAGATCAACTATGGCAGACGATAAACAGGAAGACATATTAAAGCGCCTGAAAGAAAACGACCGATCGGCATTGAAGGAACTTTTTCAGTTGCATTACCTCGGCGTTTGCCGAAGTATTCAGCGGCTGGTCAAGGAAAAAGCCACAGTGGAAGATCTTGCGCAGGAAGTTTTCCTCCGTTTCTGGAACAAACGCCACCGGATCGAGATCAAAAGCTCCTTACCGGCTTACCTGCACAGAATGGCGACTAATGAGGCGCTGGGGTACCTCCGCTCCCTCAAAACCTTTGAAGAGGAAGAGATGCTGCTCAACAGCGAAACGGAAGGCGCTCAAAATGTCGAAATGCAATACCTGAATACAGAACTGGAAGACCACATCAAAGCGGCGATAAAAGAACTCCCCCCGAAATGCAGGGCAGTTTTCGTACTGAGCCGTTTCGAAGAACTGACTTACCAGGAAATAGCCGATCGCATGGACATCTCCATTAAAACGGTCGAAAATCAAATGGGAAGAGCCTTGCGCTTGTTACGCGCTAAGCTCCGGTCCTATCTGTCATTGTTGTTCTGACCGGATGGGGTGAACGCTACAAGGAAAATAAATTCAGGCTGTAGCCGCCTCGCCGGCAAGGCAAGCCGCAAAAAACCTTTGAATGCAACCCCAGCATGACAACTGGATTAGTAACTTTAAAAAGCGATAATTATGAACAAGCAAACTCGATTACATGCATTTCGACAAATGATCCGTTTTTTTTTCTTGCTGTTGTTAATCGCCGCGTGGATGCCGCTCGTGCAGGCTCAGCCGGTAAAAAGTAAATCCTGCAAGGTAAAGATAAAAGAACTACAGGGTGAATACGACGGCTACTGCCTCAAGGGACTGGCCCAGGGCGAAGGAAAAGCCTCAGGAGAGCATGCCTATGAAGGAGAATTCAGTAAAGGGTATCCGCACGGCACAGGAGTTTATACTTATTCCGACGGCAGCTACTATGAAGGGGAATTCAAAAACGGTATGCGCCACGGTAAAGGTAAAATGTTTAAAATGGGACAGGAACCCGTCTATGCCATTTGGAAAAAAGACGCCATGGTGCGCGAAATTTTCGAAGAAAAGCATAAGGTGGTGGTCTTTAGAAATACAGCTACCGTAAGGGCGCGGGTAAGGGATACGCGCAAGGACAGAATAGAGTTCGTGGTCAACAACAGCGTTAACATTTCCGATATCGAGATCGTCAACGAAACCGGACAGATCTTTATCGACGGCCGGCTGATGCGTGTAGAGGATGTGATTTTTCCCGAAAAGATCAGGCTTTCCTACAAAGCCTGGAATAAAATGATGACCGAGCAAAACGATGTGATCATTGATTTCGAGTTTGAATCTCCAGGTAACTGGCGAGTAGATATTTCTCATTAAAAAAAAGATGACGGGTAGGGGGGATGACCCCTATTTTGCATCTTTGCTATATAGACACTTTAGCAAATACGACATGCACTAATTAGTTGGATTGTAAAAATGGAAGATGCCAAATATCTGGATCTGGTAGCCAAATACCTGTCTGGTAATATTGACCGGGAGGAAAGAGAGGCTTTACTGCAATGGGTGGACGCCGATGAGGCCAATCGCCGGTTTTTTGACGAGATGATCCAGCTGTGGAGCATGTCAGCAGAGGTGGAAGAGCCCTTCGAAGCGGATGTGGAGGATGCCTGGGAACGACTGGAAAATAAGCTTCCCGCCACCTCCGATGAAGAAGAAACAAAGGTCGTTCCGCTCAGGAAACGCCGCTGGGATTGGCGCATTGCAGCGGCGCTGCTTCTGCTGATCTCCGGAAGCTGGCTGGTATTTAAGACTATGGCAGGCCAGCCCGAGGTCATATCCGCAGAAGTCCTCAACGGGGCACCCCTGACGCTGCCTGACGGCAGCAAGGTGTGGCTCAATGAAGACAGCCGCCTGGTGTTCAGCAAGCGTTTTAAACACAGAATAGTCAGGCTCGAAGGGGAAGCTTTTTTCGAGGTTGCCAGAGATGAAACACGCCCCTTTTCCGTGCAAACGGACCAGGCGCTCACAACAGTGCTGGGTACTTCTTTTAATTTAAGGGCTTACCCGAAGGAAGACCGGATCGAACTGGTCGTCAAAACAGGGAAAGTGAAATTTGAAAGCCTGAATAAAAAAGAAAATAAAAGTCAGGCCATTTTGGAAAAAAACCAGGCCGCCGTTTTTATTAAAGAAAAACAGGAAGTGGTGCCGGACAGCACATTTTCCGATAATACTACAGCCTGGATGAGGGATACCCTCGTTTTCAATAACGACCAAATGCGAAAAGTCATCAGCGATCTTCAGCGGTATTTCAGGGTAGACATTAGGGTGGAAGACGAAGGTGCTTACAATTGCAGTTTTAATTCGACCTTCCCCCAACCACGCCTGGAGTACGTGTTCGAAGAAATGGAAGAGGCGCTGGAGGGAATATCCGTTACGCAGCAAGGAGATACCTATATCCTCCGCGGACGTTGTTCACCAAAATAAAACGCATTGCTCAATGAGTCATGCTAAAGGATTTTTTTGCAGTATGGTTTGTCTTATACTTTGGCTGGCGGATTCCTCCGCCCAGGAGGGGTTGGACCGCCTTGTGAGCATACAGGTTCGCCATCAGACCATCGAGCAGGTATTAACGGATATCGAAGATCGTTACCAGATCTTTTTCACCTACAGCAAAAATTTTATTCCGGTTGATCAACAGGTGAACCTGCATTTCGTGGAATCTCCGCTAGAAAAGGTGCTGGAGGAAATGTTCCGGGAAACGGCAGTCGCATTCGTCGAACGCAGGGGAAAGATCATCCTGAAGATCGACCCGGTTAAAGAAGAGGCCCTGCAGCAACGTCGGCTTTACGAAGAATTGAGAAGACGGCAGGAGGCGCTGCTCAGCGCCCGCCAGCAAGAAAAAGAGCGCATGAAAACGGAACCGCTGGCCCGGAAGACCACCCGCTTTCTGGATCGCCCCGGCCAGGGCGCTCATTTGGTGGTCGACTGGGAGAAATATCGACTGCCACCTCTTCCGAAGGAAACTTCCGGCCACCAACTCGATCCGCTACCGGATATGGGACCCGAACGGAAAGTCGGTCAAATTTCGGTTTTACCCTTTTTGGGCACCAACGCACTGGAGAGCGACGAGATCACCAACCGATTGTCGTTCAACGTTTTCTGGGGCTGGAACGGCGGATTGGACGGACTGGAAGTGGGGCTGTTTTTCAATTCCATAAAAAATCAGATGGAGGGCGTCCAATTGGCGGGTATGGGGAATGCTGTAGGCGGAGAGATGGAGGGCGTACAGGTAGCCGGCCTGTTTAATGTGGTGCTAGGCGCCGCCAAAGGCTACCAGGGCGCCGGACTATTTAACGTGTCGCCTGATGTTTTCAGTGGAGTGCAGACAGCAGGCTTGTTCAATTTTGCGAATGAAACCCGGTCGGCCGTACAAGTAGCCGGCCTGATGAATATCAGCGGCGGGGAGGTGAAAACCCAGTTTGCCGGCTTTTTAAATGCGGCCAAAAAAGTGAAAGGGTTACAGTTCAGCACCCTGCTTAATGTCGCCGGTCATGTAGAAGGTGCACAGATCGGCCTGATCAACGTAGCCGATAGCATCTCCGGAGTGCCCATCGGCTTGCTGAATTTTATCAAAAACGGATACAACAGAGTGGAGTTCTCCGCCAATGAAACTTTTTTGGGGAATTTTGCTCTCCGAATAGGGGTAAGAAAATTTTACAACATCTTAATAGTAGGAGGCCGGATTGACGGCGGCGGTTGGAGCGGCAGCCCTCCGACCCGGGAAGTCAGCTTTAGCTGGGGCCTGGGGTATGGCATAGGAAAGGGCCTAACAATAGGTTCCCGAAATAACATGTTGTGCCTGGAAGCCTTGCTGATGCACGTCAACGAACGGCAGTTTTGGACCAGATCCATGAACTTGTGGAACCAGTACAGAATAGGTTTTGATTTTCAAACGGGCCGGCGAACCAGCGTTTTCTTCGGCCCAACCATGAATATTCTTTTTTCAGAGCTTTATAATGAGGACACCAATACCATTGGCTCCAACATCATGCCCTATACTTTTTACGATCGAACAAGAGAGCAGATGAACGTGAAAATGTGGGCCGGGTTCGGACTTGGTGTCCGGTTTTAGATAGCGGTATAAAGTAATTTATTAGTCTTTCCACTTAGACAAAATGGTCTCTTGTCATTCTTATCAGGGTTGTAGCGCCCGGGATAAGCAGGCAAGCTATTTCAAATTTTGAAAAATTAAAACAGGAATTCAAATGAAAAAATTAATCGGTCTATTGATGTTTATGGGGGTGGCCGGCTTCACTATGGGGCAGCACGAAACTTTTTTCAGCAATACCCGCTTGTCCGGAGCTTTTGGAGCACCTTTAATTGAGGTGGGTTTTAATAACGACATGAGTACGGCAGTAGGTGGCGGCGGCGCCATAGTATTCAGCGATTTTTTTATCGGCGCCTACGGGGTGGCCAGCGGAGATTTCCAGCGTTTGCTGGACGATAACGAGCTGGACCGCCTGGATATCGGCCATGGAGGTATCTGGTTGGGCTTTACCCCTCGCACCTATAGCCTGATCCACATCTACAGCAGCGCCCGCATAGGATGGGGCGCCTTGGATATCGACCTGCGTGACGGTGGCGTTCGCTACAGCGAACTGGATAAGGTTTTTGTGATGACGCCGGAGATCGGTCTGGAAGCAAACATCACCAAGTGGCTGCGACTCTCCGGAACCATCGGTTACCGTTGGGTGAGAGGCGTTCAGGATAACGGCCTGGTGGAAAACAGGGATTTTACCGGCTCGATTTCTTCCATTACGCTGCGGATCGGCTGGTTCGGTCATAAAAGGTATTGAAGGGGTAAGCAGGCATTGGGAGTGCTGTCCCACGGAAAAAAATAAACAAAAATTAAAGTAAACAAATAATCAATTGTCATGAGAACATTAAAATCGATTTTCCCCGGTCTTTTACTGGCCTTCAGCTTAAGCAGCTGTATTTTAGATATTGGCGATAACCTGGGCAACTGCGTTAGGGCAGACGGGCCCGTCAGGTCGGAAATACTGGAACTTGGACGCATCGAGGGCATAGATCTGGCTATTCCGGCAACGGTCTTTTTGACGCAAGGCCCCGAACAAATAGTGGAGATCGAAGCCCAGGAAGAGGTCATCGATCAGCTTGAAACTGCAGTAAGAGGAGGGATTTGGGAAATTGAATACGACCGCTGTGTGAGCAATGAATCCAGCATCCGCATTTATATTACGATTCCGGAGATCACCAGTTTACAGATCTCCGGCTCCGGTGAGATCATCAGTCAAAATGAGTTGCTGGTGGACGACCTGGATATCGGCATCAAGGGTTCAGGTGATGTTGATCTGGCGTTGGTGGCGGACGATATCGACGCTAATATCTCCGGCTCCGGCTCCATGCGTTTCGAAGGCTCGGCTGATGCGCTGAACATTAATATTGCCGGTTCCGGTGATTTTAAATGCTACAACCTGGAAGCGCGCAAAGTAAGAGTGAAGATCAGCGGCTCCGGCGATGCAGAACTATGGGTGACGGAAGAACTGGACGTAGACATTTCTGGAAGCGGGGATGTATTTTACAAGGGAAGTCCTAGCTTGAATGTTTCAATCTCCGGCTCCGGCGGAGTTGTGGATGCGAATTAAAAAAGGTTGCGGCCGACGGCCGCAACCTTTTTTTTTATATTCTATAGCTTTTTTATGCCGGGATTGGCTAATATTGCAGGAATAATAATCAAAGCCATTCAATCATTATTAGATGAAAAGAGAAATTCATTCCTGGCATAGCCCTTCTCTCAACAAGCATATGGACATAGCCGTATACGGACACTATGGTTTTGCTTTGCTGATGTTGCCCACGGCAGCGGCCGACTATCTGGAGTACGAGCGCTTTCAGATGCTGGATGTTATCCGTCCGTATATTGAGGCGGGCAAGGTAAAGGTCTTTTCCGTCAACAGCATTAATTCGGAAAGCTGGCTGAACCAGCATATGCTCCCTCATCATAAAGCGATCCGCCATCAGCAATTCAACCACTATATTTATGAAGAGGTGGTGCCTTTTATCAAAACCCATACCAGCCCGGAAACCCCGATTATTACGACCGGGGCCTCGCTCGGGGCTACGCACGGCGCCAATCTTTTCTTTAAGCGTCCGGATCTGATCGACGGCGTTATCGCCATGAGCGGCATTTACGATCTGACGGTCTACACCAAAGGCTTTTTTAACGATGACGTATACTTCAATTCGCCGGTCCACTACCTGCCCAAATTGGAGGATCAGCGCTTGCTGTCGTTACTACGTCAAAAACAGCATATCCACCTGGTGACAGGCTCAGGCGATTATGAAGATCCTCAGGCCTCCCGGCGATTGTCCGGCATCCTCAATGCAAAAGGCATTTCCCACGAGTTGGATATCTGGGGGCCGGATATGCCCCATGACTGGCCGACCTGGCGGTCGATGTTGCCGCATTATTTGGCTACGCGTTTTTAGCGGCTGCATCAAAACAGCTTTCCTTCAATCTCTTCGGTCATCGTGACCATGACCATATCGGCATTGTAGATGGCATTGAAGACAAAGGGCTTCTGTTGTTTGATGTACTGATAAACCTGCCAGTCGGTCGGCGGGGTGGGAATAGCGGAAAGCCGGTCAAAAGAAATCCACTCCAACTCGCCTTCTTCACAAGGGGGAGGAGTAACGAAGTCGATATCGGCTACGTAGATGGAACTGATCCAGTTGTATGCCAGGGGAGAGGTCTCGAAAAGTACGCCTGCGAAGGTAAGCGCCTTTAGTTGCAGGCCGGTTTCTTCCCTGGTTTCCCGGATGGCCGCGCTGTAGGGATCCTCAAAGGGCTCCAGCTTGCCGCCTACGGGCAGGTATTTCCCCACGTGGGGCGGCCGGGCCCTTTTCATCAGCAAAAATTGTTGGTCGTTGCGCAATACCACCATGGCAGCGCTTTTTTTTAAGCCGGTCGGTATGGACATAGTAAGGTTCTTTTTTCTGGGCGCTAAATTACTTGAAAACTAGAAAAAAAGTTTTATCTTTGCAGTCCGTAAACTGAAAAGGTATAAAAAATGAAAAAAGACATTCATCCAGATAACTACAGACTGGTCGTATTCAAGGATTTTTCGGCCGATGAGGCTTTCATGACCCGCTCATGCGCACCTACAAAGGATACGATCGTTTGGGAAGACGGGAAAGAGTATCCATTGGTGAAGTTGGAAATTTCCAGCTTTTCTCACCCTTTCTTTACCGGGAAGATGAAGTTCGTAGATACTGCAGGACGTATCGACAAGTTCAACAAAAAGTTTGCTAAATTCGGCAAGAAGGCTCAGGCCAAGCAAACAGAAGAGGAGGAGAACTAATAAACCGGTAAAGAACGGCCAAAAAACTACAAAACCCCGCCATCGGCGGGGTTTTGTAGTTTTTTGGCTTCCTTTTAAGGAAAAATCTATTAATTTGCCTGATGGTGAGCTGAAGTTCCTAACTATGAAAAAACTTGACTACTATAAATGGCAAATGTAATACTCTTTGACAACGAAGTAAGGGATCAATTATTACCGCTGACTTATACCCGGCCTGTTTGTGAACTTCGCGTGGGTATTCTGACCATAAAAGAAAAATGGGAAAAGTGGCTGGGCGAGGGCTATCAATTCTCTTATATTACCCAGGATTATCTGGCGGAAAAATATCCGATCGACTATGGCCACGAGAATTACGTCATTAACGGCTCGGTCCTTCCTTCTGAGCAACTGTGCGCTTTGATCGGCTATATGAACTTTAATGAGGCCTACCTGAAAGGGGATGAGTTGGTAGTAGCCAAACTGGACGAGCGCCAGTTCGAGCGTTTGATCAACGACGAGGATATCCATGAGCTTAAAGGGTTTGACCTGGAAAACACCGAATATCTGAAGATAGACCATCCCTGGGATATCTTCGGCATCAATGATCGGGCAATCCGCCAGGATTTCGGTTTGTTAACCAGAGGCCGTGCTTCACAAGCCCTAAGCGCCACCAACACCGTTCTCGGAAAAGAAAACATCTTCATCGAGGAAGGCGCTAAAGTAGAGTGTGCAATGATTAACGCCACTACCGGCCCGGTTTATATTGGAAAAAATGCAGAGATCATGGAGGGGAGTATGATCCGGGGCCCTCTGGCGCTTTGTGAGCACAGCCAAATTAAAATGGGCGCTAAGATCTATGGCCCGGTCACTCTGGGGCCCTGGTCAAAAGGCGGCGGGGAGATCAGCAATTCAGTGCTGCAGGGATTTTCCAATAAGGGCCATGATGGTTACCTCGGGGATTCGGTGCTGGGCGAATGGTGTAACCTGGGCGCGGATACCAATATCTCCAACCTGAAAAATAATTATGCCGACGTGAAATTGTGGAATTATCCCCAAGGCCGATTCATGGACACCGGACAACAGTTTTGCGGCCTGATCATGGGGGATCACTCCAAAACAGGGATCAACACTATGTTGAATACCGGCACCGTGGTGGGGGTTGCTTGCAATATCTACGGAGCAGGATTTCCGCGTAACTTTATCCCGTCCTTCAGCTGGGGATCAGCTACTGGTTTTACGACTCATCGAACAGATAAGGCGTTTGAAACAGCTGAACTGGTCATGAAAAGACGCAACAAAGAATTTTCCGTGCAGGATAGATTGATCCTGCTTCGCATTTTTGAGGAAACTACACAGTACAGGGTCTGGGAAAAGTAGCGTGAGTCGTAGAAGCAAAATTCACTTTTGTAAAGCAAACAGAGATCGTGATGATCGTTATTTAAGCATAAAACCCTTCTATGAAACAGCCATGGTGGAAAATATGGCTTAGTTACTTTTGGGAATGGCCTGTCGAAACCATTAGCAGTGAACATCATGAGTTCCTTCAGGTTCTGCTGGTACAGGGGCAATATCAACTTGTATCGCCCAATGCGATATACTCCTATGGCGAGTTGTACACCAATTTCCTGAACGCCTTCAAGCAAATGAATATGGCTGACTGGAAAGGTCAAAAGACATTGGTGCTCGGATTGGGACTGGGAAGCATTCCTTTGATACTGGAAAAACGCTTTGGCCTCCTCCTAGACTATACCATAGTTGAATTCGATGAGGCTGTAATCCACCTGGCCGAAAAATATACCCTTCAGCATTTACGCTCACCTGTTGAAGTGATTCAAGCCGACGCCCTCCTTTTTACGCAACTATGCCGAGATACCTTCGACCTGATCTGTATGGATATTTTCCTGGATGATGTTATTCCGACTGCCTTTGAGACTGCTGCTTTTCTAGAAAATTTAAAGGCAATGCTGGCTCCCGGAGGATTGCTTTTGTACAACAGACTGGCGCTTAATCCAACCGATAGAGAAAAGAGCCGGTATTTTTTTGAAACCACCTTCAAGGAAGTTTTTCCTGAAGGAAAAAAAATGGACGTCGGCAGGAATTGGATGCTGACCAATTAAGTTGATTTCTTTATAACAATGTGTTAACTTGTAGCTGTTCTTTGCTTTTTTCATGCCGGCCCAACCTCTAAAACCAATAGCTATGTCAAGAAAATGCATGGAATGCAAAGACGAAGTCCATGGCCGTTCGGATAAAAAGTTTTGCTCTGATCATTGTCGAAGCCTGCACCACAATCGCCGCAACGGCAGTTTGATCAAACTTAAACGACGCATCAACAGCATCCTCACCCGGAACCGGAACATCCTGGCTGAACTCAATCCTGACGGAAAGCGCACCCTACATAAAAGCGTGCTCATAGAGGAAGGGTTTAATTTTAATTATTTTACCAACCAGTATATGACCAAAAAAGGCACGGTCTATTATTTCTGCTATGATCAGGGGTACATCATTCAGGAAGAGGAGTGGTTTACACTGGTGAAACGGAAAAAATACATTAGTTGAAAAGGAGATTATGATTAATTCAATATCTTGTGATGATTTTTTACACAGCCCCAAAATATATGCTACCGCCGCCGGTGTATTTTTTATTGGTAAATTTGTTTACTCACTTAATCATTAAAATTGGACGATATGGAATTGAACGCAAAAAAGGCACTATACTTACTTCTCTTTCCCGGCTTTTTTTTGACGCAAATAGCCGCCCAACAATTGCCGTTGGAAGCAAATCCAGATATTCTGAAGAAATACATGCAAACCATCACTGCCGAAGAGCTCAAAGAACATCTTTTTACCATTGCTTCTGATGACTACGAAGGCCGCGATACCGGCTCTAAGGGCCAGGCCATGGCCGCCACCTACATTTCCAGGCATTTCCTGGAAAACGGACTGGAAGGCCCTATGGATGAAAATCCCAACCCTTATTATCAGACCATCCCTTTCCGGTCTTCTTCCGTCAGGAACGCAAAAATGGGGAATGCCAACTACCAGGCGACCTTCCTTCAAGAGTTTATTCCAACCAGCTTCTTCAGCCTGGAATCTATGAACAAAGAAATGATCTTTATAGGCTATGGGATTGAGGAAGAAAATTATAATGACCTGGCGAACATCGATATCAACGGCAAAGGAGTCGTCATGCTGGACGGAAGTCCCACCGGTAAAGATGGCCAACCCCTTTTCAGCGACCTCGGCAGGATGAGAACCCGGGTAAATAGCTTGAGGGAAAAAGGAGCTGCCTTTGTCATCACCACTTATGGCTCTGAGGAAGAGTTCCAGTCGCGTTTCTCCTTCTGGGGCAGAATGGCCGGCAGACCCCGTCTTTCAATGGTGGAAAAGAACAGTGAAGAGAGCGCCTCACGGGAAGGCTTTCCGCAATTCCTGGCTTCTCCAGTAGCGGTAGCCAGGCTTTTCGGTGAAAGCCCTGATAAGTTCTTCAAGATGGTCCTGAAAAGCAATAAGAAAGCTGAGCCTATGGGGGGGACTTACTCAACTACAGTTACCCTTTCGGTGGACTTCAGCGACCGCATGATCACTTCTGATAACGTTTTGGGCTTTCTGGAAGGGACCTCGAAAAAAGAAGAAGTCCTCGTCATAACCTCACATTACGACCACGTCGGCACTAGCGGGGGAGAAGTCTATAACGGCGCGGATGATGACGGCTCCGGTACCGTCGGCCTGCTGGAAGTCGCCAATGCTTTTGCCCTGGCGGCTAAAGATGGGTATCGCCCGAAAAGAAGTGTGTTATTCATGACCGTAACCGGCGAGGAAAGAGGGCTCCTGGGCTCCCGGTATTATACCGACAATCCCGTTTACCCGCTCAAATATACCATCGCTAACCTGAATATCGACATGATCGGCCGGGTGGATCCGGAGCATAAGGATGAACCGAATTACGTGTACATCATCGGTTCCACAATGTTGTCTTCTACACTACATGCAGTGCACAAAACGGTCTCATCCATCTACCTGCCCGACCTGAAAATGGATTATAAGTATAACAGCAAGGATGATCCCAATCGATTCTATTATCGTTCGGATCACTACAACTTTGCTAAAAATAATATTCCGGTTATCTTCTACTTTAATGGCACCCATGAAGATTATCACCAGCCAACAGATACGCCTGACAAGATCAACTATGACGTACTGGCTAAAAGGGCTCGGCTCGTATTCGCTACTGCCTGGGAACTAGCCAACCGCGAAGGCAGGCCGGTAGTCGACCAGAGTGCTGACGAGTAGCTGGCCGGTAAAACCATTGCTGTTTCGCTGCTGGAAGGATTTTATTTTTGAGATTTTTTTCGAAGATCATCACAGATTTTCTTCGGGAAAAATCTCAAAAAAGAATTCTATTTGCCGCCCCCTGGGCGGCAAATTATCTCTAACGTGAGTTCGGAGATTCCCAAGGCTTCTGAGAAGCCAAATGTTGATAGAAAAAAATGAAATTAAAGGATAGGGTGCCGTAGGTATGTCATATATTCCGTACCTGGGGCTAACGGTTTTTTGTTGTTGCCCCTTTTTTCCGCCAACTTAAAATTGTTTACTCAATTTTTATTTAGACAATATCCATCAGAAATTAATCTTTGCTTAACCCTTCATAAAAAGTGCCATCCTCCAGAGATGCATAAAAGCTTTCGAGAAATTCTGCAATATCCCTCCTGGAAAAAGCAGGTAATTCCTTGAAATTATTTACCAGATCCAGTACTTTTTCTTTCTTGGATAAAAAGAAGGCGCCGAAGGGCTTCAGTTCATCGGGATCGTCGTAAAGGCCCAGGAAGACACGGTCACGAATACTTTTCTGGTTGAAGTCCATGTTGGGCAGGGCATAACTGGCGTTGACCAGGCCGGAGAAATCAAAGTCATACGGAATAACGTAAAATTGCTGGTTTTTTTTGCACTGCAGCATTTCAACATTACGAGCCATCGTAATCGACCAGTCTGAATTGCTGATCATATATTGAAAAAGGCCGGTAATGTGAAGATTATCCTGGTAAAAAGTATCCTTGGGCAAGGAAAAGCAATTCTCACATTCCTTGGCGTCCAGGCGCTTTTCTACCGTTTCGTTATCCTCGAGCAGGATACCAACCCCCTTGATCTTTTGATTGCTCTCACTGTCTTTGTAAGTGACCCGGACCAGTTGGGTCCGGAAATAATGAGGACTATGCAGCTGATAGAGCTGATAGGCCAGATATTCCCGCAGCACATTTTCTTTGCCTGTATAATCGTCAACGCAGTGCGTAACGAGCTTCATATCATTGTCTTTCCTGAAGCCGCTATCCTTAAGGTTATCTTTATCGAATTTGATCTTTAGAGGCGGAAATTCGCAAATGCGCCTGCGGTATCGCCCGCGGGCCTTGAGCTCCATTTCCCACGTCTGGACCGCTTTGTTTTTATCTTTGAATTCGAGAATACCTTTCAGGTACTCATCGGTTTTCTTTAGTCTTTCCAGTTCGGCAAAACTATAGGTCAGTTCAAACTCTGTATAACCTTCACTGGAAAAAAGCTCAAATATGCTTGATTTGGCAGAAGAAGTGTCCTGCTTATTTTCCTGACCAAATAAAAGAGCGGAATAGAAAACAACGATGAGGATCATTAAGGTGCAGATACTTATTGGGCGATAGCTGTTCTTCATAGTAACTAATGGATTTATTTAAAGACTTTTTTGCAAACGGAGAGTTGCAAAGAAGTCCTTATTTGAAGGCCTGAATCATGCTTTGAAAGTACTGCTTTTTCAAAAAGGAAAAAAGAAAGAACTATAAAACATTTTTACTCAGGGCAAAAATGAATGGTTAGGGCAAATAGGAAAGGCCTTTAATCTTTTTATGACCCGACGGCTGCTGTATTTTTGCGAAAAATGTTCCGATATAGCGCCTGATGTCCATTTTACTGGATTTAGATAAACGAGGATGCTCATTGATCGTGCTTATTATTGGCGACTCCAAAGACTTGAAGTGGTCCAGGCAATCCATCATTTGGTCTTCCGTGCAGGCTAATCCCATATAATAGCGTTCACGGCCCACGAGCCCCAGTTCCTGCTGGGGTGCATAATACGGCGCATTAACAAGCGCACTAAAATCAAAATCGTAAGTAACGACCTGAAAAACATCGGATGCCCCCGCGTTGAGGATTTTGGTGTTCTTCTGCTTGAAGATCGACCAGTCCATGTTCCCGATCATATATTGGAAAACACTAGTTTGCAGCATGTTTTCTACGTCAAATTTTCTATCAGCGCCGTAACAATTGTCACAGACGCTGCCTCCCAGGCGCTGCGCCATTTCTTCCTCATTCTCTATGATGATACCATAGTGAGTGCTGCGATCTCCACTGCCGGTATCGTGATAAGTGACTTCTACAAGCTGAGTCCGGAAACTGTAAGGCGTAACGAGATTGTGAAGTTGATAAATCAAGTGTTCGCGCAGCACGATGTCGTCCCCTTGGTTATCGTCCAGACAATGGGTGACCATTTTGTATTTGTCAATGGTGGAAAAACCCATAGCCGCTAACTCGTCCTTATCAAAGTTGAGTTTGATGGGAGGAAGATCGCACTTAATCCTGCGGTAATTGCCTCTCACCCTTATCTTGGTGTCCAGGCTTTTCCGGCTGCCTTGCTGATCGGTATAAATAAACACTGCAGGGATGTAGTCTGCATTTCTCCGGTTAGATAAGAAGTCCTCAATGTTGGCGCGCAGTTCTATTTTGATCACTTCCTGCTCCTGCAGATGATCAAAGAGGCTGAGCGTTGTTTGAGCATTCACCTGGATGCTTCCCAGGATCAGGCCAATGAATAAGAAAAATCGGTTCGTTTGCAATTTCAGTGACATCTTAGTTGGGTGATTTTTGATCCAAAGATGCCCGACAAGCAGGGATGCGTCCACTTTTCACGGTGAAAATCGTGAAGAAAACGACGAAAGGAATTAGGAGAAGCTTAAATACTTTTCTTTTTGTCCCGATACTCCCGATAGTCTTTCGGGAGTATCGGGACAAAAGAATTTCGCTACCTGCGCAAATTTGCAAAATCACCTTTCACACCACTCCACTCTGCATGTAAAGGTAGTTGAAGCGGATAAAAAAACATTCAGGTCTATGATTACTCGATCACCTCAATTTTAGTGATCACGTTTTTGTTATTATATCCTTTCGTTTTAGGAGAATAGATATCCATATTTTCAAAGGTGATCTTTACTTTTTTTCCAACCATAGCCTGAGGGTTGGCAAGGAAGGCATCAGCGCCGTCCACCTGGCTTAGCCAGAGGAAAGAGTTGACGTCGCCGGTTCCATCATCGAGTTGAATATAGCTTAGTTCACTGCCGGTAATGCTTTTGACGGTTCCGCTGGCCTCACTTACTGACTTGATCTGGGTCTCGGATTGCATTTGAGCGATCTTCATCATCACGTCCGGGCATTTGGTGGCCATTCTCATACCGACCTTTTCGCCAAACTTTTGAAGCGAGGCCTGGTCCGCTACATCGATGTTCAAAGCTTTAAGCTGAGCTTCATCAAGAGAGCCCAGTTTTTCCATCAGGCAAAAGCCGAATTTCATGTTTCGTTCATCCTGGCTCAGGCCGGTGAGATCCAATTTACTAATACAGTCACAGCCCTGTCCGGCGATCTGATCGAGGATTTCCTGCTCGGAGGTCTGCCCCTGGAGAAGGCTCATTCCGGAAAAGAGGAAAAATAATGCTAAGGTTATTTTTTTCATTTGAAAAGAATTTAAGAAAATTTGGTTATTTCAGCCTTTTAAACTTATCTAGCGGTGTAATTGTTGCACCAAAGGTAATGACAAACACCCAATTTTAGACGATCTATGAAGCATAAAGTAACCACACAATGGAAAGGAGATGCCCTTTTCGACAGCACCATTCAGGGGCATACCATAAGAATTGACGCCTCCAACGGAGAAGAAAAAACAGGCCCCAGCCCAAAACGGCTGCTGCTCAGCGGCCTGGCTGGATGCAGCGGCATCGACATCGTCGACATGCTCAAAAAAATGAAAGTACCTATTCAAGGACTGGAAATAGACGTGGAGGCGGCCCTGGCGGATGAACATCCCAAAGTGTACAACCACATTCAGATGCATTTTCGCTTTTTCGGCAAAGACCTGCCGCCTAAAAAACTGACCCGAGCCATTGACTTGTCCTTAGAACAATATTGCGGCGTGGCGGGTATGCTGCGCAAAAGCGGTCCGATTGAATACACCTTTGAAGTAGTTGAACAGTGAAACAGAAGCCATCTCCCGTTTCATTCCTCTGCTGTAAATACTGCCTTTTATGAACAAAACCGGCATTAAAGTTACGCTTTTACTGGCCAGTACACTTACCGTTATGGCGGGAGCACTGATCGCACCGGCCCTGCCCAAAATAGCAGAAGCTTTCTCCGAACTCCCCAATGTTCCTTTTTTAACCAAACTGCTGCTTTCTGTTCCGGCTTTGTTCATCGCCTTGTTATCTCCGGTCGCAGGAATAATGATCGATCGACTGGGGAAGATCAAACCGCTGCTGATCATGACGGTAGTATACGGAATCGCGGGTTCAGCCGGCCTTTATCTCGACGATCTTTACCAGATCATCGGCAGCAGAGTATTGCTGGGAGTAGGCGTGGCCGTTATCATGACCGTAGCCACCACACTTATCGGAGATTATTTCGAAGGGGAGGAGCGCACCCGCTTTCTGGGTATTCAGGGTGCATTTATGGCTTTCGGCGGAACCATATTCGTAAGCTTATCGGGTATTCTGGCCGATTATAACTGGCGGTGGCCTTTTGCCGTGTACCTGGCTAGTTTTGTGGTGATGATACTGGCCGTCATCTTCCTGGTAGAGCCCCGCTCAGAAGAAGATCATGGAACAACACCCAAAAGGTCGAACGAGGTCGACTGGCGCCTTTACTTTACCATCTACATAGCTACCTTTTTCGGAATGGCTTTGTTTTATCTCATTCCGACCCAATTGCCTTTCCTTATGAAGGAAATCGGCATCACCAGCAGCAGCCTGGGAAGCATCGGTCTGATTGTCGCTACCTTCACAGCGGCTTTGTCTTCGGCCAATTACCGGAAAATCGCCGCCCGGCTGAATTTCAGACAGATTTATGGCATTCTTTTCGCACTGGCTGCCGCCGGCCTGTTTTTGGTGCAATGGGTCAACGGGATCGGGATGACGGTTTTTACCATGTTCATCGCCGGCGCCGGCTTCGGCCTCCTGATGCCCAACGCCAGCCTCTGTCTGATCGCCAACTCCCCCCCGGCAGTGAGAGGTAAAGTTATCGGCGGGTTGACCTCCGCCGTTTTTTTGGGACAATTCTTTTCTCCTATCTTAATGGAACCCATCGTCCAACAATTCGGAATTAAAGCCGCCTATCTCGTAGGAGGCGCCGGAAGCCTTGTGTTAGCGGCATTTTTCCTGATCAGAGAACGACAGAAAAGACCAGCCCTGACCTGAACCGGATTCCTCTCCGTATAAAAACTTCTGCTTTTTTAACATTTCATGCTGCTGAAAATCTTCCTCTTACGGATTTAGACTATTATTTGGATGACATTCGTCACTCACCATATTTTATGTAAGTTTTGTTTTTAAACTAAGTATATTTTTCGGTTTAAATGTTCTATATTAACTTTTTTAGGCTTATTTTTTTATTGAAGGGTTAAAATAGCATTATTTTTTGATAAAAAAGTCGTAGAACCTTGCCTGATATCCCTCTACTTTTGACCCTGAACAATTGAAACATCCATTTGGCAAACAACAAAATTGTATTACGAATGAAAAAGGTGAAATTTTTAATCATCAGTCTTTTGGCTTCGCTGGCGACTTTTGCAACTGCTGCGAATGAAGCTGACCAACTGAACGTTTTCATCAAAGCCGTACCGGGTTCACAAAAAGTAAGTGTATCCCTTCAGGGCTTACGAGGCGAAACGGTAATTCGGTTGATGGATCAAAACGAGGTACTGTTGCTACAACAAGCAACAACAGAACCGACTTTTGGAAAAGTACTGGACCTGTCTGGATTGAAAGAAGGAAAATATGAGATCCAGATATCTACAGAAAATAAAGAGATCGTACAACCTGTAATGCTGGAGGGGACTTCTGTAAAAGTTCCTTCTGAATGGCGTGAGGTGTATTTCTCTCCGGTCGTAAGAGTGGAGGGCTCCACTGTTGACCTTAGCTGGTTCAATGGAAAGATCGCAGATATGAAAGTGCGCATCAGCGACCTGAACGGCAGTATTATCTATTCTGAAGACATTAATAATGTCGTGAAGGTGGAAAAACGTTACAATCTGTCAAAGGTAGAGCATGGTGATTACATCATCACGATCAATACGCCTCGCAGAACGTATTATGAAAACGTAACCATTAAGTAAGAAGTAACTGAAAAAAGATGGGGCCGTCCCGACGAGCCGAAGGCTCGTCGGGACGGCCCCATCTTTTTTATTCGTCATCCGTTTTCTTCTCGTCAGCTTTTACGTGTTCTTTAAATAAAGGCATCAGCTCATTGACGGCTGTTTTCAACTCTTCAAACCGGTCAAAGGCATCCTTTCCAGGCATCTGATCCGCCCCATCGATCATAGAGCTCAGGTAACTAATTTGAGCAACGATCATCGGTCGCATATAGCGACCTTCTTTGGTGATCAAGGCGTCTTTTAGCTGTTGTAAATTACTGAGTCGCTCCTTCAGCTTGCTGTCGGAAGGGTTTTCTTTGAGGTCATTCATGGCTTCTTTGTGTGCTTTCTCTACAAGGTCGGCCATTCGGTTGGCCTCAGAAGCCAGGTTTCTGACTTGCAGGGCGAGCGCCTCCTGTGCCTCGAGGTCACGCTGAGTGACGCCGTTTTCCAGTATTCGCGGATCCGCCAGGATGTTAAAGGCAACGGTACTGCTTTGGTCCCCGATGGTCAATCTGGCGAAATATTGTCCTGGAGCAACCATTGGCCCGCCGCTTCCTGCGCCGCGTTCCCGCCATGGTCCGAGATGGCGCATATCCCAGCTGAAACGATGCAGCCCTTTTTGCGACTTCAATTCGTCGCTGAAACCTTGCTTGAAAAAGCCGGTGGCCATGCTGGGTTCGGGCAGTTGGTCTTTGTTCTCTCCATTCCTTTGATTGGTAAAAGAACGAATGACCTTTCGATCTTTATCGAGAATATCAAGTACGACTTCTCCATCCACTGCATCCTTTATGTGATAGTGGATCAATACGCTTGCTCCGGGATAATAAGGTACTTCACTGGAACGGGTGCGGCGATAGCGCATGCGGTGGCTATCCCTGGGCTTAAACAAATGCATGTCTTTCTGGGCAACCTGATCGTTGAGCTGATGCAGGGGCGTCAGATCATCCAGTATCCAGAATCCGCGCCCCATAGTTGATAAGACGAGGTCCTGCTGGTTCACCTTGATATCGGTAATGGGCGTAACGGGCAGATTCTGCATGAAGGGCTGCCAGTTTTCTCCGTCATCCATAGAGATGAAAAGCCCGAATTCAGTTCCGGCATACAATAAGCCTTCCTTGTTGGGATCTTCTCTGACCACGCGCGTCGGGAAATCGGCCGGAAGGCCATTGTCACCAGAGGTGACCAACGTCCAGCTTTTACCGTAATCGGTGGTTTTATAAATGTACGGCTTCCAGTCACCCAACTGATAGCGATAGCCTGTAACATAAGCTTTGGCCTCGTCGTGTGGAGATGGCTCTACGGCATCGATGCGCCCTCCGTTTTTAAACGCTTCAGGGGTGACCTTGGCCCAGTTTTTGCCGCCGTCCCTGGTCACATGAACGGGACCGTCGTTGGCGCCTACCCAGATGAGCCCTTCTTTAAGCGTAGATTCACGGATAGCATAAATGGTGCTGTAGAATTCCTCGCCAGTGACGTCCCTCGTGATCGGGCTTCCGGAAATGACCTGCTTGTCCGGCTCAAAAGCTGTAAGGTCAGGAGAGATGATCTCCCAGGTCTTCCCTTCATCCGTCGTTTTGTGAACATACTGAGACGTGTGGTAGACGACATCAGGATTATGTGGGGATACGTGGATAGGCGCAACGCGCTGGAACCTGAACTTCAGGTCCTTTGGATTGTGGCCGTACATATTGGAAGCACCAACATAGTACTGCTTTTCCTGACCGGTCTTTTTGTTGTACACTCCAAAGCGGCCTTTGCAGTTGGCGTAAACGATATCCGGGTTGCCGGTCTTAGGGACGACAGGGCCCGTTTCACATCCGCCCACGGCCATCCAGTATCCGGTCGGCCCGCTTGTCGCATCATAAGGCGGCAGACTGGGCAGGGCGATGGTGGAATTGTCCTGCTGTCCGGCATAGAGCCAGTAAGGGAATTGATCATCCACCTCAACCTGATAAAGTTCCGCAGTGGATTGATTGTTCTGGGTGGACCAGGTCTTGCCGCCGTCCCGGGTGACATTGGCGCCGCCGTCGTTACATTGTATCCAGAGGTCGGAATCGTCAGGGTGGATCCATATGTCGTGATTGTCTCCATGTGGGGTGGACATGCGCGTCCATTTCTTTCCGCCGTCATCAGAACGGAAAAAGCGGGTGGAATTGACGTATACCACATCGGCATTGTTGGGATCGGCATCTACATTACAGTAATAGAACGGACGGTCAAGTAAGGAAGCATAAGTGCTGACGAGGGTGAAGCTCTCGCCCCGGTCGTTGGATACATATAGCCCGCCTTGTTGCTGACCTTCGTCAGCTTCGATCAGCGCATAGACGCGATCGGGCTCTGCTTTGGAGACGGCCAGGTCGCTCTTGCCGAAAGGATCACTGGGAAGGCCATTAGTGATCTGGACCCAGTTATCGCCTCCATTAACGGATTTATAGATCCCCCCTTCGCGGCCACCGCTGATAATAGTCCAGGGCTTGCGTTCTCCACGCCACATGGAGGCGTACAAGGTGTTGGGATCATCGGGAGCAAATTCCACGTCTACAGCTCCGGTTTTATCGGAAATATAAAGGATGTTTTGCCATGTTTTCCCCCCGTCGGTCGTGCGGTAAACACCGCGCTCCGGGTTCGGGCTAAAAGCATCGCCGATGGCGGCAACATAAACTGTGTTGGGATCGTCAGGGTGGATTTCCACGGCGCCGATCTGGCCGGTCTTTTCCAGCCCTACATGCGTCCAGGTCTTTCCTCCGTCGGTAGACTTGTAAACGCCTTTACCGGTGATGACATTGGAACGGATGCCGTCAGAGCCGGTGCCTACATAAATGATATCGGTATTGGAAGGCGCCGCCCGAACGGCTCCGATAGAACTGGTTGCGAAGTAGCCGTCCGACACGTTTTCCCAGTTGTGTCCGTAATCGGTTGTTTTCCAAAGCCCTCCGCCGGTACTTCCCATGAAGAAGGCGCCGGGTTGGTCAGGAACTCCTGTGACGGTCGTTGCTCGCCCGCCGCGGGTAGGGCCGATATTTCTAAAGGTCAGGTCCTTGAAAATCGGGTTTGCCGCGTCTTGCTGCGCAGCTATGGGTTGACAAGGCAGGCCGACGACTGTCAGCAATGCCAGCGCCACCCCTAATACGTAGTTTGTTACTTTCATGTGCTCGAAATTTTAATTTGATCTTCCGGCTTAAGATAAAGATATTTATGCAGTATGCGAAGGGACAAATTTAATTTAAAAAGGAGGGGCGGTAAAATGATCCAGCAGTACTTCTTCTGCTTCTTCCAGCGTTTTCCCAAAAACAAAAATTCCTTCTTCATGTCCTTCCATTACGAAGAACTGCTCCTTTTTCAGATCGGAATGACGCAGTAGGTCTATGATCGAGTAGGCCATTTCCGGACTCCCATAAGTAGCCCCTGCATCTGTTGTCGGCGCCTGATGCAAATACCGCCTCCACATTTCCGGATGATGGACATGAATGACGCCGTTGACCCCAGGGCACTCGCGGTAGATCACGGCATGGCTCATCGATTCTGAAGAAGCAATGAGCGGACCTTCGCACCACAAGGCGTTCCGGTCAATCTCTATGCGGCTGACCAGGGCAAAATGTTGTTCTGATAATACCGGCAACGGACCGGTCCGGGAGCCGCTGATGACAAACCGGCACTCCTCGTCCCAGCGGCGACTGAGGTTGCCGTAGCCGATACCGTTTTCGTAGGCCCCGATCAGTCCGCGTGCAAATAACCGCTGACGGAGAGCCAATAGTGGCTGGAGGAAAGCGGCAGGCAACGCTGGGCCTTGAGTATAAAATGCCTTAAATTTAATGTAGCCTTCTTCTGTCAATTGATGATCGTTTCTTTTTCGGGATAAAGCGATAATAGGCCTTCCTCGGTGGCTCTGCAGACGCCTCTTTCCGTGATTAGTCCGGTTACATATTTCGCCGGCGTCACATCGAAGCCGTAATTAACGGCAGGGCTGTCCGCAGGGGTAAGCAGCACCCGTTTGGCGTCGCCTTCGTGCAAGCCGTGTATGTATTTGACCTCTTCATTGCTGCGCTCTTCAATAGGGATCTGTTTTAAACCATCCGTGATGTCCCAGTCAATAGAGGAGTAGGGAAGTGCTACATAAAAAGGAACGTCATTATCATGAGCGGCCAGCGCTTTGAGGTAAGTGCCGATCTTGTTAGCAACGTCGCCGGAGCGCGTGGTGCGATCACTACCTACAAAAACCAGGTCGACCATGCCGTGTTGCATGAGATGGCCGCCGAGATTATCGACAATAACGGTGTGGGGCACGCCATGCTGGCCCAGTTCATAAGCCGTGATCCTGGCGCCCTGGTTGCGCGGGCGCGTCTCATCTACCCATACATGTACGGGGATACCGGCATCATGAGCGGCATAAATGGGCGAAGTAGCCGTTCCATAGTCGATGCAGGCGATCCAGCCAGCATTGCAGTGGGTAAGGATGTTAACAGGCGCTCCTCCCTTTTGCTCGCTTAACGCTTTGATGAGAGGAAGCCCATGTTCGCCGATGAGCCGGCAGTGCTCAACGCTTTCTTGCACCAGGGCCTGGGTCGCATCAAGCGCCCGCCGGATCCGTTCGCTTCTGTCCGCTCCTTTTTCGATCTCGTGCAATACCCTTTCGGTCCAGTTGAACAAGTCAACGGCCGTGGGGCGGGTAGCGCGTAATTTTTGCAGCGCGGTCTTTATGAATTCCATGCCGGCTGTTCCGTCAGGAGCTGCCAGACAAGCGGCGTAAAGACCATAAGAAGCCGTGGCGCCGATAAGCGGCGCTCCTCTGACGTGCATTTCCTTAATGGCCCTGGCAAAGTCTTCTATCGTTTTCAGATCTTCAATGACCAAATGGTGAGGGAGATGCCGCTGATCTATGATCCGGACGAGCTCGGGATTGTCAGGGTGCAGCCAAATGGTGCGAAAATCTTCACCGTTTATCTTCATGGATCAGTTCTTTTTTCTGTCTTCTGTTAAAAATAATTGCGGGAGCCGGGCCGCTTCTTCAATTTCGTCGCTCAAATTGTCATCAAAGGCAAAACTTAGCAAAAACCACTCCCGGTCAGGTTTATAAAACTTAAAGGTAAACCGAATGGGCTGCCGTTCGTATTGTATAAGGTAACTGTAAAGCACCAGACTGCTGCCGATCTCTTTTTTGGTGATCGGCTCCCGTCCGTAATACCGGCCTAGTACCGGAATGGCGCCCGCCAGCTTGTCTTTTACATTCTGCGCCTGTGGGGCGGCTTCACCTTCAAAAATAGGGTTTTGAGAGAAAATGAAATCTACCGCTTCCATAGGCTCATATCGGTATCTGTTGAAAAAACGTTCCAGGATCTGGCCGGGGGATAACTGCCCGAACAAAGGGGGAAGGCCTAAAATCAACAAGGCCGGGAATAACAAAATGATCTTTTTCATAGCTCTTTTATTGGTCAGAACAAAAACGATGGCACGGGCTCTTCTCGCACTACGGAAACCGGCAATAATACTTTCTTAACGGCTTAAGCCTAAATTTTACCAGTCCTTAACAGTTAAGAAAAAGACGGTATGAAGCGTTAATTCTACAATATTATCTATTTTTGCGACCAAAAAAAATATGACGGGAAAAAATTGCGTGATTACAGGCGCCAATGCCGGCCTGGGCTATGAAACAGCCAAAGCACTGGCAATGCGCGGCGCAAACGTGATGATGGTATGCAGAAATGAAGCTAAAGGCAAACGAGCACTGATTGAGATCGCTCAGGCAACCGGCAATAACAATATTTTTCTGCAAACAGCTGACCTCTCTTCTTTGCAGGACATCAAAAAAGCCGCGGAAAAAATCCGGGAGAAATTTGCTATCATAGACGTATTGGTGAATAATGCGGGTACCTGGATATCTAACCTGACTTTCACCGAAGATAAGATCGAAAAAATGTTCGCCGTCAATCACCTGGCTTACTTTTACATGTCTCATCTGCTCTATCCCGCCATCGCCCAGGCAGAAGACGGCCGGGTGGTCAGCGTTGCTTCCGATTCTCACTTCCAGGGGAAAATGCACTTCGATGACCTCTTCCTGACCCAAAAATACCACGGGCTGAGAGCCTACGCTCAGTCCAAGCTGGCAAATATATTGTTTACCTATGAATTGCACCGCCAGAAACCGCACGATCATGTTTCCACCTATGCCGTACAACCTGGTTTAGTGAAAACGGACATCGGTGTCAAACATACCAACTGGCTGCACGCCCTGGCCTGGAAAGTGCGCCGCAGCGGAGGCGTAACACCCGATGTCGGCGCTAAAACACAGATCTACCTGGCTACTGCTGAAGAAGTCAGCGATCAGAGTGGCTTGTACTGGGATAAATGCAAACCCAAAAAGTCTTCCAAGGGAACCTATAATGAGGAGGATGCCATGCGCTTGTGGGAAGTGAGTAAAGAGATGTGCAGAATCAATGATTTTTTTAAAGATAGTCTGTCCTTTTAATGCAAAAAGGTCCGGCTGCTGCCGGACCTTTTTGCATTACCTGATCAATGCTACATCCCCCCGGTAAATCAACGTCACTCCATCAATAAATTCTACCTCGACTACATAAATATATACGCCAGCATTCATTTTTTTACCGTTGTAGCGACCGTCCCAAACCGGTATCCCTCCTTCACAGGCCGGCCCCAGGTTGTTAAGGTCAACCACCATATTGCCCCATCGATCGAAAAGACGCGCATAGTTGACGTTCTGAACCCCATTACAGGTGAAGATGCGGAACTCCTCGTTCAATCCGCTGCCGTCTCCGTCTGGGGTGAAAATGTTAGGAATATAAACATTCCTGTTTTTATCCACCTCTACAACAAGACTGCCTTCCGCCGCACAGCCGTTAATGTCAACCACCCGGAGCGTATACTCCCGGTCATCCACAGGATTGATCAGCGGCCTTTGAATGTCGACAGCCGAAAGGAAATCTCCTGGTGTCCACAAGAAAGAGTCGATCGGTAACGAGGAGGTGATGATCGGGTTCAGTCGCTGAGTAGAATCGCCAAGCTCTACTTCAATAACCTGAGGACTGAAAGCGACTTGTATGGGCGGAGGTTGCACAACGATGATGGTATCCCTGAACGTACATCCTGCCTGATCCTCGATCGTGATGACATGAGTCCCTGCAAATATCTGAGCAGGCTGATCCGGTAAAAAGTCCAGACCAGTATTGCCGATGGTGTAGGTATAATCAAAAAGATCTTGCCCGTTTCCTCCTGTAATAGACTCAATATTGATGAATGTAAAATCACCAAAACAAAGCGGAGCCGGAGGCTGAGGAATAACTGCCTGAATGGGCGGCGGAGACGTCAGCGTATAAGTCAGGGAATCCTGACATCCTCTGGTGTCGGTAATCGTCACTCCATAAGTGCCGGCCTGAAGGTTCCCGGCCTGGTTCGCGTCTCCCGGAGCGATATTATTGGACCAGGTGTAAGGGGCCGGCCCCAGCGGATTAATGTCCGCCGTGTCATTGACCGAAACGGAAATGGAACCGTCCATGGTGTCCGCACATCGGGGATCGCGGGTGCCAGTTATATCCAATGAAAGCATCAAGGCCTCCGGTTCGCTGATCTCGACCTGCTGGGTTTTGCTGCAACCGTTCGCATCGGTAATAATGGCGTTATAAGTCCCGGCGGAAAGATCGCTGAGGTTGGGGGTCGTAGCACCTGAGTTCACCCATAAAAAGGTGAATCCACCTACCCCGCCTGTGGCGGCCAGCTGGATGTTCCCGTCATTAAAGCCATTACAGGTCACAGAACTGGCAGTTACGCCTATGTTGATCTCTGGTGGACTGGGAACATCGATCGAATCCACCAGAAAACAGCCGTCATTGTCAGTTATGGTGACTTGCTGGAAGCCTGCACACAATTGTACTGCCGAAGATTCGGTGTCATCCGTAGTCGTCTCGTCGGTTTCCCAACGGAACGTAAAAAGGCCGGGGGTATTATCGCTATAATTGGCCGTAACCGTAGCACTGCCGTCACAAGTACCCTCGAAGCAACTGACGTCTGTAATATTACTGAAAGAGGCCTGGATGGCTGCTGGATCCGATAATGTGGCTTGCTCTGCGACGGAAGAACAGTTATTGGCGTCCACTACCGTTACGCGATAGGTCCCTGCACTCAGAGCGGGATACAGGTTGAAATTAAGGGTGTCATTCTGCGGTTGATTTTCCCATATATATTGATAAGGGGTGGTCCCGCCTGAGGCGAATACGGTCAGGCTGCCGTCCGAGTCGCCTGGGCAGTTGGGGGATTCTCCCTGGATATCGTCGATCTGTAAAGGCGTCGGCGCGATGACAAAAGCGGTATCTATGGCTTCACATCCGTCATCAGCGGTGATCGTAACGCCGTAAGCACCCGCCGGCAGATTGGAGATGGTTGGTCCCGACTGCCCGTTGCTCCACTCATAACTAACGATGGGCCCGCCGACTTGCTGGGCAACGACCGTTAATGTTCCGTCGGTGTCATCGGGGCAGTCCAGCCTGTCATTGTCCAGTGAGGTGATATTGGGTGGATCGAATTGAAGCACCGTTACATCAAAGGTTTCCCGGCAGTCGTTCGCATCCAGCAGATTCAACTGGTAATCCCCCGCCACCAGGCCGGAAGCGATGGAGTCCATATCGCCGTTGCTCCAGTCGTAATTATACGGATAAGTTCCTCCTGTGACGCCGACGATCACCTCGCCGTCATTCCCGGGCAGGCAGCTTTCGCGGGTTTGATCGGCCACCGAGATCTGGATAGGGGCAGGTTCGACGATCTCAAAAGAATCCTGGTATGCACAACCAGCAGGGCCATTGTCGGTTAAGGTCAGGTAATATAATCCAGGCGCTATATCTGTTAGTTCACTGGTGGTAGGAGTATTGTTTGGAAGGTTATTGAAGGTGCCAGGGCCTCGCCAATCAAACGCGAAAGGCAGTTCGGGCATATTGGATGTTCCGGTAACCAGTATGCGGCCGTCTTCCAGGCCATTACAACTGATGTTTTCTACGACGGCATTTACACTCAGGGTTTTATCATTGCTGACGGGGTAGCTGTTCTCTACGCTGCAGCCGTTCGCATCGGTAACAGTAACGCTGTATCGGCCGCTGCTCAGCTGATCGGGGCGGCTGGCGATAAAGATGCCGTTGAAAGTTTCCAGTCCGGCCTGCCAGTTGAAGTTGTAGGGATCGGTGCCGCCGTTGGGGACTACTTCAATGGCGCCGTCTGCTATGCCGGGGCAGCTGGCGTTGTCGATGGTGACATCAAGATTTAATGCAGGAGGGTCGGCCAGCGTAGTACTGGCCTCTGCCGTACATCCTGAGCTGTTATCTACGACCGTAACCCGGTATTGTCCGCTGGAAACGCTATCCAGTCTGGAGACGCTTTCACTGGTAATGTTCCAGATGAAGGTATACTGATCACCCGGGTCATTAACGATCTGGCCGTCTACGATCAGTTGGGTGATCAGGCTGCCGGTGTTTTCCCCGGCGCATTGAGGGAGAATGCCGGTAAGGCTCAGACCCAGATTGGGAGGGGAGCCGATCCGGATGGTGTCGATCTGCTGAATGGGCATGCCACCGTCAGCGTCTGTGATCGTTACCTCATATTCTCCTCTGGGCAGGCCGGTAAAAAAGACGGTTTCACCATCCACGTTGACCGTCGCATTGTCGGTCAGCGGATTTGGGGAAACCGGCAGGATCTGTCTCCAGTCAATCTGGTAGGGAGCTATTCCTCCGGCCACGGTAATGGAAAAAGTACCGTTGCTATCAGGAAAACAAAGCACGCTGTCGATATTGTAGTCAACGAACAGGTCGTCGTCCGAGACGGCGACCATGCCGTCGTTCAGGCGGTAGCCTAATTCCTCATTATTCACGACGCTGACGATCTCAAAGAAGTTGGGGTCGAAAAACAGGCCGGTTTCAGCGCCTTCCGGACCGATGCCTTCAAAGCACATCTCGAATAAGACGGTACCGTCAGGAAGTGTTGCTCCATTGGTTCCCAGCGGGTCAAACCACAAAAAGGAAAGGAAGCCGGAAGAAACATCCTGCAGGTTAAAGGCGGAGCCGGGGGTGAAATTGGTCAAGCTGGAGTTGACATTATCTAACCGTACAAAGTCGATGACCGTGGTGTCCCAGTTAATGGATCCCTGAAAGGAAAGGATGTCGTTGAAGTCACCTACCGTTACCGGAACACATACGGTGTCGCCTTGAGAAATGTTGGTGGGGTTGATGTTAAAGGACACGGCCTGGCATCCGCTCATATCGATGGTGAACTGGTGCCCGCAGCTAACGCCGTCTTCTATCATTACTTCGTAGACACCGGGTTGGGGCACAAAAAATTCAAAGGCCTGATTGTGTCTTGGGCGCAGGGTGCTGGTAAGTTCTCCCTGTACGCTGGGGTCTCCCTCTAGTCCCATGCTCACTCTGTAGGAGGTAGCGTTGTTGAACTCCGGCAAGCCGCCGCCGAGTACGATCTGTCCGCTGCAACCGTTGTTGCCGGAATTGGTGCTGATGATGGATTCCTGGATCTGATTGAGAAAAACGATGGAGAAGGCTTCGTTGGTGTTGACGTTTACGCAGGGGCCGCGTACGCCGTTGGGATCCTCTTCAAAGACTTCGCCATTGGGATCATTTGCATCATCGACGGTTATAGGGGCAAAGAAAAATTGCGAGGGGGCCCCGCTGTAGAATGCATTTTGCAAAAATCCGTTATTCAAGAACTGGTAGTTGCCGTCAAGTGTGCCGTCCTCCAGTATCCAGATGGAATCTATCTGAAATATGGGTGTGCCGTTAACGTCTATGGGGCTGATGTGATTCAGGCAGGAGTCCTGGACAATATCCGCCAGGGTAGGCCCGGAGATGGAAGGAGGGCAATCGTAAACTGCATAGCCGATGCCGGGCGCGGTGGCGGTGTTAGGGTCCCCGCTCAGGTCAAAGGAGCCTGGGTTACTGATGAAGTTGAGCGGATCGCCGAAGCATAAGTAGATGGTATCCGGAGTAATATCGTTACTCTGACCATCAAACCCTCCGCCGATATTCACCGTTCCGGCATTATTGTTACACGTATTCTGGGCCAGTAAAGAAAATCCAAATAGCGATAAGGTCAGACAAAAAATAAGCTTTTTAGCCATGTTTTTGAGCGTTTTGCAAAGTAATATGGATGGTTGTCTCCCAAACATAAAATAATCAAATACCCGCCGTGAACGGCGGGTATTTGATTATTCAGTGAACCAAAGGTAAGGAATACCTAAAAACCCGGGGACATTCGATTAACAAAACGATGGCGCTTTTCAATTATTGCTTTTGTGTCGTTAAAGAATGATAGGTATAAGGCATAAAAGGATGCTTACAAGTCTTATCTGTCAATTTTTTTTACAAAACCAAAAATCTTCCTGTTTTTTACACTTTTCATGCATTGGATGGCTGCTTCCTGATGATCGAAACGGCCGGCTATGATCTTGAAGATGGTTCTGTTTTGTAATTGTTCTGCTACAATGTGGAGGGGCTCTTCCAGTTTTTGACGAAGTATGTTCAGTTCATTTTCTGCATTAGAGCGGCTGGAAAAGGCGCCGACCTGTACGCCGAAGTAAAAGGAAGGAGGTGTTTCATAGACGGGAAATGCTGTTTCCGAATAGCCATTCTCCGTTTGTTGGATTGCGGTCTGGGGAGTATTGGGAATGTGCGTTTGAGTTGCATTTTGTTCGGGGACCAGCGGCGGGTAGTAGATATTTTTGGGTTTGGGAGCCTGTAGAACAGGGCTTTGAGCCACGGAAAGCTCCTCGTCGGATTGGCCGGGAAAAAGGTTGTTCTTTTTCAGCAGGTGGAGCAACTTTTCGGGGTCCATAGATTCCTCATAGCGGGCTACCAGCTTGCCGTTGCCGTCGAAAAGCAGGATGGTCGGTAGTAGGTTGACCTCGTATTTTCTTTTTTCTTTTGATCCTTCGGGAGCATCGATATTGATCCGGATAGGGAAATAATATTTATTCAGGTAGTCGGCTAATTCGGCATTTCGGTAGGTATTTTTTTCCATCCACTGACAGGGCATGCACCAGGAAGCATAGAAATAGACCAGGGACATCTTGCCGTATTTGCCGGCCTTTTGCTGGAGTTCTTCCAGGCGGCCTTCATAAAATTCTACGTCAGAGGCGAACAGTGCA
The DNA here is from genome assembly GCA_964548175.1 of uncultured Saprospiraceae bacterium. Lineage (GTDB taxonomy): Bacteria > Bacteroidota > Bacteroidia > Chitinophagales > Saprospiraceae > JANQPA01. Next base: position 44,691 of record CAZJQS010000047.1, read on the forward strand.
GGCAGACAAAATGTCAGGCAAAATAAGGTTGCAAGCAGTAAGGACTTCATAAATCGTTCGTTTTGGGACTATAACAGTAAAAATGGCAGATATTTTAGTTCTGCACGATATTTGTACAACATGGATAGAATAAATGTATTCTGAGTGTTCGGGCAAATTCCTCCGTCATGGTTATTACAGGGTAAAAGCCTTGAAAGCTACAGGCGGATTTGCCGGGGCATTTACTGTCTTGAAGTTTTTACGAGGAAGCAAGGATGAAAGTTTCGAAAAAGCTACAGTTTACATTTTATGAATTTAAGCATTTGCTCATATTCACCCAGTAAAGTCTGAGCGGCTTCGTAGAGCTGATGAAAATGGGCCAGCATGATCTGGACGTCCTGCGGTTTATCTTTTAGCGAATCAGCTTTGAACATACAACAAGTATGCAGGCTGTTGAAGAGGTTCTGGAGCTGTTCTGCTCTGTGGCCGAACTGTCTGATGAGCTCTTTCTCCGATTCGGAGATGGATTTGTCAGAAAGGTGTTCAAATGACGAAAGATCAACCTTGCTAAGGTCTTTTTGAGTAAGATCGATAATGGAGACGCCAAAAAGTTTGGCTAATTTGAGCAGATTGCAAATTTTAGGCTCGGCTGTGCCGTTCTCATAGGAGGCGATATTGCCGCGGTTTAAACCGATCCGCCCCGCTAGTTCACCCTGACTCAAGTTCAGCTGCTTCCTTAAGCAGCGAATATTCTTAGGCAAGAAGATTTGACCTGGTAAATCCAAAGCATCCATAATTTCACACTTCAATGACAGTTAATTATGCTGGAGAATTCCTTTTCTCTTTGTATATTAAGTATACAAATTTGTCAAAACTTAGTTTAAGGATGTTAACTATTTTAACAGATTTCATTCGAATGTAACGAACTGTCTTTCAAACTACAGTTGAATGTCAAAACTAAGTCTAAATAGATAAAAGTATTTGCATTTTCATACAAATTAGGGTAATTTTGTAAAAAATAATTACAATAATTCCCTAGCAAAAGTCACCGGCTATGATTTACGCGATTCAACATCAAATTTATGATCAGCTTGATCACATCAGTAATTCGCTGCGTGCGTTCTCGCTGAAGCTTACAGGAAATAATGTAGACGCTGAGGATCTGTATCAGGATACAGCTGTACGGATCATCACCAACGCAGATAAATATAACCCTGGAACTAATTTTAAAGCGTGGGCAGTAACCATCATGCGGAATATTTTTATCAATAATTACCGCAAGAAAGTTCGCCGTAACATGATCATCGATCAAACGCCGAACAACTACTACCTGAACTCAGGCGATAAAATTGTCAGCAATAAGGGGGAATCTAATGTGGCTTTCGATGAACTGCTTTCTATGGTGGACTCGCTGCCCGAAGATTTCAAAAAACCTTTTATGATGGCTTATCAGGGTTATAAATACGAAGAGATCGCTGATGAGTTAGGCGCTCCTCTTGGAACCATCAAAAGTAGGATCTTCTTCGCACGTAAAAAACTGCAGAAGATGTATAACAGCTACTACAAAGAGAGAGCTTAATCCCACATCAGAATAAGAAATAAAAGGCGCTGCCCTCAAGAGCAGCGCCTTTTTTTTTGATTTGATCCGCGAAATGTATTACTTTATCCTAACTTTAAAAGAGTGTTCAGCGTTCCGGGTTCTGAGTTCTAAGGCACCTTGAAATATGAAAAGGTTATTCCTACCCCCCAATTAGCCCAAAGCCCAAAGCCCAAAACCCAAAACCCAAAACCCAAAACCCAAAACCCAAAACCCAAAACCCAAAACTCAAAACCCAAAACTCAAAACCCAAAACCCAAAACCCAAAACTCAAAACCAACATGAGTGCACATAAAGTCAAATGCGGCAAAGGATTTATAAAGCTGAAAAAA
>CAZJQS010000048.1:0-45605 GCA_964548175.1 uncultured Saprospiraceae bacterium
CAGGATTTTATGTCCAGTTGAGGCTTTTTTTGAGCTTCATAGCAGCGCTATGGAGGGAGAAACCATGCCTGCCGGCAGGCAGGAAAACGAAAAATGGGCATAAAAGACGTTTTTGCAGCCCAGTGAGGAAACTTTAAACAACTTCTATATAAAGGTAGGATGCTGAATTTTTGTATTCAGTGATTTTTGGCACAAAAAGGAAGCTTTAGATATCACCTCAATTTTTATTGCGCTGTAACGGGTGAGGGAAATCAGCCTTGCGACCTTGGAAGGACAAGATCTTTGGGTTTTGAATAACGCCATCACGTATTTCGATAGCTCTGCGGAGGGTTTCATTTTGTGTCCAGCTATCGGGGCCTTCCAGGGCCGGTCTGATAAAAGGGATCAGGCTGCTGGAAATTTCCCAGCTGGCTGCGTTCCAGAGGTAAGATGGCGTATGGTCGACAGCGTAATAATAAATGTGATTACCTACGGTGAACATAGGATCGGAAAAGGAGGTTGGCCTGGCGAAGGCGAAGCCCATGCCTTCATCGCAGCTGATGTCGATGATGAGGCTGCCCGGCTTGAGCCTGTTCACCTGGTTTTCAGGAACGAACATCAGGGGGTCGTCAGTGTCCTGCAGAATGCCGTTGGCGATGATGTCTGCTTCGGCCAGGGCTTCGATAAACGGGAAATATTCTTTACTGGGATGCATGCCGAGTAATTGGCCGTCTTCTCCTTTTTCAAAATGTTCGTATTGTACGCCGGCGATCTGGTCTGCTACAAAGAAGTGGTGCCTTTGGGTGTATACGGTAATATCCTGTACGCCTCTGGATTGCAGCGCTCTTACGGCGCCTCTGCTAACGGAGCCGAAGCTGAGCACCACGGCTTTGCGTGGCGGACCGTAGTTGCCGTCGATCCCGGCGAGGTTGAAAGCATGGAGGACGCCGGCATAGCCTGCCATTTCGTTGTTTTTATGGAAAATATGCATCTGCCAGTCGCCGTGCTTTGACCATTTATGCATGGCTTCCCAGGCGATGAGGGTAAGTTTCCGGTCGATGGCCGTTTGGGTGATCTCGAATTGTTGCACGCAGTGGGGCCAGCCCCAGTGGATGGTCCCGGGCTTCATGGCGGAAAAGTCCTGGGCTAAGGGCTTGGCCAATAGCACTACGTCACATTGCTGAAGCAATTGTTCACGAGTGCGTACGCCGCCGGTCTGTACGGCTATTTCATTATCATTGACACCAAAAGCTGAACCGTATCCTTTTTCGAAGAAAAGCTTTTTACGCACATCTTCTCCTATCCAGTCCAGTTGAGCGGGATGGATGGGTACTCTTTTCTCATTTTCCTTGCTGGAGGCGCCGAAGACGCCCATGGTGAGTAGGGACATGGGTATTGTGTTTTTATGTAAGTGCAAAAATAGAAGAAAAATGGCTTAAGGAAAAAATGAGCCTCATGGATATTGGAATAGGTTTAAAAAAAGTAAGATATTTATTTTGAAATCGAAATTGAGGTGTTATTTAAAGGATGTATGAAAATTCATTCTATTGAGGTTATTTCAAAAGGTTGTGGAATATGAAATTAAACGACTTTGAACACACTTTTACACCTTCGATCCTGAAAAGAGCAAAAGCATATTACCGGAAAGAGCATGTCCTGATTGTGGAGGAAATAGAGGAGGATATTTGGAGGGCCATTGTAAAAGGTAGTTGTGAGGATTATCATGTTTCCATAGCTTTTAAGAAAGAGGGTGAAATTTCTCATGTTAGTTGTGATTGTCCTTATGATTGGGGTGATCCCTGTAAACACATTGGGGCCGTCTTATATAAAATTCGGGATTCAAAGAAGAGAGAAGTCGCTGCTATTAGGGTAGAAAACACGCATAAGCTTGGATTGGAGGCAATGTGGAAGTTGTACAGTTCACTGCCCGCTGAAGAAAAACACATTGTAAATATTTTGGCGGTTAACTGGCATCCGCTTAATAGCAATGAGATAGAGGACATTTATAATGCCTGTGGCTTTGAAAAAACAGGGGCTAAACAATCTTTCAACTTTGTTCAATCTGCGATGCCTGTTCTTTTTTCTAAACAAATTCTCCTGAAAAAGGACAAGAACCAGTATCACTTACCAACCGTCTTTGCTGACGCCCTGTGTGACCGCTTTTTTAATACTGGTCCTGACTTTAAGAGAATAGCCAATGTAATAAGGTCAGCGATCAATTCTTATCCTTTCTGGAACTTGAATGATAAGTGGAAAACTTTTTTTCGGGATATGCGGATCGGCAGGTATACTGATGATGTGGAGCTGTTCCATCAAAATTTTTATGATCTTTTACAAACAAGAAGGAAAGAGTACAGCTGGGAGAAAATTATGGAGTACTGGGTGGGAAAGGGTTTTCAGCGCGAGAAATGGAAGGCTCTGCCACTTGGTATTCAAGCATTTTTGTTACTCGATTTGTTTGGCCGTTATCAGGTCGAACTTTCCGCTGTTTCTACGGAGCACCTGCAATATACTAAAGAGATCATCAAGGACGTGCCTGGCGATTTTCGCGCCAGGTTAGCCGTTCAGATCGCCTATTTGTCTTTGTTCCGGGGGGATTGGGCTTTGATAAAATATTTTAGCCAATACTATAATGAGCTGTTCAAGGCTATTTTTTCGGCAATTAAGCTTTTACAGGAAGGTCAAAAAGAGGCTGCCGCCGCTGCTTTTGACGATTTGCTTAATGATATTCGTAAGCTCACTAAGAAGAAGTCTAACCAATTAACTGGACTAGAAGGTATTTTTTTCATTTTATCTCACCTGGATGCTCGCAACGTTCAAACTCGTGATAAGCTCTATAAATATATTGATGCATTGATTAATCAGGGCGGTTTTTATACTCCTGTTTTCTCTTTTTTTAAAGGCGTTTTGTTATTCCTGGAAAATGATAAACTCTCGGCCAATATGTTATTGCAACCGGAAGCGGGAGTGGGGTTTAACCGCTTTTTTTTATACCTCTGCCGTTACTGGGTGGATACGGCGTTACTCAATCCCACAGTGGTTATCGCTTTTCGCGATCGTTTGACTACAGAAGGCTACCACTGGATGGCGGCTGAGATGACGGCCCTGCTCGAAGCCATAGGGCAGCCTGCGGATAACTACCCCATGCCTGCAGGTCAGGCGTTCATTTACCTGCTTCCTCGCATCGAGGAATGGGAAACGGCGCTCAGCGCCTTGGAGAAAATAGGGGGAAAAGCGCATAAAGCCGAACAATCAGAGTATAGGCTGGCTTGGCTGGTTGATTTTGAAAACGACCTGGTGCAGGCCCGTCATCAGAAACTGGGAAAAAACGGCTGGAGCAAGGGCCGCCCCGTAAGCTTTGAGCGACTGTACGATAGAGAAATCCAGGAAATGACAGAGCAAGATCATCGTTTTATTGGAGCCCTTGATTTCGGGCATGGAAGTGAAATTGATATGCTTTCTTATGAAGACTACTGGAAGTATTTGGTGGGTCATCCCCTTTTGTTTTTAAAAAAATCCCCAACTACCGCTGTACAGTTGGTTAAAACTGAACCGACTCTTGTGGCTCAAAAAACAGATAAAGGGATTCAGCTGAAATTTTCGCCCAACATTAATATAGATGAAAATCGGGTCTCTATCATTAAGGAAACCCCTACCCGGTACCTCTACCTGGAAATAAATCAAAAAGTCGTACAAATTGCAATTGCGCTAAATGGTAGATCTCTAACGATTCCACCGGAAGGGGAAACAAAACTGCAAAGGGTGCTAAGCGAACTGGCAGGAACGGTAAAGGTTCAGTCTGCTTTTGAGGATGCCAACTTGCCTTCCATAGAGGCCGATCAACGCATTTGCTTGCACTTACTTCCCGTGGGAGACGGTTTCCACGTGGAGCCTTATGTCAAACCTTTTCGAAAAGAACCTCCTTATTTGAAACCTGGCCAGGGAGAAAGTTTTCTCATTGGAGCAATAGAGGGAGAGCGCTTCTCCACCAGCCGTGACCTGGAGGAAGAAAAGAAAAGCCTTAAGGAGCTTAAAGCTAATGTGTCGGTGTTGAAAAATCAAAAACCGCAGAACGGCGTTTGGAAACTCGAGGACGCCGCGTCTTGTCTGGAGTTGCTACTCCAACTGAAGCCTCTTGTAGAGGAACAATCCGTTATTTTGGAATGGCCAAGGGGAGAAAAGCTCAGGATAGATAGCGTAGTCGGTTTCGATCAGTTTCATCTGGCTATTAGAGATGGAAAAAGCTGGTTTGAGCTGGAAGGTGAACTTCATGTTGATGAAGAAAGAGTACTCAGCTTGCAAGAGTTGTTGCTCTTAAGTGAGCAAGGAGATGCTTTTGTTGAACTCGGTCCGGGAAAGTTTTTGGCCCTGACGGAAGAGTTTCGCAAAAAATTGCAATCGATCAATGGACTTCCGGGAAAAGATAAAAACAACAACAAGCTACTGCTCCACCCACTAGCCGCGCCTTCTCTGGAGGAATTTGCAGAGGCCGTCCGCCATTTGGAATTGGGGCCGAAATTTAAGGAAAACCGGGAACGACTGAAGAAAGCATTTGCTCAGGATTTCAGAACGCCCCGATCATTCAAAGCGGAACTCAGAGCTTATCAAAAGGAAGGCTATCAATGGCTTTGCCGTTGCGCCGAATGGGGCGTGGGCGCTTGTCTGGCCGATGATATGGGGCTTGGCAAAACGATCCAGGCACTGGCTTTTCTAAGCAGGCGGGCCAGGCTGGGGCCCGCCCTCGTGCTGGCGCCGGCTAGCGTTTGTCGGAACTGGGTGTCTGAAACAGAGCGCTTTGCACCGAAACTCACTCCTGTTCTTTTTGGTGAAGGAGACCGCCGGGCGGCAATGGAAACCGCTGAAAAAGGCAGTGTGGTGATCGTTACTTACGACCTTATGGTCCGGGAAGCTAAGTTGTTTCTGGAAAAGCAATGGGCTACTGTTATTCTCGATGAGGCACAGGCCATCAAAAATCACGCTACCATGCGCTCCAAAACAGCCATGGCCTTAAACGCGGATTTCAGAATGGTCATGACGGGGACGCCCATAGAAAATCACCTGGGCGAGTTGTGGAACCTGTTTCAATTTATTAATCCAGGCCTGCTTGGAGGATTGGACGAGTTCAATCAACGCTTTACGCTGCCGATCGAAAAATATAAGGACGAGAACCGGCGGGATCAGCTGCATCGCCTGGTGAAGCCGTTTATTTTACGCCGACGCAAGGACGAGGTGTTGAAAGAGCTTCCCGAAAAAACAGAGGTGACTTTGACGGTCGAATTATCAGACGAAGAGCGCAACTTCTACGAAGCGCTGCGCCGCAATGCACTGGAGTCTTTACTGGCTGAAAAAAACGAAGGCCATCCCGGGCAACAGCACCTGCGCATATTGGCGGAACTTATGAAACTCCGGCGAGCAGCCTGTCATCCCAGCCTGGCCGATCCATCCACGAAACTGAGGGACAGCTCTAAATTGCAATTGTTCGGTGAAGTCGTATCAGAATTGCTGGATAATGGGCATAAGGCGCTGGTCTTTAGTCAGTTCGTGGGGCATTTGAAAATCCTGGCGGAGTATTTAAAAAAGCAAAAAATCACTTACCAATACCTGGACGGCAGTACCCCCGGAAAGAAAAGGCAAGCTGCTATTGACGCCTTTCAGAACGGTGAGGGCGATCTGTTTCTGATCAGCCTGAAAGCCGGCGGAACGGGGCTCAACCTGACTGCTGCAGATTACGTCATTCATACCGACCCCTGGTGGAATCCGGCAGTTGAAGATCAGGCCACCGACCGGGCCCACCGGATCGGGCAGACTCGCCCGGTAACGGTGTATCGCCTCATCGCTCAACAGACCATAGAGGAAAAGATTCTGAAACTCCATAGCCAAAAGCGCGATCTCGCAGACTCTTTGCTGGCAGGGACGAATGTGAGTGCTAAGTTGAGTGCGGAGGATTTGATGAGGTTGTTGGAGGAGGAATAATGTGATCTGTAGTTTATATTTATTTTAAAGAACTTTTGCTTGTATACGTAGCATCTGAAAGGACAACACACGATAACCCAGGGTGCCACCCCTGGGCCCTGAAAGGACAAAACAAAATTAGACACGGCTCTTAAACCTTTCTCCTTCTTCATCGTCCAACAAATAAACATGTTATGGTGCGAATAATACTTCTATTTCTAATCTTTGGTTTGATAAGCTGTAATCAGAAAGACGATAACATGCCTGAACCTGTTGAGGAACAACCGACTATCTACTTCCCTCCCACCACCTCCGAAAGCTGGGCCACCACCAGCCCGGTAAGTCTGGGTTGGAATACAGCGGAGCTAGACGGCCTGTACGATTTTCTCCAAACCAACAACACCCGCGCTTTCATCATCCTAAAGGACGGGAAAATCGTAGTTGAGCAATACTGGGGCAACAATATCACGAATACAGCGCCTTTTGATCAAAAGGCCAACTGGTACTGGGCTTCGGCCGGTAAAACCATTACGGCTTTCCTGGTGGGACTGGCACAGGAGCAGGGCCATTTAAGCATCAGTGATAAAACCTCGGAATACCTGGGACAGGGATGGACGAGCATGGCGCCGGAAAAGGAAGCCATGATCACTATCCGCCATCAGCTGACCATGACGACCGGGCTGGACTATACCGTTCCGGATATTTACTGCACCGATCCGGAATGTCTGCGATACAAAGCCGACCCTGGCGCACAGTGGTTTTACCATAACGCGCCTTATACCTTACTGGAACAAGTAGTGAGCAATGCCGTTGGCATTTCCTACAATCAATACACCGATAATGAGCTGGAGCAGAAGATCGGCATGAGCGGGCAGTGGATCAAGAGCGGATTCAATAACGTTTATTGGAGTAAAGCCCGGGACATGGCCAGGTTCGGTTTGCTGATCCTTAACGAAGGGAAGCGGAGAGAGGAGGTTATTCTGTCGGATCAAGCTTACTATGAAGATATGGTAACTACTTCTCAGCAATTGAACCCATCCTACGGCTATCTTTGGTGGTTAAACGGCAAAAGGTCGGTTATTCTTCCGGGTTTACCCAATTTCTTTAATTTTTCAATAGCGCCCAATGCGCCGGATGACCTGTTTGCTGCCATGGGCAAGAACGGCCAGTTTGTAGATGTCGTGCCCAGTGAAAATCTGGTGATGGACGGTATAAGCGATCCGCTCGCTGACGGTGCCGGTTGCTTTTCCAGGGAAGACCCTGTTGAGGTTTTTACCGTCATACGGCCCGTAATACTGCATTCGGGCCAAAAAGGCAGGGGTGTTAACGGGATGGATGATGAGCAGCGTGCCATCAACTTCTTCGGGGAGTAAAAGGATCGACAATCTAATGGCCGTTTCGATACAAGGGTATTCGCCTCCGTGGACACCTCCCGTGATCAGGATGTTTTTGCCGGGATTTTTCCCTGCGATGACAGTGGCGGGCATAAGGACTGGCGTGCCGGGCACGGAAATGAAGCCGGTTGACTTCTCTCCCTCCCGTACCAGGAGGCCGTGATCTTGGAGTAAAGATGGAAAGCTCATTGTTGTTCGTATTTTTTAAGTTGAATTAATTCTGGAAAAATGAGCAAAACACTTAATAGCAAGGCAATCAGCCCCGTCCAGATGACATTATCATAGTTATCCGCTGTCAGAAAAAAGGCAGCTGCCGCCGGACCCAGCCCCTTTCCCAGCAGATTGACAACCGCCCCCAGCGAAACGATCTTCCCCTTGGGGTCATGAGAAGCCTGGACCTTTTGGAAATAAGGGAAAGTGAACGCCCATGCTCCGGAAAACAGGAATACAGCCAGCAGAAAGATGACGGGTAAACGGATAAAATTCGCCGCTAAACTGGATAGGACGATCACAATAATAGCGATGGAGAGAGGGAACAAAGCTCCTCTGGACATGCCGATCTTCAACACGATTATACCGGCAAGGATACCTGCAAATTCACTTAGCGCAAAACTGATGCCCAAAAAACCGGGCGCATAGCCCTGGAAATTTCCAATACGTTCCAGATAGGCCCAAATGGCGCCGCAGCCCATCTGCAAAAACCAGTACGCCACTAAGGAAAACCAGATCAATTTGTTTTTAAGTAAAAAAGAAAGCTGGACTTTAGGCAGGTTCTGCTCTCCTGAATTAACAGCCTCAATGCTAGGGGTCAGCAACCATCCGGCCAGCGCATTGGCCGCCATAAACCCAAATAAAGCAGGTATGCCGCCGTATCGGATCAGAATGGGAGTAAGGAACATGTATATCGATGATACGCAGCAATACACCAAAATATAAATCGAAAACCCTCTTTCCGGAAGCTTCAGAGAGGATAAAGCAGACAGGGTGGCGGCATAGATGATGCCCCCAAATGCTCCGGCCGTTAATCGGAAAAAAGCGAGCAAATAATAATCGGCAATGAAAACGCTGATCAGATCGGCAATGAACAGAAAGAGAAGGCTCCATTTAGCTAAAGAATAAAAGGACAGTTCGTTCCGTCTAACAGACACCCACAAACTGCCCAGCGCCAGACCAATAGAAGTGATCAGCGCCAGATAGCCGATCTGTTTGTCAGAAAAACCGAGATCTTCGACCATTCCCCCCAATGCCAGCGGCAGCACCAGGTAGATGCTGAAGCTGGAAGTGGCAATGAAGCCCAGGGCGTACAAATGTCTGGATTTGGAAAGCTCGTTTATACCCATTTTAACTTACTTCAACGAACACGGCCTTTTGAATAAGAGTTGAACAATTAACATTGGAAGTCCCGAAAAAAGCATGCCGTTAAAAAGCGATTCCATTGCCTGTTTTTGAGGCAGAATTCGCGAAGCTAATAAAATTCTTTTTTGATCAGGGGCCTACACAAAAAATAAATTGACCAACCCAAAAATCAAATTATGCAAAATGTGAATTTGAACAAGTATTGCCAGGAGGCGCATGAATACTTCAATCAGTTAACTGAAAAGCTCGGACATCCCTATGAGGGCAGACGCGCAATGATCATATGGCGCGCAGTCATGCATTCTATCAGAGACCGGATCCACATCGGGGAATCTTTCGATCTCATCTCTCAATTGCCGCTGATGTTAAAAGGCCTCTATGTAGAGAACTGGAAGTTCCATGAAAAACCTCCAATGGATTACCATTCTATAGAGGAAATGAAAGAACAGGTGAAAAAGTTACAGCATCAATTCGGAGAAATGCAATTCGACTGGGACTTGTCGACCGAGGAAATCATTTCCATCACCCTGGATAGCCTTAAAGTTTACCTTTCTGATGGACAGATAGAGCACATCAAGGGGCAGATGCCTGCCGACGTGAAAAGTATTATTGGTTAAGCCGTTTACAAAAAATTATAGATATTGTGGTCGTACAAAAATAACGTATGAAAACAATGGCATTCAAGGGCGTTATCCCGCCTATGATCACTCCTTTCACTAAAGAGGGTGCACTTGATCTGGACGCACACATCCACAACCTGGAAAAATGGAACGAAATAGCCCTTGGCGGCTATCTTGTGCTGGGCTCTAATTCGGAAACGGCTTACCTGAGCGAAGAGGAAAAGCTGGAGTTGATCAAAACGACTGTTAGGCATGCCCGTAAAAGCAGACCTGTCATTGCGGGAACCGGACTGGAATCTACGATCGAAACCATCAGGCTTACCAATAAAGCTGCAGAACTGGGCGCCGACGCTGCCTTATTGCTCACTCCCTACTATTACATTGGAAAAATGACAGATGCTGCCCTCATCGAACACTTTTTAATGGTGGCGAAAGCAGTAGATATTCCGATCATGTTGTATAACGTACCCAAGTTTACTAATGTCAACGTTTCTTCCAAAGTCGTTACGGAAATCAGTGCTCATCCCAATATCATCGGTATGAAAGACAGCACCGGCAACATCGCTCAGCTGATCCAATTCCAAAAAGCAGCGCAGGACGGTTTTCAGATCATGACCGGCACCGCTTCCATCTGGTATCCTGCGCTGACCTTAGGAGTGGAGGCTGCCGTTATGGCGCTGGCTAATTGCGCTGCACCCGAATGCGTACAGATTCAGGAATACTACAAGGCCGGCCGACTGGAAGAGGCTGAAGCCTTGTATCGAAGGATGGTGCCGCTGAATGCCGCCGTCACCGGCACTTTCGGTATCGCAGGCTTGAAGTACGCTTGTGATCGCGTAGGATTGAAAGGAGGAGCCGTCAGGAGCCCTTTAGCGCCATTGAGCAAGGATGAAAAGTGGAAGATGGATCAGATTTTTAGTGGAAGCGGAATTGACAGCAGCATTTGAGTAGATTTTATAATTTTAAAATGGTTTTAGAAACTGTTGGCGTGTAGTTGGAATGAAATAAAAGCTTTATATTGCTTAAAAAAATATGTCAGCTGATTCCCACCCCAATATTCCCATATGGATACAAGATCGTATTGTCGGCTTTTTTAATCAGGCCCGCAATGTCGATATGATTATGGACGGTACGATCAAGGACGACCCCTCAGATGGGCCCGGTAATACTATTGGCCAGTCTTTGGCTGCGCGTATCCTCCGCGAACGTAATCAACTGCCCCGACGTCGTTTCTCTGATCTTGAGGAGATTGACCGCATTCAGGGCGTAGGTCCGGACACCATACAAGATCTCGTGTATAGCCTGGGAAAAAGAGCGGATGAAGCTTTTGTACATCATATGTATGAAGAAGGCGTAATTTACAGAGAAAACTGGCCTCTGGAATTTTTCCGTTTTCCCATCGAAAATAAAGATGACTTTACTAACCTGGCTCAGGATAAAGAACAGCTGCGCCGGTTTATTTCGGAAAAAGTTGGAGAGGTTGCCGGAGAACGAGGCGTGAATGAAGAAAACACGACCGAAATGCTTACCGATATTAAAAGGGCATATATCGATACTTACAGTAATTCCACTCCTATTGCAGGCTATGCCCTGGCCTTATGGTTTTATGATTTTGATGCCGACAACTGGTTTTCCTGGGAGCGCATCCAGGAACAAACCATTGACTATTTTAACCACAACTCCTACACTTATCCCTGGTTTATGGAGTTACATTTGTTTCGGGGCTTTATTAATCGGGGCCTTATCCAGCCGGGCATTTCACCGGATGCTTTGCCGGTGGTGGTGAATTGGGCGGAGCAGGCGGTTACGTTTTGGGTGTCGGCACTATATGACTGATATTAGGTTTGTCAACGACAGCTGCCGGCTACTCATCCCCGAATGAAACCCCCAGCGATCGCGCCACCCGAACCAGGTAGTGGTCAGGAGCCACAAACTTATTTTCCTTAACGGCCTCCGTCAGCAGCACGCTGGTCACTTCGTTATTGCGTAGAGAGACCATACGTCCGAATTGTCCGGCCTGGATCAGCTCAAAGGCCTTAACGCCCATAGCTGTGGCCAGGATGCGGTCGAACGCAACGGGCGTTCCGCCCCGTTGAATATGCCCTAAAGTAGTAGTGCGGATCTGCGGCTTACAGCCCAGCTCTTCCAGTTGCATCCGCAGGTAGTTGCCGATGCCGCCCAGTTTGATGTGTTCATCTCCGATATCTGCCGGACGCCTTCCGACCACCTGACCGTCTTGGGGCTTGGCTCCTTCAGCGATCACAATATTGACAAAACCACGGCCTTTTTTGTACCGCTTTCTGATCTTCTCCAGTATTTTTTCGGCCTCATAAGGTATTTCCGGGATCAGGCATATTTCCGCCCCTCCCGCAACAGCCGTGTGGAGGGCGATCCAGCCGGCATGCCGGCCCATCACCTCCATGATCATCACCCGGTGATGGCTTTCTGCTGTGGTGACCAGCTTGTCAAAACTCTCCGTGGCGATCTGTACGGCTGTGGTAAAACCAAAGGTCAGATCGGTAGCCGCCAGATCGTTATCAATGGTTTTTGGTGCACCGACAATACTCAGGCCCTTTTCAAATAGGGCCTGAGAGATCTTCTGGCTGCCGTCACCGCCGATGTTGACCACCGCAAGAAAACCCAGATCGACTATGCGGTCAACGAGTTCTTGCGAACGGTCAATGGTCTTCCAACTCCCGTCTGGCTGCTGCACAGGAAACTCAAGTGGATTGCCTTTGTTAGTCGTTTTCAGGATCGTGCCTCCTTTGACATGGATACCCGCAGTGGTTTTTCCCGTCAGCTTTATCAATTCCGGCGGATCACTCAACACACCGTTAAAGGCTTCCATAGTGCCCCAGATTTCCCATTCTCCCGTTCTTTTGGCGGCTTTGGTGATCGCCCTGATGACGGCATTCAGGCCCGGACAGTCGCCTCCGCCCGTGGAGATCAGTATTTTTTTCTTCATGCCGTCTAACTTACGAAAATTTCTGCATAAAGAAATTAGTCTGCTTAAAACTCTCTATTCCCAAACTCGCTTTCCAATAATTTCATTTTATTCGAGGGTTGATTTAATTGATAGGTTAATCCCACCATTAAAATGTCGACTTCATAGACGTAGTTTGTGGTGGTGAAAAAGTTGTCGCGTACCGTTGTTATGCGTTGTTCATTGGATTTCAACAACCCAAGATCCATATTTAGCCACTGAAAGCTGAGGGCTAGTTTTTCATTTAAAAAAGTTTTGCGCAAACTGAGGCTCGGATTGTAGAAATGCGAATCCCTTCCCTGTGCAGTGATCCTTTCCGACAGATAGTTGAAGGCTATCTGGGCCGTCATAGTCGACGACAGATCGAAGTTCATATTGGCATTGATGGAAAAAATAGTGCTGGAGGTATTGATGTTATCTTCAAATAAACTGCCTTTAATCCTGTAATTGAATACATTCCCGCCAAGATAAAATTTCCACCAATTCGCCGGATAAAGCGTAGCACCTAATTCCAGGCCAATCGCTCTGGCTACCCCGGCATTGGTGTAGATGCGATTGAGAATGGTGTCATTATAAACGGTATTGACCCTGTTAATCATATTATCTACATTACGCCAATAAAGGGTGGCGAATACAGCATTGTCCTCCCAGTTTTTGATCAGCCCCAGTTCCGCCAGATCAATAAATTCCGGTAGCAGCTCGGCGTCTCCTTGTTCGAGCGTTTCGGAATGCTCTCGCTCGGGGAAAGGAGTGAGCTTGAAAGTAGTCGTTCTTTCAATGCGTCGGCTATAGCCGGCTTTTAACGAGAACCCATCGCCCAGCTCATATTGCAGATTGACAGAGGGGAAAAGGTTGAATTGATCTAAAAGAAAGGTAGTGTCAGGAGATGCAAGCCCCACCTGCCGGTCAAAATATTCCAGCCGTAAACCGGCAGTAAAGGACAATTGCTCTCCCTGAGCTGAAAACTGACTGTACAAGGAATGTATGCTGCGCTCCAGATCGATGCTATTGGTGAATTCAGGGTTGACTTCCCATTCATTGGTTCCAAAATTGCGATCCAGATAAATAAAGTCGCCCGGATGCCGCAGAAATCGAAATTGATATCCACTTTCCCAGTTGACAGCGCCTAACTGACGAGCATAATCCAATTGAAAGCGCAGACCGTCGAGGGGGTTGTCGTTGTCATTGAATTGCAACTGTAAAGTATCGGATAGGTTGGGAAAAGCCAAATTGATGTTGTCTGTAGGCCCTCCAAGCAGCGTGCTTTCGTAAAGGGCCGTTACCTTTAGTTTAGATCCATCCTTGAACGTGAGATGGTAGTCGAGGGCGCCGATTAGAAAGTCCCCTCGCCGGACCCTCAGGTTTTCGTTGAAAAAGGTCAGCGAATCTGTTCGCAGCCCTCCGGAAAAAACGACGCCGTTTTGCCGGAATAAGTCCCAGTAAGCTTCGGGCCCCAGAAAATCTTCTTCGGGTAGCAAGGTTCGTTGTTGGAAATCATAAAGAATATCGGCGGTCCGGTACTGGGTGCGTTTGCCGGCATAAAAACTAATGCCGATGAATTGACGATCAGTGGGTGAAAAAGTGACCGATGTCCGGGCAGAGTAGTTCTCCCGGTCGAAACTGCGTTCCCCATCAGAGGGGAACTCCGTAAGGACTTCATTCAGATAGGTATTGACGTAGCCGATCCTTCGCCCGGAGACATCATTTCTTCTGTAGTCTATGCCTGCGGAAATATCCCAGGCCCCCTTTTTGTAATTGAGGGTGAGATCGGCATTGTATCTTCGGGCAGATTCGGCATTGTTATAGGGCTCAATGCTGGGCAATCCCCATTGTGCGTTGGCCATGAGAAAAAATCCGTCCAGCGCCCCTTTTTTTGTTTTAATATTGATGATGCCTGCTTTGCCATCGGGATCGTATTTGGCGGAGGGGGCCGTGATGATCTCGATATCCTCGATCGCATTGGCGGCAAGCTGATTGAGCAGGGTCGAAGGAGATGCCTGGATGGGCTTACCATTGATCATCAGAATAAAACCGGTGGCTCCTCTTACCGTTATTTCTCCTTCTGCATTGACGGAAACGGCGGGCAAGTTTCGAAGAACATCCGTTGCACTGCCTCCCTGGGCGTTTTCAAATTGCTCTGCTTTAAATACTTGCTTATCCAGCCGGTGTAAAGTCGTAATTTCCCTGCCGATGACTTCCACCTCCGATAAAACTGCCGCGTTAAAACCTAGTTGTATCGTTCCAATATCTTTACTTTCTCCGCCTGGGAAAGGAGCGGAATAAAACGTTTCGTAACCCATGAATTGTGCGGTCAGATAGAGCTCGTCCTCTGTCTTACTGGCCAGCTCAAAAAGTCCGTTGGTGTCGGTAACCAGTCCGGACAACAAGGTTGAGTCAGCTATCCGGAATAAGGCGACACTGGCATATTCAATAGGTTCACCGCTTTCCCGGTCAATGACTTTTCCTTTGATGGTTGCCGTTTGAGCATTGGCGGGCAAAGAAAAAATGACGGAGAATACCCCCATCATCAGCCTGATCAACATAAGAGCAAGGTCATTGTCGGGTTTGTTGATTTTTTTTCCAAAAGGCATATCAGCTTTTTGGGCAAAAATACTGTGACCTGCATAATTTGCTCGGTGGAATCTTATCCAATAATGGTATTATTGAAAAAAGCGTCTTCTGAATTGGGCGGGCGTTTGTCCGGTATATTTTTTGAAAAATTTTATGAAATAAGAAGCGTCATTAAAATGGAGATGGTAAGCTATTTGGTTAATATGCTCATCGGTATGCAGCAGATGTCGCTTTGCTTCCAATAGGACTTGTTCTGCAATGTGTTCTCCTGCGCTTTTACCGGTATGCTTGCGGCAGGCGGCGTTCAAATTCTGAGGGGAGGTGTTCAGCTGAGCTGCATATTGATGAACCAGGCGCCACTGAGGGCACTTTTCAGATAGTAATTTTAAAAAACGCTCTGGGAGTAAACTGCCGGGGCCTGCCTTTTTGAGGTCGCTCTGAGATAAATGTAAAATTTTAGACAACAAGGCCTGGAGGTATCCGTGAATAATGAGGTCGGAATGTGTCGTGTCCTGAGTGTATTCCCGGAGTATTTCTTCAAAGATCGGGAAGGGTTGGAATTCTCCCTTCAGACTAATTTGCAGCTGTGTGTCCATTTGTTGTAATAGCTCCAGGATATTCTGTTCTTTAATCGGGTCAAAATAACTTTCCCTGAAAAGAATCACAAATCCTTTAGGAATAGCCGTAAACTGCCAGCAATGCAAACTACCCGGTTTTAGAAAATAAATTTCGGGGGGTGAGATTTTGTAATGTCCTGTATCCAGCCAATGAAATCCTTCACCTTGATTGATGTAAATTAATTCATGATAGCCGTCGTGTTTGTGAGGTTTTGTTCTTTTGATTTTTTCTTTAAAACGAGCGATTTTAAACAGCCGGTCGTCGCCTAACTTGTCTTTTATCGGGATGTTACTCATGGATAGGGTATTTTTACTAAGGTTTCATGCTGGCCGTCGCGAAAGGGTCAAATGAGTTGGAAGCCCGCTTTTTTGTCAGCTCTTCAGGTCGGCATCGGGATGGAGGCATCGCCATTCGTTACTCCTCCAGATTGCCTGTACACCCTAGAATTTTTTGTTTAAGTTAATGAAAAAGCGCATTTTGGAAGCGTTTTATTTAAAGCTTATTTGATGAAATTACCTGCCTGTATGAAAAAACAAATGCTGCTCTTTTTTTTCCTCTGGCCGCTCTTTCTATCCGGCCAAAACCTTCAGTCCATTACCATCGACAGCCGAAAGGGGCTTTCCATAGAAAGCTTACAGTTAACAGAAGCAAAGTCCCTGCCTTTAAAAGATTCTCCCCCTCTTTTCTCTTTCGTTCTTAATGACCGATTGTATTACGGCAACCAGGCCCGATCCAAAAAAACGGAGGATTACTGGACCCTCGCATTTCCAGACTTTGAGATCAGGGTAAACGTCTGGGATCATCAGCAGGCCGGACAAAAATACCGACTCCAATTCGTCAATCAAAGCCGGGATACCTTCATTCTGGAAAACGTCGTCCCACTAGGAGGAAATAAAGAACAAGTCTACATCACCGGCCTTGGAGATCATCGTTTATCCAGGACGCATCTCTTTCGCCCCGGTAAAGCCCCTGTCAACGTCATCGTGCCGGATAACGCCTGGGAGTTGGGCTATAGCAGTATTCCGGCAGCAGATACGCTCTCTCTGGCAGGCCTTAGCCGGCGCACCGGATGGAACGAACAGGCCCAGCGCCGTCGTTTTGAAACGGTCTTGCTGCCGGGAGGGACGGTGGACTACGCTCTCTGGCTGGATGTATACAAAGGCAACTGGCAGGAAGGATTGAGGATGTTCTTTCAAAAACGGTACCTGTACGATCTTGACGGTTCTTTTGAAGAGACCCTGTACCAACGCAGGGATCTTCAATGGATACGTCACGCTTATGCCATGCACCTGATCATGGCCTGGGATCATCAGTTCTATGATCATAAAAATGGAGGATATCAATTGGAAGCATTCCTCGACAGAGGACAAAAGCTTTACGGCGGCGACGATGTTATCGGACTGTGGCCCAACTGGCCTATGCTTGGCCTGGATCAGCGTAATCAGTGGGACCAATTCCGGGCCATGCCTGGAGGTACGGCTAAGCTTAGAGAACTGGCGCAGCTGTCGAGACGCAAGGGAACTAAGTTTTTCATCAGCTACAACCCCTGGGATGAAAGCACCCGCTGGGAAGATCATCACGCCGGCATGGCCAGGATGATCGAGGAAATCAGCGCCGACGGCGTCGTCCTGGACACCGAAGGTAAATCCACTCCTGAGCGGCAACAGGCGGCCGACGAGGTGCGTCCCGGCGTGATCATGTATAGCGAGGGAATGGCTGTACCAAAAGACATGCCTGGCATCGTTTCGGGCAGGGTGCATAATGCTTTGTACTATCCACCAATGTTGAATTTGAATAAACTGATCCGCCCTGACTTCGCCATTTTCCGGGTGGCGGAGCTGTATAAAGACAGGATCCGCAGGGAATATGCGCTTTCCTATTTCAACGGCTACGGCACGGAGCTGAACATTTTCCGGCCCGGCCGTCCTGACTGGGTAGAAGAGGATTACCGCTTCTGGGGAAAAACCCTGGGTATTTTAAGGGAGAATACCAGTAATTTTGTCACTTTCAATTATACGCCCTTGTATTCTTCCCAAAAAGACAGCATTTACATTAACCACTGGCCTTTACCGCATAAAGAAGTTTTTACCATTTTTAGCATCCGACCGGAAGGCTATGAAGGTTCGCTTTTTTCCATACCTGAAAAAGAAGGCTATCATCTGGTGGATCTCTGGCGACACGAAGAAATTCAGCCCGATACTATAGGGAACCGGCTGATGGTTCCGGTCAAAATAGAAGGCTTTTCCAAGTATTGGCTGGGTACGAACAATGAAGGGGCCGTAGGTGGCATAGCTTACCTGCCGGAGGTATTGTCCGTTTCCCGCATGGGAGACGAGCTTAGTTTTTTCGCTACACAAGGCGATTACATCAAGATCTGGCCGGGACATCCCAGCTATGAAAAGGAAGAAAGCGCCAGGCGATTCGGCATACACGAGCAAACCATCCGGCTGATGGATCATTTTGACCGCCATGAGGGTAAATTTGTGGTCCAGCTGTTTAAACATGAAGAATTACTCGATGAGAAGCTATTCTTTATCCCTCCCGGAACTGCTCGCCTGATCAGCCATGTGCAACCTGGTCCGAGAGTAGCAACAGTTCCGGAGGGCATGGTGAAAATACCTGCCGGTACTTTTCAAATGAAAGTCACTTTTGGCGATAATTTCATTCCCAACCCCGTAGACTACCCTAAAAAAGAGCTTAAGCTCCCGGCCTTTTACATGGATAAGCATCCGGTCACGAATCTTCAGTTCCAATCTTTTCTGAAAGATACCCATTATCGGCCTCTGGATACCGCTAACTTTCTCAAGCATTGGGAAAATGGCCGGATACCGCTGGGGCAGGAGCAATACCCGGTCGTTTACATCAGCTATGAAGATGCCCAGGCCTACGCCCGTTGGGCCGGCAAGCGCCTGCCTACGGAAATAGAGTGGCAGTATGCTGCTCAGACACCGGATCAGAGGGAATGGCCCTGGAGTAAAGATGCTGATGTTAAAAGAGAGCAGCAAGTGATCACCAATACCCTAACGGTTTCCAAACTTCAGGTAGATCCGGAGCTTTGCAACACCGGCAGTGGAGCGCTTTATCCGGTAGGTTCCTACCCTAAGGGCGCCAACCCTTACGGTCTGGAAGACTTGGTCGGCTGTGTCTGGCAATTGTGTAATGATGTCTATGATAATGGAACCAATTATTTCCTTATTTTGAAGGGGGGAAGTTACTACCTGCCGGCTTCCAGCTGGTGGTACGTGGAAGGAGGTCCCAGGGAGTTGACTTATTCCCAAAAGTTGTTGAGGTTATCACCAGGATTTGAACGGAATGCGACTACTGGCTTTAGGTGTGTAGCAGACGGTAGTGAGTAGTGGGGGTGGGTTTTGGGTTTAGTGGCCAAAAACATTTAATCATTTAGCTTATGTTTCAAAAAGACTTGTTCAAAGACCATGTAGCGCTCGTCACCGGCGGGCGGAGCGGCATCGGATTTGCCATCGCCAAACAACTGCTGCAGCTCGGCGCCAGAGTAATGCTCGCTTCCAGAAAGGAAGACCCTCTGCGGGAAGCTGCCCAAACCTTGCAACAATTTGGAGCGTGCGATCATCTAAAGTGTGACATCCGGAAGACAGAAGACCTTCAGGCCCTTGCTCGCCGGATTCAGGAAAAATGGGGGAAACTGGATATATTAGTGAATAATGCCGGCGGACAATTTCCTATGCTGGCGGAACACCTCAATGATAAAGGGTGGAACGCCGTCATTAACAACAACCTCAACGGCACTTTTTACACCACCAGAGAAATGGCCAATGCTTTTTTTATTCCTCAAAAAAAAGGGATCATTGTTAACATCATTGTAGATATCTTTCGAGGCGTGCCAGGCATGATCCATACCGGTGCGGCACGCGCAGGAGTAGATAACATCACCAAAACGCTGGCATTGGAATGGGCGGATTATAACATCCGGATCAATGCAGTGGCGCCCGGCATCATTGAATCTTCCGGATTGGACACTTACCCTAAACCCATTCAGGATATGTACGAGGATGCAAAAAAAGCCATTCCCGCCAAAAGATTCGGTACAGTAGAAGAGGTGGCCCATACCGTTTGTTTTCTAGCCAGTCCGATGGCCGCTTACATCAATGGCATTTCACTGTATGTAGACGGCGCCGCACATTTGAATTTTGATAAAATGGTGCTGGTGAATATGGCGAGGGGGGGCGTGGGAAAGGCATAGCGGACATCTCTATTCCTCTTTTATTCGTGAATTCATCCTCAACCCAATAATTACTGCTGACAAAACCGTCAAAAAGCCAATCGCTCCTACCGCCCAGTTGATTCCCAAAGTATCGGCTAATATCCCGGTTAATAGCGCGCCTATGGCATAGCCCAGGTCACGCCACAAACGAAATACCCCGATGCTCTCCGCCCGCTGCTGCGGATGGGCATAATCGGCAATGGCAGCCAGGAAGGTGGGATAAACCACAGCTGTGCCTACTCCCAACATAACGGATAAGGCCGCAAAATGAAAAAAACTGCTCGCAAATAACATCAAAAGCAGAGTCACTCCTTGAAATAACATTCCCCAAAAAAGCATGCTTTTTTTATTCAAATGATCCGCCATTTTTCCCGTAAACAACTGCCCCAGCCCCCAGACAACAGGGTACAGGGCCACAATCTTACCGATTTGCTCCAGGTTGAAGTTTTTGGCAGCCAGCAAAATGGGCAGCAGCCCCCAAACCATACCGTCATTGAGATTATTGACCAGACCGGCTTGCGAAATAGACCCCAGATTAGGGTTTTTCCAGCTCGTTTCCCAAAAGATATTCCTAAGTAGCGGCATTTTGCTGGTGGAAGTCTCTGCATGGACATGATGAATAGTGTCTTTTACCAGAAACCAACTGGATAATAGTCCCATAAAAACAAAACCAATGCCCAGGTAAAAAGGATAGGGTCGTATGCCATATTCGGCTGCGATCCAACCGGTCAGGAAAGCGACTCCACCCACGGCCAGGTAACCTGCCGACTCATTGAGCCCCATGGCCAGGCCCCGGTTTTTTTCTCCCACCAGGTCTATCTTCATAACGACAGTACTCGACCAGGTGAGCCCCTGGTTGACGCCCAGAAGAACATTGGCAAAAATGATCCAGTTCCAGGAGTCGGCATAAATTAAAATGAAAGGGATAGGCAGGGCAATAACCCAGCCCAGGGTGAGCAAATGCTTTCTGCCCCATCTATTCGCCAGGGCGCCGGTATAGTAATTCGTGATCGCCTTAACTACGCCAAAGACCATGATAAAGGAAAGAATAGCCGTTTTGGCCGCCATACCGAACTCTGCTTCCGCAATCTCCGGAATGATGGTCCTCTCCAGGCCGACCATCCCGCCTACAAAAGCGTTGATGAGAACCAGAAGGAAAAACTGTCGCCAATTTTCTTTGAGCCCTAGCGTTATATCCGTCATAAATACCTTACCGTAAAGTAGTGTATTTTTTCAATAACTGGTAAAATTAACGAACATTTCTCCTTATTGGTCTTGTTTAATAAATGAAATGCTTTGTGAAGTATTCTGGCATTTCACCCTAATTTACTCACCTGAAATAAGCAAGGCCTGAAATTTTTTTTGATGGCGCTTTGATGCGTCCTCAAGAGATTTCTTCTATTTTTTAAATTAAAACAATATTTACAATGTTTTTCCAACACGTCTATGAAAAAGGGCTTGCCCAGGCGAGCTATGTGATTGGCTGCCAGAAAACCGGGGTGGCAGCTGTGATCGACCCGAAAAGAGATGTCGACACTTATTTGCAGATAGCTGAAGAAAACAACCTCAGGATCACCAAGGTGCTGGAAACTCATATCCACGCCGACTTTTTATGCGGTTCAAGAGAACTGGCTGAGTTGACCGGCGCCGAATTATATCTTTCAGATGAAGGCGGCCCGGACTGGCAGTACGAGTTTACTCATCAATCCCTGAAGCATGGTGATACCATCTCATTGGGGAATCTCACCTTTGAAGTGCTGCATACACCTGGCCATACGCCCGAAAGCCTTTGTTTTTTATTAACCGATCATCCTGCGACCGATCACCCGGTGATGTTGTTTACCGGTGACTTCGTTTTCGTAGGTGATGTCGGCCGGCCGGATTTGCTGGAAAAAGCGGCGGGCCTGGAAGGTACTCAGGAAAAAGGAGCAAAGGAGCTGTTTGAATCGCTCCATGAATTTGTCAACATTCCGGATTATGTACAGGTTTGGCCCGGACACGGCGCGGGCTCAGCTTGCGGTAAATCTCTGGGTGCTGTTCCTTTGTCAACCGTCGGCTACGAGAAGATCCGAAACTGGGCGATACAAATGATGGATGACCGCGAGGCTTTTATGGACTACCTCCTTGAAGGCCAGCCGGAACCGCCAAAGTATTTCGCAATGATGAAAAAACTGAATAAAATAGACCGCCCGCTACTCACCAGCGTTCCGGATATTCCGCAGCTTTCTGATAAAGAATTGGAAAAGGCTTACTCCGAAGGCATCAGTATCATCGATACCAGGCACAAAACGGAATTTGCTCAGGGTTTTATTCCCAATAGTATTAATATTCAACATAACAATTCCTTTTCGACCTGGACGGGCTGGTTTATCAGCTATGATCAACCCTTTGTTCTGGTTATCCCAAAAGAAGAGCTAGAGGCAGCCACCCGAAAACTCATGCGCATCGGGCTGGATAAGATCAAAGGTTTTGTAACGCCCGAGCAATTGCAGCAGGCATTTAAAGGCCGGCTGAAAAGTTATGATATCGTAGATACCCAGCAGTTGGAATCATTATTAGCATCTGAAGACCTTCAGGTGGTGGACGTCCGTAGCGAAAAAGAATATAAAGAAGGCCATATCGAAGGCGCCATCCACGCTTTTGTCGGCACACTCCCCAGTAATCTGGACAGGATCGACCGGAATAAGCCGACCGTCGTTCATTGCCAGAGTGGTGACCGGGCTACCATTGCCTATTCCATCCTTGATAAGGAAGGTTTTGATCAGGTGAAGGTGTATCTGGCAGGGATGAAGGAATGGGAAAAAGAAGTAAGCCATAGAATGGAACAGTCTGCCTCTTAGCCCCCACTAACACCGAGTGATAACTTTTGTTTATGAATCGGTAAGATTTATAAATAAATATTATCCTACATTTGTCATATAAACAATCAAAACCTGAAAATATGGAGAATAAAACCAATTCGACTGCTTCTACAAACGGTAAAGTTTGGGATGTGAACGAATCCAGCAGATGTCCATTTATGAATGGCGAACTGCGCCGCAGCGCCGGTAGCGGTCCTTCGAACCGCGACTGGTGGCCTAACCAACTAAAGCTGAGCATCCTCCGCCAGCACTCTTCCCTTTCTAATCCCATGGGGGAGAAGTTCAATTATGCTGAGGAATTTAAGAAACTCGATCTGGAGGCGGTGAAAAAAGACCTTCATGATCTGATGAAGGATTCTAAGGAGTGGTGGCCGGCTGACTACGGCCATTATGGACCGTTCTTTATTCGGATGGCCTGGCACAGCGCCGGTACGTACCGTATTGCGGATGGCCGGGGCGGTGCCGGTACGGGCACGCAACGTTTTGCCCCTTTGAACAGTTGGCCTGACAATGCAAACCTTGACAAAGCCCGTCTGCTCCTATGGCCGATCAAACAACAATATGGAAAGAAGATCTCCTGGGCTGACCTGATGATCCTGGCCGGGAACGTAGCTCTGGAATCAATGGGCTTTAAGACCTTCGGCTTTGCCGGAGGCCGCGAAGATGTCTGGGAGCCGGAAGAAGATATTTACTGGGGTCCGGAGAGCGAGTGGCTGGGCGACAAACGCTACGCCGGTGATCGTGAACTGGAGAATCCGCTCGGTGCTGTTCAGATGGGACTAATTTATGTGAATCCGGAAGGCCCCAACGGAAATCCTGATCCTATTGCTGCAGCCAGGGATATACGTGAAACTTTCGGACGCATGGCGATGAATGATGAGGAAACTGTAGCGCTGATCGCCGGCGGGCATACGTTTGGTAAAACCCATGGTGCTGCTGATCCGGCGAAGTATGTCGGTCATGAACCGGCGGGAGCGAGCATTGAAGAACAGAGTATGGGATGGAAAAATACATTTAACAGCGGTAATGCTGAAAATACCATCACCAGTGGTCTGGAAGGCGCCTGGACAACTACGCCGATCCAGTGGAGTAACAACTATTTCGAGAACCTGTTCGGCTACGAATGGGAGCTGACCAAGAGCCCTGCCGGTGCTTATCAGTGGAAGCCTAAGGGGGACGCCGGGGCTGGTACCGTACCAGACGCTCATGATCCGGCCAAACGTCATCAGCCGATGATGCTGACTACTGATTTATCACTACGCCTGGATCCTGCTTATGAAAAAATTTCCAGACGCTTCTATGAAAATCCGGATGAGTTTGCCGATGCCTTTGCGCGTGCATGGTTCAAGTTAACTCACCGCGACATGGGCCCCCGTCTTCGTTATCTCGGCCCTGAAGTACCTGCTGAAGAATTGATCTGGCAAGATCCCATTCCAGCAGTTGATCACGAGCTGATCGACGATAAGGACATTGCGGATTTGAAAGCCAAAATACTGGATTCAGGATTGACGGTATCTCAGCTGGTATCTACAGCCTGGGCATCCGCCTTCACTTATCGTGATTCCGATAAGCGTGGCGGGGCGAATGGCGCTCGTATTCGCCTGGCGCCTCAGAAGTTCTGGGAGGTCAACAATCCGGCGCAGCTATCTGACATACTGGAACCCCTTGAAGGGGTCCAAAAAGCATTCAATGATGCGCAGTCTGGAAATAAGAAAGTTTCCCTGGCCGACCTGATCGTCCTGGCCGGAGCCGCAGGTATTGAAAAAGCAGCCAAAGAGGCCGGCCATGACATTACCGTGCCGTTCACGCCCGGCCGTACCGATGCTTCGCAGGAGCAGACAGATATAGAATCTTTCTCTATCCTTGAGCCTGCCGCCGATGGCTTTCGCAATTACAAGAAGCGTTACACTCAAGCAACAGCAGAGGAAATGCTGATCGATAAAGCACAGTTGCTGACCCTTACCGCTCCTGAGCTGACCGTCCTGATTGGTGGTATGCGTGTATTGAATACCAACTACGACCAGTCTCAGCATGGTGTCTTTACAAAACGCCCCGGCGCCCTGACCAATGACTTTTTCGTTAATCTTTTGGACCTGGGAACCAGTTGGAAAGCTGTTTCTGAGGATGAGGAGGCTTTTGAAGGTCGCGACCGCAAGACTGGCGAAGTAAAGTGGACCGGCACCCGCGTTGACCTGATTTTCGGTTCAAATACGGAGCTTCGGGCTGTTGCCGAAGTGTATGCATGTGCGGATGCGGAGAAAAAATTCGTACAGGATTTTGTAGCGGCCTGGAACAAGGTAATGAACCTGGACCGCTTCGAACTGGCTTAAGTGTCTAAGCACTTATTAAAAAATAAGATACTCCGCGGTCGCGGGGTATCTTATTTATTTATTTCTTGGGATCGACACGCATTTTGGCATATTCGTGATGCCTGTCCATGTAGTCCGCCACAAAATTGCAGTTGGGAATAACCATTAAATTATTCAGCTGGGCATATCGCAGGGCTTCTTCTACCAATGCGGTGCCAATGCCTTCCTTACGCTCCACCAATGGAACGAACGTTTCAAATATTTCGATCATTGTAGGGCCTTCTTCGCGATATTTAAGCACACATTCCTTGTCATTGACAAAGGTTCGGAATACTCTGTCCTTTTCATTATGTGTTATTTCGAGGTTCATGATTAATATTTTGTTTGTTGTTATGGAATCCATTAATGGAAAACCAAAACGGCATCGTTTGTTCGACCTTCATCGGGCCAATTGAATGACTATTTTCCTGGTAAGACTTTCCTTAGGGGCCGGCATCCAACATCAGGGTAAAATTCTTGTTGGACATATGTAAGGTGCAAGCAGCATTTTGTTCATTTCACACCAACTATTTATGATTTTAAGGCCCTATGACTCCAATTAAAGCAGCAATTATTGATCTCGACGGAGTAGTTACCCAAACTGCCTCCTTACATGCCAAAGCATGGAAAAAAATGTTTGACGCCTATAATGAAAACCGTAAACAGCAAGGTATAACGCCTTTTCGCCCTTTTTCCATCGATAAAGATTACCCTCAGCACCTGGACGGAATGCCCCGTTATGACGGGGTGGAGCATTTCCTCGACTCGCGCAGTATAGAATTGCCTCGAGGAGAACCGGATGACAAACCGGGCAAAAATACCATTTGTGGATTGGGCAATTGGAAGAACCAGTTCTTTCACAAGCTTATCGAGCAGGAAGGGGTGGACATTTGCCAGGAAAATATAGAAGCTATTCGTCGATGGAGAGCACAAGGCATTAAAACGGCACTGATTTCCTCCAGTAAGAATGCTGAAAAGATTATGCATACGGCAGGTGTTGAGCATCTCTTCGACGCACGGGTAGATGGTCTGATCTCGGAAGAGCTTGGCCTGGAAGGGAAACCCGCACCGGATATCTTTCTGGAAGCGGCTAAGGCTATGCAGGTGGAGCCTTCGGAGGCGATCGTGGTGGAAGATGCCCTGGCAGGCGTGGAAGCAGGAAAAAAAGGTGGATTCCGGCTGGTGATCGGGATTGGCCTTAATGAAGAAGAAATGAAAGAAAGGGGCGCTGATCAGGTAACACTCAGCCTGGAAGGACTGGATGTGGAAGGCGCCTTTCCAACAAGATTTGATGACTTACCCAAAGCTTTGGAGCATTTTGATGGAATTGCTTCTTTTTTCAGCAAAGAGGCTGTTATGCTTTGTCTCGATTATGACGGTACGCTTACGCCTATCGTCGCACAATATGATCAGGCTGTTATTTCGCATGAAATGAGAGAAGTTGTTCGCGTAATAGCCAAGCAAAGGACCGTTGCCGTGATTAGTGGTCGCGACCTGCGGTTTATTCAGAAGCATATGCAACTGGAAAACGTTTTCTACGCGGGCAGCCACGGCTATGAGATAGCCGGCCCTGATGATTTTAAATATGAGATGGAAGAGGCTGCTGAATTACTCCCTCTACTCGATAGCATGGAAAAAAGGATGCACCGGTCCGTTCAGGATGTTGAGGGAGCGGATATTGAGCGCAAACGTTTTGCCATTGCCGTTCATTACCGGAACGTAGCAGAAGAAGATGTACCAGAAATAAAGCAAATCGTCAATGATCTGCTGAAAGATAAAGCTGAATTGAGGAAAAAAGGCGGCAAAAAAGTCATCGAAGTGCAGCCGGATATTGATTGGGATAAAGGAAAAGCTGTACGCTTATTATATGACCGGCTGTCAGAAGATACTACACAAATTCGTCCGGTCTACGTTGGCGATGATCTGACCGATGAAGATGCTTTTCGTGAGATCCGGTTAATGAATGGGTTGGGTGTGCTCGTCGGCGATCATGGGGCAGCGACTTATGCTGATTTTACACTTAAGAATGTCGATGAAGTCAAAATATTCCTTCAGCGATTGTTGGAGGTTTGAGGCGATCCGAAGTGATTTAAAAGAAACAAAACTTTAGCGATAAAATGATCTATAAATGGAACCTTATTTATACAGGCTGGGACCCTGAACAGCAAGCTCTCCGCGAAGCCTTGTGCACGCTGGGAAATGGCAACTTTGCTACGCGCGGCGCCCGGGAAGAAGCCCATGCAGACGATATACATTACCCCGGAACCTATCTCGCAGGGGGATATAATCGACTGGAATCGGAGGTTGCCGGCAAGGTCATTGAAAATGAAGATCTGGTCAACTGGCCGAACTGGCTTTGCCTTACTTTTCGGATAGAGGAAGGAGAATGGTTTGACCTCAATGAAGTAGTCGTTCAGGATTACCGGCAGGAGCTGGATATGGAAAAAGGGATCTTAAGCCATACCATTCTTTTTCAAGATCATGAGAATCGTATAACGAAGCTTGAAACCCATCGCATAGTCAGTATGCATGATGAAAACCTCGCAGCTATCCACTGGACGATCGACGCCCAGAACTGGTCGGGCAGCATAGAGGTATGCACCAACCTGGATGCCGGCGTAAAAAATGAAGGGGTCGATCGTTACAAGGAGCTCAATGGGCAGCATCTGGAAGTACTCGAAAATGGGCAGTTTGGCGAAGAAGGCATTTATCTGTTCGTACAAACAAACCAATCACTCATCCGCATGGCTCAGGTATCCTGCCTGAAGGTTTATATGGAGCAGGATCAAAGCCCGGTAAAGCTGGAAAGGAAAACCATTCAAGAAGACGAAGTCATAGCTCAGCATTTGACTTTTGACGTGGAACAACATCGCCTGGTATGCCTCGAAAAAATCGTAGCGATCTATACCTCTCGTGACCTGGCTATTTCCGAACCCCTGCTGGAAGCTCAAAAAAAAGTCCAGCATGCCGAAAATTTCAAAGCGATCAGAGAAAAGCACGAATTGGCCTGGAAACATTTATGGAATCGCGGCGATCTCAAGATCTTTAGTAATGAAGAAGCTCAGGGAGCCATCCGGCTGCATATTTTCCATTTGCTCCAGACAGTTTCTCCCAATAGCATTGATAAAGACGTCGGTGTTCCCGCCCGGGGGCTCCATGGCGAGGCTTACCGGGGACATATCTTTTGGGACGAACTCTTTATTTTTCCCTTCCTAAATTACCGTATGCCTGCCCTCACAGAAGCATTATTGAAATACCGCTATCGACGCCTGGAAGAAGCCAGACGCGCTGCCCGGGAGTCCGGTTACAAAGGCGCGATGTTCCCCTGGCAAAGCGGCAGCAATGGAAGAGAGGAAAGTCAAAAAATACATCTTAACCCCCGTTCCGGTAGATGGATACCGGACAATACGCACAAGCAAAGGCACATCAATGCCGCTATAGCCTATAACATCTGGCAGTTCTATCAGGTCACCGATGACCTCGAATTCATGCACTTTTTTGGCGCTGAAATGTTTATCGAAATCGCCCGCTTCTGGGCCAGCATCGCGAGCTACAATAATGAAAAAGATCGCTATGAGATACATGGAGTGGTCGGACCGGATGAATACCACACCAGTTATCCGGATAGCAAGGAACTGGGGTTAAACAATAATGCCTATACTAATTTTATGGCTTCATGGGTGTTGCAGTACGCATTGAAAGTATTGAATTTACTGAATGAAGAACGCCAGACCGAATTGCTGACCATGCTGGATATTCCAACTGACGAAATCAATCATTGGGACGTGATCAGTCGTAAAATGTTCATCCCCTTCCTGGACAACAGTATCATCAGTCAGTTCGAAGGATACGAAAATTTACAGGAACTGGATCTGGAAAAATACAGGGAAGAACAGGGAGAGAACATCCGCCTCGATCGCATCCTCGAAAGCGAGGGGGACAACCCCAATAAGTACAACATCAGTAAGCAGGCAGATGTATTGATGCTGTTTTATCTGTTCTCTGCCGAAACACTAGAAGAAATGTTCCAACTGATGGGGTACCCTTTCAATCCGAATACGATACCCGACAACATCGAATATTATCTGGATCGCACTTCCCACGGCTCTACATTGAGTAAAGTGGTGTTCTCCTGGGTGTGGTCACGGGCCAATAGGGAAAAGTCCTGGGATCACTTCGAGGAAGCACTGAAGAGCGACCTGGAGGACGTTCAGGGCGGAACTACTCCGGAAGGTATTCACCTTGGAGCGATGGCAGGAACGATTGACCTTGTCCAGCGATGCTACACCGGCATTGAAGTACGCGAGGGAGTCCTCTGGGTAAATCCGGTGTTACCTGACGAAATCGATGAACTAAAGTTCAAGATCAGATACCGTTCACATACCTTGTCTTTCTCTATCGATCACGAAAAAGTGGAAATTTCCTTCGATCAGGCCTGGTGGAGCAAGGAAATCAAAATCGGATTCGATGAAAAAGTCTATACAATTGAAAAGGGACAGAAAAAGGTGTTTGAACTGAAGCATTGATGGGCCCCTATCAATGCTTTAGCAAATGGTCGACAATATGCTGCCCCACTTGTTTCCCCTGGATTACTCCATCTTCGATGGCGGGCCGATAATGGATCCCGCCATATAAACGACTGATGGCCGCTTCCTGGGAAGCTTCCATGAAGGAAGTAAAGCGTCGTTCGGGTAGTCCGAATTTTACTTCCACGGTATCCACAAATTCAAAGCCATCCCCAAGCAACGCAGTAAGCATAACGGCAGCAGCGGTAGAAATGACACTGTGCCCGCTGGTATGTTCAGGAAAGGGAGGCGTCTGTAGCGCCGGTAACCAATCAGGGTCAATAGCCTCGTTAATGACCGTTTCCGGGCGGATCAGAGCGCTCCGGTACTTTTCATCCCAACAACTGATGAATGCATCGAATAAGGTAATGCTTACCAGTGTGTGGACCTGAATGGTTTGGATCAATTCCGCCTTGGCTTTGCGACAAGCCACACCGGCAATGCCCATCCAGTGACCACCAGGAGTGATTTTTTTGGTGGCGAACATAACATGCCCGGTTTGATTCATCACAAAAGGATTACAGTCCCAAAAGCTGGCGATCAGACGTTGTTCTTCGTTCAGGTTGTTACTTACTTCATAAACCTCCTCCACCAACGCGTAAAAGTCAGATCCTTCCCTAAGATCAAAAGGAGGCGGCGGAGCAGGTTTGAATTGAGCCGCCGAGTCGATCACCATCGTTCGTATGCTGCTCCAATTGGGTTCGATGCCTTCCATGTAAGCAGGGGGCGTGGGTTTCCAACGTGATGGATCGTCTGTTACGGAAAACTTAGGCATAGACCGGGTCCGGTCGTAGTTGTCCCCCGCCGCCCAGGCCAGAATGTGCTGTTTTACCTCCGCGGCATAGGCTTTTGTCTTTTTGATCATCCGGGGGTCAACCCGCCAGGTATTTACTATGGAATCGACCTCTTCCTGCCAGGCTTCTATTTTATCTTCCGAAAAAATGAGCTGTTTGCCTACTTCGTTGAATGCATAAATGGCCGCCAGATCGAAATTGACCAGGGTGGTATCTGCTTCGATACTTACAGGTGTTAAGCCATCTAAACGACCTGCAAAGCTTTTATAATCCTGATAGGCCGGTTGAATAGCTTCATAAGCAGCTACACAGGGATATGCATATACCCGGCTAGCAACGGGAGGGGAAAAAATATCATGTACCTGAACATCCGTTAGCTTTTCAACAGACTTGAGAAACAACTCGCTTCCCTCCAGCTTTTCGCGAATTTCCGCCTGGGTAGCGTAATCTTTCTGACAGCTTACACTCAATAGCGCAACAAGGCTTAACCAGCTAGCAAATCTTCGCATATGATGTATGTTTTTGTTTAAAATCGTTTGTATATGCTATATGTTAGGAACGCACGCCTCATACCATTCTCTTCTTATGGCCAATCCACCAGATACGGATAATCGTCATTCGTGATGATAAGTCCGTTGCCGCTTTGGAGTCGAATAATAGACCGGGCATTGATCCCCACCGGGAAGTTTAGCCAAATATCCTTTAAAAAAGTTTGATCAGCAATACTAAAATCCGCTAACATGCCGGCTTTAGAAGACATGGCATTCCCTTGCACGGCAGCCAATTCCTGGTTTCCGCCAATATAGTAAATCGCCCCGTTATCCGTGTCCAGTAAAAAATTCTGTATGTTGACATTCTGAAGCCGATCAGGCAAAGGAATGGCCTCATACCCATCTTCACCGGAAAGGAAAAGCATAGACCTTAATTCATTGACCTCCTTGGTCTCTACAAGCTGTTCGGGGCCGTTCGGAAACAACTCCTCGAATGAACTTACCTGGGAAAAATCATCGTAACTCACCAGGTTTTTTTTCAAGACCGGTAGCTGAGAGACGAATTTATCCTTCGATCCGAGAGGTACATAACGATTTAAATAATAAAAAAAGATAAGCGGATCAACCGTGCTGTTTTCGTCAAAATCCCCTAGATATAACTTTACCGGGTGATCGTTGTCAGCGTAAAGTAGAGCATTTGTACCCATATTACCTGCCAGAATATCAGCCTGGCCGTCCTGGTTTACATCTGTGAAAGCCAGCGTGTTCCAAAATCCTTTGAGGTTCGGAAACTGCTTTTCTTCCGGCAAAAAGTTCAGCTCTCCGTTACCGCCATTTTCGAGTATGGTCACCGCCATCCAGTCGCCACACAGAACAAGGTCCAAATCTTTATCTCCATCGTAATCAATCCAGGCTGCGTCAGTAACCATACCGAAGCGGTGCTGATAAGCAATATCAACACCCATTCCGCGTTGATTGGTCAAAATAAAACTGTAAGGGGAAAGACCGTAAGAGCCTGGAATGGATCGTGCCCCAACAAAGATGTCCTCATAGCCGTCCTGATTATAATCGGCTACAGCCACCACACTCGCATTCGTATGTGGCAATGACAAGGGAATGCGTCTAAAGTCCATATCGCCGTTATTAAGATAAATGCGGTCTTCCAGAACCTTGTCTAATTCCTTCGCAATGCTTCCTCCACTGGCTATGTAGATATCTTTATCGCCGTCCCCGTCAAAATCAATGACTGCCGCGCTTACATCCTCATACCGGGCGTCACGGATAAAGTCCGGCACCTTAAGATTGTCAAAAGAACCGTCCTTTTTTCCTCTCAGAAGCCGGGTAGCCTGCCCGTGCGCGCCGCCGATCAACAGATCCTTGATCCCGTCACCATCAAGGTCTTCATAAAGGACTGCCGGACCCTCCCGGGAAAGTTTTTCCGGGATCAGTTTTTCATTTTCGTCGTCATTGAAGTTATTCTCCTGATGCCTCAGAGGCAACAGGTTGAAGTTGCTATTGGTAACGCCAACTGGATTCAGGGCAACAGCCTGTAAGGAATTGCCTTTGGCAACCTCCAGATGGCTGTTGACTTCTTCAGGAGTAAGCACCTGCTTGCTCAGGTCGGGCCAGATAATGACCAGGGAATCTATCCGGCCGGACTGCCCTAAGCCAAAGTGCAGGCGATGAGAGGAGGAAGATTGGTATCCTTTTACCGGCTGTAATTCCTGGTAAAGCGTCTTATTTCCAAGGTGGACGTATACCTTGGCGCCGTGAGTAGTGTTCTGAGAAGGATCGGTCAGCAATACATTAAGGTAATTTCCTTTCGACAATTGGTCATTGTACTTTAGAATAGTCGCCGGTTCGTTGATATTATTGGTGACGACCTCCAGGTAGCCGTCCTGATCAAGGTCGGCGAAAGCAGCGCCGTTAGAGAAAGAAGGTTTCCCCACCTGCGAATCGGCCACTTTCGTAAACTCAAGCTCCTTTTTTTGGAGAAATAAAATATTATGTAGCTTTTGAGAAGGTAGTTTCTCTATGAGCATCCGGGTGCGCTCCGGATCATCCTCTCTGTATTTGGAGATGGCCTCACTGTTCAGGTAGTTGATGTAGTCCAGGTCGTTGGGGCGTTTGACAATACCGTTAGTCACAAAGATGTCCTTCCAGCCGTTGTTGTCGAAATCCTGCAAGAGCACTGCCCAGCTCCAGTCAGTAGCAAAGGTTCGCGTTTTCAGCGCCAGATCCATAAAAGTTCCCAGGCCCGTATTTATTTGCAGGTGGTTTCTGGCAAATTGTTCTTCAAAGCCGAGGTTCGTTTTGATCCTTTTGACCTGATCGGCATCCTCCCCACCGGATTTCATGTAGATGCCCTCGTTAAAAGGCAGCATGTCAGTGGAATAAATATCGGGCAGTAAATCGTTATTGAGATCTGCAATGTCTACGCCCATGCTGAACTGCGTCGTGTGATCGGTCCAGCCAGCTATGGCTTCCGTAAACGTTTTATCGCCATTATTAAAGTAGAGGTAGTCGTTTTCGTGAAAATCATTGCCCACGTAAATGTCTGTCCAGCCGTCTCCATTAAGATCGGCGCAGGATACCGCCAGGCCATAGCCCAGCGGACTGCTGTAAATACCGACTTGCCCGGTGACCTCGACAAAAGACTGCTCCGCTTCGTTGAGCCGGTTTTCAAAAAAACGATCCCCAGCCAGAGAATCGCGTTCCTGCCTCTTTTGCGTATTCCCATAACTTCGGATGGAGTGGACATTGTGATTAAGAAGGTAAAGGTCAAGATCGCCGTCCCTGTCGTAATCCAAAAAACAGGCCTGGGTAGAAAAGCCCTGAAAATCCAGGCCCAACTCTGCGGACATCTCTTTAAAAGTGCCGTCCTGCTGGTTGATATAGACCAGATTGTGGGCAGCAGGCAATTTTCCGACACCAACCTTACAGACATGGATGTCGAGATAACCGTCATTATTGAGATCCGCCATGGCTACTCCGGAAGACCAGGTATTGTCCTGGGCGATATTGGCCTGCCGACTGATGTCTTCAAAAGCCAAATTTCCTTTATTCAGATAGAGCTTGTCAGGCCCCTGGTTGGCGGTGAAATAAATGTCTTCCAGCCCGTCATTATCAATGTCCCCAATTGCTACACCCCCTCCATTGTAGTAATAGAGGTACTCAATAATGTTGAGGTCCAGCGACTCAGTTAACGCATTGGAAAAATCGATGCCGGTTTTTTTTGGCCCTAAAGGAACCATGACCGTCTCAGCAGAGCCCGACGGCTCTTCCTGACAAGCAGAGAAAAGGAGCATCAATAGCGAAACAATAAAATAGGCATTAGTTAATTTCTTCATAATTGGTTTGGTAAGTAACGACCTTTTCATTGTTTCGGAAAATGTAGATCGTCTTATCGATAATTTTAATATCCCGGACCTGTCCTTTTACCGAAAAACCCAACTCCACGGAACGGTCGGTAAATTGTCCTTGCCCGTCATTGATCAGGCAATGGCCGTAGGAAGCATCGTACATGCCTATCTCAGGTTGTACTTTATATAAATTCCCGCCCATCAACAGATCCATATCCTGATCTCCGTCGACATCCGCCGAAGTAATGGCGTAAACCGGGCTGAACTGTACGGAGAGCGGCAGCTGCTGTTTTTCAAAAGTATTATTTCCCATGTTCCTGATCAGGATGGAATGCAACTCGTTTGCCTGCGATACGGAAGCCTGCGCCAGTTGGTTTTCGTCAAAGATCTGAGTGATGTCCGCATTTTTGAAGGACTGGAAATCGGGATATTTTTTCTTAAGATAACGAAGCTGGTTCGTTAAATTATGCCTGAGGGCATAAGGATAATCCTTGCTATTATCGGCATTGAAAGTGAGTACGCTTTCCGGGAATCCGTTTTGATCGAAATCGCTGTAATACAAGCGCAGGGGATGCGCAGCACTGGCCTCAAAGCGGCTGTTGATCCCAAGATTGCCGATCACGATATCCAGATCCTGATCACCATCCACATCACTCAGGTGCAGTCGGTTCCACCATCCGGCGGTCGCAAAGGGTAGTTCAAGGCGTGACAGTTTCCCTCCTTCATTGATAAGAATAAATACTTCCATAAATTCACCGACTACCACCAGGTCGAGCTTTCGGTCGCCGTTCAGATCGCACCACTGGGCATCGGTGATCATACCGATGTTCTGCAATTCCGGGTAGTAGTCCGCCATTACATCACGGAAGTTGCCTCCACCGTCATTTTCCAGGATGAAGCCTGAGCATTTCTCTCCGTACCGGCCGATCCTGATCCGTTCGCCGACAAAAAGATCCTGGTCGCCGTCTCCGTCGATATCTCCGGAGTGTACAGCCAGCGTACTCATCTTCTGTTCATTGGGAAAAAGTTGCCTGGGGTTTTCAAAATGGCCTTGGCCGTCATTGAAATACAACTGGTCAT
This sequence comes from uncultured Saprospiraceae bacterium, assembly GCA_964548175.1. Taxonomy (GTDB): domain Bacteria; phylum Bacteroidota; class Bacteroidia; order Chitinophagales; family Saprospiraceae; genus JANQPA01. Next base: position 35,215 of record CAZJQS010000048.1, read on the forward strand.
GCAGAAGTGCAGAGTATTCGGTGATCTCTACACCACCGCTGGCCAGGTAGAGGTCAAGGTCGCCGTCCTGATCCGCGTCGAAGAGGTGAGCGGCGACATGTTCCGGTTCAGAAGAAATATCAGACAACTCCCGGGAGGAAAAAGAGCCATCCGAAGCCCCCAGGTAAAGCATACAGGGCATATCTTTCGGCCCCGGAATAACAAAATCGGTTAGGCCGTCCCCGTTGACGTCTCCTGCGGCTACCCGGGGCCCTTCGTTGCTGTGTCCATGGTAAACCAAACGCTCGCGGTTAAAGTCGATGAAAAAGTTTTCTTTGTGCGTATACTTCAGGCCGGGAGAAACGGGCTGAAATAGCTGTGGCGCCTTACCGGCGGCTACAGCGGGCGCCGGCTGAGCAGCGGAGCGCCCGACGGTGAGGGTTTGATTCACCGGCACTTTCGCCATCCGGGAGATCTTTCCATCCGGCCAGGTGACTTCAATATCCACTTGTTCTGCTTGCCCGAGGCCGACGATAATAGCAGGGTCTACGCTGGACTGAAAGCCCCTCGTCGGCTGATTCTCGGCAATCCAGGTCTGCTGGTCAGTACTGACTTTGACCTTACTGCCGATGGCGAAGGTATTAGCGCCTTCGCCCACCAGCTTTATTTTGATGTAATTTCCCTTCGTTTGCCGGTTTTCGTATACAAAACAAGGCATATTCACATTGTTGACCACCAGGTCCAGGTCTCCGTCGTTATCCAGATCAGCATAGGCGGAGCCGTTAGAGAAGCTGGGGGTCAGCAATCCGCTGTCGGTATATTTTTCAAAAACAAGATTGCCTTTGTTCTTGTAAGCATGATTAGGCACTTTATTGGACGGAATGATATCGATGAGTTCTTTGTAGTTGACTCCCTGGTCGGAAACGATAGATTGGATCACCGATTCGTTGGCAATGTACTGGAGATAATCCTGATCGGTGAGGTCCTTATAAATGCCATTGGCTATGAAAAGGTCTTTATAGCCGTCATTGTCCATATCAAAAAATAGGGCTCCCCAGCTCCAGTCAGAAGCTTCTACTCCGGCCAGGCGTCCCACCTCGCTGAAGGCATTGTTGCCCCGGTTGAGGTGCAGGACATTGCGGGTGAATTGATGATGGTAGCCGTTAGATACGTTATACTGATATTTGTCCCAGTCCTCAAAGGTCGTAACTGTTTTCAGGCGCTGGTAGTCCGAGGGCAGCATCTCGGTTACAAAAATATCCTGGTAGCCGTCATTATTGATGTCCGCCATATCAGCTCCCATAGAGGCGCCGCTGATGGACAGCATCTGGTTCACGAGGTCTTCCTTGAAAGTGCCGTCCTGCTGATTGAGATAAAGATAATCGCGTTCGAAAAAGTCATTGGAAACGAAAATATCTTCCCAGTTGTCGTTATTGACGTCTCCGATGGTAACACCAAGGCCGAAGCCGATGACGCTGCCGTAGATGCCGGCTTGTTCGCTGACATCAACAAATTTGCCGCCCTGGTTTTGCATCAATTTGTCGCCTCCCAGTTCATCCCGGACGGGCCGTTCATTTTTCCGTAAATTGAAGCTTCCGATGGCCTGGAAGGAGTTGTTGAGGATGTAAACATCCAGGTCGCCATCCTTATCGTAGTCGAAAAAGCTGGCGTGGGTGGAGAAGCCCTTGTCGTTGAGGTTATAATCCGCAGCCTGTTCTTTGAATTGCAGGTTCCCTTGGTTGATGTACAGTTCGTTTTCCTTATTGTCGCCGGCGACATCGCCGGAATTGCAGACATAGATGTCCAAAAGGCCGTCAGCATTGACATCCGCCATGGTTACGCCGGTCGACCAGGCCCGCTCGCCGCCTACTCCGGCCGTTTCGGTGATGTCCTCAAACTGCCAGTTGCCTTTATTGAGAAAAAGCCGGTTCTGCCCCTGGTTGGAGGTCAGAAAGATGTCCACAAGTCCATCGTTGTTGATGTCTCCGATGGCCACCCCGCCGCCATTGTAGAAATTACGGTATTTATACACGTTGAAGTCATCCGTGTAGCTTAGGTCGTTGCTAAAATCAATACCAATGGCCTGATTATCCTTCAACTCAAACAATGTTTCGGAGCCTGCCGGGGATCTGTCCCCATTACAGCCGAACAACAAACATAAAATCACAAAAAGTCCTAATCTTTTTTCCATTGTTCATTTAGCTTATAGTTTAAATCTTCAATTTTCACCACCACATCTTTCTTGTTTTTGGGATACATCAATATTTGCCGGTTGCCGTCGATCTTGACCAGGGCAGGGCCCTCTGCATCCTCGATCTTGATTTCGATGAAATCGTTTCCAGGGTACTTTTGCAAGTATTCTTCTTTGAGATGCCGCAGCAGACTGTCGGACTGTTTGTCTCGATTCCAGGGGGCCCACGCAGTGTAGGAATAGGTCATCTTCATACCTCGCATGATGTCATTATCGTCAAAAATGCCGTAGAACAGCATATCTTTAGACTTGAGGGTGTTATTGCCCGAAGAGTCGCGGTCAGTGATATACCGTGCTGTAGTGTTTCCGGTGCCCTGGCTGATGAGTTTTTGCCTGTTCAACTCCCAGCAGGCGGTAAAAAACTCTTTTTTGGTTTGTCCCATACGCATATCGAAGATCAGGCTGTCCTTGTAAATTCCACTGGCTAACTGCTCTTCGACATACTGTTGATATTCTGACTTGCAACTTGTAATGCTCGCTGCGATTAATAAAAAGTACCAAAAGCGTCTAGTGCTCATAAATCTTGATTTCTCCATTGTTGATGCCTACGATGATCTGATTTTGGTTAATGCTTTTTATTGCCCTGATCTGGCCGGAAATACCCAAGGGGCGGCAGTCGGTAAAAATAACATTTCCATTGCTTTTTTCGCCATAACAAACCCAGCCAAGGGTAGCATCCTGACGACCAAACTGGGGTTTGTACTTAAAATCGTTTCCGCCCAACAGCAGATCTTTTATGCCGTCCTGGTTATAGTCGCCTGCCAATATCGCGTTAACGGTAGAGTACTGGGCTGTTCTTGGTAAAGCTTTCGGGACCAACTGCCCGCCTTCGTTCCACAAAACGAGGCTTTGCCTTTCATTAAGTTGTAGCCGTAAGGCTTCTCGTAGCTTTTTTTCGGGCATTATTGTTTCCAAAGGGGCTTGTGCGAACCCACTATAGGTGCGATAGGCTTTCTTTAAGAAGGGCATTTGGGCGTACAGTTCGTCAATGTCATGAATGGGGAAATAGCCTTCTTCGGTTTGCTGACAGCTGATCTGTTCTATGGTGCCGTTGCCGTCAAAATCATTGACCAATAGGGTTAGTCCTTCGCCAAAGAAGTTGTTTTGTCCAAGATTACCCAACACAAAATCGGGGTCCCCGTCACCGTCCAGATCAGTTTTTTCCATACAATTCCACAAGCCCTCCGTTCGATCAAGAGTAAGTCTTTGCTCCGGCCGGTCGAAGGTTCCTTTATCGTTGAAGAGTATAGTGATCGGCATGTATTGTCCGGCCAGCAGAATATCTATCCATCCGTCGGCATTGATATCTGCTGATTCTATTGCTGTAATCAGCCCGATATCTTTACCGGTAGCAGGAGAGTAGGGAGAAAAGCGGTTGTTTCCTTCATTTTTTAAGATCAGACAGGACCCTGGTACACCGTAGGCGTTGGTTTTCATAGCCTCTCCAATAACGATATCCGGCAAACCGTCCTTGTTAAGGTCGGCCGTAGCCATGTCCCCGGTGGAAAGGGGGTAGGGAAAATCCAGCTCTTGCGGGGATGGCGAAAACCTTCCTGTGCCGTCATTGAGGTAAAGTACGTCATGCAACTCAGGTGCATAAATGGAAAACCCTTTTCCACCGTGGGCCACATACAGGTCCAGGTCGCCGTCCAGATCACTGTCAAAAAAACTGGTGGCGGTGACTTCCGATCTTCGGGTATCGGAAAAAAAATATTGGGCGGAATATTGACCATTTCCGGACAGGAAGAGGACCGACTCCTGGTTTTTTCCACCCCCAATGAACACATCTTCCAGCCCGTCCTGATTCACATCTCCCACTGCTATGGCTGGTCCTTTACGGCCGGGCATGGACAGGAGCATTCGCTCCTGGTCAAAAAAGTTCAGACCGGTTTCCTGATGATTAAATGCAATAAGATTCTCGACAGGTTGTAGTATTTTTTCCTGATCAGGAGTAGGTAAAAGGGGAGTAATTGTCCGGTCTGTTTCCTGATAAGAGATCGTGTGGGTTTTCCCGGTGGGGACTTGTGCCCGCAGGCTGGTTTCTCCATTCGGCCAAATGATGATCAAACTATCTATTGTACTGCGTTCTCCTACGCCAAAAAGCAATGGAACGGCGGAGCAACTTTGGAACCCTTTAGCGGGATAGTATTCAAAAAGGCTCCGGAGGGTATCTGCGACGATCAATACTTTAGCGCCTATGGCGTGTACATTAGCGTCTTTGTACTTGAGGACCACCCCTATACTGCGGTTAACACCTGTATTGGAATTGTTGCGATACAGAGATGCCGGAGCATCCACATTGTTGGTGACCAGGTCCAGGTCGCCGTCGTTGTCCAGATCACCATAGGCGCTGCCGTTGCTGAAGGTGGGCTCATTTAGTCCCCAGGCTTCAGACTGATAGGAAAAATTCAGTTGGCCTTCATTTTTGAAAACAGCGTTTTTCACAGGTTTAGAAGGCATGGCGTCGATCAATTTTTTCAAGACTTCTGTATCTTCATTGATCATGGCTCGAATGCGCGTTTCGTTAGCCATGTAGTTGAGGTAATCCTTGTCCAACAGGTCGGAGCGGATGCCGTTACTGATGAAGATGTCTTTCAGACCGTCGTTATCGTAATCCTGGATAAGGGCTGACCAGCTCCAGTCGGAGCTTTCGACACCTGCCAGGCGGCCCAGTTCCAGAAACTGGTGGCCGTTTAGGTTTTTATGAAGGACGTTGCGGGCAAACTGGTGGTGGTAGCCTTTGGAAACGGCCAGCTGGTGCTTATCCCAGTTTTCGTAGACGGTCTTGGTTTTTTTGCGATCGGCGGCTCGGGGCAGCATTTCTGTGACGAAGATCTCTGGCAGCAGGTCATTGTCCAGATCACAAGCATCGGCGCCCATGGAGCCCATAGAGAGGGAGGCGAAACTACTGTCTGATCTTTCTGAAAAAGTGCCGTCCTGATTGTTGATGTACAGGTAGTCTTTTTCAAAAAAGTCATTTGACAGGAAGATGTCCGGCCAGCCGTCCCAGTTGAAATCGGCCAGGGTGATGCCCAGGCCATAGCCGATGCTGCTGGAATAGATGCCGGCTTGTCGGGTGACGTCTACAAATTTTCCGTTTCGGTTTTCCAGTAGTTTGTTGCCTTCGGGATCGTATAAGTCGCGCAGGCCTTCCTGCATATCGAAGCCGCCTACGGAGCGCAGTGAATTATTGAGCAGGTAGCAGTCCAGGTCGCCGTCTAGATCATAGTCGAAGAAGGCTGATTGTACAGAGAGGCCGGTAATATCCAGGCCATATTCTTTGGCTTGTTCGATGAAAGCGAGGTTCCCCTGGTTGATGAACAATTCGTTGTGGCGGTTTTCTCCTCCTGGTTTTCCGGCTTTACACACGTAAATATCCAGCAGTCCGTCACCGTTGATGTCTACCATATTGACGCCGGAGGACCAAACGCCTGGGCATCCCACTCCGGCTTGTTCGGTAATGTCTTCGAATTGAAAATTTCCTTTGTTGAGGTAGAGTTTATTGGGGATGAGGTTGCCGGAAAAGTAGATGTCGAGCAATCCGTCGTTATTGATATCGCCTAAGGCGACGCCTCCTCCGTTGTAGAAATTGCGATAGGTATAGGGGTTATAATCTTCTGTTAAATACAGGTCATTAGAGAAGGAGATGCCTGATCGCTCAGGATCGACGGTGGTGAATTGAGGGTATTCTTTTTTACCGCAAGCACTTAGCAACAATAATAATCCCCATGATATCTTAACAACTGCTTTCCATTTCATATTGCGCCGGAATTCGATCAATAGCTAATAGGTCAATTGTTGAGATCAAATGGTTTCTATTTATTTTCGATTTTTGGGCCAACAGACCAGATAGCTACTATAAATTTTATGGAAATCTAACAATAAGTTTCTTAAGATAAAAAAACCGGATTTTCCGAAGGAGGAAAATCCGGTTTTTTTATCAGATCAATTGACTTTAAGGATTAGTATCCAAAATTTTGCGTCAGGCCGACACCGGCGTTGATCTGTTGTTGTGGTATAGGAAAGATGTTTCTGAAAGTTTCAGAAGCAGGCTTCTCCCACCATGGATCGTTGTATTTACCGAAGCGGATCAGGTCGGTACGACGAGCGGTTTCCTGAAACATTTCACGGCCTCTTTCTGCAAGGAATTCTTCCTCGGTCAGGTTGCCGTTGTATTCGGAAACGCCGGCGCGAGCGCGGATGACGTTCACGTCAGCTTCTGCGTCCATCCAGCTGCCGCTCTGACGAGCTCTGGCTTCACCGCGGATCAGGTACATTTCTCCGAGACGAACGATAGGGAAGTCGTTATCCATATTGTCGCGTCCGAGGATCTTGTAGCTGAATTTAGCCGGACGAGCACCTGCTTCGCGCAGGGAGTTAGGCGCCAGTTCGTTGATCTGTGGTGTATAGTTCAGCTGGATATTGTCATCATCGGAAGCGAAGTCCAGTACGGCGGAGCCGCTGAAGTCCAGCTGAGGACCCACGATAAAGTTGTTCTCCTTACGCAAGTCGCCGTCTTCGTAAGAGTTGTAAAATTCTTCCAGCGTCGCATAGCCATTCCAGGGCTGCTGGTCGAAGTTCCAGGTAAACTGGCTGGAATAGTGGAGGTTCATTTGCGAGAAGTTCATACCAGTACCGGTAACTTCATCGTAGAGGACGGAGAAGATGTGTTCTGGGTTACCTTCGTTATTAGGAGCGAACACGGCGGCATACCCTTCCAGCATATTAGGGTCAGCATCTACGGCGGGTCTTTTACCCAGGTTGTTAACAGCACAACCTTCGCCGCAAAGCTGGTAAACGCCGCTACTGATGATGTAATCAGCGGCGATTTCTGCTTCCTCCCATCTTGCTGTACCGGTATACACCTCTGCATTCAGGTACAATTTAGCCAGGATACCCAGAGCGCCGTAGCGGTTAATGAGATAAGCACTACCGCCGTCGGCCAGCAAGCTGTTGCTCAGGTCCATGTCCGCACTGACACCTCCCGGAACGCCGAGGGCGGCGAGCAATTCTTCTTCAACGAAGTTGAACACCTCCTGACGAGAAGCCTGTGGAGGGTCAGGATTATTTTCCGTTACGACCTTTACGCGGCCGTACAGGTCCAATAAGCGCCAGTAGAAATAAGCGCGCAGGGCGCGAGCCTGGGCTCTTTCTTCAGGACTTAGGGAAGTCCCGCCCAGCTTGTCGTTTACTGTTCCAATGGCATTGTAATGGTTATTCCAGGTATTATTGACGAAATCGTGAGTAGGCGTGTAGGTATGCTGGTGCAACTGGATCAGAATACCACCATCGAACCAGTCGCCGCCTTTGGCGCCGATCAACATTTCATCGGTTGTGATTTCCTGGACGGAATAGTAGCTGCCGTGGTTTGCAGTGCCGGAATTTCTTAATTCGGCATAAGCAGCCGTTAATTCCCCTCCGGCATCACCACCGCCACCGACGTCGATACCCTCAACGGTAATGTCGTTGGTAATGTCTCCAACCAGCTCTTCTTCCAGGTCAGTACAGGCTGCAAGTGCGAGAGCCAGGCACGTGAACGCGAAGTATTTTAAAATTTTATTCATTTGTTTTACACTTTTTTAATCAGATTAGAAATTAAGTTTTAGCCCTAGGGTTATGGTGCGTGATGCAAAGTAGTTATAGCGGCGGTCGATACCCGGGCTGAGTACGTCAGGGGCAGAAAAATTAACATTTCCGCCGTTGTCCGCAGCGCCGTAATCAACCAGTGAAGGTTCAGGATCTGAGCCTGTGTAGTTGGTGATGACGAATAAGTTTTGTCCCGTTATAGAAACGGTCATAGCCCTGATAGAGCTGCCACTTCCGAAGTTAATGTTACGAGCGATCGTCAGGTTATCCAGCTTAAAGAAGTCTGCTTTTTCTACATACAAAGAGCTGAACTGAGCTGAAGTCAGCCCTTCGACACGTTTGTCGGTGTTCACATAGTTGTAAGAAGATTGAGTAGCGATCACCGGCTCGTAGAAGGCACGGAACGTATTGACCAGGCTGTGTCCGAAAGCACCGCGGAAGAAAGCGTTGATAGACCAGTCGCCTATCGTTACCTGGTTGGTCCAGCCCAGTTCCAGATCAGGAATACCGCTACCCAGCACCTGGAAGTCGGCGTCCGGATTTAAAGCATTATCCTGAGCTGCGATGACCTGGCCGTCTCCGTTCAGGTCCTCGAAGGTAGGAGCGCCTTCGGCGTCGACACCCGCAAAGACAGGGCCCCAGATCTGTCCGATCTCTTCCCCTTCCGCCACGCGGATCATATTGGTTCCGTTCTGACCGGGAGCACCCAGGTTAGCACGGACTTCCTCAGGGATAACATACTCATCAAGAACGGTTCTGTAGGAGCTTAATATGATGCCGGTATTCCAGTTTACCTTGTTGTTCTGGATGACATCATACCCCAGGGACAATTCCAGCCCCTGAGTATTCAGCTGACCGGCATTTTCCCAACGGCGATCTACGCCAAAGACGGCGGCGTCAACGGTTCTCTCCAAGATAAAGTCAGAGATGTCACGGTTATACAAGTCAAGAGTAGAAGTGAAGCGGCCCATGGCAAATTCGACACCCAGGTTTAACTCAGACTTTTCTTCCCACTTCAAATCAGGGTTGGCGGCGCGAATCAGTTCGGTGGATACACTACCGTCGTCACCGTTTACAATTTGGCGGATGGGCTGAGATAGTCCGTTCGGTCCGGGCAGAGCGCCGGTCACACCGTAGCCAAGTCTTATCTTCAGTTGATCGACGTTGTTGATCGCGAGGTAATTATTCAAGTCAACACCCACGCCAAAGGCAGGGAAGAGCCCCCAGCGATTTTCTTCACCCAGTTTGGTGGAGCCTTCCTGACGTACAGATGCGTTCAGGAAAATGGCGTTATCGATAGTCAGGTTGGCTCTGGCAAAGAAAGCGATGATCCTTTCATCCGGAGAAGTATTGCTGTTGGCCTGAATGAAACCTGCGTTCTGCAGATCCTGAGAAGCTTCGATAAGGTTGCTGAAATTCTGTGAATTGTCAGGAAAATCACCTAACTGAAGATAATTGTCCCGGAAATTGTTCTGCTGATAAGAATAACCACCGGTAACGGTAAGGGCAGAGCTTCCGATGTCCCCGGTGTAAGTACCGTAAGCTTCGTAAAGGCGGAAGCTGGTGTTTTGATTGTAGAAATCAGCACGGCCCTTACGTGTTGGGCTGGTAGCGTTGCCACGGAACAAAGAGGTAGTAGGATAATACTGACGGTTGTCGATCGTGATATCCTGTTGAGCAATTCGTCCGGCTATTTCAAAGTTATTGGTGATCTTGTAGCCGAGACGGGCGCCGTAGGTAATTTCCACTCGCTCACCGTCATTGCGGTTTTGGTTGACAATGGCTACAGGGTTAAAGCTGTCGAACAAACCCAGCGTTTCAAAGAAGCCGCCGTATTGCTCACTGGCAAAGGAGAAGGGGGCATCTTGCCCAAAGATTGGAGCAGTAGGATTGTACAAAACAGCATAACGTAAGCCTTCACGGAAGCCGAACTCAGAAGTGCGGTTCGTAAAAGAGGAATTGAAATCCAGTGTTACGCGATCGTTGAAGGCGGTGGTGGAGAAATTCAGACGGCCGTTGAATTGCTCAAATCCCGAGTTATCCAGAATACCTTCTACATTACGATAGTTTCCGGAGATGCGGAAGTTGGTGTTGCCGAAGCCGCCGGAAGCCGCCAAACTGTGAACATTGCTAAGGCCGGTGCGCGTTACTTCATCTGTCCAGTTGGTGTTAGACCCCAGGTCTGTTCCTCCTGTAGCCAGAAACTCTTCTCTGTTCATTACGGGTATGCTGTTGAAAGCGTTAGAAGCGCCCAACTGACCGTTGTAGGTGAACTGCACCCGGTCGGCGCCCCGGCTGCCGGAACGGGTTGTTACCAGAATAACCCCTGAAGAACCACGTGTACCGTAGATCGCAGCAGCAGAACCATCCTTTAAAACGCTGATGCTTTCGATATCGTTGGGGTCAACGTTGTCCAGAGAAGCACCGATGATCCCGTCGACGACCACCAAGGGTTCGGTATTGGCGCCTACTGTTGAAATACCGCGCAGACGGATCGTCCGGCTTTGATTGTTGGGGTCACCACCACGGTTGTAAACCTGCAGACCCGCTACTTTACCTTGCAGCAGCTGGGCAG
>CAZJQS010000049.1:0-45311 GCA_964548175.1 uncultured Saprospiraceae bacterium
CGCCATGCTGGCGGGAGATGGGCATGTCCACCCGGCCGATTTCCCGAATGTCGGCAAAAAGGTTTTGGACATCTTCTCCGAGTTCATCATTAACATAGATCAGGGTATGGGCATCGATCGTTTTGGGCGCCCAGAGCAAATAGGTGTCGCTGAAGCTGACCGGCTCCGGCAGTTCCGGAGCATAATGTGCGATGGCCCCGGCCTGGCCATAGTTTTCGGCATAGATCAGGACCTTATCTTTTTCCGGAGCCTGCTGATACGCTTCTTCGGTTAGTTGAGCAATTTCTTTCCACCCCAGCATATCTGCATAATCCTGAGGAAGTGTATATATTTGACCGTCTTCCCAGCGAACGATGCTCTCCATGCCCAAATCTTCGGCCACCCATTTAAAATAGTCCGGTGCTTTATCCAGTGAAACAACTGGAACGGACACCGGCATCAAGGGCAGCAATAGTCCTAAAACAACCAAAGGCAGCAGCACTCTTCCCCACAGCGGTTTGATCAAAAGCGCTGCATAGACAGCCCCTGCGGCCATCAGCACCGGATACATGCCCAGGGTGTAGTAACTTTTTCCCTTAAAGATCAAAAAGAGCGCTATAACCGCCAAAAATAAATATCCCACTATGCGGTACGGCTGGGTTTTGGGGTGAAAAAGCAGAAAGCCGAGTCCGGCCAGCCAGATCAACAGCGAAGGAGCATGCATCAGCAATTGATCCACCAGAAAGTCAAAGGCATTCACGTTGACTAGTTGGGTGCCCGACAATTCTGTCATATGGGTGATCACGGGAAAATCATGCACATATTGCCAGATAAGGTTGGGTAGCATAATTAAAAAAGCAGCCAGAGCCGCCCAAAGCATGGAGCCGGACCACAACAAGCTCCTGTAGCGAGTCAGCAACAAGACAATCACCAACGCTATTAAATAGAATCCAACCATGTATTTATTCAGCATCCCTAGGCCAAAAGCGATGCCGAAGAAGAGGATGTATTTTTTATCTTCTGTATTCAAGAACTTCAACAACAGCCAGCAATACAGCGTCCAAAAAGCTATATCTATGCAAACCGGCTGGAACATATGCCCGGTGCGCAGAAATGCCGGAGACAAAAAAGCGATGACGGCCGCTAAAGACTGTGCATACCATTCCCCTTTCATTTCCCGGGCCATCAGACCCGCCAAAACCACCACCCAACTCATCACTAACACAGGGACCAGCCGCAAGGCCCAAAGGTCGCCGCCCAATGTTTGCTGAACGGCTGCGCTGATCCAGCCCAGCAAGGGAGGGTTGGACCAGTAGCCGAAAGCCGGATGTTTGCCCAAAGCCACATAAAGCAGTTCATCCCGATGGAAGCCGTAATTTTGGATGAACACCATGTGCAGAACTATTTTGAGTAAGGCAACAAAAAGGATAGGTCGCCAGAAAATCGGAGGCAGGGTCGTATTTTTCATCGGGCATTTTTAGGGATAAAAGTTTAAATTTTTAGCTTTAGAAAAAAAAGTTTTAGATCAACAGATAGCAGATCGCGTATGAAATTAATCATAAAATGTAAGTCCTGCCAGGAGGAATTTGACATAAAAGAGCAAGCGCTCACCCGCTCGGAGCTGGAAGATAAGATCGGCGGCTATTTTGAGCGGACTTGCCCGCACTGTGGTCAGACGAAGGAGTATCACGTCAATGAAGTCAAGGCTGTCGGAGGCAACACCATTAAGCAGGCCGGTCGCATTACAGCTATTGCGATTGCAATAGGAGCGTATTTTTTCTCGCAAGGCGACAAATGGCTGATGGGATTAGGCTTGTTCATTGCGGGAACCATCTTTTTCGGCGCCAACCGTCTTGCCGCTGCCGGGCAGTCGAATGTGGAAATATTTAATAGCATTCTGGTTAAAGACAAACGCAAAGCTCAAAAGGAAGAATAGCATGGATCGGTCATACCTCTATTTCAATCAAAAGCACTGGGATCAAAACACGGAGGTGCATCTTGAAAGTACTTTTTACGACCTGCCCGGTTTTTTGAACGGAAAAAATTCACTGAATGCCATCGAGCTTGGGTTATTGGGAGATGTAAGGGGGCAGAATATTCTCCACCTTCAATGTCATTTTGGTCAGGACACCCTTTCCCTGGCCCGGATGGGCGCCAAGGTAACTGGTGTGGACCCATCGGAAAAAGCCATACTTGCCGACCGCTCAGCTCCGGTCAAATCCACGTCTTACAGTTGGAGTCATACTTTTGGGGATATATTTAGTGCTTTATTGGACTGCAGATTGAGGATAACCCATTTTGAGGAGTATGATTATTCTCCCTACAATTGTTTCAATAATACCGTTAAGGTAGAAAACGGCTATCAGATTGAAGGACTGGAAGGGAAATTGCCGATGGTGTTCTCGATGGTGGCTGATAAAGCTTTATAATTAAAATTAAAAAAGGAGACTGCGCAACAAGTGCAGTCCCCTTTTTTTTCTTTAGTGAAAAAGATGGAATATCGAGCCCTGGTTGGAAACCAAAGCCTTTGTTATTTTTTCAATCGGACGTTCAGCTTTTTTTTGGGATGGGCATATTGGGTAAAAATGTCGTTCAAGTTTATGTGGGCTAAAAAAGTGCCCGGGGTAAATGCCACCAAAAAATAAAGCTGGGATAGATCAAGCAAATTTCTTCTATTTTGGATATAGATTACAACTAAAACTGGGTCCCAATCTATCCCTAGCTCTGAAATTAGAATCCGATTGAATTGTACGTGACCTAAGGCTTATGCTCTGTTAAAGGCTGCGGCCTTAGAAAGATATAGCACCAATTGTTGGTTGATGACTACATCTGCTTTTTTCAAATTATTCCATACCATAATTTCTTCGATCGAGCACTTAAAACGTTTGGCGAGTGTTTCGATCGATTCTCCTTGTTCAACAGTATAGGTCATCTTGAACTTTCCAGCAGGGACCGGCGCTTTGATGGAGGTTCCTTTTTGCGAGAGGTATTGTCTTACGGCTTCCACTGCATGCTCAGGAAGAATAAGAAAATTGCCTTTCGAATAACCAGGAACGAATCCTTGCAGGTAAACCGGGTTCAGATCGGCGATCGTTCCATAATCCAAACCGCTTGCCCTGGCCAGTTCGCTGAAATTAGCTCTTTGATAGACTTTCAACGTACGGGTATTCTTGAGATCGTATTTCGGTAACTTTGGTATCAGGTCGTGGTTGCTGTAGTAATTGGCGATGTAGGCAGCTGCTACAAACTTCGGAATGTACAGTTGTGTTTCTTTAGGTAAATAATTTTTTACGACGTCAAAGTTTTTAGTACCCGCTGTTCTGATCGCTTGCTGTACGCGCCCGGGGCCGCTGTTATAAGCCGCCAGCACGAGGGACCAGTCGCCGAACATACCATACATATCAGAAAGCATGCGTACGGCAGCCTCTGTGGAACGGTACGGATCGTGGCGTTCATCCATGTACTGATCAACGGTAAGTTTGTAGTGTCTGGCAGTGACGTCCATCATTTGCCAAAGGCCTTTAGCCCCGGCATGAGACCGGATCTCCAAACGCAGTCCGGATTCGATCATTGGAAGATACTTGAGCTCACGAGGAAGGTTGTAAGCATCCAGATAGTGCTCAAAAATAGGGAAGAACAACGTGGTGCGCCCTAAAATGTACTCAGTCTCATTCTTACCTCCGGTAACGTACTGTCTTATTTGCTTCGTAATTTCGTCTGTGTAGGTGAAGCTAAAAGGGATGTCTATTCTGGACAGACGATCTTCGATTCCAATTTCGGTAGCATTCCATACATCATACTCAGTAGTAGCTGTGTTCGTGTTCGCTTCAGTTGTCGCAGTTGTAATGTACAAATCGGTTGTTGTTGAATGAGCCGAATAGGTGCACAGGGCAACCATTACGGCTACTAATGTCCATGGGATGTTCATTTTATTCGAGATTTTGATTTTGCGCCCTTTCAGGAATAAATCCTGTATTCGCTTTTTTAAGTAAAAGGGCAGCCAACGTTTTCTGTTAAACTTAACCGCTTTTATCATTTAAATTGACCTTGGATTATAACTGGGCCAAAGGTATACCCTTTCACCTCAATAAGCAATGACTTTTGCCTCTGCAAAGATCAATCCTTATACCAAAGTCCAAAACCTAACGATGAATTGAAAATAAGAGCGTTAAGTAACGAAGAATAAGTATTGGCATACACCTATCCTTTCCAATAAAAATATTGGCAAAGCCGCTCCAGGTGAAAGATGAGCTATGGGATTTCAGGTGAGATATGTTCGCTATGTTCGATTACAAATATAGTTAAAGAAAATCTTAAAATCTTGTTAAAATTTTCTTTTTTCAAGAAAATCTGACCGAAATCCTCACTTTTTTTCAATTTTCAATTGTTCCTTTCTATTAATGAACTGTAATTTACCTTTAGACTCCACTTTAAACGAAAAGTAACATATGAATTTAACAATTCTGGCTTTTGGCATCGCAAAAGATATTATAGGGGGAAGTTCCGTAGAGTTGCAATTTAATTCTGAGCAGCTTACCGTGCAGGAATTAAAAGAAAAACTGGCTGCCGACTACCCTACTTTCAGAGACTTACGGTCTTTTGCTATTGCGGTGAATGAAGAGTATGCGGAGGACGGGCAGGCCGTGCATCAAAATGATGAAATCGTGATAATTCCCCCCGTTAGCGGAGGATAGTCAGAGAGAGGTTGCCTCAAAAGACACCCGGGGGCTGCGCCAGAAGCTTCGACTACGCTATTTTGAGGCAACCTCCATAATTAACCCTGGCGATTCCCGTCAGGGTTAATCATCCTGAACGCTTCTTCCTTCTCCTCCGGTTTATTGACGTTGATCAGCGCTTTGGGGTCTTGCGCATCAATAAGTTCTACAGCCGAATTGATCAACACTTTCCTCGGACAGGAGTAGCCCTGCGCCAGAAACTGCAGCAACACCGGATAAGCCCGCGGCTCCCATATGGCGATCAGCGGCTCGGGAAATTCATTGACCGGACTGTTGAAGGCCGTGGCTATTTTCGACGTATTCCTGCTGCGGCGCAGTTGCTGAAGGCTTTCTTCATTCAATAAAGGCAGATCACAGGCCACTACCAGCCAGGCTGCTTCAGGATCTTCCCTGAAAGCCGACAGAATTGCACCCAAGGGGCCAAGGCCGTCGAAGGTGTCTTCCAGCAATGGAAATCGACTCTCGATAAGCGCGGATTGCTCCTTACGGCAAGAAATGAAAGTTTCTTCACAAAGAGGCTCCAGCAATTGGCCCATATATTCGCGCTGCGGGACGCCATGATATGCAATGGCGCCCTTGTCATGCCCCATACGCTGACTTTGACCACCGGCCAGGACCAACCCTTTCAGCAGTGGCCGACGCTCTGAAAGAGCGCTTGCCAGAAATAGGGCAATCCGGTGAATTTCTCCGATGTGGAAAACGGGAATGTCGCGTCCTTTTAGTATTTCGGATAAAAACTCAAAAGGCGCTTCTTCCTCATCTGTCTGTAGGATGAGCCTGACGTCCGTCAGCCGGTCCAGCTTCCGGGATAACGATTCTTTTTTCCGGGGATCAAGCACTACGATCTGCTGTTTGGCTTTAAAATGATTGCCGTTAACCAGGACCATATCTGCTTCGTTAAACTGGTATCGATACTGGTAGCTATCGAAATTACCCTGGATATCGAATCGATGACGACTGATCTTATCAGTGTATTCTAAAAAAGCCCCTGCTTCCATGGCATTTCGGGTAAGGACGCCCTCATTGTGCTCCATCTTATCGTGGTTGTGATCAGCGTCCACATAGGCGATTCGGTAGCTTTCTTTCAATTCGTGGATCAACCCATAAGCCAGCTGCTGAATATCGCCGCAAGGTGCTCCGATAATGGCCCATTCGTTGCGGTGAAAATGCCCGTAAGCCGAACGGCTGAGATTGGCGTGCTTTTGATGCGTATTTTTTTTATCTGACATATTATGCTGTCCTTTTAAAATCTCGCTTTCCTCCTGATTTTTCCATCAGCTTGGTTTCCTTGATCACAATGTCGTGAGAAAAAGCTTTACACATATCATATATAGTAAGGGCGGCAACGGTGGCGCCCGTCAAAGCTTCCATTTCCACACCGGTTTTCGCTGTTACCACAGCCGTGCAATCGATGACCACTTCTCTTTTTTTATTCAGGCTGATCTCCACCTGACAATTGTGCATGCCTATGGGATGGCAGAGTGGGATGAGCTCTCCAGTTTTCTTCGCCCCCATAATACCGGCCAGGATCGCCGTTTGGAAAACCGGCCCTTTTTTGGTCCTGAGCTCACTCCCTTCCAATTGTTCCAGAATCTCCTCGGTCAGCACCACGATGCTTCTGGCTTTAGCGACTCTTCTGGTCGCCTGCTTTTTCCCGACATCCACCATGGATGGATTGCCGGCCTCGTCCAAATGTGTAAAATTTCCCATATCAGTTGATGGTTGATAAAATATCCCTTCTACCTTCTACCCTCCGATTGTAGACATAGACTCCGAAACCGGAAAGCCAAACTGTCGATTTTGCTCTGCTTCATAACCGTCTTTGGCCCTGTTTCCGATAGCTTCCAGAAATGTAGCCTTTAATTGTTCGTCGCTAGCGCCTGCTCGCATGATATTTTTTACGTTAAAAACACCGCTGTCGTAGAGGCAGGTCTTGAGCATACCCTGTGGTGTAATTCTGATCCGGTTACAAGTGCCGCAGAAGGTCCGGCTAAAAGCGGCGATCACGCCCACGCTTCCCAGGTGCCCGGGTATCTGATAATTATAAGAAGTAGAATGCGGAGGATCAGGGAGTTTTTCAAGAGTAGGATAGGTTTCTCTTATGTGTTCGATGATGCGCTTGTAATTCCATTCCAGAGTCGGATAATGATCGCCTGATCCGTTGAAAGGCATTTCTTCAATAAACCGGACGCTCACGGGGTATTCCTTAGTCAGCTCGACCATAGGCAGGATATCTTCCGTATTTTTACCTGCCATGATGACTGCGTTGATCTTGGTGGGCAACCCGTGTTTGATCAGTTCATGGAAAGTTTCCATAACCTTATCGAAGGCATTGCGACGGGTGATCATAAAAAAGCGATCGGCATCCAGCGTATCGAGGCTCAGGTTAACGGAGTGGATGCCCATTTTTTTCAGGTCGCTGACGATGGGAGCAGTCAGTGTGCCGTTAGTGGTGATATTGACTTTTTTAATGCCTGGGAGCTTACATAAGTTGAAAAGGAACTCCAGCATATCTTTGCGTACAAAAGGCTCTCCACCTGTGATCCGCACTTTTTCTATACCCATTGTAGCCAAAAGTGAGATCAGGCGATCCATCTCCTCATAGGTCAGCAATTCTTTTCTTTCGACATAATCGATCCCCTCTTCAGGCATACAATAGAAGCAACGGAGATTGCAACGATCAGTCACTGCTAATCGCACATAGTTAATGAGGCGTCCGTGATTGTCGTATATTTTTGTCATGGCTTGTTTCGTTTACACAATCCTTTAGGTTCCAGGCCGCGGCCGGGAACCATACATACTCTTTGGCGTTGGCGTTTAATATCTCCAGGAAGTCAAATCCGAAGGCATAGGCGCTATTTTTGACACATTTTCGGTCCATTTCGGAATGAACATGCGGTGATAACGCAGCCGGGAGATGTGGTTAGGCTGCGTATGATCACCATTCCAGCAGTGCTCTGCGCGGTCGCCGTAATCCACCTCGCCGTCGTAATAAGGATCGGTGGTTGACTCCAGGATATCTTCGGCTAAATAAACAGCATTATTCAGGTAGTAGTTGTCCATATCGCCACAATAGATATGGATTTTATTTTTCCATTTTGGTCCCAGGTTTGGCCAATCTCTTTTCATAATGTAGGCCAGGTCATAATTTTCCTTCCAATAGTTAGCTACTTCGCGATTGATCTCTCCTGTTTCTTTATCCCATATCCGCTGGGGGTAACCATCATCTCCGACGGGAGAGTAAACGGCCTCCCAGATGTCCCACTGCTGTCCGGATCTGCTTTTGGTTCCCAGGGCCAGTTCGCGCAGGTTCATATCCTGCAGGGTAGCGTCCACCTCGCCGAGGTAGTTTCTATGGCCGGGGCGGAGAGTCTTGCGGAATGGCCCTTCCTCATAATAAGCGTTCTCATCTTTATAAATATTCACCAGGCAGAAAGCCCTGAAGTCGATAGGGTCGGGACATGCTGCGTAGCAGGTGCCATATTCATCGGGATATTTCACCTGTACGGCCAGGGCTTCCCATCCTCCGGTGGAACCACCGTAAACAAAGCGGGCCCAGCCGGCGCCGATACCCCGGAATTGTTCTTCAATGTAAGGGATCAGCTCGTAGGTGATCGCGTCTCCATAAGGTCCCAGGTTTTCGGAATTCACGGCGTAGGAGTCGTCGTAATAAGGATTGGCGTGCTGGATCTCGACGGCTATCACGCGGGGAAAGTCCGGCCCGATCCAGGCTTTGTAGAAATCATAGGCTTCTTGCTGGACGATCTTATTGTAACATTCTACGCCGAAACGCTCGCTGTATTCGCAATCGATGTCCTCATCCGGCGGAGTCGTACGCCAGCCGCCGAAGTCGTAAGGAAAATGGCCGTGCATAATAGCCACCGGATAACGGACGTTGGGATGTTCGTCAAAGCCCTCCGGCAATAAGACGTGCGCGCCCAGGTACATGGGCCGGCCCCAGAATTCGGTAAGCAGATCACTCTGTATCCGGATGTGCTTGACGTACTTTGTATCCTCGGGTGGTTCGATGGGTGGAATTTCCTGATCTAAGTCAACGGTGAGCGCTCTTGAACCGGAAGCATTGATGTTCATTTTCCTGGGAGTGCTGTAATAATTGCCAGGCGCCTGGTTCCACTGCTGCCCTTCGCCTCTGTCCATCGGCAGCTTGACGGTATGGCCGTCGGACCGGTTAAAAGTCTCATATTTATGCAGGAGCACCTGCACTTGGTATTCCCCGGCAGGGAAATCCGCCAGGCTTCGAATAGGATAACCGAAAGCTTCGGCGGTGAACACCTGGGTTTGCCCGGGCATCCAGTTTTCCACATCGATGCCGAAGACCTGCTGCGTACCCGGTCCGTCCTTGATCTGGAACCGGGGCTCGGCTTCCTCATTGGTGGAAATTAGCAGCAACAAACGGCCGTCCAGGGTGTCACTACCCGCCATTTCAGGGTAAGGGACTTCCACAATCGGACCCGAGGAGCCACCGTTATCAGTGGTGCACGAATTCTGACTCATTAAAAGGCCGCTAAGTAAAACGACCAGCAACAAAAAGCGAAGGGATTGTTTCATTTTTAATTTGATTTTTCTGTGGTATCGAATATAATAAAAAAAACCATTCATATATTCATATGTTCCGCAAATTTTATACTCCCAAAATAATGTTCGTTCTCCTACAATAAAATGGATTTAGTAACCGGCAAAATCAACTAAACCTATCTCAGCAGCCGCTGGGATAGGTTTAGTTGATTTTGCCGGGCAATTGCCTAAACAATAAAATGATTTCACGGTTATTTTGCCAAAGGAAATAGAGCAATATTTCAAACTTGACCCTAAAATCATGGAATTGGCAGATAAGCCCCGCCGCCTGTAAGCAAAACTGGTGATTTACTTCTAATTTTGCATAGCTTTTCTTCGAAAGCAAATTAAGTGCCGGTGTAAAACTAGCTTAGATGAGGCTGTCACAAAGGACATTTTACATTTCATTCGTTTTCGCTGTAAAACGAGATACTGTTCTACCGTTGGAATTAGGTCGCGTTTAGGAGCAAACTGAATTTTCACACAACCTCATCCTAATAATATAACAGCTCTCGTTAGTTTCGGATCTTTGCCGATAGCAATCATGATTGAATTTTGGAAAAATAAAACCTGGATGAAAAGATTAGCCCTAACCTTGGTTGTTTTGTGCCACTTAACGAGTATTTCCTGGAGTCAGAATGCGTTTAGTGATTATGAAGCCAGCCCATTATTCCTTCAACGAACTAACGAGACCATTGATATTGACGGAGATCTTGTTGAGGAAAGCTGGCATACCGGCGCTCCGGCCAAAGACTTCTGGGAATATTTCCCCTCTGACAGCACCCTCACCGATATTAAAACAGAAGTCTATATGACTTTTGATGATAATTATCTTTACATTGGAGCCATCTGTTACTCCATCGGTCAGGATTATGTGGTGCCTTCTCTGAGAAGAGATTTCAGGGCGGGCGGAAATGACAACCTCACCTTTGTATTAGATCCGTTTCGAGACAAGACCAATGCTTTTGTTTTCGGCATGAACCCGCTGGGCGTTCGAAGAGAAGCCCTCATCGCTAACGGGGGCAGGAATAATAACGACTTTGATGAATCCTGGGATAATAAATGGATCGGCGCTTCTAAAATACACGACGGTTACTGGTCCTGTGAGCTGGCCATCCCATTCAGCACGCTTCGCTTCAAGGAAGGCGAAAAAGAGTGGTTTTTTAATTGCTATCGCTTTGACACCCAGTCCAATACTCGCTCCACCTGGTCTCGCATCCCTCAGAATCAAGCCATTATGGATCTGGCGTATATGGGCAGGATGTTGTGGTCGGAGCCATTGAAAAAAGCAGGCGCCAGCGTTTCTGTCATTCCTTATGTATCCGGAAATTACAGTCAGGACTTTGAAGAAAATCAGCCGGCCGATTATGGCTCCGGAGTTGGAGCGGACGCCAAGATCCGCGTTTCTTCCGGTTTGAACCTCGACCTTACCGTCAATCCTGATTTTTCTCAGGTCGAAGTAGACCAGCAGGTGATCAATACGGACCGGTTCGAGATTTTTTTCCCCGAACGCCGACAGTTTTTCCTGGAAAATGCCGACCTGTTCAACGGCTTTGGCACCTCCCGCATCAATCCCTTTTTCTCCCGTCGAATTGGGGTGTCAAGAGACACCTCCACCGGGCAGAACATTCAGAACACTATTCTGGGAGGGGCTCGCTTGAGTGGTAAGATCGATAACAACTGGCGCATCGGCTTTCTGAATATGGTCACCGATAAAGATGAGCGAAACGGGCTGCCGACATTTAATTATACGGTGGCTGCCGTTCAGCGCAAGATGTTCGCCCGCTCGAATATTGGGATGATTTTTGTTAACAAGCAGTCCATTTCGGACCTAACTCAAGGCGATCAGGATAGCTCTGACCTTTACAGTCCTTACAACAGGGTACTCGGACTGGACTACAACCTGGCTTCCGCTGATAACCGAGTCACAGGTAAATTTTTCTATCATCGGTCCTTCACCACGGATCAGGAGGCCGACAATAAGTTTTCTCACGGCGCCCGCATTAACTATCAGGTCAGAAAGTTTCGCATCAGCTATGATCATGAGTGGGTAGGCGATGGCTATGACGCTGAGGTCGGTTTTGTCCGCAGAAAAGATTACCTCAGCATAAACCCCAGCGCCAGAATTTTCTTTTACCCCAAAAAAGGTTATTTTAATCAGCATTCTGTAGGCGCCAGTGCAGAATTCCTCTACCGGCCCGGACTGGGAAAAACGGATCACCGGCTGAGGCTTTTCTGGGATACGGATTTCCGGAATACAGGTGGGTCTTTCCTTAGCATCACCAACTCCTACATTTATCTGACTGACGGTTTTGATCCAACCAGGACGGATTCGGAGGAATTGCCTGGAGAAACCGGCTATAATTTCACCTCTGTCAGTCTGTTCTTGAGATCCAATAGTCAAAAGGATGTATTTTTCCGTATTAATCCAGAGATCGGTCAATTCTACAATGGTATCCGCTACGGCCTGGGCGGCAGCATCACCTGGAGGTATCAACCCTTCGGTTCTATTGAAATGTCATTTGACTACAACCGAATAGAATTACCAAAGCCTTACGCATCCGCCTCCTTGTTCCTGGTCGGGCCACGCATCGACCTGACCTTCACCAGAAACCTCTTCTGGACCACCTTTTTACAATACAACAGCCAGATCGAGAATTTTAACGTCAATACCCGCCTGCAATGGCGCTTCGCTCCGGTATCTGATTTCTTCCTAGTGTACACCGACAACTATGACACCATTGATTTCCGGACGAAGAACAGGGCGCTGGTCGCCAAAGTGACGTATTGGTTGAACATGTAAGGATATGAATTTTAAAAAATAAATGGGGATGGGCCGCCGGTACCGGCGGCCCATCCCCATTTATTTTTTAAACCATTAAGCCTACCATTCGTTTGATGTAGAAAGTCGATCAACTAACTATCCGAGCATGAAAAACAGGAACTGGGCAACTTCTTTGATTATTGGGTTGTCATTGGCCTTTTTTACCACCTGCAATAGCAACAATAATGATGCCCCCACCATTGGTTTTGTGGATGCTTTTGAAGACAATACCATTGAGCAAGCGAAAGACGGTTTTTTAGCGGCCTTAAGAGAAAAAGGCTGGAGCGAGGACGCCGGCACGATCAACCTGATCTACCGCAATGCCCAGGGTGATATTCCGACCCTGACGCAGATTGTCAAATACTTCATTGCTCAGGAGGTGACCTTTATCGCTGCAAGTCCGTCCTTATCCACCATAACGGCCCTGCAAAACACCCGGGATATTCCCATTTTTATGATGGTCTCTCCCACTCCTGAGCTTATGGCGGTAACCGATGAAGAAGGCGGCACACCGGAAAATTTATTCGGTGTGGCCGAGAACCTGGCTTATATCGACACCTCGTTCTCCATTATTCCCAGGCTGGTCCATTCCGCAGGCGAGCGACTGAAAGTAGGGCTGTTATACAATCAATCCGAGCCTCAATCCGTAGATGCTTTTAACCGGATCAAAGAACTGGCAGACAGCCTGGAGGTAAAGCTTGTAGCCAGGCCCGTAAATACAACTGCAGACGTGCAACTGGTCACAGGGGCGCTGCTCAATGAAGGCATTGACGCCTTTTTTGCCAATCCCGACAACACCATCTTCGGTTCTTTTGAAACGATCCTAAAATCCTGCAATGAAGCGGATGTCCCTATTTTTACCAGCGAAGCCGGACTGGTAGACAGAGGGGCCGTGGCTGCCTATGGAGCAGACATTTACCAATGGGGATATCAGGCAGGCGAACAGGCTGCTGCTTTTCTCAAAACAGGATCGACTGAAGGGCTCAGGTGGGAAATGGTCGAGGTCCGTAAAAGCGTATACAATCCGGTGGCGGCCGAAAGGTTCGGTCTGACTATTCCACCTCATTTTGAGATCATCTCTACCAAATAGCCTGAACGCATAACATGATCTTTTATCTCTCTGCACTTCTACTGGGACTTTGTTTATCTGCAATGGGGCTCGGGATTTTCATCACGATGAAGATCTTCCGCATTCCAGACATTACCACTGACGGGAGTTATACGCTTGGGGCGGCAGTAACGGCTGTTCTGTTAACTCAGGGGTGGTCGATGCCCCTGGTGTTGTTGATCAGCATCGCGGCGGGCGCCCTGGCAGGGGTATTAACCGGACTGGTCCACACCCGCCTTAAGATAGACGCTTTGCTAGCGGGTATTCTGGTCATGACCGGCTTGTATTCTGTTAACCTTACTATACTGGGACGTTCTAATATTCCACTGAATGAAGTGACGACAGTTTTTCAGCTGCTTTCCCTCTTTCAGCGGGCTATCTTTAACGAGCTGTGGGTAGGACTGCTGTTTTTAGGCATTTTATCCGGACTGTTGGCGTATATGCTCCGCACGGACTTCGGCATTGCCATGCGGGCCACAGGCAACAGCGAGTCTATGACGCGCGCCATGGGCATCAATAACAACCGCATGAAAATCATCGGATTGGCCATCGCCAATGCGCTGACTGCCGTCAGCGGTTTTCTTGTGGCGCAATATCAAAATTTTACCGACATCAATATGGGCATTGGGATCGTATTAGTGGGATTAGGCTCCGTATTGATTGGAGACGCCTTGATCAATTGGCTGGGCATTCAGCACATCTGGCTGCGGCTCTTTTTTGTCATGCTGGGGTGCATTGCTTTCCAGATGGTGCTGGCCATTGCCCTGTCGTTGGGTGTCAATCCGAATATGCTTAAGCTGATCACCGCTGTTTTTGTACTTGCCATTGTCGGGTTGCCCCGGCTGACACAAAGGAACGCATCATGATCACACTACAGAATATTTCCAAAACCTTCAACAAGGGGAAGGCTAACGAGGTCAATGCTTTAAGGGGAATCGACCTGAATATCTCGTCCGGCGAGTTTGTCGTTATGATAGGCGCCAATGGCTCAGGTAAGACCACGCTGTTGAACATCATATCCGGAGCCATTTTCCCTAGTGAAGGAGAGGTTTTTATAAAAAATGAAAAGGTCACTGACCTTCCGGAGCACAGGCGAAGCCGCTGGATAGCCAGGGTTTTTCAGGATCCGCTCGGCGGCACTGCCCCTGAGCTCAGCATACTCGATAATTTTCGTCTGGCGGCGCTTCGTACGCAATCTAAAAAACTGACCATAGGCATCAATGAAGCCTTTAAAAAGGAAGTGCGCGATAAAATCGCTTTGCTGGGCATGGGTCTGGAAGACAAGATATCTCAGCCCATGGGGGCACTGTCGGGGGGACAACGCCAGGCGCTGACGCTGATCATGAGTATCATGGATCATACTGACATTTTGCTACTGGATGAGCCCACCGCTGCATTAGACCCCAACTCTGCTGAAGTGGTCATGCAAACCGCAGATCGCATCATCAAAGAACATCAACTTACCACCGTTCTGATCACTCATGATCTTCAGGAAGCAGTTCAATATGGAGACCGCTTGATCCAGATGCATCGGGCCTCGGTAAAAAGGGATCTGAAAAAGGAGGAAAAGAGTAGGCTTGGGATAAAAGACCTCCAGGCTTGGTTTGTGTAAGTCGCTACCTACCGCTAAAAATTGTAATGACTCTTATGGTATTTTGCCGGAAAGCATCCTAAACCCGTGCTCTTGCAGCAAATCCGCCGGCTGGTAATCAGGCATCTTCTGATTTCTCTTTAAACGCTTCCACCATGTCCTCAAATTGTTGATCTCCTTTTAACGGAGCTAGCAGCTGGTCGTTATCCAGAAAGGAATAAAAAGGATGCACAGGCTCCGCTTCCAGGCTTTTTTGAAGGTAGCGGAAAAAACCATCACGGTCGTCCCCGGCCAGGCATATTTTAGCCTGAACGAAAAAGCTGTAGCTGTCCGGCTCTGCGAGAGCATGGGCCTGTTTCAGGAAGCCCTTAGCCTTTTTAGTCATTCGGAGCCCCGCATATACTTCCGCCATGTTTTTGTACACATCTGTGCGCAAGGCGTCTTCCGGCTCTAGTTCAAGCGCACGATTGAAGTCGGCCAGCGCCTTTTCCGGTTCATTAAAGAGGTCCTGAAAATAAGCACCTCTTTTCAAGAACAAGGCAGGATCAGGGGGAACGTCTTCGATGGCCTTGTTCAGTACTTGCATGGCCTTTTCTTCATCATCCACACGAGAATAGGCGGTTGCCAGATTGCTGCGAAAAACAGGTTCTTCAGGGTCTTTTTCTATGGCTTTGAGATAGGCATCGATAGCATTGAGGTAGTCTTTTTTATAATTGAAATAAACATTCCCGAGATCGTTATAGGCATCGGAAAAGTCCGGATCGAGTTCGATGGCTTTTTGAAAGCTTGCCAGCGACTGATCGTAATCGCCTTGCTGATCATAGCAGAGTCCCTGATTACGCCAGTAAGCTGCCTCCTTATCATTCAGCTCTACAGCTTTTTGAAAATCCTTGAGGGCATTTTGGAAATCCTTTCTGATGTAATAGAGAATGCCGCGGCTGTTGTAGGTATCAGGATGTTGCGGAGCCGCTTCTATGGCTTGAGTGTAGGTATCCAGGGCCTTTTCTTGCTCATTCAGCTTTTCATAAGCCAGGCCTAGATTTCTGATAAAAATAGGCTCCTCCGGATTGAGCTGAACCGCTTTCTGGTAATCGGCCAGAGCCTTTTCGTATTCCTTTCGGGCCAGAAAGATATTACCGCGGCTGTTATAGGAGTCCGGATATCCCGGATTCAAAGTAATGGACTGCTTGTAGTATTCGAAAGCCTTTTCTTGCTGTCCCAGGTTTTCAAAAGCCATGCCGAGGTTGCGATAGAAAATAGCTTCACTTCCATTAAGAGCAATCGCTTTTTCGTAGTCTGCTTTTGCTTTTTCGAAATCTCCTTTTTTAAAGTAGATATTACCGCGGCTGTTGTAGGCATCCGGATAAGCCGGATCGAGTTCGACAGACCGGGAGTAGGCGGCCAGTGCTTTTTCCTGTACCCCCATTTTTTCAAAAGCCATTCCAAGGTTACGGTGGAAAATGGCTTCCGTTTCCCGGTGCTGAATAGCCAGCTGATAATCCTGGACAGCCTGTTCGTATTGCTGGCGATCATAAAGAATATTGCCGCGGCTATTGAGCGCGTCCGGATAGGCCGGATTTAGTTCGATGGCTTTATTATAAGCCTCGAGCGCCTTCTCGATCTGGTCAGTACGCTCATAAGCCAGGCCCAGGTTACGATGAAAAATGGGTTCGTTATTTTGCAGTTCAATGGCTTTCAGATAATTTTTAATGGCTTCGCCGTATTCCTTTTGTTCGTAAAAAATATTGCCGCGGCCGTTAAATGCATCTGCATAATGAGCATTCAACGTTATGGAATGATTATAGGCTCCCATCGCTTTGTCCCATATTTTCAGCTGTTCGTAGGCCAATCCCAGGTTATGATAAAAAACGGATTCATTTCCATTCAATTCAACAGCTTTCTGATAATCAGCAGTAGCCTCTTCGAAACGTCCCCGGGCGTAGAAAATGTTCCCTCTGCTATTGTAAGCATCCGGGTAAGCCGGATTCAGTTCGATGGCTTTATTGAAATGGTACATAGCGTTATCAGGATCATCCAGTTCATCGTAATTTGATCCCAGGTTACGCCAGTAAATGGCGTTGTAGGGATCGAGCTCCAGCGCTTTTTCATAAAAGCTTATAGCCTGATCAAACTTTTTTTTATGGAAAAAAATATTCCCCCTGCTGTTATAGGCCTCTGGATAAGCGGGGTCTACTTTTATGGCCTGATCGTAATATTCTGCAGCTTTTTCCAGATCAAGCATTTTCTCATAAGCCAGACCGATATTCGTATAATAATGCACCTGAAAGGGATCCAGATCGATGGCCTGCAAATAGTCGTCGATGGCAGCCTGGTATTGTCCGGTTTCATAAAAAGCAATAGCCCTGCTGTTGTACAGGTAAGCTGACTCCTCGTCGTAAGCAATAGCCTGATCGAAATCTTCTATCGCTTTTTTATACTGCTTTAAATTGGAATAAATGTATCCACGTTGGTAGTAAAGATACGAGACGTTAGGATCATTGTCATCGATACTTTTTTTACGGATCTGCTCCAATCTGGAGTTAAGGTGCTCCAGCTCTTCCTTCCATTTTTTCTCCAGGCTGTCCACTTTTTGTTGTAAACGCGACTTTTCGGCCAGCTCCGACATCAGGGCCTGGCGTTGTTTTCTCTTTTTGGATTTAATTACGGCCTGCACCAGCGTATCGTGTGTAATTTCGTACATGGCCGCCCCTGTGGAGGGCGACACTTCTGCTCTGACCAACCTGCACTCCACCATTTTACCAAGCAACTCCGGAGTAATGTTAAATTCTCTGAAGATCTGCTTTTCGTAAAGAGCGATGCGCTGGAGATCCTCCTCGAAAATGAGCTGTTCCATTAAAGTCCGGGCCAGTTGTTGCGCTTCCTGGTCTCCCAGACGCTCGATTTGCTTGTCATAGAAATTCTCTACGATCTCTTCGAGGTTTTCCAGTTCACTTTTCTCTATACGGGTATTATTTTCACTGACTAGATACATCTCGATATACTGGCAGACCATTTGCAGCTGAAAGGCTTCCACCGTTTGATTGACCTTATTGGCCAGGAAATGGAGTATCCGATCGAGCGCTTCGCTGCTGTATTCGAACTTAGGGCTGACGAAGTCCCCTTCCAGTTGTGCCGGCCGTACAATGGCTTCTTCAGCCTGAGCAGTCCTCAAAGCATCCAACACATAATTGTTTTGAAGAATATTAGGAAAGTAGTCTTTGAACTGATCCATATGGCTCAGCTTATCGGAGCGGATGCTGAATACGATCTTAATGTTGATGGGAGCGTAAAAGGCAGCCAGTTCATCCTCAGAATACCGGTCGGGATTATTCTGCAGCTTTAACTTGATCTTATTTCGCCATTCCTGAGGTAGCCGTACGTATAACAGATCCGACAACTCTTTTTTGAAGGTCTCGAGTTGATAAGTCGTGTAGCTGAAGCATTCTTCAAACTGATCCAGTATGATCACAAACCCGCCCTTTACGGAAAGGTCCATTTGCAGCGCTTTAAAATAATACCAAAGCGTATGATGGCCCTGCTGTAGTTCATCCAACAATCTTGAAGCAGGTAAACCGCCCGGAAAGGCGAGTTTGCGAAACTTGTTCAATAGGCCCGCACCGTCTTCCGGATTGTAACGGCCGGGGCGTATGTAGAACGGCTGCATGCCCTGCTCCTCCTGCAAACGCGGCAATATCCCTGCGCGGAGCAGAGATGTTTTTCCATAGCCTGACTTCCCGTGTAATACGGTAATTTGCTCCAGTAAAATAGCGTGATACAGTTTTTCAATATCTTCATCCCGCCCAAAGAAAATGTCTTTGTCGTTGAGAGAAAAAGGCTCTGCGCCGGGATATCTGTATTTCGGTTTCATACGTTTTGAGCGATTTCTTTGGCAAGCGCCAGAATACTGTCTTTTACATTATTGAACACTCTGGAAGCAGTGGAATGGCTGATCAAACCCTTATTCAGGTCTTTTCGGGTTTGTTCGAACCTGCTCTGCATCATGACCAGCCGGTCGTATTGTTCATCGTTGCAATGGCGTTTCAGCTCTTCTAGACTTTTTTCCACCTCATCATCTGCAATGAAGTCCCTAACGGAATCGAGCAACTGAGACCTATCCGGTTTTGACCCTTGCGAAGAAGGCTGGCGGAGAATGTCCTTGCTCTTTTTAAATAAGCTTTCGATGAATTCATGGGAAGTGGTATCCATGAAAGATATCTCAAAATGCCGGGTGTAAAAATTCGTCGCCTCAGGGGGGATCCCTTTTTCGTCGATACAGGCATTGATGAGCTTGTCCTCACTGTGCAAGCCTAACAAACGCAGCAGCAGCCGCAGATACCATTTTTTGAATTTGATGCCGATAAAAACGAAGGAAGAGGTGCCTTTGAGCACGAGTCTTAATTTTTCCGGCAGTTTAAAATTGCCGAAAATATTTTCCAGATAGGAAAAAAGATCATCGTAGGTAAAGATGAGAGACTCTTCATTTTCGATACACCCCATCAGGTTGTAGATCAGAGGCTGGTCTTTGCTGATGGAGAGATGGGCGAAATCGGCAGGAATGGTATTTTTGCTTTTGTTGTAATACTGAAAATCGTAGTTGAGTCCCAATTCATCGAAAGCCTGCTTCAGGTAAAGATCCGGGGATAGATTGATAATGAGATGAAAAGGGATCTGGGCCAGTTTTTGATAAGAGGCCGAGGCCCGGGGCGTTTCAAAAAAAGTCTGGATCTTAAATAAGGTCAGCAGCCGATCTTTGGTCGACTCGAAAGAGATGAACTCGTCCTCACCGAAAAACTCAAAGTTTTTGCCCTGCAATTCTGCATCCAGATACTGCTGCATAGCTTCCTGAAAGGTATGTCCTTCTTCAGAAAAGGCAATTTCCGGACCGATGATCAGGGCGCATTTTCCCTGATCGATCCTTTTGGTGAGAAAATCCCATATTTCGTTGTCCTGCGCCATGTTTTTGGGGTGGTTAGACAGGAGGAAGGTACGAAAATAAATTAAGAAAGAGTTTTTTGCTGGAAAAGGAGGCACTGACTATTGGAAGTTTCTCCTATGGGAATGTTAATGAGGAGTTGCTGCGCCTTCAAAAGGCCAAAAAACCGCCTAAAGTGACGGCCTGGCTGCACGGCATGGTGCAGCGCAATGCCAAGGCATTTAACAAAACCATAGATGAGCTGGTGAAGAAGGGCATTCTTAAAAAGACGACCCGGAAAGTACTCTGGTTCATTCCTGTAAAACGCTATCCTTCCATAAACTTACAGCCGGAGAATGACCTCCGAGCACGCATAGAAAAGACCCTGCTCGACCAGGCCAAGCCCACCCTTAAGGAACGAATGCTGCTCATCATCATCGATACTTGTCATTTTTTGCGCACCATCATCAAAGACAAGGAGCAACGCAAACAAGCCAAGGAGCGACTAAAGGCTCTCACTGACGATGCTGAAATGCGCGAATTCATCGGTGACGCTATTCAGGAGATGCAGTTGGTCATTACTGCGGCAGCGATATAAGCTATTTTTTTACGGCAAATACATTCTGTTAGTGTCAAGAAAGTCTGCGTCAAAGACTTCTTTTTCTTCACGGAAAGCCTCACTTTTTTTCACCACTGATGATGTAATAGCTAAAATGCTTTCTGCTCGCCCCCATGATCATCCCCAGTACTGGTGCGAGTGCATTATTCTTTCGCTGCTGATCGAGCCTGGGCCATTCCCCTTTTTTCCAAATATCCCAATAAAAACGGAGTGTTACCCAGGGAATGTGGGCAAAGGAAGGCGCCACTTTCCAACTGGCGTCTTCCACGCTGATGTTGCTGAAGCCGACTTTTTCGAGTGCATGGATAAAAAGGTTGATGTCGGCCAGGTCTTTCAGCGCCCAACATTCCATATTTTTGCGATAGACTGTATCCAGCCACCCAGGAAGCGGCCGGGAGTGTTTTCTGAAGCCGTCGCTGATCACGAAGCGGCCTCCTGGTTTTAGTACCCGGTATAGTTCTTCGACAAACGCCATTTTATCCTTACCAGGTGCATAGCAGGCGCTTTCCATAGCAAAGGCTGCATCAGCGCTCTCATCAGCCAGCGGCAAAGCGGCAAAGTCTGATTGAAACAGGGTCACTTGATTTTCCATGCCATGCTCTTCATTCAATGCATTGCCGAATTCCACCTGCCATGGAGTAATGGTGAAGCCGTAAAATTGTGCGTTAGGATGTGCTTGTCCCATGAATCTTGAGGCGGCGCCTAGTCCGCAGCCCAGGTCCAGTACGAAAGGAGCGTCGTACAAGTCTAACCGTAAACGCTCCATGACTATCTGATTCATCATGCGAAGAAGGGCAGGCCTATTGAAGGGGTTCATGCCCGGTTTATAGTATCCGAAATGCATATTGAAGGCCTTATCCCAATAGTAGTAATCCAGGCCTGCGCCTTCGAAGTAATTGATGATTTGTTGTTGGGTGGAGGTTGATTGGATTGTCGTCATGGTTGTGGGTGTTGGTTTGAGGGAAAGATATGAACAATTTTCATTTTTTTCAATCTTTTTTGAAAATATTGAAAATTATTTAAACCTCAGAGGTCTTAAAGACCTCTGAGGTTTAAATAATAGCAAAAACACTTCATTCACCCAAAAACACCTCCCAAACAATTATCAACCAAATTTTTACATAATGTTAAAAAAATCACAGACCTCGTAAACACCGTCCGCTTTTGTCCGCTTCCTACACTCTAACATTTTAGAGGTCTAAGGATATTTTCAGCCTATCGAAATAGGTCAACGTTAAACAAAAACGAATTTCTTGACCTGGGGAAATGAAATTTTGTCACTCCTTCGGTAATCGGCCTGACATTTTTTCACCAGCTTTTCAAAAAAACGCAAAATCTGTCAGTCGATCTCGATTGGTATTGGATTTGTTGTAATAGAAAAAGGAAAACATCAACTGTAACCATGAACTATAAAGACTATTACAAAACATTAGGCGTCAACAAGGATGCTTCCCAGGCTGAGATCAAAAAGGCCTACAGGAAGCTGGCTTCAAAATACCACCCCGATAAAAACCCTGATGACAAAACAGCGGAGGAAAAATTTAAAGAGGTGAGTGAGGCCTACAAGGTGCTGGGAGATCCTGAAAAACGCAAAAAATACGATACCCTGGGCGCCAACTGGGAGGCTTATGAGCAAGCCGGCAGCGGCTGGGATCAATATGCCAGACAAAGGCAAGGCCCGGGCGGGCAAACCTTCTATTTCGAAGGTGACCCTTCCGAATTTTTCGGGCGCGGCCAGAGCGGCTTCTCCAGCTTCTTCGATATGTTCTTCGGAGAAGGCAGTAGCGACGACCCTTTTGAAAACTTCAGAACACAGGGCCGCCGACCGGCCGCCTTCAAAGGGCAAGACCTGGAGGCAGAGTTGCCCATCACCTTACTGGAAGCCTATCAGGGCAGTCAGCGTACGTTTGAACTGAATGGCCAGAAACTTCGCATTACCATCAAACCGGGCGCTTATGACGGACAGCGCCTGCGCCTGAAAGGTAAAGGCCAACCCGGCAGACAGGGAGGCGAACCTGGCGACCTGTACATCGTTTTGAAAGTACAACCCGATTTTCGTTTCCAACGTAATGAGGACGATTTGATCTATATCAAAGACATTGACCTCTATACCGCCGTTCTGGGCGACCAAATCGAAGTGCCTACCCTTACCGGCCAGGTTAAAGTAACAGTGCCGAAAGGAACCGCCTCGGGAAAAACGCTCCGACTGAAAGGGAAAGGAATGCCGAAATATGGCCAGGAAGGCCAATATGGCGACTTACTCGTAAAATTAAACGTTCAAATGCCGCAAAACCTGACCGCTGAAGAGGAGACTTTGTTCAAAAAACTGAAAGCCATCAGAGAGCGGGAAAAAGCACAAATGAATTAAAGGCTGAATTAGTAGAAAGTAGAAGGATAAAAGTAGAAAGACTTGCATCCCTTAACGCTTATACACATAAAAAATACAACTATGAACTTAAATAACTTAACCATAAAGTCGCAGGAAGCCGTGCAAAGAGCACAGCAAATCGCGATGGAAAATCAGCACCAGTCGATCGAGCTCGGGCACCTGATGAAGGGTATCCTGGAAACGGATGAAAACGTGACGCCGTTTGCCTTTAAAAAGTTAGGCGTCAACGTGAGCGCCGTGCGCCAGGCAGTGGACAGCATTGTGCAATCCTATCCCAAAGTCAGCGGTGGCGAGCAGTATCTCTCCCGAACCACGGCAGAGGCTTTGCAGAAAGCCAATGCTGTATTGAAAGAATTCGGTGATGAATATGTAGCACTGGAGCATTTGTTGTTCGGCATCCTGAAAACCAATGACCAGGTGGCCCAATTACTGAAAGATAGCGGAGTATCCGAAAAAGGGCTCAAAGCAGCCATCCAGGACCTTCGCAAAGGAAGTAAAGTCACCACCGCAAGCGCCGAAGAAGCTTATAATGCATTGAGCAAATACGCTACTAACCTCAACGAACGAGCCCGCACCGGCAAACTCGACCCGGTCATCGGCCGCGATGAGGAAATCCGCAGAGTATTGCACATTCTGGCCCGACGCACCAAGAACAACCCGATCCTGATCGGACAGCCGGGTGTAGGTAAAACCGCCATCATCGAAGGACTCGCCCACCGGATCGTCGAGGGCGATGTACCCGAAGACCTGGCCGATAAAGAGATCTATGCCCTCGACATGGGCGCGCTGATCGCAGGCGCCAAATACCAGGGGGAGTTCGAAGAGCGCCTTAAGGCCGTCGTTAATGAAGTAACGAGCGCCGAAGGCCAGATCTTCCTGTTTATCGATGAGATCCATACGCTCGTAGGCGCCGGTAAAACACAAGGCGCCATGGACGCCGCTAACATCTTAAAACCGGCGCTGGCCAGGGGCGAACTGAGAGCCATCGGGGCTACCACGCTGGACGAGTATCAAAAGCATTTTGAAAAAGACAAAGCACTGGAACGCCGTTTCCAGATGGTCATGGTGGATGAGCCGAATGAAGAAGACGCCATTTCTATCCTGCGCGGATTGAAAGAGCGCTACGAGGCGCACCACAAGATCAATATCACCGACGCCGCTATCGTGTCAGCCGTGCAGCTGTCTAACCGCTACATCACCGATCGCTTCCTGCCGGACAAGGCCATCGACCTGATCGATGAAGCCGCCGCCAGACTCCGATTGGAGATGAACTCTATGCCGGAAGAACTCGATGAAATAGAGCGCCGCATCCGCCAACTGGAAATTGAGCGGGAGGCCATGAAGCGCGAAAAGGATCAGACTAAAATCGCCCAGATCAATGAAGAACTGGCTAATCTGGAAGAAAAGCGAAATGGCATTAAAGCGCAGTGGGAAGACGAAAGAGAGGTCGTCCTGGGCGTACAAAAAGCCAAGGAAGAACTTGAGCGACTCAAACTAGAGGGTAACCGCGCCGAACGCGAAGGTGACTTTACCAAAGCAGCCGAAGTGCGCTATGGAAAAATTCCAGAAGTACAGAAAGAACTGGAAGCGCTGAATGCTCAGCTTCAGGATATGCAGGAAGACGGCAAAATGCTCGTCAAAGAAGAAGTAGATGCCGAAGACGTTGCTGAGATCGTCAGCAAGTGGACCGGTATCCCTGTCACCAGAATGCTGCAGAGCGAAAGGGAAAAACTGCTTCATTTGGAAGAAGAACTGCACAAGCGCGTCGTTGGTCAGGATGTTGCCGTAGAAGCTGTGGCCGATGCCATTCGCCGAAGCCGGACCGGCCTGTCTAATCAAAAACGCCCGATTGGGTCGTTCCTCTTCCTGGGTACAACCGGGGTGGGTAAGACTGAATTGGCCAAAGCTTTGGCGGAATACCTCTTCAACGACGAAGACCTCATGACGCGTATCGACATGAGTGAATACCAGGAACGCCACGCCGTCAGCCGATTAGTAGGCGCGCCTCCGGGATACGTTGGTTATGAAGAAGGCGGACAGTTGACCGAAGCCGTCAGACGTAAGCCTTACTCTGTAGTCCTTTTGGATGAGATCGAAAAAGCACACCCGGATGTGTTCAACATCCTGCTTCAGGTGCTGGAAGACGGTCGTTTGACCGACAACAAAGGGCGCGTGGCGAACTTCAAGAACGCCATCGTGATCATGACCTCCAACATCGGATCTGAGCTCATCCGCAAGAACTTTGAGGCGATGACTGAAGACAATGTAGAGGAAATTGTTGAGCATACGGAAAACGCCGTTTTCGAAATCCTTAAGCAATCGGTTCGTCCGGAATTTCTTAACCGGATCGATGAGGTGGTGATGTTCCGTCCATTGTCCCGGGCAGATATCTATCAGATCACCGAATTGCAGCTGGACCAGTTGAAAGCTTTGCTGAAAGATCAGGAGATCGAATTGGATGTTGCGCCGGAAGCGATGGAGTACTTGGCCAATGAGGGTTTCCATCCTGAATTTGGCGCCCGGCCATTGAAGCGGGTTATACAGAAAAAGGTAATGAACGAGCTGTCCAAGCAGATGCTTTTGAAAAAAGTAGAGCCTAAGAGTCATATCGTTCTGGATGTATTCGACGGAAAGGTGGTGTTTCGCCAACCAAGGCCTGCGGAATTAGAGATGGATTAAGTCATATGTAGATGAAAAAGGTCGGAAGGCCTTTTTCGTCCAAAAAAATATTTAACTATGAAAGCAAGCTTTAAAGACATTATAAACGGCGACAAGCCTGTACTCATCGACTTCCATGCCGAATGGTGCGGCCCCTGTAAAGCCCAATCGCCTATTATCAAAGAAGTGGCCGGAGAAATAGATGGCAAAGTACGCGTTATTAAAATCGACGTGGACAAAAACCAGGAACTGGCCATGAAATACCAGATCCGAGGTGTACCTACCCTGGCATTGTTCAAGGATGGAAAGCTGGTCTGGAGACAATCTGGGTTGCAGACGAAGCAGCAGATATTGAAAGTGATTGAGGAGAATGCATAAAAAAGAAGACCAGGATATTAAGCAGGTCGAGGTCGAATAACATGAGGAATGGGAAATTCTTGTTTTTTCCATTACAGTCAAAGGCCAAGCCGGAAAGGCCGATGTTGGGAGTATATGCTGTGTATAGTGTAGCATCGGGCAATTTGTCTTTGCCGCAGATTGTCAAGTAATGTATGATCTGGCGTAGCTTTATTTACATTTACAGGCTTTTTGCCGTCTTTGACGACAAAAAGCCTGTAATTTTTTCCAAGAGCTCTTATCTTTGGGGCAATGGCAAAAAAAGATTCCTCCATATTTGATCCAAAGGCTCAGATCGGCAACATTGACGCCAAAATGGTGGTGGCGCTGGAGCGCATTTCCGAAGTCTTCAGGGTTTCCCTATGGGGCGTAGGAAAAGAGCACGGCCTGAGCCCCCTACAAATCCAGATACTGATCTTTGTGAACTTTCATGGGCCCGACAAATCCAAGGTCTCCTATCTCGCTCAGGAACTCAGTTTATCCAAGCCCACCATCAGCGAGGCGGTGCGCACCCTGGAAAAAAAGCAATTGATCGAAAAAGAAACGGACCCGGTAGATACCCGCAGTTATTCTATTTTTCTCACCCCCACAGGCCGGCAACTGGTGGGTCAGGTATCCCTTTTTGCCAATGATCTGCAGCAGGCCTTCGAAAACTGGAGCAGCGACCGGAAAAGCTACTTTCTACTGGAATTGTTACAACTCATTTTCAAATTGCAAAAGTTGGGCTTTATCAGCATGCAGCGCATGTGCTTCCGATGCCGGTATTTTAAAAAACAGAATGGTGGCTATTTTTGCGATTTTTTGAAGATGCCGTTAAGGGAACAGGATTTGCGAGTGGATTGTGAGGAGTTTGAGGAGGGGTGAGAAAGATTTTACCCACATCTCCGAAGTCATCCACCTTTTAAAAGCCAAAAAAACGATATAAATTGTACTAAAACCCTGTTTTCCACCATGCGCTATCAAAAATACCCACCTTATCAGCGAAATCCACGTGCCAAAATCATCCCCGCAATTTGACCAATCCTCATGACTACAACTCCTCCATAAGCTTTCCTGATACACCCTTACCAATAATTGATACACCACTACTAACCACCCCTACTCCTTTTCGCACATCTTTAATATCCCATATTAATCAACCTAAAATACTAAAACTTATGCGACCTCAATTACCCATTTTGATGTCCCTGCTCGTCCTATGTGGATTCCAAATAAAAGGACAAACAGGGCAAACAGTAGACCTCAGTTTCACCTCCAATGAAGATTTACGCACCTACCAGCTGTACGTACCGGCTGATTATGACGGCTCGGAAGCCTGGCCGCTGGTGATTAACCTGCATGGCTTCGGGTCCAATACCGGCATTCAGGTATTTACCTCCCAGATGAATGAAATTGCGGATACCGCCCACTTCCTGGTTGCCTACCCGCAGGGCTTGAACACCATCGGTCCGGATGGCTCCGAAGGTACCGGCTGGAACGCCGACTGGTGGACCGGCCGCGACGATGTCGGCGCCCTTAGCAAGCTCATCGACCACGCCTGGACAAACTATGAGATCGACCTCAGCCGCGTCTACGCCACCGGTCTCGACAACGGCGGGCAGATGAGTCTGGCGCTGGCCTGCGAACTCAATGACCGCATCGCAGCAGTTTCCGGTGTAGGCGTCCCATTTACCGTCCAGCAAAAGGATAGCTGCTCTCTGGATCAGCCGACGCCAGCCTTGCTGATGCATGGCACTGCTGACGTCATCGTCCCTTACAACGGCTTTCCTGGCCTGCTGCTTAGTGCTCCTGACCTAGCCTCGACCTGGGCCAACTTCAATAATTGTAATGAAATACCCGATACGATGATGCTGCCTGATATCAATACCGAGGACAGTTCCAGCGTCAATCTCCTGACCTACAATAACTGCGGCATGGAGGCCGAAGTGAGCTTGTATGAGATTGTGGGCGGTGGGCATACCTGGTCGGGTGGACCGCCGGTGCCTCCGGGCTTTGAAATTTTAGGTAATGTCAACCGAGATGTTAGTTCAAGTGTGGAAATGTGGAATTTTTTCCAGCGTTTTTCCCATCCCGACCCACGGGAGGGTACCATAATCGAAGAGGGGGAAACAGGATTACTCAGTAGAAGTTTGGTCGCTCTGGGAACCGAACGCACTTACAAGGTATACGTGCCGGCTGGTTTTGATTCCTCACAATCCTTGCCTGTCGTACTAAACCTACATGGATTTGCAGCTAGTGGAACGGACCAATTAGGTGTATCAGATATGAATGCGGTAGCCGATACGGCAGGCTTTCTGGTGGTCTACCCTCAGGGGTTGGTCAGAGAAGCACTTGGGGATACCGGCCCAGGATGGAATGCCGGCAGGTCAGATAACCTTACCGACGATGTAGCTTTTTTTGACGTTTTAATTGATGCTTTATATCAGGAATTTGGCATCGACTTATCCAGAGTATATGCCACCGGCCTTTCGCAAGGAGGCAGTATGACTTATTTATTAGCCAGTGATCTGGGAGATCGCATTGCAGCCATTGCGCCTGTGGCTGCCACCATGGAAAACACCTTAGTTTATACCCCCACCCGACCTATTCCCCTCCTTCAAATCCACGGCACAGCGGATGGGCTGGTCCCTTATGATGGATCAGATGTCTTGCCATTATTAAGTGTCGACAGCAGCTTACAGTTCTGGCTAAATTATAATGTATGTGCCGAAGGGCAAAGCATAGAAGAGCTACCCGATGTAACGGAGGCTGATAGTTCTACGGTTACTCGAGTAAACTATACCGGCTGCCCGGAAGACGCCGAGGTGGTACATTACCGCGTCAATGGCGGTGGGCATACCTGGCCGGGCGGGCCCGGCTCTCCGGTCTTTTTTGGGCCGACCAATCAGGATTTTCACGCTAGTGCGACCATCTGGAATTTCTTCTCCCGCCACCAGCATCCCGATCCGGCGGGCGTAGCCCAACTGCTGGAAAAGACCATCGAAGTAGACGGCCTGGAGCGGGAGTACCTGCTATATGTCCCGGCAGCTTACGATGGGAGTGAAGAATGGCCCTTGGTGCTTAACTTTCATGGTTTTTTGAGTAACCCATTTGAACAAATATTTGTATCTCAAATGAATCTAGTAGCGGATACTGCCGACTTTTTAGTTGCCTATCCAGTGGGTTTACCTATAGATGCAAGCGATATCGAAGGCGAAATTAATCCAATTTTACCTTCAGCAGGGCCAGGATGGAACGTATATGGCTTTCTCGCAGAGCACGATGATTTGGAATTTACCAAGCAAATCATTCAGCAAACAGATAGCGAATTCACATTGGATAATAACCGAGTGTATGCCACAGGAATGTCTTTCGGTGGAATAATGACCTACTATTTAGCGTGTGAATTGAATGACCAAATTGCAGCATTTGCCTCAGTGACAGGTGATATGCCAAAAGATCAGCGATTCGATTGTGCTCCTGGTAAAAGCGTGCCTATCCTACATATTCACGGTACAGAAGATCCTATTGCTCCTTATAATGGTTCACTTAAAGGAATTGGCCCAGAACCAACTGTCCAATTTTGGAGAGATAATAATCAATGTATGACCGAACCTGTAGTGACACCATTCGAAGACATTGATACTACTGATAATTCTACCGTGACCTTGTTCGAATATGATTGCGCTGAAGACTCAGAAGTCTTATTCTACCGCATAGATGGTGGAGGACACACCTGGCCCAATGGCTTACCTGCTCCTCCAGGTTTTGAATTTTTAGGTACAGTTAATCAAGATTTTTTTGCAAGTACAGAAATCTGGAACTTCTTCAACCGGCATACGCTTACACCAGACACCACAACTTCTACCTCGGAGCGAATAGCAGCGGAAGAGATCGACCTCCGGATATTTCCGAATCCATTTTCTGAGCAATTGTTCTTCACCTTCGAAAATCCTGAATCCCAGCGAATTCAACTTACTATTTTTAATGCTTTGGGACAGCCGATCAGAACCCTGATCGACCGGCAGTTGCCCAGAGGACAGCATCGACTGGAGTGGAGCGTCAATAACCCTCTGCCTGCCGGCATGTACTATTACCGGCTTCAGTTGGGCGCCCGCTCGCTAAGCAGACCGGTAGTCGTAAAATAATAAAAGTTGAACTAGTCCAAGTTCTGTTTTGTGCGTGGGCTGTCGAATGACAGCCTATGCATTTTTTATTAAATGTAAGTATCTTTGTACACGAATCATCCACCCAACCGTTATGCTCATTCCTGCACCCCAACCCCTTTTTCTGATTCTCCTATCCGGAGCTTTGACCTTAATGGCTTCCTGTTTTTCTTTCAGTCAAAAAGGACGGAATAATGATGTTGACAACAGCATTGCCCTTCGTTTTCAAGACATCAGTCAGCAAAAAGAAGTTCCCGACATCAAAATAGAGGAACTCTTTCAGGATCATTTTGGATTCATCTGGATGGGCACCCCCTACAGCCTGGTGAAATATGACGGGTACGAATTTATCTCCTACAATTATATGCCAAATGAGCAGGAAGTTGCGAGCTCCTCTTTTTCTTTTTCTGTAAAAGCCATTGCAGAAAGCCCGGATGGAAATCTCTGGGTGGGATGCATGGGCAAAGGTCAGGGACAGCCCCTTCTATTTCGGTTTGACCGGAAAAGTGAGCAACTAATTCCCTGTCTTTTTGACTGGGAAAAAGAACAATCCCTCATTTCCAGCAGCATTAGGCAAATCCTTACCAGCAAAGGAGAACTTTGGATATTAGGTGACGAAGTCTATAAAATTTCGCTTGAAGATCTTTACAAGGAAAACTACAGCCGCCTTCAGGTCTTTAAAAATGACATCTGGCGGGTACCGTTCAACCACTTGTTTGAAGCCCCGGATGGTGAGATCTGGGTGACGGGTTTGAACGGGCTATCCCGGTGGGAGGAGAAAACAGGCGCTTTTCAATTTTATCCTTTGAAAGGTGAAAATGACGGAACTACAAATGTCATTTCCGATTTTACTTTTTTGTTCGCTTCAAAGCAAGGCTGGTACTGGGTATTCGATCTCTTCCACAACCGCATTCTTCGGTTTTTTCCGGAATCAGGAAGATATGAAGCCCTGGACACCAACCTACTAGGCGGCCTAGTCTATATGATGTCCACTTCCCATAATCAAATTTGGATGGGAACGAGTAATGGACCTGGAGCTATATATATCTTTGACCCCTCAAATGCCAGTATTAAACGAGTAGAAGTTCAGATAGACGGGCAATTGTTTAATTTTAATACCCGGGTAACCAGCATGCTGGAAGACTTCAGCGGGAACATCTGGATAGGAACCGATGGAGGACCTTTGCTGAAATATAATGCGCAACGCAATCAATTCAACTGGCTCCGGTTCAACCCGAATGCTGCGCATTCTTTAAAAAACAATAATATTTCCGGTGTTGATCAGGATCAAAATGGAGACTACTGGATCAGCACTTTGGGTGGGGGGGTGCATCAATGGAAGCGAGATCAAAACACCATTTTTCATCATTTTTTACCATCTAAAACCCCAAATAAGAATGAAGAAAAAATGGTTTTGGGCCTTGAGGTGACCCAAGACGGCAAGGTTTGGTATGGTTTTGAGTTCTTCACTGCTTCATGTTTTGACCCTGTTAGCCAAACCAGTACCTTCTACAAAACCGACGGCTCCATTCATTCCATTTACGAAGATGCTCAGAACAGGCTCTGGATGACCACCTGGGGAGGATTACTACTGTTTGATCCGGGCAGTAATGCGCTTAAAGAAGTGGCCTTTAAAACCGACGAAGAGTCCTCTGCTCCCTACCCACCGCTAGCCGGTATTTTTCAGGATAGCCAGGGAAAACTCTGGCTCGGGTGTTTTGGTAAAAATGTCCATAACCTGGCAGGCTTCTTTCGCTATGATCCTGAAAGCGGTCGGACCGAAGTTTTTGACTTACCGGAAGCCCATTCTTTTACTGAAGACCGATATGGCAATATCTGGATCGGCAGCCAAAACGGCTTGTATCGATATGAGCTAAAAACAGGCCAGTTCAAACGATATGCCCGAGAAGATGGGTTACCCAGTAACACCCTTTCCTCCGTCCTCCTAGATGATGCAGGATACCTGTGGATGGCCACCAGAAATGGGATATCACGTTTTGATCCGGAGGAGGAAACTTTTCGTAATTATTTTAAAACGGATGGTATCCCGGGGAATACTTTCCATTTCATGAGTGGATATAAAAATCAGAAAGGAGAATTATTTTTCCCAGGCTATTTTGGCTTGCTTTACTTCCACCCCGACAGCATTAAAGCAAACACCATCCCCCCAAAAGTAGCTTTCACAGCCATCGATCTATTTGGAACACCACTATCGATAGAAGAAAAATCGCCATTAAAAAAACACATTTCTCTTACAAAAGAGCTCCGTTTTTCCCACCACCAAAACGATCTGACCATCCATTATGCAGGGCTTCATTATAAGAACCCCGAAAAAAACCGATACCAGGTCAAACTCGAGCCCTACGAACAGAAATGGCGGGATGTCAAACACCAACGCTTTGCCGATTATACCAATCTCGATCCAGGCAAGTATACGTTCTACGTCAAAGCCGCCAACTCCGACGGCGTTTGGAATGAAGAACCGGCAACCCTGGACATCATCATCTCCCCACCCTGGTACTGGAATATTTGGTCAATCGCGATTTATGTATTTTTCATTGCCTTATTCAGCTACTGGGCTTACCGTTATCAACTGAACAGAAAACTGGCCATCGCAGAGGCCAGGCGGCTGAGGGATCTGGATGAAGTCAAATCAAACCTCTACACCAACATCACTCATGAATTCAGGACACCGCTGACCGTTATCAAAGGAATTGCGGGCCAGATCTCCGGTCATGCCAAAGAAAAAAAGCTCATTCAACGCAACAGCGATCAGTTGATCGAACTCATCGATCGCATGCTCGACCTGGCGAGAGATGAAGCCGGCCAGCTGAACCTGAACCTGGTACAGGCAGATATACTATCTTACCTGAGATATATCACCGAATCTTTTCATTCTTTTGCCATCAATCAAAAGATCAACCTGAATTTTTATGCCGATGCCGAACAAATCGTGATGGATTTTGACCGGGAAAAAATACTGCGTATCCTCTCGAATCTTATTTCCAATGCCTTGAAATTTACTCCGGAATACGGAAAAGTACAAATCATCGCCAGGCGCAAATCCGCTCAAAACTATGGCAAGAACGGCTCTGATTTTTTAGCGCTTCAAGTCAAAGACACTGGTATCGGCATCGCTCCGGATTACCTACCGCACATTTTTGACCGCTTTTATCAGGCCGATGCCTCCACTACGCGCCGGGCCGAAGGCGCCGGAGTCGGACTGGCCCTCACCAAAGCGCTCATCAAAAAAATGAATGGCGAGATTTCCGTAAAAAGTAAGGAAGGGGAAGGCGCCGTTTTTACCATTTTATTGCCCATCACCAACCAGGCCTATCTGGAAAAGGCGTTCAAAGAGGAAGAGCTTATCCTTCCGCGCCATATCATTTCCGGTTTAACCACAACGGAAGAGACAAAAAGCCCCTTAGATTCAACAGCGCTGCAGCAAGACCAGCCCCTGCTGCTCATCGTGGAAGACAATCCCGATGTGACCCACTACCTGACCAGCTGTTTGCAGCACTCCTTCCAGCTGATCTATGCCAGAAACGGCCGGCAGGGCATCGATCAGGCCCTTCAGCACATCCCCGACATCATCATCAGCGACATTATGATGCCGGAAGTCGATGGTTTGCAACTCTGCAACAGCCTCAAAAC
Organism: uncultured Saprospiraceae bacterium; assembly: GCA_964548175.1. Taxonomy (GTDB): domain Bacteria; phylum Bacteroidota; class Bacteroidia; order Chitinophagales; family Saprospiraceae; genus JANQPA01. The sequence continues at coordinate 33,587 of CAZJQS010000049.1, forward strand.
GGATGAGCGAACCAGTCATATTCCCATCATTTTACTGACCGCTAAAGCTGACCAGGATTCACGAGTGGAAGGATTGGAAAGAGGGGCCGATGCTTACCTGGCCAAACCTTTCGACAAAAAAGAACTGATGGTGCGCTTAAACAAGCTGATCGAATTGCGAAAAAAACTGCAGAACCGCTATCAGGGCTTCGGCGCCATTCCCATCAAAAGAAAAGATCGATACCAGCAGGAGGATGATTTTTTGGAAAAAGTCAAAAAAGCCATCGAAGAAAACCTGGACAACCCGGATTTTGACGTCACCCAACTGTACAAAGCCCTGGGGGTAAGTCGCATTCAGTTGTACCGCAAATTGAAAGCACTGACAGATCATTCACCAGCCCAGATCATCCAGAACATCCGCCTTCAATATGCCCGTCGGCTGCTCACCAGCACCGATCTGCGCGTAGGAGAAGTAGCAGACCGAACCGGATTTAAAGACCATAGCTATTTCACCAAGTTATACAAAGAAAAATTCGGAGAACTACCTTCACAAACACCCTAGGGGAGTGACTGACTTTTTACCTAACTCCCTCATTTTGATAAGCCCGGGTTCCGATCGACCCGGGATCAAGGAAGAGGCTGTACTGCTCAAAGCCCCGTCGGGGCTTTTTACTAGCCCTCACACCAACATCCTCCTCACAATCTGAGCCATGGGAAACACAATGAAGAACAGCCCATAGGCGCCTACCTTTATTCGTTGTATCCACACGATGTGGTCAAGTTGAAAAGTCATGAAAGAAATATTTTCCCAATAGTCTGTGAAAAGGGCGACGGTTGCCAGAATGACCGCCCACCTCATCGGCCGGTCGAAAAGCCCTTTGAGTTGGAAAACGAGCCCCTGCCTTTCTTCGGAAGTATTGACTTTCCAGTAAGCTTGATAAATAGCTAATCCAATCACCAGTAAGGCGATGGGCCAGATCATATCTGCTACAAAGTACCCATGGTAAGCATTCAATGCTTCCGGATCAAAACCCTTAGTCGCGTTTGTAACCTCCTGCGGGTGGAAAATGGAGGTCATGGCTTTGAATTGGCGGATAAAAAAGAGCATGATGAAGGTCAGCATTATGAATGCGCCTAAGGTGATGAGGTAAGGAATTGAAAATTTTGAAGAGAAAAAGGAAACGTATTTGGTCATGGCACTAACCTGATTTAGTTTTCATCTCCAATATACCAAACCTATTTCAATGGAGGCTGTATCAAAAGACCTACGGCCTTCTTTCGCGGCTAATAACATATCTTTTTGGCGGTATTTTAAGAGAAAAAATTTTATTTTTTCTCTTAAAATATCACTAAAAAAGAAACTTATTAGGCTGCGAAAACCTGCAGGATGCTTTTGAGACAGCCTCTGCAAAAAACTTACCCGATGTTATTCAAACGGCGCCACGAACGCCGAATTCTTATTCTCCACAATCACCCGATTCATGTTAAAAGCCATGGTAACCATATTATTGGCTTCATCATAAGCAAAATCATCCATGCCGAAATTCCGCGGAATGAAATCGGGTATCTGAGCCGTAGTAAACGCATCCGTGCTATTCGGATTGTTGAGCACCTCCGTCTCTGCGATCGGGAATTTAATGCCCAAATCCGCCATGCGTTGTCCTTCAGCGATGAAAATTTCCTGACGCATCAGGTACAATATCTCTAGTAAGGCATCTGCCGTTGCAGCTGCATCGATCTGATCAGCTGTTACAGATGTACCGGAAACTGTCGGCACAGTCACCGGGCCGGCCTGGCGATCCAGGATGAAACCTTCTTGAGCGGGTGCGTCTGGAGAAAATTTCACCATCACCTCAGCCGAGAGCGGGTAATCTGTGCGGTTACCTCCACTGCGCGTTTCGCGAGAGTCGTCGAAGGTCGCCAGAGGGCGATTAGCGATGACCTCGCTCAGCAGGTTCTTCAACGTGGTCTTAGCCTCATCTAGCTGATTGTCGGCAATCTGTGCTTCTGCTACGATCAGGTAAGCTTCCTCTGCTTTAAACAAAGAAACAGGCTTCTGCTCTTGTGAGGGATTAGAAACGCTGTAGAATTTTGGATCTAGAAAGTCGAGTCTGGGTAGTGGCGCAAATTCATCGTTGGAAGAATCGAACAGGTAGAACTGAAATTGATTGTTCACGCCATTATTACCATCAAATCGAACCTGATAATTCAACTGATTACTGCCGTTGATGACTTGCTGAGCACTGCTGACTGCGCTGTTTTGATCTCCTAAGCGATAATGTGCTCTTGCCTTTGCCAGCGTAGCGGCTAATTCCAGATCAGCATTGCCGGTCAGTGCAATGGCCTGGTCAAATTCCTGGATGGCAATCTGCAAATGCTGCTCCCAGGGAAAAACTTCACCCAAAGTCTCCGCCGGCAGGCCGGTAAAGTACACCCCGTTGTACAGATAAGCTATGCCTTTGTAAAAACGCAGAATGGCTTCATCTTCGGCCGTGGCTCGCTCGTCAAAGGGCAGCACTTCTTCCAGTCCGTATTCGGCAGCCGTCCTCAGTGCATGAAAAGAAGCCTGAATACGGTTTACGTCGATATCGATAAAAGGAATTTCCGGAATATCGAACACCTTACTACTCAAAGTACGGTTGTTGAAATAGTTGTCAGAAACCAGCTCTGTAAATTCTATCACCTGATTGGTGGTCAGGGCCAGTTGACGACGCACCCCGTTGATCCAGGAAGCAGCCGCCTGAGGCGAATTAATGAATTTGTCGTTGCTGACCTGTGGGTTTTCCACTTCCGCCAGTTGACAGCCGGATAACAGGAATAAAATGATAGTGAGCTTTAATATATGTTTCATTATCATGATTTTTTGATGGAAAAAATTAGAAGTTGACTTTTAAGGACCCCAGCCATTGTCTGGGTTGAGAAACCACGCCATAGTTAATGCCGCCGGTAGTAGCCGTTCCTTGTCCCTGAGCAGCACCAACCTGAGTCGCTTCCGGGTCAAAACTAGTAGCGGTAAAGTTGAGTGGGTTGGTCACCGTAAAACCGAGGCTGATTCTTCTCGCCCAGTCGCCAATCAGGGCTTTTGGCAGATCATAAGTCAAACCGATTACCCTTACTTTCAGAAAATCAGTCGGCTCCACAAATTGATCGGTGAAGTTCAGCCAGTTAGCGGCCCTACCGTTTTCATCGATCTCCGCCTGAGGTATCCCTTCATCAGCAGCGCCATAGCGATAGCGGAACTGCCGGTCGAAAGAATGGGCAAAGGCGCCCGACTGGTAATCAGCATTGGCGAACAAATTGAAGTTTTTATAGCGCACCGACATATTCAGGTTACCGAACAAGTCAGGCAGCGTTTGTCCGAGTAGTGATTGTGGCGTAGTAGCCACCATGATCCCATTCTCAAACGTACCTCGGTTTCCTCTGATCACCCCGACCGGAGAGCCTTCCTCCACCACGACCTGGACAGTCCTTCCACTAAATCCATTGATAGAAAACGGTGGGGCGCCCCCTGCATCGGTTACTTCATTAGTTAAGGTATTTATCGACCCCCCGAGCCGTACGTCCCATTTTTGATTGCGGATCACAACAAAGTTGGCGTTAACCTCCAGCCCGCTGTTTTCAATAACGCCGATGTTCTGAAGCGCTACAGAGGTTTCACCATTGGAAGGCGGCTGTGGGACGTTGAACAGGGCGTCGCGCGTCTCCGCGTTGTAATAGTTGATGCCCAGCGAGATGCGATCGTTCAGCAAGGCAATGTCCGCTCCGATCTCGAAGGTGTAGGTTTTCTCCGGCTTCAGATCATCATTGCCGGGCGTGCCGAATACGGCAGCCTGTCCGCCAAGGAAACCAACAAATTCAATCGTCCGCTCATTGGCAAAGGGGGTAGGAAAGTTACCGGCCACCCCATAATTACTTCTCAGCTTGACGTAAGAAAACAGTCCGGAGGCATTGAACCAGGGCTCCGCGCTTAAAATGTAGGAAGCTCCTACTTTAGGGAAGTACTGAATACCAATGTCATCACCGAAAGCCGAATTGCCGTCTCCACGTACACCAAACTCCAGGAAATAGCGGTTTTTATAGCCGATATTTTCCTGAACGTAAACGCCATAGTTGGCCACTTCGGCGAAAAACTCGTCGCTATTGCGAATGGCGGCCTGATTGATGCTGATCGCTCCGTCGCGAACGTTCTCTCCAATGTAGGCGATCTGCTGGTCTTCGTTGCGGAAAAACTGTCCGCCTACGGTAGATAGGAAAGAAAATTCTCCGACTTCGGCCTGATGCTGACCGTTCAGCTCGAAGGTAAGGCCAAGGAATTTGCGATCATAGTTGCGGATGCTTCCTTCGGTGGTGGTGAAATTCTCCTCCGGAGTAGCACGGGTATGGTTGAGGTATTCATTGGTCACGATCCCTGTTTCTCTGGACACGCGATAGTCCACCCCGCCCGTGGCGCGAATGGTCAGGTTAGGAATGGGCTTATATTCAAAAGCCTGTGAGGTTTGGAATCGATCGACCGTTGTTTGGTTGTTCTGCAGTTTTTCCGCTAAATCCACATAAGCTGAGATCGCCGCAAACTCTTCCGGCGTATTTTCATCCAAGCGGTTGTTGAAGCCAGGACCGGTAAATAGAGAAGCGCCTGCTTCAGTAAACCACATTCCGGTATAACCGCCGGCATTTCCGTTTCTTACTCTTCTGAAGTGCTGGTTGACATACCCAAAAGAAGAGCGATAGGTCAGATCGTCATTCAGCTTCGCCTGGAAGCCGGTGCGAAAGTCGATCTTGTTATTTTGTCCCTGGTTGTGAATGCGAAAGCCGTCACTTTCGCTGAAGCGACCTCCGAAGCTATAGCCGAAGCGATCGTTCCCGCCATCGATGCCCAGGGAATAATTTTGTACAAAACCATTCTGAAAAAGCAAGTCGGCGGTGCGGTCAAAGAACAGGAAGTCGTTAGTAGGCGTTTCGGCGCCCATTTCCACCATCATATTAACATTCGTGCGGCCTTTACCTCCTTTCTTGGTAATGATCTGGATCACGCCATTTGCTGCATCGGAGCCGTAAAGCGTAGTGGCGGCGCCGCCGTTGATGAACTCGATCCGCTCGATGTTCTCCACCGGGATATCCGTCAGGGCGGAAGTAGCGGCGCCCTGGTGGGGGTTGCCGGAAATATTCAGCCCCAGATTAGAGCGGGTGTTCAGGTTGTCCACTCTTACCCCGTCTACGTAGATGATGGGGGTAGAGTTGGAAAAAGCAGAGATGATGCCTCTCGAGCGCACGGTGGAAGCGGTGCCCGGCTGCCCGCCGGTGAGACGGATCTGTACGTTCGGCAGTTCGGACTGCAGGAGCTGATCCAGTCGGTTGCTAGGCAGCTTGTCCAGCTTGTCGGCGCTTACGGTGGCTACGTCGGTAGACAAGCGGCGCTTGTTTACATCGATCCCCTGCCCGGTGACGACCACTTCATCCAGTTTGATGAAGTCCTCTTCCAGTAGTATCCTCAAATCCTCTCTATTGGAAGACGGCTCAATGACCAGGGATTGGTTCTTGTAGCCGATGTAGCTAAAGAGCAGTAGCGCCCCGTTTTCCATCTCGGAAGCCGGGATGCTCAGGCTAAACATACCGTTAACATCGGAATAATCCCCGATAGCACTGTTCTCTAAAGCCACCGATACTCCAATTAAGGGCGTTTCGGTGATAGCGTCCAGGATAACGCCGTTGACTTGTCGGCTTTGACCGAAAGCATTGGTAATTAAGCTGTAAAATATTACAGCAATGACCATAGATTGTTTAAGTTTCATAAGAGCGTTGGTTTTTGATTACTAAACTAAGGTAGGAGAGGACTATTAAGCAGGGATTAAGGAAGGGTTAATGTTAGGTAAGGAATTTTCAAAAAAAAAGCCGGCAAAAAACGAAATATCGCTTTTTGCACGGTCTCTACTAAGGTTTGGTTTTAGGTGTTATTCGGGAGTAGTATTAGATGCCCTAAGGGATGTTTTCTGTATCAAATCGAATTTGAGCCCCGCCTTTAGCGATAGTAAATTCAAACCGCTATTATTGTTCTCAAAGTAGGTCAGGTGCTGGTATTGTATGCCTGCCTCCAGAAAAAGCCTTTCTGAAAAAAGTGGTTGCCGGAAGCCCGTATTTAGGATAATACCAAATTGCAGCTCGCTGAAAGAGGGCAGATCATTAGCGCTGACCCCGGCAGAAAAGAACAAAGCAGTATTCGATGTTTTTTTGGGGTTATCGGTCTTGAATGGAAAATACTGTTTGTACAAAAGATTAACACCGAACACAGAGGCCTCAAGCTCTGCAGGCAACAGATAGCTGCCGACCAACAACTCTAATGCGTTTCTTTCGCTGAAGGCATATTCCAGATCAAACTCGTAGGAAGGATCCTTGCTAAAAAAGTCATCCGGATTATCGAACTTGGTGCTCGTCAAAATATGGGCACTTATTGCTAATCTTCTGACCTTTTTTTCCACAGGAGTCACCTCCTCTTCTCGCGGAGGGAATTCCTCAGTTGGACAGGCAAAGCGATTCAAGGTATGGTCCATGAGGTCGCCCCGGGGGTCATCGAAAGCCCACCAGTAAGGCGGGCATCGCTTCCCATCCTCCAGTGCAATAGCCGCGATGGTCATACTATCCGGCAAATCCGGCACCGGATAAGGTCGGAAGGATAAAGACCTGAAATTGCCGACTTCAAATTGCGCTTGTTCATCATTCCAGACATCGTATTTGATCAGCGACCGTTCGATTAAAAGCGCGTTATCCGCTCTGCTTTGGTTTGGAAAATACCTTACACTGGTCGCCAGTTCTAGGAATCGGTCGTATTCCAAAAAGACAAAGTCAAATTCTCTGGAAGATCGATGCAATTCCTCCATCTCCTCTCTTGAATAGCCCGGCCCGATGTCGAGTGAAGTATTGCTGAACAACAGCTCAATGGAGGCGATATTTTTCAAACGTTCATAGTTTGGTTGCAGGGGTTCGACCGCATTACTTACCCTTTCAAAGCCGCCGCCGATATAGACGAGATCCAAACCTCCGGTAGCGCAATCCCTGTTCTTTTTCCAAAAGGCTACCACAATTCTTAAGCCAATGGTCTTGAAAGAAGCTCTGTCAGCTTCGTTTTGCTGCGGTTGGATATCCCAAATGGGAATAAAACAAAAGCCGGCGACCTCATAATCCTCCCCCTGAATAGTAAAGGCATTAGGAACGTCTCCACTAGTCGCACCAGGCACCACACTGGTCAGCAGGGCCCTCATTTGTTCATAATCAACTACCGAACTGATCCTTCCAATCTGCGGCTGTTCAACATAAACAATGCCACCTCGCCGGATGCTACCCTGCTGAGCGGAAGCCTCAAAAAGCAGCAACCCGGTGAATAAAATGATGAACAATTTCACCATTAAGGAGAAGGGGGGATTCATGTCACCTTTTTTTAAAAAAAAATTAAATATTATCTTAGATTAAAATACTTCAATACGGCCTCTACGCCGTTGAAAACCTGTAGTTTTTTGTAGATCTTGTGCGCATGTTGCTTAACGGTGCCTTCCTTGATATCCAGTTGGTCCGCTACTTCCTTGTACAGCTTCCCTCTGGATAGTTGTTCCAGCACGTTGATTTCCCTGGGGGTTAACTTTTGTAGTCGCTGAAGATCATCCGTATCCTGCTGGAGATTTTTTATGACGCGCTTTGCGATTCCCGGGCTCATGGGAGCACCTCCTTCATAAAATTCCAGAATAGCCGATATCAAAGATTCCTGATCTACTTCTTCTTTATGGATATAAGCTCCTGCGCCCACTCGGAGCGCTTCAAAGATCCGGTATTCATCATCGTGGGCGGAGAGGACCAGAAATTTAAGCCCCGGCCAATTTATCCTCAATCGCAGTATGCACTCAATCCCGCTGTATTTTGACTTTTCCAGCGTCAAATCCATTAGCACGATATCCGGCTTAAAGAAAGGGATCTCCGCCAGTGCTTCCTCCCCCTCAAGATGTTTACTAACACATTCCAGGTAGGGCGACTCTTCAAGGGCTTCTAAAATCCATTTTTGGAATTCAGGATCATCTTCAACAATGCTTATTTTTAGTTTTTCCATTGATTAGCCCTTTTAGCAGATGATTTATGCACAAATTGCCTTTTTTTTATCGCTTTCACCATATAACTTTCGTTTAATATAACTATGGTTTAATTAGCTCAGCTCCTCTACACGAAGGGTGATATTAACTTCAGTTCCTCCTTCCTCCGGGTGATGCCAGCGGATCCGGCCGTTCAATGCTTTGATCCACTCCATGCACTTGTGCAGGCCGTAACTTTGAGCCCTATTGTTCAATTTCGTTTCAAAATCAAAGCCTTTTCCATTATCCTTGATCATTATCCTGAATTGGTTTTGACCCAAGGCCATATCCAGTTTGACCTGAGTTGCTTCTGCGTATTTCAGGATATTATGCAGCAGCTCTTTTACGGTCATAAACAGGTTGTACTTGGCTTTGCTGGAAATGGGCTGTTCAGGGATGTCTTCAGGGATATCGATTATGGCAGGCAGGTTATTATCATTCAGCAGCTTGGCGGTGTAGAACCGGATATGGACGACCAGGTCTTCGAGGAAACCGTTTTCAGGATTGATGGCCCATATGAGCTGTTTCTTTTTATCGAACAGGTCGAGTGTTTTTTCATGAATGATGTCGATAGAGGCCGCCAGTTCTTTTGACTTGGGCAGGCTTTTGGCTCTTTTGCCGGCATTTTTAATGGTAATTAATCCTTCATTGAGAATGCTGTGAAATTCCGCGTTGATCTGCTCCCGTTCTGCCTGTAGCGCCTGTTGCTTTTCCAGCTCCAGCTGTTTCCGTTCGGTCAGCCTTTCCTGTTTTTCCAGTTGCAGCTGTTTGGCCCTCAGTCTGTACTTGTACATAAAAGTAGGCACACTGATGGCGATCGATAAAGCGAGGAGGCTCATCAACGCCAAAAACCAAGTCGTCAGATAGAAGGGAGGCGTTAGGGTTATTTTCAATTCCTGGTGATTTGGCTGCCAGATGCCTTCTGCGTTGCAGGCTGTAAATCTGAATAGGTAAGTTCCATGCCGTAAATAGGTATACGTAACGGTGTTGCCGTTCTCGATAAGGATAGAGTCTATCCCATCTTTGTGATGCAGGAAAGCTTTTATCTTATTGCGCAGCGGGTCGGTATATTCGGGAGCTTCTAAAACGAAAGTCAGCGTATTTTCCTGATGCTTTAATGTAATTTGCCGCTGCTGATCAATGGCCGGCTGGAAGAAACGTTCTTTTCCATGAATTTTCAATGCCTTGATGCCTAATTCCGGGGCCTTGCCCAGCAGGGGCCGATCAGGGGAGATCAGGTCTGTTCCCTTGCTGCTGCCGAACCATAGCTTACCATTTTTGGCAAGCAAAGAAACGCCGCCGGAGTACTCATTCGCACTTAACCCATCTCTGGTGCTGAAGTGAGTGAAGGAATTTGTTGGCGCTTCGGGGACGTATCGAACGATCCCTTTATTATTGGCGAGCCATATGTTGTGTTTACCATCTAATTGAACGGATTGCACATATTGATTGATTAAGCCATCTTTCGCTGAAATGAGATCAACTTCTTTAAGGTTCTTCGAAATACAATGCAACCCCTGTGAAGTAGCTACGAGTATCTGCCCCCGGTAGCGATCTTCCACCAGCTGATTGATGATACCCAGTTTTTCAAACTGCGCCGTTTTTCCCAGCTGAAAGGTGCCTTGAGCAATTTTCCAAACGGACAACAAGCCGTTCCCATCTGCAGACCACAATCTGTTGTCATGGTCCAGCAGCAAGCAAACCTGAAAACCGGCATCCGGAAAATACTGGTATTGATCCTTTTTTATATCATATACCTGCAGGCTGTTTAGAGCCGCCATGATCAGGTAACGGTCCTGGTAGGGTATCAGGTCGAATAAACTGGACTGCGTTCTGGAAGCAGGGTCCCAGATAAACTGCTTTTGCTGTGTGTCGAATGCTCCTAAGCCTAGTTTTGAGATGGCCCAAATCTGCCCGTTACTGAGCTGGACCTGTTTAAATCTCCCGGGATATTCTTTTGCCAACAAGGCCTTTTCTTCCGCTGTCTTCTGTCCATTTTCATCGAATACCCATGCCTTTCCTTTTTGGGAAACAGCCAGCACCTGCCCATTTGGATATTCAAAAAGATGGCTGATCTTTGTCTCCGCTATTTTGTTTTTAGGAAAAACCGACAGCATACCCTGGTTTTTCAGATTGGCATAAAAAACGCCTTTCCCTCCCGCTCCAATCCAAATGATGGAATCCCTCCCCATAAAGACCCGGTTAATGGAGGTAAAAAAGCTTTTAGTATCCAAATTAAAGCCCCTGATAGTTGTTTCACTAAAGCCCCTTTCGGTGGGAGATAAATGAAAAACGGCCAATTTGTCTGAATTGCCTGCCAGGAAAAGCTGGTCTCCAATTTTAGCCATGAAGGGGTAAGGATATTCTTCGGTGATATTCAGACCAGAAGGGTAAGGGAACAGGTCCTGCTTTTCGTTAAAGGGCTTATCCGGATTAAAGAACAGCAGCCCTTTGTTGGTCAGAAAGCAGGTTTCGTCCCCTATATTCGAAATAATTTGAGAAACGCCAAGGGTAAAGTCCACGGGTTTTCCTGGTTCCCTGAAAAAAGCCTGGCGTCGTTTTAGTTGATATCCATTCTTCCAATCCAATTCGATCACCTCGATTCCCAATGGACGAGCAACCCAATGACCGGAAAAAATCCTTTTCACCCTTCCTTCCGAATCCGTTTCCACTGCAGAGCGAATTGTCGAGAACGCCTCCAGTATCGGCGCCCGACAGTCGACCCGGGGGTGATGCGTGTCTATCCGGTATAATTGACCACTGGACCTCACCCACAAATACCTTTTTTTCTCCAAATGGAAGGCATAAGGCAGCACGCCTGCCGGTTCTTCCTCTCCGGCGGCATTTACGGAATGGATGCGACCGCTTTCGCATTCGAAGAAGTTAATGGCCTCGGAGGTAGTGAACCAGATGTCGCCTTTATCATTTTCGAAAAAAGGGCTCTGTACATCTCCTACCTTTAGCTGCCTTCGTCCTTCTGCGCCCGGTCCAAAAACTTCCACGACTTTCCCGTCAAAACGGTTCACCCCATTCAGGGCGCTGATCCAGGTGATGTTGTTTTGGTCTGTGTATAAAAATTCGTTGGTGGTTTCTGATAACCCCTCCGTAGTAGTTAGCTGATGAAAGTTCAGTATCGCTTCCTGGGCAGTGGAAGCACCGAGGGAGAAAGAACAAATAAGCCAAAGGCAAGCCCCTCCTCTTCGGGAGAAAAGGCGATAAAAAAAACAAAGTTCGAACATTTGCACATTAAAACGGGGCATTATCAAACGGGCTTTGGTGAATGCTTATGGGCTATCGACTCAACACTTTCGCCTTTTAAAGTTAGGGCTTTTTATGGTAAAAAGGAATGGGAACGAAAAAGGGGGATGGTGGCTGAGCCACCATCCCCCTTTTTCTTTCTTAATTCATTCACACCACCACTGCGCCCCACAACCTTCTCCGCTGCTCGGCAACCGACGCTGAAATCAAATAATCATCAAAGGACATCAGGCTGTCGATGATCCCGTAGGGCGTCAATTCGATGATCCGATTGGCCACCGTCTGAGTCAGTTGATGGTCATGGGAGGTGAAGATCAAATTTCCACTAAAGTCGCGCATGGCATTATTCAAAGTAGTGATCGACTCCAGATCGAGGTGGT